>NZ_PYBW01000040.1 GCF_003205575.1 Streptomyces tateyamensis
CGGTCGCCTGCGCGCGGCAGAGAGTGAGAAGAGCCGCCCCCGCAGCGACTCCTGGAGCTGCCATGCCCGCCCCCGGCCCTTCCCCCGCGCCCGGTACCGCACGCCGGCCGAACGCGCGCCCGCCCGCGCTGCGGTCGCACCTGGTGCCCGGACGGGTGCGCCTGCTGGTGTACGGGTCCTACGGGGTGCTCGCGCTGGCCGTGCTGGCGGACCTGGTCACCGGTCCCGGCTCCACCGTGTCGCCCATCCTGGCCTGCGTGCCCGTGCTGGCGGGGGCCGGCACCCGCTCGGTACGGGTCCCGCTGGCCGCCGGCGCGGTGGTGGTGGCCCTGATGGCCCTGCTGGCCCGGGCCAACGAGGGGGTGCCGACCAGCGTCGACGTCGCCGCCGTGAGCGGGGTCGTCGCGGTCACCCTGGCCTGCGTGGCCAACGTCCTGCTCACCCGGACCCGGGCGCAGGAGCTCCAGCAGGTGCGCACCGTCGCGGAGGCCGCGCAGCGCACCCTGCTGCGCCCGGTGCCCGAGCGGGTGCGCGGACTGCGGGTGGCCGTGCGCTACCTGGCCGCCGCGGCCGAGGCCCGGATCGGCGGCGACCTGTACGAGGTGCTGGAGACCGACTACGGCACCCGGGTGCTGCTCGGCGACGTCCAGGGCAAGGGCCTGGCCGCCGTGGAGACCGCCGCCGACGTGCTCGGCGTCTTCCGGGAGGCGGCCCGCACCGAGCCGCTGCTCACCGGGCTCGCCGAGCGGCTGGACGCCGCGCTCGCCAACCGGCCCACCGGCGAGCGGTTCGTCACCGCCGTGCTGCTCGGCGTCCCGCCCGCCCCCGGCCCGGTGGAGGTGGTCAACTGCGGCCACCCGCCGCCGCTGCTGCGCCGGCACTCGCGCCGGTGGCAGGTCGAGGAGGTGCAGCCGCCGGCCTTCGCCCCGCCGCTGGCGCTGCGCGCGCTGACCGGCGGGCCCTACCGCAGCAGCACCGTCGAGCTCGGCCCCGGTGACCTGCTGCTGCTCTACACCGACGGGGTCAGCGAGGCCCGGGACGCGGCCGGCGAGTTCTACCCGTTGGCCGCCCGCCTGGCCGACCGGCTCACCGCCCGCGACCCGGGTGCCCTGCTGGACCAACTGCTGGCCGACGTCCAGGCATACGTGGCCGACGCGCCCTGGGGCGGTATGACGGACGACGCCGCACTGCTGGCCCTGGTGCGCGAGGCGTGAGCCTCGCGCACCAGGGGCGGAGCGGCGCTCGCGCGCCCAGGGCGTGAGCCTCAGGTGCCCGCCACCGGGGTGACGCCGGTGCGCCGGGACGCACTGTCGGCGGCCGCCAACTCCACCGCCGCCGCCGTCCACGCCCCGCCGAACGCCCAGGTGGCGAGCCACTCGCACAGGTAGACCGGCCGGACCGGCCAGTCGGTGCCCAGGTGGGTGAGTGCGGCCAGCATGGCGAACAGCAGGGAGACCGGGATCAGCACGCCGGCCGCCAGGTACCCGCGTGTCGCCCACCGGCTCTGCGCGAGGCGCGGGTCGCGGAAGGAGAGGATCGAGAACAGCGCCAGCACCAGGTAGAGCAGCGCGGCCAGCACCAGGTGGAGGGCGCCGACCGTCTGCTGGAAGGAGGTCGGGTTGTCGGCGGTGGTCGGGCAGAGCGCCACGCCGATCGCGCACACCCCGGCCGCGGTGCTCCAGCGGTCGTCCCGGCGGTCGAAGCGGTAGCAGATCAGGAACACCCCGAGCGCGCAGAGGCTGCCCACGAAGACGTTGCGGGTGCTCGTGTAGTACGAGCCGCTCATCGACTCCGGCCAGAAGCCGCTGGTGCTCAGCCCCCGGAACTCGGCGAACAGCCAGTTCCCGAGCGGGAGCGCCGGCGGCAGCAGGATGCCGATCGCCCCGACGCCCAGGCGCAGGAACCCGACGGTCCGCCCGTCCTGGGAGACGGCGGTCCGCCCGTCCGGGGCGGTGGCGGGGGATGGTTCGCGGACGGGGGTGCTGAGGGTACGCCAGATGGGGGTCACGGACGCCTCCTTGTGCGATGTCTGACCTTCCGTGGTGTACCCATCACTGCTGGTCAGTGAACAGCTCCGCCGCATTGTCGTGGCAGACGGCGCGCAGCCAGTCGTCCCCGAGGCCGAGCCGCTCCAGGGCCTGGAGCTGGTGCAGGTAGGGGTAGGGGATGTTGGGGAAGTCGGAGCCGAGCAGCACGCGGTCACCGAGGGCGGCGAGCCTGGGCAGGTCCGGGCGGGGGAACGGCATCAGGCGCTCGGCGAAGTCGGTGAACGCCATCGTGGTGTCCAGTCGCAGCTCGTCGTACTCCTCGGCGAGGTCGAGGAACTCCGCGTACTCGGGCATCCCGAGGTGCGCGACGATCAGCCGCAGGCGGGGGTGGCGGGCGAGCACCCGGGCGATCGGCTCCGGGCCGGTGTGCTTGCCGGGCGCGGGCCCCGAGCCGCAGTGGATCACCACCGGCACCCCGGCCTCGGCCAGCAAGCCCCAGGCGGGCTCGAGCAGTTCGTCAGCCGGGTGGTACCCGCCCACCTGGACGTGCGCCTTGAACACCCGCGCGCCCGCCTCGACGGCCTCGCGCACGTAGGCCTCCACGCCCGGTTCGGGGAAGAGGGTCGCGGTGTGCAGGCAGTCCGGGGTGCGGCGGGCGAAGCCGACGGCCCACTCGTTCAGCCACCGGGCCATGCCGGGCTTGTGCGGGTACAGCATCGCGGTGAATGCCCGGACGCCGAACTCGCGCAGCACGGCGGCTCGTTCCGCCTCCTCCTGGCGGTAGCCGATCGGCCATTCGACCCCGCCGGTCAGCGGGCCCATCGCGTCGAAGTAGGCCCAGACCTTGCGCAGTACCTGTTCGGGCATGAAGTGGGTGTGGACGTCGATCAGGCCGGGCAGGCCGAGGCGGCCCCAGAACCGGCGGACCTCGGCGGCCTCGGCCGACAGCGCGCCGCCCTGGTCCTCCCGGTCGGACTGGTCGGCCTGGTCCGTCCGGTCCGTCGTCACGCGGCCTGCTCCCGGGCCGCGTCGTAGGCCAGCCGGGCCGCGCGGACGGTGTCCATCCGCTCGCGGGTCCAACTGGCCAGCAACTGCACCCGCTCGGCCGCCTCGCGGCCCAGCTCGGTGAGCGAGTAGTCGACCCGCGGCGGGATCACCGGCTTGGCGTCGCGGTGGACCATGCCGTCCCGCTCCAGGGTCTGCAGGGTCTGGGCGAGCATCTTCTCGCTCACCCGGCCGATCGCCCGGCGCAGTTCGCTGAAGCGCTGCGGGCGCTCGGCGAGCTCGATCAGGATCAGGACGCCCCAGCGGCTGGTGACGTGCTCCAGCACCAGGCGGTACGGGCACAGCTCCTCGGCCGTGTCGTACTTCCCGACCGGCGCCTCCGTCGGGGGCGCTGTCGTCCAGGGAGCTGTCGCCCCGGGTGCTGCCGTTCGAGGTGCCGTGCCGTCCGCCAGACTTACTGTCATGTCAGTACCTTACTTCAAAGTGGGTACTTCCGAATAGTTAGCTCCCATCCTACGGTCGATGACGTCCGCACCGCACGAACAGACCGCAGGAAGAGAGCGCAGCAACATGAGCATCGTCGTCACCGGAGCCACCGGATCCCTCGGCCGCCACGTGATCACCCAACTGCTGGAGCAGGTCCCCGCCGAGCAGGTCACCGCCGTCGTCCGGGACGCGGCCAAGGCCGCCGACCTGGCCGCGCGCGGCGTGCGGCTGGCCGTGGCCGACTACGACCGGCCGCAGACCTTCGACGGGCTGTTCGCCGCAGGTGACAAGGTGCTGCTGATCTCCGGCAACGCGGTCGGCGGCGACCGGGTCGACCAGCACCGGGTGGTGATCGAGGCCGCCGCCAAGGCCGGCGTCGCGCTGCTCGCCTACACCAGCGCTCCCGGCAGCCTGACCGCCGCGCTCGCCGACGACCACCGGGCCACCGAGCAGGTGCTGCTCGCCTCCGGCCTGCCGTACGTGCTGCTGCGCAACGGCTGGTACCACGAGAACTACACCGAGCACCTGGCCCCGGTGCTGGCGCACGGCGCGGTGGTCGGCGCCGCGGGCGAGGGCCGGATCTCCTCGGCGGCGCGGGCCGACTACGCGGCGGCCGCGGTCGCCGTGCTGACCGGCGAGGGGCACCAGGGCCGGACCTACGAGCTGGGCGGCGACCAGGCGTGGAGCCTGCCGGAGTACGCGGCCGAGCTCAGCCGGCAGACCGGCCGGGAGATCGGCTACCGGAACGTGACGGTGGCGGAGCTGGCCGCCGTCCTGGCCGGCGCCGGGCTGCCCGAGCACGTCGCCGCCATCCTGGCCGGGGTGGACGCCTCGGTGCAGCAGGGCGAGCTGGTGGTGGCCGGCGGCGAGCTGGCCCGGCTGATCGGCCGTCCGACCACCCCGCTCGCGGACGCGGTCGCGGCGGGGCTCAAGGGCTGATGCTCTGGGGCTGACGCTCAAGGGCTGACGCCCGGAGCGCCGCTGCCCTCAGGCGCCGACTCCCCGTCAGGGAATCAGGAAGCCCCGGAAGGTGACGGAGCGGCGGGTCTCGAAGCCGAGGCGCTCGTACAGGCCGAGGGCGGGGGTGTTGGCCTCGGCCACGTGCAGGAACGGCTGGTCGCCGCGGGCGGGGATCCCGGCGGCCAGGGTGCGCACCAGGCGGGCGGCGTGGCCCCGGCCGCGGGCCTCGGGGGCGGTGCAGACCGCGCTGATCTCGGTCCAGCCCGGCGGCCGCAGCCGCTCGCCGCCCATCGCCACCAGGGCGCCGCCCTCGCGGATGCCGAGGTAGCGGCCGAGCTCGTGGGTGCGCGGGCGGAACGGGCCCGGCTTGGTGCGGGCGATCAGGTCGAGCATCTCGGGAGCGTCGGCCGGGCCGAGTTCGACCACCTCGGGGTCCGGGTCGGCGGCGTCACCGGCCCAGACCAGCTGGCGCCCGTCGAGTTCGAAGACCTGCTCCCAGCCCCCCGGCGGCAGTACGGGGCAGCTGAACAGGTCGGCGACCTCGCCCCGGCCGAGCAACTGCGCCAGGTCGGCCCAGTCCGCAGCGTCCGCACCGGCCGGCACCGCCGCGAAACCGGCCACCTCGGGCTGGTAGGTGGCGGCCCGACCGACCCGGCGGGCCAGGTGGGCGTGGCGGTGGCTGAGCGACTCGGCCACCGGGTGGTCGAGTACGCCGTCTGCGGGGTCGGTCATGGTGCTACCTCTCGGGTCGGGTTCCGTTACCAGGCTCGCACCTGCCCCGGGCGCCCCGTGACGGTGGGTATCCGCTCGGCCGGCCGGGCCACAGTGGGCCAGCGGGCGTTTGTGCGGCGCGGCGGGCGGTGACGGATGGCTGGCAGCAGAGCGGTCGCCGTCGGCGCCGCCCCGTCGCCGTCCGGAGGCCCGCCGTGTCCGTCAGCTCCCGCCACCTGCCCGTATCCCTCGGTGCGCGCCGCCCGCTCGCACCCGGGCGCCGTCGCGGGCGGGCCCTGACCGCCCTGCTCGCCGCCACGCTCGCGCTCGGGCCGGCCGGGTCCGCGGCGGCGGTCGCGGCACCGGGCGGCCATCGCGGAGGCAGCGGTGGTGGCGCCGGCGACGCCGACCCAGGGCTGCGGGCCCGCCTGCAGGAGCTGGTGGACCGCCCGGACGGGCCGCCCGGCGCCATCGCGGTGCTGCGTGACGGCGACCGGATGCGGGTGGTGCGGGCCGGTGTCGCCGAGCTCGGTACCGGCCGCCCGCCGCGCGCCACCGACCACATGCGGCTGGCCAGCGCCGCCAAGGCGTTGAGCGGCGCGGTCGCGCTGCGCCTGGTGGACTGCGGCCTGCTCGGACTGGACGACACCCTCGCCGACCGGCTGCCCGAACTGCCCTCCGCCTGGGGTGCGGTGACACTGCGTGAGCTGCTCAACCACACCAGCGGACTGCCGGACTACAGCAGGGCGCCGGAGTTCGTCAACGAGATCCGGGCCGACCCGCACAAGGTCTTCGACTCGCGCCACCTGCTCGACTACGCCGCCGACCAGGACCTGGAGTTCGCCCCCGGCTCGCAGTACCACTACTCCAACTCCGACAACATCGCGGTCGCCCTGATGGCCGAGGCCGCCACCGGGCAGCGCTACGAGGACCTGCTGGCCTCGGAGGTCTACCAGCCGCTCGGGCTCCGCCAGACCAGCCTGCCGAGCGGCTACCAGCTCCCGGACCCGTACCTGCACGGCTACGACGTCGAGGCCGGCAGTCCGCCCGAGGACGTCAGCACCCAGTTCGGCGCCTCCGGTTCCTGGGCCTCGGGCGGCGTGGTCTCCACCCCCGCGGACTTCAACACCTTCGCGGCGGGCTACGCGGGCGGCCCGCTGCTCAGCGAGGCGACCCGGGCGGCGCAGCGCACCTTCGTCGCCGGTGCCTCCGAGCCGGCCGGCCCCGGGGCCAACCGCGCCGGGCTGGCGATCTTCGAGTACACCACCCGGTGCGGGGTGGTGTACGGGCACACCGGCAACACGGCCGGCTACACCCAGTTCGGCGCGGGCACCCCGGACGGTCGGCGCAGCGTGACCGTCTCGCTCACGGCCCAGGTGAACGAGCGGGTCAACGCCGACCTGCTGGCCCAACTGCGCGCGGTCGAGGAGGACTTCGTCTGCGCCCTGCTGGCACCGTGAAGCGGGCAGCGGCCGGCGGGCTTCCCTGGCGCCCGGTCAGCCGCGCCGGCCCCAGCAGGTGATCAACGGGGCCGTGGTGACGTCCAGTTCGGCGCCGGCCAGGTTGGCCAGGTGCAGGTCCAGGTCGGCGGCGGTGAGGTCGGGGCCGGTGAGCTGCTCGCGCAGTTGGCGCACGGTCGCCGCCTCCAGGGCGCGGCAGGCCGGGGAGGTGACCGGGAAGAAGGCCTCCGCGGCCACCTCGGTCAGACCCGCCCCGCGCAGCAGACGGGGCAGCGTGCGCCCGAAGGCCAGGTCGGCGCCGCGCTCGGCGAGCCGGGCCCGGAACGCCCGGCGCACCCGGTTGGCCAGCAGCTGGGCCGGCCCCGACTCGTCCGGGCAGGCCAGCGGCTGCAGCGCCGGGTCCGCATCCTCGATCACGAGCAGGCCGCCGGGCCGCACCGCCGTGGCCAGCCGCTCCAGCACCGCCGCCCGGTCCGGCAGGTGGACCAGCAGCAGCCGGGCGTGCACCAGGTCGAACTGCTCGGCGGGCAGCGGGTCCTGAGTGACGTCGTGGCGGCGCACCTCGACCCCCTCCGGGGCGGCCGGCCCGGTCAGCCAGCTCACGTCCAGGTCGGTGGCCAGCACCCGCCCGGCCGGCCCGACCCGCTCGGCCAGCGCCGACGGGATGCCGGGGCCGCCCGCGCCCACCTCCCAGCAGTGCTGACCCGCCGTCAGCCCGAGCCGGTCCAGGTGGGCCGTCGTCCAGGAGTCGAAGAGCTCGGCGATCGCGGCGAACCGCTCGCCGGCCTCGCGCTGCCGGTTGTCCAGCAGGTACCCGTGGTCCTCGGCCATGGTCCGCCGCCTCTCCGATCGCTCACCCGTCACCTGTCACCGAACGTGAGGGTAGCCGGAAAACCCGTGGACGCCGGAGCGCAGGGCGCGGCAGACTGCCGTAGCCGAACGTCTCCGAGCGACTACTGGGAGTGCGCATGCAATCGCCCGACACGCACCAGGGCACCCCGGGCAGAGCCTCGGTGCTGCTCGCCCTGCGGTACTACGGACGGGAGTTGAGCCGCCATAAACGGCTCGCGCTGCCGGCCCTGCTGCTCCCCGCGCTGGGCAACATCGGGATCGCCTACCTGGCGCCGCTGGTGGTCGCCAAGCTGGTCGCCCACCTGGCCGGGGGCGGCAGCACCGGGCTGGTCGCCCTGCTGCCCTACGTGCTGGCCTTCGGCGCCGCGCTGCTGGCCGGCGAACTGCTGTGGCGGATCGGCCTGCACTGCATGAACCGCACCGAGGCGCGCGGCATCGAGAACCTGTACGTGATCGGGATGGACGAGCTGTTCGCCAAGGACGCCGCCTTCTTCCACGACAACTTCGCCGGCTCGCTCACCAAGCGGGTGCTCAGTTTCGCCTCCCGCTACGAGGAGTTCGTCGACACGCTGACCTTCTCGGTGGTGGCAAGCCTGGTCCCGCTGGTCTTCGGCTCGGTGGTGCTGTGGCACTACCAGCCGCTGCTGGTGCTCGGGCTGCTGGTGCTGATCGCGGTCACCGCCGGGATCGTGCTGCCGCTGATCCGCCGCCGCCAGCGGCTGGTGGACCAGCGCGAGGAGGCCTTCGCCTGGATGTCCGGGCACGTCGCCGACGCCCTGATGAACATGGACACCGTGCGCGCCTTCGCCGCCGAGGACCGCGAAGCCGCCGAGCACCGCAACCGGGTCGCCCGCTCGCGCAGCCTCGCGCTGCGCTCCTGGGACTACAGCAACCTGCGGATCGACACCGTGGTCGCGCCGATGTCGGTGCTGACCAACGCGCTGGGCCTGCTGATCGCCGTCACGCTGGCCGGCGGCCCGCAAGGGGTGGAGGCGGTCATGGTCGCCTTCACCTACTACTCCAGCGCGACCAGGATCATGTTCGAGTTCAACCAGATCTACCGCCGGCTGGAGAGCTCCCTCACCGAGGCCGCCCAGTTCACCCAACTGCTGCTGGTCCCGCCCACCGTGGTCGACCCGCCTGCCCCCGAACCGCTGCGCGCCGGGCGCACCGGGCGCGGCGACATCCGCTTCGAACACGTCACCTTCGCCCACTCGGGCGCCGAGCCGATCTTCGCCGACCTCGACCTGGCCGTGCCCAGCGGTGCCAAGATCGGCCTGGTCGGGCGGTCCGGCGGCGGCAAGACCACGCTCACCCGGCTGCTGCTGCGGATGAACGACATCGACGCCGGCCGGATCCTGATCGGCGGTCAGGACATCACCAAGCTGCGCCAGGCCGACCTGCGCAGCCTGATCGCCTACGTCCCGCAGGACCCGGCGATGTTCCACCGCACGCTGCGCGAGAACATCGCCTTCGCCCGCCCCGACGCGAGCGAGGCCGAGATCCGGCGGGCCGCCCAGGCCGCGCACGTCTCGGAGTTCGTCGACAGCTTGCCCGAGGGCTTCGACACCATGGTCGGCGAGCGTGGCGTCAAGCTCTCCGGCGGCCAGCGCCAGCGGGTCGCGCTGGCCCGGGCGATCCTGCGCGACGCCCCGATCCTGCTGCTCGACGAGGCCACCAGCGCGCTCGACTCGGAGAGCGAGATCCTGGTGCAGCAGGCGCTGTGGCGCCTGATGGAGGGCCGCACCGCGATGGTCGTCGCGCACCGCCTGAGCACCGTTGCCCGGATGGACCGCCTGGTGGTGCTGGACCGCGGCCGGATCATCGAACAGGGTTCCCACCAGGAGCTGCTGGCGGCCGAGGGCGCCTACGCCAAGCTCTGGCAGCACCAGTCGGGCGGCTTCCTGGAGGACGAGGCCCCGGCCGGGGTGGTCGCGGGCTGAGGGGAGGCCAGGGCGCAGCCCGGGCGTCGCGGGGCGTCCGGGCTGCGCCCGTGCGCGCTACTGCGGGACGCCGGCTGCGGCAGCGGCCACCCGCAGCAGGTACGGGGCCTCGGCGCCGTCCAGGCCGGTGGGGTTGAGCGAGTAGACCAGCTTGCGGCGCAGGTCGCGGGTGGCGAAGACACCGCTGGTCCAGCCGGGCCGGGAGCCGGTCTTGCCCCAGACCACCAGGTCGCCGAGCTGGGCCCGCTCCAGGCCCATGCTCATGCAGGCGCGCCCGCCGGGGTTGGTCGGGCCGGTGCAGTGGCTGCTCCGGTGGTTGGGCACGTCGGGCACGGTGAACAGCAACTCCTGCTGGGCGGGTGGCAGCAGGCGGCCGCCCAGCAGTGCGGTGATGAAGCGGTCCAGGTCCGGGGCGCTGGAGATCAGCCCGCCCTCGGCCCACGGCCACGGGCTCTGCTCGGTCACGTCCACCTGGTGCGAGGAGCCGTCGGCGTCGGTGACGACCAGGAAGGGACGGGCAGCGGGATCGCGCAGGGCGAAGTCGTCCGCGTCCGGCACGCTGGTGTCGTGCAGGCCCAGCGGACGGATGATGCGTGCCCCGACCTCGTGGGTGTAGCTGTGGCCGGTGACCTTCTCGATCAGCAGCCCGGCGACGAACGTGTTCATCCCGTTGTACTGCTGGGCGGTGCCGGGCGTGAAGGACATCGGCTCGCCCGCCAGGCTCGCCACCACCTCCTCGGGCGTGCGGGAGTCGAACCGGTGCTCGGTGAACCAGGCGGTCCCGGGCCGGCCCCAGGTGCCGCCGTTCGGCAACCCGCTGGTGTGGTTGAGCAGTTGACCGACGACGATCGGCGGGTAGTCGGTTGGCAGCAGGCCGGGCAGGTACTGCTGGACGGTGCCGGAGAGGTCCAGGCGGCCCTCGGCGGCCAGCTGCAGCACCACCGTGGCGGTGAACACCTTGGAGATCGAGCCGATCCGGAACCGGCCGTCCGGGTCGACCTCTCCCGAGGTGCCGGTGAAGTGGCCGCCGCTGCCGGTCACCCGCACGAAGGCGCCCGACACGTCCGCCGCCGGCCGGCCGGCCAGCGCCTGCCGGATGGCGGCCGGATCCAGTGGTGGCAGTGCGGACCTGCCCGCGGCCGCGGCGACGCCGGCCGGCCCCGCCGCGGGGGCGGCCGTCGCCTCGGTGGCCAGGCCCAGGGTGAGCGAGGCGATCAGGGCGGTGGCGGCGGCCGCGGCGGTCCAACGGAGGCGGGGGGAACTGGTGCGCACGGTGGTTCTCCAACTCTGCGGGGTGATCCGGTAGGTGATCTTCGACCTGACGATCAGTCTGCTGCCTGGCGGCGCCCGGGCCATCAGGGACCGCCCCTGGTCCGTCCCTGGCCCGTCCCCGAGTGATCCGGGGGCAGCGGGCGGCGGATCGTCAGGGGAGGCGCGGAGGCTGGGGAGGCGGGGTGCGGAGGCACAGTCAGGGGAGGCGGCGTGTCGGGGCACGTCCCGACACGCCCGGCCGCCGTTCCGGCCCGGTCCTCGATGCACCATGCTGGGCTGCGGAAACGTCGAGCCGCAGCACAGCATGGGAGCGTCCAGGTGAAGGTCTTCCTCTCCTCCGACATGGAGGGCACCGCCGGGGTGGTCGACTGGGAGCAGTGTCGGCCCGGCGGCCCGGAGTACGGGTACTACCGCGAACTGCTCCAGCAGGAGGTCAACGCGGCGATCGAGGGCGCGGCCGAGGCGGGTGCGCGGGAGTTCCTGGTGAACGACTCGCACTCCTCGATGGCCAACCTGCGCCCGGACGCGCTGGCGCACCGGGCCCGGTACCTGTCGGGCCGACACAAGCCGATGTACATGATGCAGGGGCTGGACGCGAGCTACGACGCGGTCTTCTTCGTGTCGTACCACGGCTCGATGGACGGGGCGGCCGCCACCCTGTCGCACACCTACAACCCGCGCGCGATCGCCGAGGTCCGGCTCAACGGCCGACCGGCCGGGGAGGCGGCGATCAACGCCCTGGTCGCGCTCGGGTACGGGGTGCCGGTGGTGCTGATCACGGGTGACGAGGTGACGGCCGAGCAGATCGAGCCGTTCTGCCCGGGGATCCGCGCCGCGGTGGTGAAGACCTCCGTCACCCGGTACGCCGCCGACAGCCTGCACCCCGAGCAGGCCCGCGAGCTGATCCGGCAGCAGGCCGGCGACGCGGTGCGCGCGCTGTCCGCCGCCCGGCCGCCCGCGATCACGCTGCCCGCCACGCTGACGGTGCGGTTCCGCAACGCGGACCTGGCGGAACTCGCCACCTGGATCGGCGGCGTGGTGCGCGAGGACGGACTCACCGTCAGCATCACCGGCGAGGACCCGATCCGGCTCTACCGCACCTTCGTCACGGTGGTGCTGCTCACCCGCGGCATCGCCGAGTAGCCGGATCCGCCCCCGAGGCGCACCAGGATCGCAGTCGGCGCACCCCGGGGGCGGACTCGGGACCTGTGCGCCCTGGTGTGCGCCTGTGCGCAGCAGCGCTGCACGGTACGGAAGTGAACGGAGCGGGCATGCCGTCAGTGATGTGATCTGGCGAACTCGGGAGCCCGTGTGATGAGCGGATCGTTTCCCCCGGCCGGTGAACCGGCTCGCGAACCGGTCCAGCCGGGCCCGGCGACCCTGGTCTTCGACGCCCCGTTCGCCGACCGCACGCAGTGGGCCGCAGGAGCGTCGTCCGCCTACCCGCCCGGCGGCGTCAGCTCGGGGGACAACAAGCTGGACCGCCTGGTCCCCGGCTACGGACCGGACGGGGACCTGTTCACGGCCGTGCGCGAGAGCGCGTACCGGTGGCGGACCCCGCTGGTGACCACCGAGAACACCCAGGGCGGCTTCGAACTGCTGCCGGGCGACCTGCTGGAGGCGCAGTGCCTGCTGACGGCCGCCCAGGGCGGGTGGCCGGCCCTGTGGACCTGGGGCCGTGACCTCGCCGGGGGGCGCCCGCAGCCAGGTCACGGCGAGGTCGACGTGTTCGAGTACCACGACGACCACCCCCGGCTGCTGGAGCTGAGCAACCACGTGCGGCCGGGCGATCCGGCGTACATCGACGACCTGGTGACCCCGGGTCAGTGGTTCACCGTCGGCTGCCGGTTCGACCCGGACTCGGTGCGCTGGTCGGTCGACGGGCAGCAGGTGCACGCGGACGGCCGGGGGGTGGGCGCCGACTGGCGGGCCTGGATCATCGTCAACCTCTCGGTGGCCGCCGGCCAGTGGGGCCACCGCCGGCCCCGGCCGGAGACCCGCCGGCTCTCCTGGCGCTGCCGCGAGCTGCGGGTGTACCGGGCCCGCTGACGGGGGGCTTGCCCACCCGAGCCCGGGGCGCCGGGCGGGAGCGTGCGCTGCCCGGGGCAGGTGTGGCCGCGGCCGAATCGGCCGACCCTCCCCGAGGCCCAATTGTGATGGTTGCATGAAGCCTTAAATGTTCATGAGTGATCTGCCTCACACCGCGGTGCCTGCTGCCCCGCTGCCAGGCCCCCGCCGGTCGGCGGGGGGTCCGATTGAAACCCCCTCGTGACCTGCAGATATGACTCTCAGTCAGGTTCCGGGAGGCGGGCAGCTTACTGCTCGGACATGTCAAGGTCAAGGTCTTCCATGTTTGCCATTTATTGGCTCAACTATGTCTTCAACTTGGCACATTCGTTCACCGGGTCGGTCGTGTATCCCACGAGGTCCGCCCGGTGCGGGGAGGACGTCACCCACGTTGAAAACACCCATGAAGGCCACGGCCACCGCCGTGGGCGCGGTGCTGGTCGCCGCCCTCGGACTCGGCGTGCTGCCGGGCACCGCAGCAGCCGCGGCGGCCCCGACGGCCGCCACCGCCGACCCGGCCGACGCCGTGCAGGCCGCCCAGGTCGACCACGACCTGCCCGGCCCCTACACCGACAAGGTCAACGCCGAGCAGAAGGCCGCCACCCAGCAGGTGCTGGACGGCACGGCGCAGGTCGAGCAGCACGGCGCCAGCACCAGCGTGAAGCTGGGCCGCGACAAGTACGTCGAGCTCAAGCGTGAGCGGACCGACAAGATCTTCACCATCCTGGTGGACTTCGGCGACCAGGTGGACAGCACCACCAAGCTGCCGAACGGCACGCTGAAGTACGGCGGCACGCCCGGCCCGGCGCACAACCAGATCGCCGCGCCCGACCGCGCCACCAACAACTCCACCGCCTGGCAGGCGGATTACAGCAAGCAGCACTACCAGGACCTGTACTTCGCCAAGGACAAGCCGTCCCTGAAGACCTACTACGAGACGCAGTCCTCGGGCCGCTACTCGGTCGACGGCCAGGTCACCGATTGGGTGCGGGTGCCGTGGAACGAGGCCCGCTACGGCTCGAACTACTGCGGCGCGCACATCTGCGCCAACGCCCAGGACCTGATCGTCGACGCGCTCAACGCGTGGGTCGCCGACCAGAAGGCCAAGGGCCGCTCGGACGCCGACATCAAGGCCAACCTGGCCGAGTACGACCAGTGGGACCGCTACGGTTCGCACGGCGACGGCAACTTCAACCAGCCCGACGGCTACATCGACCACTTCCAGATCGTCCACGCGGGCGAGGACGAGTCGGCCGGCGGCGGCGTCCAGGGCAGCAACGCCCTCTGGGCGCACCGCTCCTACGTGCACGGCGCGGACGCCGGGGTCACCGGCCCCGAGGGCAACAAGCGCGGCGGCGTGCAGATCGGCACCAGCGGCCTGTGGGTCGGCGACTACACCATGCAGCCGGAGAACGGCGGCCTGGGCGTCTTCGCCCACGAGTACGGCCACGACCTCGGCCTGCCGGACCTCTACGACACCCAGGGCCCGAACGACAACTCGGTCGGCTTCTGGTCGCTGATGAGCTCCGGCTCCTGGCTGGGCACCGGCAAGGACACCATCGGCGACATGCCGAACGACCTGGACGTGTGGAGCAAGCTGCAGCTCGGCTGGCTCAACTACGACAAGGCCCAGGCCGGCAAGGAGTCCACCCACCACATCGGTCCGGTGGAGTTCAACACCAAGCTCCCGCAGGGCCTGGTGGTCACGCTGCCGAAGAAGACCGTCACCACCGACATCAACACCCCCTTCGCCGGCAGCGGTGAGTGGTGGAGCGGCGCGGCCGACAACCTGGACGTCTCGATAGCCCGGGACCTCGACCTGACCGGCAAGAAGTCCGCCGTGCTCAAGGCCAAGGGCTGGTACGACCTGGAGCAGGACTACGACTACGGCTACGCCGAGGTCTCCACCGACGGCGGCGCCAACTGGACCGCGCTGGACGGCACGTTCGACGGGGTCGCGATCCCGAAGAACAACGGCGGCAAGGCCGGGCTGACCGGCAACGCCAAGAAGTGGGGCGACCTGTCCTACCCGCTGGACGCCTACGCGGGCAGCAAGGTCAAGGTCCGCTTCCACAACACCACCGACGGCGGCCTGCACTACAACGGCCTCGCGCTGGACGACATCAGCGTCACCGCGGACGGCGCGACCGTCTTCACCGACGGCGTCGAGGCCGGCAACGCGGGCTGGGAGGCCAAGGGTTTCTCGGTCATCAACGGCAAGTTCTCCAAGGACTTCGCCCAGTACTACCTGGCCGAGAACCGCCAGCCGATCTCCTACGACGAGACGCTGAAGACCGGTCCGTACAACTTCGGCTTCGCCAGCAAGCCCAGCTGGGTCGAGCACTACGCGTACCAGCCTGGCCTGCTGCTCTGGTACTGGGACGAGTCGCAGAGCGACAACAACGTCAGCGCCCACCCGGGCCACGGCCTGGTGCTGCCGATCGACTCGCACCCGGCCCCGCTCAAGTGGAGCGACGGCACCCTGATGCGCCCGCGCATGCAGGGCTACGACTCGCCCTTCGGCTCCCGCCGCACTTCCGGCCTGCAGCTCCACAAGGCCGACCAGCTGACGGTGATCCCGCGCAGCAAGGGCGTCGACGAGTTCAACGACCACGACCGCTCGTACTGGGACGCCAGTGACCCGTACAGCAGCGTGATCGTGCCGGACACCGGCACCAGCATCGAGATCGAGAACGAGAGCGGCAACTATTTGGAGACCTGGATCCGGGTCCGCCCGGTGGACTGATTCTCCGTCACCCGCACGCGCGCAGCGCCCGGCCGGTTCCTCCGGTCGGGCGCCGCGCGCGTTCCGGTGTCACATTCCGAGGTGCTGTCCGGTCCACCTGTCGGAGCGGTCCGGCCGGGCCGCCGGGAAAGCAGGAGAGCGGGGAGAAGAGCATGAACACCGTGATCGTGTGCGCGTCCGTGTCCCACGGCAACACCAGGCGGGTCGCCGAGGCGATCGGGCGGGAGCTGTCGGCCCGGGTCATCGAGCCCGGGCAGCTCGATCCCGCCGAACTGGCCGACTACGACCTGGTGGGCTTCGGCTCGGGGATCTTCACCGGCCGCTTCCACCCCCGCCTGCGCGCCTACGTCCGGGCCATCCCGGCGGGTCGGCCCACCCGGGCTTTCGCCTTCGCCACCAGCGGCCTGCCCGGCCCCCGGTTCCGCCCGCTCACCCGTGCCCTCGAAGCCAGGGGCTTCCAGCTCTGCGGCACCTTCTCCTGCCGCGGCCTGGACACCTGGCTGCCCTTCAGGCTCGTCGGCGGCATCAACCGGGCCCACCCCGACACAGACGACCTGGCCGCCGCGCGCGCCTTCGCCGCCGGTCTGCGGGACCAGGCGGCTGGACGGGGCTGAGCTGGGCCCGATCCCTGCCGCCGGCCGAGCGGGCCGGCGGCGAAGGCGCGCACGTTGCGTTCGGCCGGCCGCAGGGTCAGCCGCCCGGCACCGGGGCGGACTGCAGGCCTTCCAGCAGGGTCGTCAGGTACCGGTGGGCGGTGGTGGCTTGGGCGGCCCGGGTGGCGGTGGGCGCGTGGACCGTGGCGGCGTAGGCGACGCCGCACATCAGGGGGACCAGGTCGGCGGCGGTCACTCCCGGGCGGATTGCACCCGCGGCGTGGGCGCGGTCGAAGAGGGCCGTGCCGACCTCGTGCAGGGTGCGCTTGAGGTCCGTGGTGCGGGGGAGCGCGTCGGTGGCGGCCGCGGCGACGGGGGCCAGCGCCGGGTCACCTATCTGCGCTTCCACGGTGCGGCGCAGGAACTCGCAGAGCGCCCGCCACGGGTCGGGGTCGGCCAGGGCCCGTTCGCCGTGCGCGGTCAGCTCCTCCAGGCACGGCGTGGCGAGGGTCTCCAGCAGTGCCTCGGGCGTGGCGAAGTGGCGGTACACCGTGCCCACCCCCAGGCCGGCCCGCCGGGCCACGTCGTTGAGCTGCAACGGCGTGCCCTGGTCGACCAGGGCACGCCCGACGCCGACGATCCGGTCCCAGTTGCGGGCCGCGTCCTTGCGCAGGGGAGTGGTCATGCGGACATGCTAACCGGATGGGGGATCCGGATCTGGTGCGCTCCCGGCTCGGTGAGCGGTCGGAAGCTCAGCTGACGGTCAGTGGGGCGTGCAGCTCGCTCAGTCGGCGCACCGCCCGAGCGACCTGGGGGTCGGTGGCACTGCGATGGGGTGCCACGGGGCGGCTGTCGGGCCCGATGAGCAGGCCGGTGCGCCCGGTCAGCGCCTCGTCGGTGGCGGCGGTGACGGACGACCTGGCGGCGAGCGCGGCCGACCCGGACGTCGAGCGCGCGAACTTGCGGCGCACCAGCGGCCAGAGCAGGCGCAGGCCGGGCGAGACGATCCGCGGGTCGTCCAGCGTGCCGTCGGTCATGTCGGTCGCGGCGCCCCCGGGGTCAGCGGCGAAGACCGAGACGCCGGTGTCGGCGAGCCGCGCGGCCAGGTCGAGGGTGTAGGCGAGGTTGGCGAGCTTGGCCCGCCCGTACCAGTGGAAGCCGTAGTACCCGCCGGGCGGTTCGGCCGCGTCGAAGACCCGCTTGGCCAGGCCGGTGGCACCGGACGTGACGTTGACGATCCGGCTGGGTGCGGCGGCGGTCAGGGTGGGCAGCAGCAACTCGGTGAGCAGGTAGGGGGAGAGGTGGTTGACCAGGAACGAGGCCTCGACCCCGTCCAGCGTGCGGCGCTGCGGGAACATCGCGCCGACGTTGTTGACCAGCACGCCCAGCGGCGCGTTGTCGGCCTCGGCCGCGAGCTGTTCGGCGAGGGCGCGGACCTCGGTGAGGGAGGCCAGGTCGGCGCGGCGGAAGCGGGCCGGGTGCCGGGGGCTGCCCGCGTTGATCCGGGTGAGGGCCTGAGCGCCGCGCTCGGGGTTGCGGCCCACCACGGTGACCGCGAAGCCGGCCGCGGCGAGGCCGAGGGCGGTGTGCAGGCCGATGCCGGCGGTTCCGGCGGTGACGAGGGCTGACTTGGGCATACGAGTCGAGTCTCCAGTTGGAGGTTAATCGGATGAGCTATCCGCTTGGCTGGACGCTAGCACATGTGGATTGGTTATCCGTTTCTCTTTCTGCTTCGATGGACGGTGCCGCAGCGGGCCCGCGCCGTCGCCACGGCGTGAAGCCTTCGCCACCGCCGAGGAACCTTTGTCACCCGTCACCGCCGAGAAGGAGTGGACTCCTGAACACGTCGATCGCCGAGGCGCTCTCGGTCGCACTGCTCGTCCTGGTGCTCGTCTGCGCGGTGGCGAGACCGTGGGGCTGGCCGGAGGCGGTGGTCGCGGTCCCGGCGGCGGGGCTGGCGATCGCCACCGGGGCGATCCCCGCCCACCACGCGGCGGCCGAGGCCGCGCGGCTCGGCCCGGTGGTCGGGTTCCTCGCGGCTGTCCTGGTGCTGGCCCAACTCTGCGACGACGAGGGGCTGTTCCAGGCCTGCGGGGCCTGGATGGCGCGCAGTGCGGCGGGGCGGCCGCGGCGGCTGCTGGTGCAGGTGTTCGCCGTCGCCTCGGTCACCACGGCGGTGCTCAGCCTGGACGCCACCGTGGTGCTGCTCACCCCGGTGGTCTTCGCCACCGCCGGCCGCCTGGGGGTCCGCCCCAAGCCGCACGTGTACGCGTGCGCGCACCTGTCGAACACCGCCTCGCTGCTGCTGCCGGTCTCCAACCTGACCAACCTGCTGGCCTTCGCGGCCAGCGGACTGGCCTTCACCAAGTTCGCGGCACTGATGGGCCTGCCCTGGCTGGTGGCGATCGGCGTCGAATACCTGGTGCTGCGCCGGTTCTTCGCCACCGATCTGGACGCGGGCGCGCAGTCCCCGGCGGCCGGGCCGGTGCCGCAGCTGCCGCTGTTCGCGCTGCTCACGGTGGCCGGCACGCTGGCCGGCTTCGTGCTCACCTCCGCGCTCGGGATCGACCCGGCCTGGGCCGCGCTGGCCGGCGCCCTGGTGCTCGCCGCGCGGGCGCTGGCCCGGCGGCGCACCACGGTGCGGGCGATCGTCGGTTCGGCCTCGGTGCCGTTCCTGGCCTTCGTGCTCGCGCTCGGCATCGTGGTGCGGGCAGTGGTGGACAACGGGCTGGCCGGCGGCCTGGCCCACCTGGTGCCGCAGGGGACCGGCCTGCCCGCGCTGCTGGGCATCGCGGCGCTGGCGGCGGTGCTGGCCAACCTGATCAACAACCTGCCGGCCATCCTGGTCCTGCTGCCGCTGACCGCGCCGGCCGGACCGGGCGCGGTGCTGGCGGCGCTGCTCGGGGTGAACATCGGCCCCAACCTCACCTATGCCGGGTCGCTGGCCACCCTGCTGTGGCGGCGCATCGTCCGTGAGCACGATTCCGACGTGGGGCTGGGGGAGTTCACCCGGCTGGGCCTGCTCGTCGTGCCCGTCGCACTGACCCTGGCGGTGGTGGCCCTCTGGTGCGCACTGCAGCTCCTCGGAACAGGTGCTGCGTAAGCGGTACGCCGCGAAGCCGCTGACCTCACTCCGTCCGCAGCGCCACCGCCGTGGGCGTCCGTGCCGTCCACAGCGCCGGCGGCAGTGCGGCCAGCGTGGCCACCACCAGCGGAACCACCAGCAGCACCGCCACCAGCCCCGCGTGGTACACCCCCAGGTCCGCCGCCGGCATCCGGGTGCCCGCCGCCCGGCCCATCGCCGGCAGGACGTAGTGGTGCAGCGCGACCCCCAGGGGCGTGCCCAGCACCGAGGCGAGCGCCCCGATCCCGGTGACCGAGGTCAGCACCATGAGCACGGTCTGCCGCGGCGACATCCCCAGCGCCTTGTGGATGCCCAGGTCGTGCACCCGCTCCCGGGTGTCCAGCAGCACCGTGTTGAGCACCCCGAGGGCGGCGACCGCGACCAGCAGGCCGGTGAGCATCGCGGCCAGCGTGTCCATCGCCAGGATGGTCGGGTTGAACGGCGGGTGGATCGAGTTGGGGCCGAAGCCGTACGGCTTGAGCGCGGCGTCCAGCGACTGCATGGTCTGCTCCAGGCCGTGGCCGGGCTTGGCGTCCACCTCGTAGTCCAGGCCCAGCGGGTCCACCGGCAGGCCGAGCGGGGCCAGCGAGGCGGTGGGGGTGCGCACCAGCATCCCTGACCCGGCGACGTCGAAGGTCTCGCCGACGATCGTCACCGGTGCGGTGCGCCCGTTGCCGGTCAGCGTCAGGGTGTCGCCGACGTGCGTCCCGGTGGCCTGCAGGAAGGCGGACGGGACCACCGCCTCGCCGGGCCGGCTGAACCAGCGCCCGGCGACCATCTGGTAGGCCGCCCAGGAGGAGTCGCCGTCGTAGCCGATCACCGTGGTGGGCCCGGCCAGCGCCGCGACCGAGACCGTGGTGCGGCTGATCGCCACGAACCGGCTCACATCGGGGTCGGCGGCGATCTTGGCGCTGATCTGCGGCAGGTCGTCGGCGGTCGGCCGGTGGTCCCCCGGACCCTGCGGGTTCGGCAGGACCTGGATCAGTCCGGGCCGCTCGCGCTCCATCCCCGCGGTGATGCCGTTCAGCGAGACCGCCAGGCCGACCCCGAAGGTCACCCCGACGGTACCGAGCAGCACCGCCGCCACCATCACGGCCGAGCGGCCGGGCTTGGCGAACGGGGTGGCCAGGCCCAGGCTCACCGGGCGCGGCAGCGGCAGCCGGCCGAGCAGCTGACGCACCGTCCGCCCGCGCCCGCGGCTCGGGGTGCGCCCGCTGGTGAGCGCCTGCACGGTGCTCAGCCGCCCGGCCCGCAGCGCCGGGACCAGCGCGGTGCCGGCCACCGCGGCCAGCGCGGCGAGCCCGACCACCAGGTCCAGCCAGGGCGCCACCGGCTGCGGCCCGGAGTCGAAGGCCTCACCGGCCTTGGCCAGCACCGGCAGCGCGGCCAGGTTGCCGAAGAGCAGGCCGAGGACGGTGCCCGCGCCGCCGGGGATCAGCGCCTGACCGACGTAGCCGCGCACCACCTGGGCCGGGGTGAAGCCGATCGCCTTGAGGATGCCGATCCGCCGGGTGGCGGCGCCGACCGTGCCGCTGACCACGATCCCGATGATCAGCACCGACATCACCAGCCCGATCACCGCGAAGGCGACCACGAACGGGACGAAGGTGGCGGTGCTCTTGTCGGTGGCGAGCTTGATCTTCAGGTAGGAGGCGGCGCCGGTGATCGAGCCGGGCGGCACGGCGGCGGCCAGCGCGGCGCGGTCGGCGGTGAGCTGCGCGTCGGTGCCGGACCGGCCGAACCGGTAGAGCATCTGCTGCTCGGTGGGGGTGCCGGGCGGCACCAGGGCGGTGAGCTGACCGGGCGTCACCCAGGCGTCCGCGCTCTGGCCCGCCGACCGGGCCACGCCCACCACGGTGAGGGCGGGCTGCCCGGGGAAGACCACGGTGTCGCCGACCCGCAGCGGTGTGTCGTGGGCGCTGAGCACCAGCTGGCCCGGGCCGGTCAGCCAGTGTCCGGCCGTCAGGTCCAGCCGGTCCACCGCGCCGCCGTTCCGGTCACGGCCGACCAGGGTCAGCGGCGGCAGCCCGGCGCCGACCGGCAGCCGGGAGTCGTTGCTGCCGACCGTGGCCGGCAGCAGGGCGGTGGGGAACGGGCCCGCGGCGGCGGTGACCCCGGCGGCGCGGCCGGTGGCGGCCAACTGGTCGGGCGTCACCTTGGCGGAGTCGTAGGAGACGGTCAGGTGGGCGCCCTGCTGCCGGGCGAAGCCCTGGTCGAACGGGGCGTGCGCGCCGACCAGCAGACCGCCGCCGAGCAGTGCGGCGGTCACCGACATCATCGTGGTCAGCAGCATCACCAGGCTCTGGATCCGGCGCCGACCGACTCCGGCCCGGACCACCTTCCCCAACGCGCTTCCCCCACCTCGCCCCGCTCGGCGGGCGCTACGCGCAGCCAGCTCCGCCCCTTGCCCGCTCCGCTCGCTCATGCGGCCACCGCCGCGTCCCGCAGCACCTTGCCGTCGGCCAGCTCGACGATCCGGCTCGCGCAGCTCCGGGCCAGCGCGGTGTCGTGGGTGACCAGCAGGACGGTCTGGCCGGCCGCGTTCAGCTCGGTGAGCAGGCGGCGCACGTCGGCGGCCGAGGCGCTGTCCAGCGCGCCCGTCGGCTCGTCGGCCAGCAGCAGCGGCGGACGGTTCATCAGGGCCCGGGCCACCGCGACCCGCTGGCGCTCGCCGCCGGACAGCCGGCCCGGGAAGGCGCGCTGGTGGCGGGCGACGCCGAGCTGCTCCAGCAGTTCGGCGGCCCGCGACCGGGCGGTGCGCGCCGCCAGGCCCGCGAGCTGGGCCGGCAGCAGCACGTTGTCCAGCACGGTCAGGTCGTCCAGCAGGTTGAAGAACTGGAACACCATGCCGATCCGCTCGCGCCGGTAGCGGGCCGCGCCGGCCTCGGTCAGCCGGTCCACCCGTTCCCCGGCCACGGTGACCGTGCCCTGGGTCGGCCGGTCCAGGCCGGCGATCAGGTTGAGCAGGGTGGACTTGCCGCTGCCGGAGCGGCCGAGCACGGCCACCGCCTCGCCCTCGCGGACCTCCAGGGTCAGCTCGGCCAGGGCCGGGCGGTCGGTGTCGTAGCTCTTGGTCACGTCGCGGATCTCGATGAGCGGCGCTGTCATCCGGGGCCTCCGTGAAGCCTGTTGGTCGGGGTAGCGGAACGTCCATCACGCTAGGTAGCGCAGGATGGCCGGGGACATACGGCTGAGCGGTGTCCGCAGGTGTACCTAGGTCCACCCCCGGATCGGGGGCCCAGCGCCCCTGTGGGGTGCCGGGTGCACCCGGCAGACTTCACCGGGTACGGGCCAGTGGGCGAACAGGAGGGCCGGCGGTGCGCTGGAGCAGGGCGGTGGGCTGGATCGGCCGGGGTGCGGCGGCCGGCGCGAAGGGGGTTGCGCTCGGCGCGGTCGGACTGCTGGCCGGGCTGCCGCTGTTCTCGTTCGCCATGGTGCTGAGCATGCTGCTGCACGACGGCACCGCCGACCGCACCACGCACGGGCCGTACCACACCTGGGCGCTGGTGGCGGCGGCCTTGCTGGCCGCCACCGGGCCGGTGTGGCAGCGGCGGCTGACCGACTGGACCCGGCGGCTGCTCGGCCGCTGGTGCGGAGTCCGGATCCGCTCCCCGTACCGGCCGCTGCCCGTGGCGCACGGGACGGAGCAGCGGATGCTGCGGCTGGGCCGGATGCTGGCCGATCCGGCGACCTGGCGGGACCTGGTGTGGACGGCGGTCAACGCCTGCGGCGGGTTCCTGCTGGTGCTCGCCCCGGTGATCGCGGTGATCTACGGGCTGGGGGCGCTGGCCTCGCTGCACGGCGGCTCCGGTCCGCCGCCCGAGCTGCCGGGCGTGCCGCTGCCGACGCTGCCGCCGGTCCCGGTCCAGCCGGCGCCGCAGGCCGGCCTCGCGGCGCTGCTCACCCAGCCGTGGCGGCACGGCGCGCTGGGCCTGTGGGCCGTGGTGCCGCTGGGCCTGGCGCTGATCTCGGTAGCCCTGCTGGCCGCCCCGCGCCTGCTGACCGGCTACGGCCGGCTGGCGGCCGCCCTGCTCGGACCGACGAGGGAGGCCCAACTCGCCCAGCGGGTCGAGCACCTGGCGATCACCCGGTCCGACACCATCGACTCCGGCGCCGCCGAACTGCGCCGGATCGAGCGGGACCTGCACGACGGCGCGCAGGCCCGCCTGGTGGCGATGGGCATGACGCTGAACGCGGCCGAGCAGCTCTTCGAGTCCAGCCCGCAGGCGGCCCGGGCGCTGCTGGCGGAGGCCAAGCAGGCCTCGGCCAAGGCGCTGGCCGAGCTGCGCGACCTGGTGCGCGGCATCCACCCGCCGGTGCTGGCCGACCGCGGCCTTCCCGACGCGGTGCACGCGCTGGCGCTGGACCTGCCGCTGCGCGCGCAGTTCAGCGGCGAGCTGCCGGGCCGGGCTCCGGCACCGGTGGAGTCGGCGGGCTACTTCGCGGTCAGCGAGCTGCTGGCCAACGTCTCCAAGCACGCCCGGGCCCAGCAGGTGTGGATCGAGATCGGCCATACTGGGGGCGCGCTGAGGATCGTGGTCACCGACGACGGGCACGGCGGTGCCGACCCCGCCCGCGGCACCGGACTGCGGGGTCTGGAGCGGCGGTTGGCCGCCTTCGACGGCGTGCTCGCCGTCAGCAGCCCGCTCGGCGGACCGACCATCGCCACCCTGGAGATCCCGTGCGCGTTGTCATCGCCGAAGACCTCGTCCTCCTGAGGGACGGACTGACCTGGATGCTCCAGGCGCACGGCATGACGGTGGTGCGCGGCGTGGAGACCGGGCCGGAACTGCTGGCCGCGGTGGCCGAGGAACAGCCGGACGTGCTGATCGTCGACGTCCGGCTGCCGCCCACCTTCACCGACGAGGGCCTGCGGGCCGCGCTGGAGGCCCGCCGGACCAGTCCCGGGCTGCCGGTGTTGGTGCTGTCGCAGTACGTGGAGCAGCTCTACGCCCGGGAGTTGCTGGCCGGGGGCAGCGGCGGGATCGGCTACCTGCTGAAGGACCGGGTGCTGGACAGCACCGAGTTCGTCGAGGCGGTGCGCCGGGTGGCGGGCGGCGGGACGGCGATGGACCCGGAGGTGATCGCCCGGCTGCTCACCCACAACTCCGGCAACGGCGCGGTGGCTTCGCTCAGCCCGCGGGAGCGCGAGGTGCTGTCGCTGATGGCCGAGGGGCGCTCCAACGCGGCGGTGGCCCAGCAACTGGTGATCACCGAGCGGGCGGTGGCCAAGCACACCGCCTCGATCTTCACCCGGCTGGGCCTGCAGCCCTCGGACGACGACAACCGGCGGGTGCTGGCGGTGCTCGCCTACCTCAACCGCTGACTGACGGGCAGTCAGCGACGGCGGCCAGTACCGCCGCCCGGTCCTCGGCGGTGCCGACGGTCAGCCGGGTCCCGACGGGAGACTCGCTCACCGCGATGCCGCGCGAGCGCAGGTGCTCGGCGAGGCCGGGCTGCCCCGGCAGCAGCACGAAGTTGGCGGCGCTGTCCACCACGGTCAGGCCGGCCGCGCGCAGCCCGGCCGTCAGCCGGGAGCGCTCGGCCCGCAGGCCGGCTGTCCGGGCGGCGTGCCCGGCGGTGTCCCGCAGCACCTCGGCGGCGGCCGCGCAGGCCGGCTCGGAGACCGTGAACGGCATCGAGAACTCGGCCAGCCGGGAAAGCAGTTCGGGGTTGCCGAGGGCGTACCCGATGCGCAGCCCGGCCAGCCCGTAGGCCTTGGAGAAGGTGCGGGTGACCAGTACGTTGGGCGCCTGCCGGGCGAACCGGGCGAAGACCCGCGGATCGGCGGCGGCGTCGAACTCCAGGTAGGCCTGGTCCAGCACCACCACGGTCCGGGGCGGCACCCGGTCCAGCAGCCGGGCCAGCTCGGCGGCGCCGACCGGGGTGCCGCTGGGGCTGTGCGGGGTGATCACGGCGAGCAGGGCCGGCTGTTCGGTGCGCGCCAGCTCGGCCAGGCGCTCCAGGTCGGGGGCGAAGCCGGCGGTCAGCGGGACCTCGAGCGCGACCGCCCGCTGCTGGCGGGTGAGGACCGGGTAGAGCTCGAAGCCCGGCGCGGCGTAGCAGACCCGCGAACCCGGGGTGACCAGGGCCCGCCAGGCCAGCTCCAGCACCCGGGAGCTGCCGGCGCCCAGCAGCACCTGGTCGGGCGGGCAGTCGTTGTGCTCGGCGATCGCCGCCACCGCGCGGGCCTGCCAGTGGTTGCCGGGGTAGCGGTGCAGCTCGGGCAGCAGGGCGCCGATCCGGTCCAGCACCGCCGGGCCCGGCGGGTGGGGGAGTTCGTTGCGGTCCAGCCGGGGCGACCCGGCGGCGGCCGACACCGGGTCAGCTCCGGGCGGCGGGTGCGGGCACCGCGGCCGGCGGCAGCGCGCCGAGCTGCCGGTGCAGGCCGAGCAGGTCCATCTGGTCCCAGTGCCTGGCCAGCCGGCCGTCCGCCACCTGGAAGATGTCGATCAGGCCGACCGAGAACTCCCGCCCGGTGGCCGGTATGCCGAGCACCTCGCCGACCTGGCGGCCGCTGAACGTCATCCGGACCACGATCCGGTCGCCCTCGACCACCAGGTCCTCCACGGTGAGCGAGAGGTCGGCCACCACCTCGCACCAGCGGGCCACCACGGCCTTGAAGGCGGCGCGGTCGGGGACGGCGGGGTTGGGGTGCCGGTAGTCCGGTACCAGGCACCGGTCGAACAGGTCGGGGTCGCCGGTGTTGTAGGCGGCGACGAAGTCGGCCACCAGTTGCTCGGCGGTCGCGCGGTCCATCGGCGGGCTCTCCTCGGTCGGGGCGATCAGGCCAGGTCGGGGCGATCAGGCAAGGTCGGTGCGGAGCGGCGGATGCACCGGTGCGACCGGCAGGTCCAGGGCGGTGGCGGCCAGCAGTTCCTGGGCGTCCGCGTTGCTGTAGGGGTGCATGGTTCCGGCCCGCACGTCGCGCTGGGCCCGGTCGTAGAGCGAGCCGGCCTTGAGCGCCGGCGAGCCGACCAGCCGGACCACCCGGTCCACCACGTCCACCGCGTGGTTGGTGCCGACCAGCTTGGCCGCCACCACCCGGGCCATGCCCTCCTGCACACCGAGCTCGGTCCACAGGCTGTTGCCCATCACCTCCGCGGCGGTGCGGGCGATCACGGCCCGCGCGGTCTCCACCAGCAGTTCGCACTCGGCGATCGTGGACTGGGTGAACGGCCGGTGCTGCCATTGGCGTTGACGCACGTCCTGCAGGCACTGGGTGAGCGCGCCGACCGCGATGCCCAGGTAGACGGCGCCGAACGAGGGCATCGCCCAGCCCCACAGGGTCTGCAGCAGGGTGCCGTCCAGGTGGTCCTGCGGGAAGCGCAGCGTCACCGCCTCGTCGGGCACCTCGACCTGGTCCAGATCGACGTTGTCGCTGCAGGTCGCGCGCATCCCGGCGGTGTGCCAGCTGCCGGTGCGTACCTTCAGGCCCGGGGCGTCGGCGGGGACCCGGAAGACCAGGACCTGCGGGCCGTCGGGGTGTTCCTCGTGCACGGCCATCGAGACCAGGTGGGTGGCCACCGCGGTGCCGGTGCCGAAGGTCTTGTGCCCGGTCACCAGGTACCCGCCGGTGGTGCGCACCGCCTTGGCGCCGGTGGACCGGACCAGCGCGTGGCCCGGTTCGGCGGTGGCGCCGGCCAGGAAGACGCTGCCCTCGGCCGCACCGCGCAGCAGCGCCGCGGCCTGCTCGTTGCCGCCCCGCCAGGCTCGGGCCAGCTGGCCCGCCATCGAGAGGTGCATGTTGACCACCAGGGCGGTGGAGCCGCAGCCGGCCGCCAGCCGCTCCTGGGCCACCACCAGGTCGCGCAGGTCGCCGCCGAGCCCGCCGAGTTCGGCGGGCACGGTGAGGCCCAGGTAGCCGCTGTCGCGCAGTTCGTCGATGTTGCGGTACGGGAACTCGCCGCGCTCGTCGTAGCCGGCGGCCCGGTCGCGGAACCGGTCGGCCAGTTCGTCGGCCAGCGCGAGGAAGCGGGCGCCGGGCTGGGCGGGATTGATCCTCATCGCTGCTGCCTCGCTTCCGCTCCGAGTTCGGTGGTGTCGCCGCCTTCGAGCAGGTGGGCGGTGACCAGCCAGGTGCGGGCCACACCGGGCACCTCGCGGGCCGGGGTGCGCGGAACCCGGCGGCCGGCGGCGCTGGGCAGTTCGCCGGGCTCGACCACGTCGGCGGCCCAGCCGTGGCCGGCCAGCCACGGCTCCGGCTCCGCCACCCCGGACTGCCAGGGGCGGCCCTCGGCGCGCATCCCGGCCAGCCAGTCCTGCATCCAGGGCACCTGGTAGGTGTCGGTGTTGACCTGTTCCAGGCCGAGCCGGCTGCCCGGGGCCGAGAGCCGGCCCAACTCGGCAAGCACCGCGTCGACCTGCGGCTGGGTCAGGTAGTAGAGCAGTCCCTCGACCAGCCAGGCGGTGGGTGCCGCCGGGTCGAAGCCGGCCGCGCGCAGCTCGGCGGGCCAGTCCAGCCGCAGGTCGGCGGCCACCGTGCGGCGCTCGCAGGTGGCCGCGGCGAGCTCTGCCTGCTGGATCAACTCGGCCTTGGCTTCGAGGAGTTCAGGTAGGTCGAGTTCGAAGACCCGAGTGCCGGGCGGCCACCGGAGCCGGTAGGCGCGGCTGTCCAGGCCGGCCGCCAGCAGCACCACCTGGCGCAGCCGGGCGGCCTCGGTCGCCCGGGTCAGGTACTGGTCGAAGAACCGGGTGCGCACCGCCAGGACGTCGAACCGCGGCGTGGGCGCGGCCCGGAACTCGGCCAGCAGCGGCGGATTGCTGCGCGCGGTGAAGGCGACCGCCAGCGGGTCCTCGAACAGCCGGTCCGCCCGGACACTCTCCGCCGCACGGGCGTGCGCGATCCACTCGGCGGTCGGGCCGACCCCGGCGGTCACCGGGCGCCGCGCGGCTGGACGGGCGGCGCGGCGGCACCGGCGGCCGCGGTGAGCGTCTCCAGGCCGCGCTGCAGCGAGTCGCGCAGCATCCGCTGCTGCATCCGGCGCATCAGCCGGTAGTAGAGCTCACCCGGCTTGTTGCGGGCCCGCAGGACCACCCCGAGCCGGGCGACCGGCTCGGTGACCAGGAAGGAGACCCTGAAGTCCCAGAACGGGTCGGTGTCGCCCAGCACCACCTCGTGGTCCTCGATGCTGTACACCTGCCAGGGGCCGAACCGGTCGCCGACCACCAACTCGGGCAGTTCCTTGTTCCGGCGGTGGGTGTTGGGCACGACGCCGAAGGGCTTGAAGATCACGCCCTGGATCGCGGTCAGCGCGTCACCGAAGGCCTGCAGCCGCTCCGGTACCAGGTTGGGGCGGGCCATCGCGGCGCGGGCCAGTTGCGGTGCCGTGATCGGCACCGTGCCGGGCAGGTCGGCCTCGACGGCCGCCGCCGCCAGGTGCGGGGCGTCCAGTTGGAAGGCGGCGAGCCGGGTGCCCTCGGGCACGGCGCACTCTCGGAACCGCATGTGATCACTCCCTGGTGCGGGGGGACGGGTCGGCCGGAAATGCCGTGGCCGGGGAACGCCGGATCAGCTGGGGAAATGGCGGTCCAGCCAGCCGGCGGCGGCCGCGAACCATTGCACGGCATTCTCGTGGAGATTCATCGCGTGTCCGGCGCCCGGCAGCACGTAGCCTTCGGGGCCGGCGCTCGGCGAATAGTCGGACTGTTCGTTCCGGACGATATCCGCAGCAGTGCTGCAGGGAAATGCGAACGGACCGCCGCAGAAAAGCTGGTCGTATTCGCCGACGGAAATCATGACCGGTACGCCGACGGATCTCGATATCGCCGGATCGGCCGCCGCGGGAATGGTCTGCTCCTCGCCCGTCGTCATGGTCGACTTGGTCAGCTCGTCCCAGCCGACCACGGCCGGCGAGGAATCCGCGGCGGCGTAGAAGAAGTCGGATCTGGTGCCCGGCAGTGTGCTCAGGTAGCCGGCCGGCTCGGTGCCCGCGGCGAACTGCGGATCCTGCGAGGCGGGCTGCATGTCGCTGAACAGGGTGCCCAGCTTGGGCCCGTAGGTGTGCAGGAAGCCGCTGGCGATGACGCCGTCCACGTCGTGGAAGGTGGCCGCTTCGAGCAGCGCGAGGCTGCTGCCGACCGAGTGGCCGACCAGGACGACGCGCCGGAAGTGCAGTTCGGTGCGGGCCTCGGCGACCACCTGGTGCAGCACCCCGGCCTCGTTGGCCATGGTCAGCAGGTCGGCGGGGGGCCGGCTGCTTTCGCCGGTGCCGGGCCGGTCGATCGTCAGGGTCGACCCGCCGTGACCAGCCATCCAGCTCACGTAGGAGGGGCGCCCGGGGGCCGACGGCAGCATCCAGTAGGCCCGGTCGTAGGTGGCGCCGGCCACCAGGATCTGCAGGGGGGCCTCATGCCGCGCACCCGGCGGGGAGCAGAGCACCGCGCTGACCCGCACCGGTGTGCCGGCGGTCAGGGTGGCGGCGAAGTGGGCCGGGGTGCAGGCGGGTTCGGCGTCGACTGGTACGGGCCGCGGATCGGCAGCGGCCGGGCCGCCGGTGGTCCACAGGATCAGGCAGCCCACCAGGACGGCCAGGGTCGTGATGGTGCGTAGAACGTGTGCGGTGGAACGTTGCGGACGTGAACTCGGACATCGTGTGCCTACGTGCGAGTACAGGGTTGTTCCCCCAGGTCAAGGTCGCAGGGTGGACGTCACAAAGGCAGCGCTCGACGCCTCTCGGCGCGAGTGACAGTGACTACGGTTGACCGGCTCGGCAGTGCTCGTGGACTGCGCAGCTGAAAGCCAGTCAAACCCCGCACCCGTGAACCTGTCAAGGGCTGTGTCGCGCCGCGTCGGTTCGGACATGTCCGACATCGGGGACGGCCCGGGCAAACATCGAATCGGTGGTGGACATATCAATCGGGCATGTGCTTGCATCGAAATGCCTCGGACTTGGCGAGCGTGACGAGAGCCGAGTTTTCTCTTGAGTGCGCCGCCGAGTTCCCGTAGGCAGTCAAATGCACCGGCCCATCGGCCGGCTGTAAAGAACTCAGTGATGGAGAGGTCTTTATCATGAGCGCTCCCACCGAAATCCAGAACCTCGGCGTCGTGGGCCTGACCGGGCTCGACACCGACACCCTCGAGATCAGCGACTACCTGGACGAGTCGCTGCTGGACGAGCACGACCTGACCGTGACCATGGTCGCCTCGGCCTCCTGCACCACCTGCATCTGCACCTGCAGCTGCAGCTCCTGACACACCGTTGAGGACCGCTCCCGCCACCCGGCGGGGGCGGTTCTCGCCCCCTGACCTCCACCACGACGCCGGCACTCCGGCGATCACGAGAGGATCCGGCCCTTGCGACCACTGATACTCGTGCACGGCCTGATGGGCACCGCGGCCACGCACTTCGGCGCCTGCGCCCAGTTGTGGACCCGACCGGTCGTGACGCCCGGCCTGCCCGGCCACGGGGCGGACCCGCAGGTCCCGGCGCATCCGGCCCGGGTGGCGATCGAACGGCTGCAGGCCGAGATCCGGGCCCAGGAGCAGGCTCCACTGCTGGTCGGGCTCTCCTACCTCGGTGCCGCCGTCGCGCTGCGGGCGGCCCAGGCCGCAGACTCCGGAGCTGTGCACGGGGTGGTCCTGTCCGGGTACTCGCTGGTGGTCGGCCCGAGCACGCTCGGCCGCTGGCTGACCGGCTTCATCGGGCTGGCCGCCCAACAGCAGGCCACCCGCGACCACTTCGCCGCCCTGCACGGTCCCGACTGGGACCACCTGCTGACCGCCACCGCCGCCGAACTGTCCGACGGCTGCCTGGTCCTGCCGGACGCCGCCGACCTGGCCCGGCTGGAGCTGCCGGTTCTGCTGGCCAACGGCGCCCTGCTGGAGAACGAACGCCTCTCCGCGCAGCCGGCCGCCGAAGCGGGCGCGGACGTGGCATTGCTGGCCGGGGCCGGCCACCTGGTGCCGCCGGACAGCCCGCGCAGCTTCGTCGCCGTGGTGGAGGAGTTCAGCGACCGGATCGACCAGCGGCGCACCACCTTCCACGAGCGCCGGCGCGCCGCCGAGCGGCAGCAGACGGCGGCCGTCCCCGACGGGGCCGCCGCGTGAGCGCGCGACTGGTGCCCTACGGGGTGGTGCGGATCTGCAGCCTGCCGGTCTCGGTGCTGAGCGAGCTCGGCTCCCCGAAGCTGGCTGAACTTGCCGATCAAGTAGCGCAGTTGACCAGTCATTGGATCGAGGCCGCAGCCGCCGCGGCACAGGCGCTGACCACGGTGGTGCCGGAGCTGTCCGACCGCCGGCAGCGCAGCGCGGTCCTCGCGCTGCGCCGCCGGCTGCACCAGGGCGGCGAGCTGACCGAGGACGAGCTGCAGCCGCTCGCCGAGCTCCCGGACGGCTGCCGGCTCCCCCGCCTCGCCGAGCTGGTGGCACTGGCCCGGAGCCGGCAGGAGGCGGCCGAGCGGCTCGCCGCCGACTACCAGCGGGCCTGGACGGCCGAGCAGCGGGTGCTGGCCGAGGCGGCCGCCCGCCCCGAACTGCGCACCACCGCCCAGCTGACCGCGGCCGGCATGCTGGAGAACCTGGACCGGTTCGCCGCCGCCGTCAGCCCGGCCGACGGCCCCGCACGCGACAAGCGCTCCCGGACCACCGAGGCGACGCTGGTGAACCTGGTCAGCCGCAGCGCGCTCAAGCCCTCCCCGTTCGGCCAGTTGGTGTACACCCGGCCGGTCGGTTTCGACACGCGGCTCGGGCCCACCGGCGCGCAGCTCGACCCCACCGCGGGAGGAGAGCAGCGGCAGTCGGTCTGCCGGCTGCCCCGCCAACTGGTCAGCTGGGTGGAGCGCACCCTGGCCCAGCACCCCTCGATGGCCGCGGCCGTGGTGCTGCGCCGGGCGCCACTGGTGGCCGTGACCGCCAAGGGCGTGGTCTTCCTGCTCCGGGGCCGCGACGGCACCCACACCGCCGCCGCGGTGGAGCGGATCGTGCGCGTGCAGCCGTCCCCGGTGCTGGACGCGGTGCTGGCACTGCCGGCCGACCTGCCGGTCCCGGCGGCTGAACTGCGCCGCCGCTGCTCCGCGTTCCCGGGCGGCGGCGCCGAGCTGGACGCGCTGATCGGGCAGGGCGTGCTGGCCGCGGACCTGGGGGTCGGGGAGCAGGAACTCGATCCGCTCTGCGTGCTGACCGCCCGCACCACCGACGGTGACCCGCAGTTGCACGCGGCGATCTCGCAACTGGCGCAACTCGAACGTGAGTTCGGCGAAGCCACCACCGACCGCCGGGCCGCCCTGCTGGCCGACGCGCGGGCGGCCGTGGCACAGCTGGCCGAGTGCTGCGCGGTGCCGCCCCCGCCGCTGGAGGCGGCCCGGACCCTGGTCTACGAGGACAGCGTGGTCACCGCCGTGCAGCGCGAGCAGCCCGGCCGATGGGCGGCGCACCTGCCCGCCCTGACCACCCTGCACCGGCTGATCCCGCTCTTCGACGACGACGCCCACGTCCGGGCGATCGCCGGCCAGGTGGTGCGGGAGGCCTTCGGCCCGGGCCCGCACCGCCTGCTCACCCTCTACTCGGCGATGTCCACGCCCAAGCTGCGCGCCTTGCTGACGGCACGACTGGTCGACGTGACCGCACCCGTCCCCAGCCGGCTGCGGCAGCTGCAGGACGAGGTGCTGGACCAGGGCGACCGCTCGGCGCCCGAGGAGGCGCTGCTGGATGCGGCCCGGCTGGCCGCGGTCGCCGACCGCACGCCGGACTGGGTGTCGCACTGGCCCCGGGTGCACTGGCAGGTGCAGCGCCACGCCGCCGCGGGGCAGCCGGAGCAACTGGTGGTCAACAGCGGCGCCACCGGCTACGGCCGGGCCATCTCCCGGTTCTGCGCGGCCTACGACGGAGCACCGAGCCCGGCGGTCGGCTTCACCGAGGCGGTGCGGGCCGACCTGGCCCGGGACGACGACCCGGCCGCCCCGCTCACCGACCTGTCCGCGGTGCTCGGGATCAACGCCAACGTGCACCCGCCGCTGCTCGCCCGCCACCTCCGCTACCCGTGCGGCACCCCGCAGGACTGGGGCGGCGAGGGGATCTCGCTGGAGGACTGCTGGGCCGAGGTCGATCCGGCCGGGCGGCTGATCCTGCGTCAGGGGCGGCAGGGACCGCCGCTGCGCCTGGTCACGCTCAACTTCCTGCTCAACGACCTGGCCCCGCAGCTGTACCGGTTCCTGCACTTCTTCGGCATCGGGAGCCTGGGCAACCTCGCCTGGTGGGACCGGGTCGACCAGCGCGCGGGCCGGTCCGACGCGGTGCGCCACTACCCGCGGCTGCGCCTGGACAGCCTGGTGCTGGCCCGCCGCACCTGGAAGATCCCGCGCGCCGAACTGCCCGCGCTGGACGGCCTGTCGGATCCGGACGCGTTCTCGGCGGTGCGCGCCTGGCGGGCCCGGCTGTCGCTGCCGGAGCAGGTGTTCTGGCGCTCCTACAGCATCCCCGACCCGCTGCTGGTGGTCGGTGAGCAGGAGCGCGAGCAGCTCACCCGGAGCCTGGCCGGCTTCCCCAGCGCGGCCGAACGCAAGCCCGCCTTCCTCGACTTCACCAGCGTCACCAGCGTGCGCACCTGGCAGCGTGCGCTGCGGCGCCACGGCCCGGAGCTCACCGTGCAGGAGTGCCTGCCGCTACCGGGGACCGAGCCGGTCACCCGCGAATTCACCATCGAGACCTCAGGACCGGCCCGATGACCGCCACCGAGCCGCTCTGGCTCTCCGCCCACGTCTTCCACCACGGCACCACCGACCAGCTGATCACCGAGGCGGTGCTGCCCCTGGTCGAGGAACTGCGCGCGGACGGCCTGGTGCGCCGCGCCTTCTTCCTGCGCCACTGGGAGCGCGGCCCGCACCTGCGGGTGCGCCTGCAGGTCGAGCCGCAGCACGCGGCGGCGCTGCGCGCGCTGGTGGAGCAGCGCCTCACCGGCTACCTGGCCGCCCACCCGGGGCCCACCGACGCGGACCCCGAGCAGCTGGGGGTCACGCTGCGCCACCTCGGCCGGTTGGAGCACGGCGGCGACGCGGACCCCGAGCTGTACCGGCCCGAACCGCCCAACACCGTGCGCTGGATCGACTACCGGCCCGAACTGGCCAAGTACGGCGGCGCGTCGGGCGTCGCCGTGGCCGAGGACGTGTTCGACGCGGGCAGCACCCTGGCCGGCCAGGTCCTGCGCCAGGGCGTGAACGACAACGCCCGGCTCGGCGTCGCGCTGCAACTGCTGCTGCTCACCAGCCGCTCGCTGGACCTGGACGAGGCGGCCACGGCGGTCTTCCTGCGCTCCTACCGCGAACGCTGGCAGGGCTACCTGCCGGACGCGGCGAAGATGTTCGCCGCCTGGGAACGGCAGTACCAGCACCAGCGGGCGCAGTACGCCGCCCTGGTCGAGGACCTGCGTGCGGGCCGCCCGATCGGCCGCGGCGTCGGCGCCTACTGGGAGCGGACGATGGCGGCGGCCGTGGCCCGGTTGCGCCCGCTGGTCGCCGCCGGGCAGGTCTGGCCCGGCGAGGTGGACCGCACGGCCCCGCCGTTCGTCGCCGTCGCCGCGCTGCTCTGCCAGTTCCTGCACACCACCAACAACCGGATGAACGTCCGTCCGCAGGGCGAGTGCTTCGTCGCCTTCCTCGCCCACCGTGCGGTCACCGACAGCGTGTCCCGTCCCCGGGAACCGGCGGACGCGGCGAGGAAGGACTGAACCAGATGTCGACTGCCGGCCCCCAGCGGGACCTGACCATCAACGTGCCGTGGTCGGTGCAGGAGGAGGTGCTGCTCGACGTGGCAGCGCCGACCCTGGACCAGTCGGTGGCCAACGGCGAGACCCGCAGCTGGTTCTACCTGCGGGAGAGCTTCGACGGCCGGCCGTACCTGCGGCTGCGCTTCGACACCGACAGCCCCTCGGTGAGCCGGCGGCTGGCCGCCCGGATCGGCGAGGAGGTCGCCCCGGCCATGCGCGAGGGGCTGTTCGAGCACCGGCCCTACAACCGCGAGCACGACTGGCTCGGCGGCCCGGCGGGGCTGCCGCTGGCCGAGCGGTTCTGGACCGAGACCACCCCGCTGGCGCTGGAGGCGATCACCGCGACCCGGGGCGACCGGGCGCTGCGGATGGCGATGACCTTCGACCTGCTGGTGGCCAGCGGCGCGCTGCTGGCCAGCCGGCTGCCGCCGAGCGTGGGCAAGCACGGCTTCAAGGCCGGCTACCTGTCCTACCTGGCCACCTTCGAGGGCTACATGCTGCTGATCCGGGACCCGGAGGGCACCCGGGCCAAGCACGCGCAGCGCTGGGAGGCCAACCGGGAGCTGTTGCGCCCCAGGCTGCGGGCGCTGGTCGAGGCGATGCGGGACCCGGACGGGGACCTGGCGGAGCTGCCGCCGATGGCCGCGCGCTGGACCGGCACCCTGCGCGACTACCTGCCCGCCATCCAGCAGGGCTTCGACGAGGACCGGTTCTACCTCTACGCGACGCCGCGCACCAGCGAGGCCGCCAAGATCACCGCCTCGCCGGACGGGCTGTACCGGCGCCCGGAGGTGCCCTGGCTCGCCGACCTGCCCGAGCCGCCGGTGGCCGGGATCCACCGGGCGATCGCGGACAACCAGTACTACCAGGGGATGATCCGCGAGGACCGCCGGTTCCTCGCCTCCCGGCTGGCCCAGGCCTACACCAACTGGCACCTGTTCCGGCTGGGCTTCCAGCTCGCCGACCGCTACACGCTCTTCTACCTGGTGGCGCGGGCGTTCGAGGAGGAGTACGAGCTGGACGCGGCCGAGCTGATCCGCTCGGTGCGGCCGCAGGCGGAGGTCGCCGGATGACCGGCACGGCAGTTGCGGCCCCGGCGCTGGACGCCGCCGGGGTGGACGCCTTCGTGCACCGGCTGCGCGGCAGTTACCAGGAGATCTACCCGGACAACTGGTCGATCGACTGGCGCAGCGTGCCCAGCCCGTTCCGCTGGTACCAGGACCTGCCCCGGATCGACCTGCCGCCGCTGCCCCGGCCGCTGCTGCGCGGCGGGAGCGCCGAGGCGGACCTCGTGGCGGCGCGCGGGCTGACCGACTGGCTCGGCGCGCTGCTGTACGCCGGCTACGGCGTCTCGGGGGTGCGGTGGTACCCCGAGGGGATCGCCAAGAGCAGCCCCGAGGAGCCGCTGCCGGTCCACCGCGACCCGCACTACCAGCTGCGCCGGGCGGTGCCCTCGGGCGGGGTGACCTTCCCCGCCGAGTGCTACCTGACGGTGGGTCAGGGCGATCCGGGCCTGCCGGCCGGGGTCTACCACTACGACGGGACCCGGCACGCGCTGGTGCCGCTGGCGACCGGGCGCCCGCCGCTGGGCATCGGGCGCGCGGACGGCGGGGTGCGGCTGGTGCTCACCGTGCCGCTGTGGAAGAACCACTTCAAGTACGGCGACTTCTCCTACCGGCTGGGTGCGATGGACACCGGCGCGGTGGTCGGGCAGTTCGCGCTGGTGGCCCGGCAGTGGGGCCGCGCCTGCACGGTGGCCTTCGGGGTGGACGAGCCGCTGCTGCTCGCCCAGCTCGGCCTGGACGCGGCCGTGGAGGCCGCACCGGTGGTGCTCGACATCGGGCCCGGCGCGACGCCGGACGGCTCGGCCGCCGGGCCCGCGCCGGCGGTGGACCCGGGCCTGCGCCACCTCGGCGGCAAGGAGTTGGACCCGGCGGCCACCGCGCCCCGGATGCACGCGGCCTGCCTGCGCGCCGCCCGCCCCGGCGAGCCGGTGGAGCTGGCGCCGGTGGAGCCGGCCGGCGCGACCGCCGGGTCGGCCGGCGTGCTGCCCGCACCGAGCGCCGGGCCACTCACGGTGGCCGACGCGCTGGGCCGCACCGCGCTGGGCGAGCAGTTCCGCGGTTCGCCGGTGAGCGCGGCGCAGGTGGCCGAGTGGGTGGCGCAGGCGGGTGCGCCGCTGGACTGCGACCTGCCCGGCGCGGCGGCCGGACTGGCCCATCCGCGCTGCCTGCTGCTGGCGGGCGCGGTCACCGGGCTGGCGCCGGGCGCCTACCTGCCGCGCCGGGACGGCACCCTGGTCGAGTTGGCGGCCGGCGGCTTCGGCGAGCTGGTCCAGCGCAGCCTGTTCGGCTCCTACATGAACTTCCGTCAGCTCCCGCTGATCGCCGTACTGGTGGGAGACGCCGAACCGCAGCGCGGGGTGAACGGGCCGGTCGCCTATCGGACCCAGCACCTGCTCGCGGGCGTGCTGGCCCAGCGGCTGGCGGTCGCCGCCGGCCGGGACGGCTGCTCCGCGCACCCGGTGCTCGGCTTCGTCAGCGCCGAGCTGGACGGCCCGCTCGGCCTGGCGGCGCGCGGGCTGACCTCGCTGCTGCTGGTGGGGATCGGGCGGTACCGGCGCGGACTGTACCTGGAGAGCGCGACCAACGGAACGGGGGAGCCGGCGTGACCGAGACGGTGCTGCGACTGCGGGCGGACGCCTACTACATGCCGGTCCGCGACGGGGTCTGGATCCGCACCACCGCGGGCTCCTTCACCCTGCGCGGACCGAACGCGGCGGCCTGGGTGCAGCAGTTGGCCCCGCTGCTGGACCAGGGCGTGCAGCCGGACCGGCTGTTCGCCGCGCTGCGCCCCGACCAGCTCGACTACGTGCGCAAGCTGATCGGCGCCCTGGAGTCGCGTCAGGTGCTGCGCCGGGAGCCGGCCGAGCCGGACGGGGAGCCCTTCCCGCAGCAACTGGAGTTCCTGCGCCACCAGAGCCCAGACGCCCGGGCCGCGCTGCGCCGGGTGGCGGACACGCCGGTGGCGGTGGCCGGCGATCCGGCCCGGGCCACCGCGCTGGCGGCCGCGCTGGCCGAGACCGGGTTCACCGACCTGGCCCTGCTGGAGGCCGAACCGGACCAGCGGCTGCGTGAGTTGGCCGAGGAGTACGCGGCCCGCGGGCGCCCGCTGCGGCTGACCGCCGGCGCCGCGCCGCAGGGCCGCGCCGTGGTCGGCGTCTTCGGCTCGGAACAGACCGAGCAGGCCTTCGCGCTGGCCGACGGCGCCGCCGCGGCGGGGCACGGGGCCTGGCTGGCCCTGGTGCGCGGCCAGGCGATGCTGCTCAAGGGCCAGCTGCCCGGCTCGGGCACCGCCTGCCTGCGCTGCGCCTGGCGCCGCCTGGTGCACTCCGCCGTCGGGCTGGCGCCCGTGCCGGGGCTCGGGCACACCCAGGTGGCGGTGGCGGCCGCGGTGCTGGCCCAGGAGCTGTTCCAGCACGCCGCGACCGGCGCACTGGACCGGCTGGGCGAGGGGGTGGTGGTCGACCTGACCCGGCTGAGCATCTGGCGCACCACCGTCGACCCGGACCCCGGCTGCCCGGCCGACCAGGTGCACCGCGGCGACCCGCCGCCGGCCCCCCGGGCCGGCCGGTTCCCCGACCAGGTCTTCGCGGCCCGTTGCTTCGGCCCGCTGGTCAGCTGTGCTCCGGGCGGCTACCCGCAGCTGCCGCTGACGGTGGTCCGACTGGAGAGCAGCGTGCCGGACCGTCAGGAACCGGCGCCCGGCGGCGCCGGACAGCTGCTGGCGGCCGAGACGATGGCCGACGCGCGGCACGAGGCGGTGCTGCTGGCCGTGCGCTCCGCCGTGGCGGGTCCGGACGACCTGGTGGAGGTGGGGACCGACCGGGCCGAGGCGGTGGGGCGGGCGCTGCTGCGCCGGGCCGACCGCGAGATCGGCGCGGGCTGGTCGGCGGCCGGGCCCGAGGCGGGCGCGGCGGACCGGGACCGCTGGGCCGCGTTGGCCGGGACGCTGCCGCCGGTCCTGCTGGAGCGGCATCCGAGCGGCCTGTGGCGGGCCACCGTGCCCGGGCACCCGCCGCGCACCGGCCTGGACGCCGAACACGCGCAGCAGCGCGCCCTGCTGGCCGCGCTCGGCGCCGCCCAACTGCCCGGGGAGGCCGCGCCGGTGCCGGCCGCGGCGGCCCGGCACCCGGAGCCGGCCGTGCTGGCCGGGCTGCTCGACGCGCTCGGCTGCAGCCCGCGCCCGGTCGTGCTGCCGCCGCTGGTCGCCGCCCACCTGGTCGGGGTGGCGCTGTGACGGCGCCGCCCGCGCCGGCCGGCGCCGAGTTGCGGCTGCTGCGGGCGGTGGCCGGTGCGGCCCTGGCCGAGGACCGGGACCGGCTGCCCGCCGACCGCCCCGGGGTTCTGGTGGACCTGGGCTGGGACACCGACCACACCGAGTTCGCCCCGGTCGGCGCCCCACTGCTGACGGTGCGCGGGGTGCGCGGACGGCTGGTGCTGGGCCCGCTGGTGCTGCCGGGGGAGCCCGGCTGCCCGGGCTGCCTGGACCTGCGGGTGCGCGCCATCGACCGGCCGGAACGTGCGGTGCGCGGCGCGCGGCTGCTGCCGCTGGCGCCGCGCAGCGGGCCGTTCCCGTGGCCCGGCACGGCCCTGGGCACGCTGGCCGCGGTGCTCGAGGCGGAGCTGGCCGCGCTGGCCGCGGGCACCACCCCGCTGAGCCGGGGTGCCGCATACGTGCTGGACGCCGGCGGGGCGGGCGGCGACTGGCACCCGGTGCTGGCGCACGCGCTGTGCCGCTCGGCGCACTGCACGGCGGCCCGGGTCCCGATCCCACCGCCGCTGCCCGAGCTGGACCGGCCGCTGCCGGCCCTGGGGGTCGGGCAGACCCGACGGTTCGGGGTCCAGGTCTTCGCCGAGCGGTTGGAGCGGGAGTACCTGGACCCGTGGTCCGGGCTGGCCACCGCACCCGCGCTGGCGGGCAACGCCGCGCTGCCCGCCGTGCAGGCCGACGTGCCGACCGCCTGGGGCTTCGCCGAGATCGCCATCGGCCGGGCGGAGGACTACGCCACCGCCCGCACCGGCGCGGTGCTGGAGGGCCTGGAGCGGTACGCGGGCTGGCACTGCGGCGGTCGCGACCCGGTGCGCACGGCCGCCTTCGAGGAGCTGGAGCGGGCGGTGGACCCGCGCTCGCTGGGCCTGCACCTGCCGCAGGCGTACGCGACCCCGGGCTTCGAGTACGCCCCGTTCACCCCGCAGACCCCGACCGGCTGGGCCCGGGCGCACGCGGTGCGCACCGGCCAGGAGGTGCTGCTGCCCTTCCACGTGGCCTACTACGGCGCGACCCAGCGCCCCGACACCGGCCCGGCCTTCGTCTACGAGAACTCCAACGGCTGCGCGCTGGGCGCCGGCGTCGAGGAGGCGCTGCTGGCCGCCCTGCTGGAGGTGGCCGAGCGGGACGCGTTCCTGTGCGCCTGGTACTCCGAGACCCCGCTGCCCGAACTGGACCTGGCCGCCCCGGCCGATCCCCGGCTGGCCGCGGCGCTGCGGATGCTGCGCCACCACACCCGGCGCGAGCTGCGCGCCTTCCGGGCGGTGGGCGAGTTCGGGGTGCCGGTCGTGGTGCTGCTGGCCACCTCCGAGGACCCGGCCGAACCGGCCACCCTCTGCACAGCCGGCTGCGCGCTGACCGTGCGGGCCGCGCTGCTCGGCGCGGTGCAGGAGATGGCCGCCGCCGCACCGGCCATCTCGGTCACCTACCGGGAGCGGGACCGGCGCGAGCTGGAGCGGGCCTACGAGGAGCCGGACCGGGTGCGGGTGATGGCCGACCACGCGCTGGTCGCCGCGCTGCCGCGGGCCCGCGAGCGGTTCGCCTTCCTACTGGGCTCCGACGCCGCGCCGCAGCCCGTGGAGGCGCCGGTGGCCGGCCTGCTCACCCCGCGCGGCGACGTGGCGGCGGACCTGGCGGCGATGCTCGCGGCCGCCGAGCGGGCCGGCCGCGAGGTGCTGGTGGTCGACCACACCACGATCGAGCTGCACCGGCTGGGCCTGCGCTGCGTCAAGGCGGTGGTGCCCGGGACCGCCCCGATGACCTTCGGGCACCTGCACCGCCGGCTGCCGAGCGCACCGACCGTGCGGGCGTTCCGGCTGCGCAACGGCGGCACGGCCGAGGAACCGACGAGAGAGGTCCGGCATGAGCCCCACCCCTTCCCTTGAGACCCCGCTGCCCGGCGTCACCGCGCTGCCGGGCGGCCTCGGCTGGACCGTGACCGACCGTTCGGTGGCGGTGCGCCTGCTCGCCGACGAGCGGCTCGGCGTGGTCGAGTCCGCGCCGGTGATGGCCGCCCTGGCGGCCCGGCTGCCGCCCGAGGTGCGGGCGCCGGCCGCCGAGCTGGCCGCCTTCGCGGAGCGGATCATGCTGCAGGCCGCCCCGGCCCGGCACGCCGAGCTGCGCCGCGGCTTCGGCCGCTTCTTCACCGCCGACGCGGTGGACGCGCTGCTGCCGGACCTGCGACTGCTGGCCGAACGGGCCGTCAGCGAGGCGGTGGCCAGGGGCGGTTGCGAGTTCATGACGCAGCTGGCCTTCCGCTACGCGGTGGACACCGGCGCCCGGCTGATCGGGCTGCCGCCGGCCGAGTACCGGCGGCTGCACAAGCTCAGCCAGCAACTCGCCCTGGTGGCCTACGCGGCCAGGCTGGCCGACCCCGCGCAGGCGGTGCGCGACGGCCACGCGGCCCTGTGCGAGATCCGCTCGGCGGTCGCCGCCGCCCGAGCCGCCGCCCCGGCCGGCAGCGTGCTCGGCCAGTGGCAGCGCGAGGGGATCGGCGAGCTGCCCGAGCCGGACGTCGAGGCCAACATCGTGATGCTGATCCAGGCCTCGCTGGAGACGGTGGCCGGGATGCTGGGCAACACCGCGGCCCGACTGCTGGGCAGCGCGGGCGCGCTCGCCGACCCGGCCCGGCGCGAGGCGGCGATCGATCAGGCACTGCGCGCCGAACCGCCGTTGAAGACGCTCGAACGCCTGGTCCGGGAGCCGGTCGAGCTGGACGGCTTCCGGTTCGAGGCCGGCCAGGTGGTCTCGGTGCGGATCGCCGAGGCCAACCGGCCGGCCGAGTCGGGCGAGCCGGTCGCCGGGCGGGCGGTGCTCTCCTTCGGCTGGGGAGCCTACCGGTGCCTGGGCGCCCGGCTGGCCCGGCACCAGGCGCTGGAGCTGTTCGGCGCGCTGCACCGGCTGGCGCCCGACTGGGTGCTCCAGGACGCCGAGGTGGAGCGGGTGCGCCACCTGCGCTTCGACATGCCGCGCCGGCTGCCGCTCGGCCCGCCGCCGAGCCCGCCGCCGGCCGGGACGCCCGCCGCCGGCCTGCCCGGCGACCTGACCGAGGCGCTGACCGAGGCACTCGCCGAGCACGACCTGGACCGGCCGCTCAGCTCGGTCGAACGGGTGGTGGCCGCCGCGGTGCTGGAGGAAATGGGCCGTCCGCGGCCCGAACCGACCGATCTGCCGCAGACCATTCGGGAGTGGGTGACATGGGCGAATCACGACCGTGGCTGAGTGAGGCCGCCGACCGGCTGGCACGGGCCCGCACCGGTCTGGTGACCGAGCACGGCCGTTACGGCTGGCCGGAGTTGCTCGGCCGGGCCAGGGCGGTGGCGGCCTCGCTGCCGCCGGCCCCGCACGGCTGGGTGGTCCCGGCCGACGGCTCGGTGCGCTCGGTGATCGGCCTGCTCGCGGTGGGTCTGGCCGAGCCCGCGCCGCGCTGGGTGCTGGGCGACCCGGGCCGCTGGGGCACCGGTGAGCCGGTCGGCGAGGTGCTCTGGCGGGCCGGCGCCGAGTGCGCGCCGCCACCCGGCGTCACCGCGGCGACCTACGCCACCGCGAGTTCGGGCAGTACCGGTGAGCCCCGGCTGCTGTTCGGCGATCCGGCCGGGCTGCCGCAGGCGGCGCGGCTGTACGCGGCGGGGATGCCCGAGTACGCCGACGCCGAGGTCTTCGCGGCCTGTTCGGCAATGGACTTCGCCGCCGCGTTCTACATGACCGTGGTCCCGGCCCTGCTGCTCGCCCGTGACCTGCTGGTCTTCGCGCCGCACCGCTGGGACCTGGCGGCCCGTGAGCTGGCCGGACGTGCCGCGGTCTGCCTGGCCGCGCCGGTGCTGGCCGCGCTCGGCGCCCGGGCCGCGGCCGGCGGCGACTTCGCCCGGACCACCCTGGTGCCGGCCGGCGGCGGCCTGACCGTGGCCCGCGCCGAGCGGATCGCCGCCGGGTTCACCGGCTGCTCGTTCCTGACCATGCTCGGCTCTACCGAGACCGGCCTGCTGACGGTGGGTCGGGAAGTCCGCGAGGACGGCCACGTGGGCAGCCCGCTGCCGGGCAAGCCCGTCTGGCTGGCCGACACCGGCCGGGACGGGGTCGGCACCCTGTGGACCAGGGGGCCGGACACCCGGTTCGCGGCGAGCGACGGCCGGCTGCTGCGCGGCGCCGGCGGTGCGGTCAGCACCGGGGACCTGGCCCACCTGGACCCGTCCGGCACCGGCTACGTGCTGGACGGCCGCGGTGACGACCTGATCAAGGTGGACGGGGTCAGCGTCTACCCGAACGCGGTGGCCGCGGCGGTGCGGGCGCTGCCCGGGGTGCTGGACGCAGCGGTGGCGGTGGACCGCACCGGTCCGGCCGACCGGGTCCTGGTCACCGCGGTCGGCGAGACCACCGAGGAGGCGGTCCGGGCGGCCTGCGGCGCGCTGGCGCAGCCGGTGGTCCCGTACCGGGTGACCGTCGCGGCGGCCGAGGCGGTCGCCTACAACGAGCGCGGGAAGGTGCTGCGTTGAACCCCACGGCGGAGCAGAAGGTGAACACCCCTGCGGAGCAGAAGTCGACCACCGCGGCGGAGCAGAAGGTGACCGCCGCGCTGCTGCGCAGCCCGGCGGCGCTCTACCGCAGGCTGCACGCGCGCGGCCCGGTGCAGTGGAGCGAGCCGGGCAGGACCTGGCTGGTGGTCGGCTACGCCGCCGCCCGCGAGGTGCTGCGCGACCAGCGGTTCCGGATGCCCGGCCCCGGGGGCGGCGACGCCACCTGGGGCGAGGGCGGTCGGTACGGTGAGTTCGTCCGCAGCCTGCTGCTGGAGGCGGAGGGCTCGCACCACGAGCGGCTGCGCCGGATCCTCTCCCCGGTCTTCGCCCCCAGGTCGGTGCGGGCCCGCACCGAGCGGATTACCGCGACGGTGCACGAGCTGCTGGACGAGCTGGCCGGTGCGGCCGAGTTCGACGGGGTCGCGGCGCTCGGCGCCCGACTGCCGGTCTCGGTGGTCGGCGACCTGGTCGGAGTCCCGCCCGCGGACCGCGACCAGGTCTCCCGGCTGTGCCGGCTGATCAGCACCGGCGGAGGCCTGAGCACCGGAGCGGCCGGACCGCAGGCGGTGGCCGGCGCGGTCGGCGGCCTGGAGCAGCTGTTCGCGCTGGTGGACCAGTGGCTGGCCGCCCCCGACCGGCTGCCGGCCGGCTCGGTGCTGGCGGCCACCGCCGAGCAGGCCCTGCTCAGCCGGGTGGAGACGGTGGCCACCGTGTTCAGCCTCTACCTGGCCGGGCACGACACCTCGCGCAACATGCTCGGCGCACTGCTGCTGCGGCTGTCCGGCCAGGACGGTCTGCTGGAGCAGCTCGCCGAACGGCCGCAGACGGCCGGCGAGGTGGTGGACCAGGTGCTGCTGGGCGAGTCGCCGCTGACCTTCACCGCGCGGGTGGCGCTGGCGGACGTGCGGGTGGCGGGACGGTTGATCGCGCAGGGGGACCGGGTTCAGATCATGCTGGGCGCGGCCAACCACGAGCTGCTGGAGTCCGGTGCGGCGCCCGGGCAGTTCGCCGGGGTGGCCTTCGGCGAGGGGCGGCACGTCTGCCTGGGCGCGCACCTGGCCCGGCTGGAGGGAACCGTGCTGCTCACCGCGGCGGCCGAGCGCTGGGCGGGGCTCGAACCGGCCGGGGACCCGCAGTGGAGCCCGCACTTCCTGCACCGGGGCCTGGGGGCGCTGCCGTTGAAGGCGACGTGGCGCTCTTGATCCAGTTGGGCACAGTGGTGGTGCGCCGCCGCTGCCGGGTGCCGGTGGCGCGGCTGCGCGAGCTGGACGGCGCCGAACTCTGGGACGCGGCCGAGCGGTTGGCCGCTGCCGAGGAGCGGTGTCGGCGGGCCGGAGAGGCGGTCGCGGACCGGATCGCCGCGCTGGTGCCCGCGGCGGTACCGCAGTTGCGCCGCGAGCTGCTGCGGATGCGCCGGGACGCCTTCAACGGACGCGCGGTGGCCTGCGAGGCACTCGACCTGACGGAGTATCAGGCCGCCGTGGCGGAGCGCACTGCCGGGCGGGCGCGGCTGGAGCGGTGCGCGGCGGCGCTGGACGAGGCGACCGGCCGGACCCTGCACGCACTGCTGAAAGAGCCGGACTTCGCAGCCTCGGTGGAGCTGTCGGTGCCCAGGCTGGTCGCGGCCGCGCTGGCGGACGCCCCGGTGCCCGGCACGGCGCGCACCCGGCGGCGGGCGCTGACGGTGCTTCGGCTGGCCCAGCGCGCGGCGACCAAGCCGAGCCCGTTCGCCCGGTTCGCCGACTCCACGCTGCTGCTGCCCGGCGCCGCCGCCCGGCCCGCCGCGGCGCTGGTGCGGGTGGACCGGCGGGCGGTGGACTGGGTGCGGGCCTGGGCCGGCGGCCCGGGGCTCGCGGTGCTGCCGCCGGACCGGGTGCTGCTGACCGTCAACCCGAGCGCGACGCTGGAGCAGGGCCGGGTCGGCTGGCTCGCCCCGGACGGGGTGCGCAGCGCCCGGTGCACCGAGCAGCTGGCCACCCTGCTGGCCGGCCTGCGCACCCCCGTCGCGCTCGCTTCGCTCGCCCCGGACGGGACGCTGCCGCCCGCGCTGGCCGCCCTGCTGCGGACCGGCCTGCTGGAGGCCGGCCCGCAGCTGCCCGGTTGGGGCCCGGGGCGGCTGGCCGGCGCGGCCCAGGCGGTGGGACCGGGCGAGCTGCGCTCGGCGCTGTCGGAACTGCAGGAGATCGAGACCGCCGCTCCCCCCGCGCCGGTGGCGGCGGCCCGGGCCCACGCCGGACTGCGCCGGCTGGCCGCCGCCTGCGGGCAGCCCGAGCCCGCCGCGGACCGGCAGTTGGTGACCGAGGACCTGGTCGCGGTCGCCCCGCCCGAGGGGCCGCGGTTCGACCCGGAGCTGCTGGCAGACCTGGCCCGGGTGCAGCGCTTCGCCCCGCTGCTCGGGGCCGACCTGCCGTTCCAACTGGCCACCGCGCTGGCCTTCCGGGCGCGGTTCGGCAACGGGCGGATCACGCTGCTGGCGGGATTGCGCTGGTACCTGGCCGAGGGGCGCCAGGAGTCGGACCGGCTGATCGCCGAGGCCGCCGACCCGGTGCTGCGCCAGGTGCTGCGGCTGCGCCAGGAGTTGGTACAGGCGCTGCGCGCACTGGCCGCCGAGCCGCACAGCGCCGCGGTGCCCCCGGCCCTGCTGGAGGACCTCGCCGCCGCGCTGCCCGCCGAGGTGGCGCCGTGGACCAACGTCTCCTGGCCGGTCCAGTGGGCCGGCGAGCAGCTGGTCCTGAACGGTGCGGCACTCGGCTTCGGCCGCTTCCCGGCCCGGCTGGCCGGGGCCCTGTCCGGCCCCGAACTGCTCCTGCTGCGCCGCGAGGTGGCGCAAACGGTGCCGGCCGGTACCGTCCCGGCCGACCTCGCCGTCCAGTTCGGTGCCACCGCCAACGAGCACCCCCTGCTGCTGCCCGCCGCGCTCGCCTGGCCCGGCAGTGCGCTGGAGTGCGAGCCCGACGCCCGGGTGGACCTGGCCACCGTCACCCTGGGGCTGACCGGGACCGGCCGGCTGGCCGCCACCAGCGCCGCCCACCCGGGCCGCACCCTGCTGCCCGTGCCGCACAACGCCACCCTGCCCGCGCTGGCCCCCGCGCTGTACCGCTTCCTCACCCGGCTCGGCCCTTCGCAGGGCAGCACGCTGGCGCTGTGGGACCTGGTGGACGCGAGCGCCGCAGCCGGCGGGGTGCGCCACTACCCGCGCCTGACGCTGGGTCGGCTGGTGCTCTGCCGCCGGACCTGGAAGGTGCCGGGGGAGGACCTGCCCGCCGAGGACGACACCATGGGCTGGCTGCGTTGGAGTGGGCGGACCGGGGTGCCGCGCCGCTCCTTCCTGCGCCGGACCACGCTGCCCGACCCCTGGCAGGTACTGCGCCGGGGCGCCGCGGACCAGCGGGTCGAGCAGGCCCGCGCCCGCACCGGCGCCGCCGACCGCAAGCCCGCCTACCTGGACCTGGCCCAGCCGTTGGGCCGCCCGCACCCGACCGCCCCGGGCGAGATCCTCACCTTCACCGAGCCGCTGCCCGACCCCCTGACTCTCCCCGACGACCAGCACACCGTCGAGTACGTGATCGAGACCCACTGGAGGACCCCATGACCGCCGAAGCAGCTTTCGTCCCGATCCGCGCCGCGCTGGCCGAGGCCGCCGACTACTGGGTCTGCACCGTTCGCGCGGACGGCCGCCCGCACACCGTCCCCGTCTGGGGCGTGTGGTGGCGCGACAGCCTGGTCTTCTCCACCGTCGGGGGCAGCGTCAAGGCGCGCAACCTGCGGGGCAACGCCCGGGCCTCGGTGCACCTGAGCAGCGCACAGGAGGTGGTGATCCTGGACGGCACCGCCGCCGAGGTCACCGACGAGGCCGAACTCGCGGAGATCGGCGCGCTGTTCGACGCCAAGTACGCGGGCGGCGCGGCCGGCAGCTACGACCTGGTGACCGCCCGGCAGCACGGGATGGCGATCTGCGCGGTGCGGGCCGAGGTGGTGCGGCAATGGACTTCGGACGACATGTTCCGCTCCCGCCGGTTCAGCTTCGCCGCCGACGGTTCGCTCTCCCTGGCCGAGGCCGGGCTGCCGGCCGTCGCCGAGCAGGTCGCCTGATGGCCACGGCCCAACAGGACCTCACCAAAAGGTACTTCACCGGCACCCAGCGGACCCGGGCGCCGGAGCGGACCTGGCAGTTGGCGCAGCGTCAGTTCGAGCGGTGCGGGATCAGCCGGGTGGCCGACGTCACCGGACTGGACGTACTGGGCATCCCGACCTGGGTCGCGGTCCGCCCGCTGGCCGCCACGCTGAGCGTCAGTCAGGGCAAGGGCGCCACCCACACCGCCGCGAAGGTCTCCGCGAGCATGGAGGCGATCGAGCTCTGGTACGCCGAGAACCTGCCGCACGCCGGCCCCGCGGTCACCGCGCCGGCTGCCGAACTCGCCCTGCCCTACGACTTCGCCGGCCTGCAGCGGGCCGCGGGCAGCCTGCTGACCGAGCACACCCCGCTGCCGTGGCTGCCGGCCGAGGTGATCGGCCAGGCGGCCACCAGCTGGGTGCCCCGGCCCTGCGTGGCGATCTCCTCGCTGGCCGCCCCGGACTGGTCGCCGCCGCTGCTGCGGGTCTCCAGCAACGGCCTGGCCAGCGGGAACTGTGTCGAGGAGGCGGCCCTGCACGCGCTGTTCGAACTGGTCGAGCGGGACAGCACCGCCGACCTGCGGGAGCGCCCGGTGGACCGGCGCCGGCACATCGAGCCGCACAGCGTCACCGACCCCGGCTGCGCCGAGCTGATCGACCGGATCGACCGGGCCGGGGCCTGGCTGGAGCTGGTGGACAACACCCGCGACCCGCACTTCCCCTGCTACGTCGCCTACCTGTGGTCCCCGGAGGACCCGACCGTCTACTCGGGCTCCGGCTGCCACACCGACCCGGCGGTGGCGCTCTCCCGGGCGATCACCGAGGCCGCGCAGAGCCGGCTCACGGTGATCAACGGCACCCGCGACGACGTGCGCGGCGGCCTCTACCGCGGCCACCGCTGGGACGCCGCGCAGCCCGTCACACCCCCGGACACGCAGGGCAGTTGGGCGCAGGCGGTGCGGCGGATCGAGCCCGCCGGGCGGGCCGCGGTCGACACTGAACTGCTGCACTGCGCCGAGCTGGTGCGGGCCCGGACCGGCCGACCGGTGCTGAGCGTGCCGCTGACCGCCCCCGGGGAGGAGCTCGCGGTGGTCCGGGTGATCGCCCCCGGCCTGCGCTTCGGCGTCGGCGACGAGTGCCCGCGCCCGCTCCGCCAACTGCCCGAGGAGGGCCGATGACCACGCACGTGTTCGCCGGGCCGACCATCGGCCCGGACCGGGTGGCCGAGCTACTGCCCGGCGCCGTGCTGCACCCGCCGGTGCAGCACGGCGACCTGCTGCGGCTGCCGGTGGCCGCCGGGGACACCGTGCTGATCGTGGACGGGCTGTTCCAACAGGCCCCCGCGGTGCGGCACAAGGAGATCCTGCACCTGGTGCACGAGGGCGTCCGGGTGGCCGGCGCGAGCAGCATGGGCGCGCTGCGCGCGGCCGAGCTGCACCGGTTCGGGATGCTCGGGCTGGGCCAGGTGTTCCGCTGGTACGCCGACGGCACGGTGACCGCCGACGACGAGGTGGCAGTGGCCCACCTGGGCGAGGAGGACGGCTACCGCCAGCTCTCCGACGCCCTGGTCTCGGTGCGCTACGGGCTGGGCCGGGCAGTCGAGGCTGGCGTGCTGAACGCCGCCGAGCAGGCCGGGCTGCTTGCCGCACTGGCCGAGCTGCCGTTCCCGCAGCGCAGTTGGCGCAACCTGTGGCGGATCACCGGGCAGACCGACCTGGCGGCGGCGGCCGCCCGGGTCCGCGCCCACCTGGCGGTGCGCCCCGCGGACGCCGACGTGAAGCGCCTGGACGCCGAGACCGCGCTGCGGGCGCTGCGCCGGGAGGCCGCTCCCGCGGCGGCCCCCGGGCCCCGCCCGGCCACCCTGGACACCGTCTACCTGGCCGACTGGCGGTTCGAGCACTCCGCCACCGACCCGGTGAGCGACTTCCACACCCTCGGCTTCCTCCAGCTGTTCCTGCCGGCTTACCCGCAGCTGAACCGCCATCAGGCACTGGCCCGGATCGGCGGCGGCGAGGCGGGAGCCCTCGCGGCGGCCCGGGCCGCGGGCCTGCTGGGCGCCGGCGACGAGCCGGGGAGCGGGATGCGGGCCTGGCTCACCGAGCGGGAACTGGCCGAGCTGCCCGGCCGCGAGCTGGCGCTCACCGCCCTGGTGCGGTCCTTCCGCACCGCGCCCGGGGTGCGCACCGGCCACCGGCTGCCCGAGCCGCTCCTGGCCGCCGGGCCGCTGCTGCGCATGGCCCGCAGCTGCGCCGCGGCCGCGGCCGCACTGAACGCGGCCCGCCGGGCCAGGCACCCGGAGTTCCAGGTCGAGCACGTCCGCACCGACCTGGTGGAGGAGTTCTTCGCCGCCCGCTGGCAGTGCGCCGACCTGGTCACCGCCTGCTGGGACCGCGGGCTCACGGGCCTTGGCCAACTGCACGAGCTGGGCCAGTACTTCCTGTTGCTCGGCCGGTCCGGCCGACTGCCGGAACCGCAACTCGCGGCGGTCAGCTTCGCCGCCGCCGAAGGGGAGCCGTCATGAACCGGGGCCTGATCACGCTGGTCAACCCGAACAAGGTGCACCCGCCGATCGCACCGTACGCGCTGGACGTGCTGGGCACGGCGCTGGAGCGGACCGGCTTCGCGGTGGAGGTGGTCGACCTGACCTTCCACCGGGACGACTGGCGCACCCACCTGCGGGAGTACTTCGCCGACCGGAGCCCGCTGCTGGTCGGGGTGACCATCCGCAACACCGACACCGTGTACGCCTTCGAGCAGCGCCCGTTCGTCGGTGAGCACAAGGAGATCGTGGGCGAGCTCCGCCGGCTGACCGGTGCCCCGATCGTCGGCGGCGGGATCGGCTTCTCCACCATGCCGTTCGCGCTGGTGGACTACCTGGGCCTGGAGTACGGGGTGAAGGGCCCGGGCGAGGAGATCCTGTGCGAGCTGGCGGACGCGCTGGCCTGCGGCCGGGACCCGGGCACGGTGGCCGGGCTGATCCGCAACACCCCCGCCGGCGTCACCCGGGTGCCGCCGCCCGCGCTCACCGTGGGCACCCGCCCGCCGGCCCTGCCCGGCACCGGCGCGCACGAGCCGCGGGTCTGGCAGGTGGATCGGGAGGGCACCTACCTGCGGCGCACCGGCACCCCGTTCAAGGTGGACAACCTGGCCTACTACCGGCGCGGCGGGATGGCCGGGATCCTCACCAAGAGCGGCTGCACCTACCGGTGCTCGCACTGCGTGGAGCCGGACGCCAAGGGGATCAGGTTCGCCCGCCGGGACGTGGCGGCGGTGGTGGACGAGATGCAGTCGCTGGCCGCCCACGGAATCTTCGACCAGCACACCACCGACAGCGAGTTCAACCTGGCCATCGGACACAGCAAGAACGTGCTGCGCGAGATCGTCCGGCGCAAGCGGGCCAGCCGGTTCAGTCCGCTGCACCAGCTGCGGCTCTGGGTCTACTGCCAACCGTCCCCGTTCGACGAGGAGTTGGCCGGGCTGCTGGCCGAGGCGGGGTGCGCCGGGGTCAACGTCGGGACCGACCACGTGCGGGCCGACCTGCTGCGGGGCTGGAAGACCACCGAGAAGGGCACCACCTACTACACCTTCGCCGACACCGAGCGGCTGGTCCGGCTGTGCCACGCCAACGGCATGCTCACCATGGTCGAGGCGCTGCTCGGGATGCCCGGGGAGACCGAGGCGACGGTGCGCGAGTGCGTCTCGGCCTTCATGGCGCTGGACGCCACGGTCACCGCCTTCTCGCTGGGCCTGCGGCTGTTCCCGTACATCCCGATGGGCATCGCGATGGCCGAGCAGTGCGCCGGCGTGCGCACCCTGCCCGGCCTGCAGTCGAACACCGCCACCGGCCCGATCGTGCTCAAGCCGCTGGCGATGTGCTCGGGCCCGGTGGAGTACGAGCGGCAGTTCATGTTCGACGAGCGCGGGGAGTTCCGGCTGGTCTGCTACTTCTCGCCGGAGCTGACCGAGGACCCGGGCACGGTCGACTCGCCGACCGGACGCTGGTACCGCACGGTCGACCTGCTGTGGAGCCTGATCGACCCGGCCGACCACTACCGGGTGATGCTGCCCACGGCGCTGGGCGACAGCGAGCACGACAACAACTACGCCGACAACCCGTTCCTCACCAGCTTGACCGTGCTCGGCTACACCGGGGCGTTCTGGGCGCACTGGCGCGACCGCGAGGCGATCCTGCGCGAGGCCCGGGAGGCCGGCATCGTGGCCCGGGTCGGGGCCGCCTGATGCCCGGCCGGGCGCTGGTCACCGGCGCGGGCACCGGCATCGGCAGCGCGATCGCGGTGGCGCTGGCCGGGGCGGGCTGGGCGGTCGCGCTGCTGGGCCGCCGGCCCGGACCGCTGGCCGCCACCGCCCGGGCCTGCGACCGGTTCGGCCACCCGGTGGTCGAACTGCCCGCCGACGTCACCGATCCGGAGCAGGTGCGGGCCGCGGTCGGGCGGTTCGGTCCGGTGGACCTGCTGGTGAACAACGCCGGCACGGTCGACCGGGACGAGCGGCCGTTCTGGGAGGCGGACGAGGAGCAGTGGTGGCACACCTACCGGACCAACGTGCGCGGCACGGTCAACCTCTGCCGGGCCGTGCTGCCCGGCATGGTGGCGGCCGGCGGCGGGCGGGTGGTGGGCGTCAACTCGGTGCTGGCCCTGCGGCCCGAGCCGCACTACTCGGCCTACGGCGCCTCCAAGCTGGCGCTGCTCGGCCTGACCGGGATGCTGGCCGAGCCGCTGCGCCGGCACGGGGTGCTGCTGTTCGAGGTGAGTCCGGGCATGGTGCGCACCGAGCTGACCCGGGGGATGGCGATCTGCGCGGACCGGACCGACTGGACGCCGGTGGAGCGGATCACCGGTGCCGTGCTCCGGCTGGCCGCGGGCGAACTGGACCAGCTGGCCGGCCGGTTCGTGCACGCCGGGGTGGACGACCTGGACCGGCTGCCGGACCGGGTGGCCGGCCCGGCCCGCACGCTGCGACTGGCCGGCTTCGCCCCGGACGACCCGCTGACCGCGCTGATCAACTCCTGAGGCGGTGCTCCACCCCGCGCCCTCGGCGGTGCAGGCCTCCTCGAAGACCGCGCCAACGCCGTCGAGCCGTACGAAAGCCGTACGAAGCCAGTAGGGTGACGCCGTGTCGGAGAGTGACGGCAAGTCAAGGGGTGACGTCGTGTCAGTCGTTGTGTGGGTCAACGAGGGCACCTGGCCCGCCTGCGTGGACGCCGCCCGCGAGCACACGCCACCGGGCGCCGGGATCGTGCTGCTGCACGTGAGCGGGCAGGAGGTGCCCGGCGTCGCGCACGGGGCGTTCGCCGGACTGCTCGGCCGCGGGCACCGCGAGCGGGACCCCGGCGCCCGGCTGGCGGACCTGGCCACCGGCTCCGGTCAGGAACTGCTGGCCGCCGCGGCGGCGCGGCTGGACCGCCCCTGCACCCGGGTCGAGCGGTCCGGCCGGGTCGAGCGGGAGGTGATCGCGGCGGCAGCCGATGCCGAACTGCTGGTGCTGGCCCGCGACGGCGACCGGGCTCACCCCGGCCCGCACAGCCTGGGCCCGGCCGCACGGTTCGTGGTGGACCACGCGCCGTGTGCGGTGCTGCTGGTGTGGCCGGGCACGAGCTGACTGCGCGTAAGAAGGGTGCGCCCGAACGGCTTACCTGCTGGGTGTCGCGCGTTAGCCCGTGCTGTTCGTGTGCTCATCATGCGGCATGACACGAACCCGGACCGCGCTGCTCTGCGCCGCCACCGCCCTGTTCACCGCCGCCACCCTTCCGGGCACCGCGGTCGGCGCCGCCCCGGCCCCGGCGTTGCGTGACGGGCAGCCGTGCGTCCGCTCGCCGCGGCCGGCCGAGGGCCCGGGGCGCCAGGTGCTGGAGACGGTGCAGCGGGCGAAGCAGGACCTGGACCTGAACTCCGTCCTGGTGCGGGTCACCGTGGACGGCCACGAGCTGGTGACCGATGCCTTCGGCGAGTCGATGACCGGGGTGCCGGCCGAGCCGGGCATGCACTTCCGCGCGGGCTCGGTGGTCTTCCCGTTCATGACGGTCACGCTGCTCCAACTGGTCGAGCAGGGCGTGGTCGGGCTCGACGACCCGGTGAACACCTGGCTGCCCGAGCTGCCGCACGGGGACCGGATCACCCTGCGGATGCTCGGCGACGCCACCTCCGGCATCCACGACTACGTGACCGACCCGGTGTTCCTGGCCCAACTGGAGGCCGAGCCGTTCCGCCACTGGTCGCCCGAGGACCTGCTCAAGATCGCCGACCCCGAGCACCTCTGGTACGAGCCGGGCACCAACTGGAGCTACTCGCACGCCAACTTCGTACTGCTGGGCGCCGCCCTGGAGCGGATCACCCACACCCCGCTCGACCAACTGCTGGCGCAGCACGTCACCGACCCGCTCGGCCTGCACGACACCCGCAACAGCTTCACCCCGGACATCCCCACCCCGGTGCTGCACGCGTTCACCTCCGAGCGGGGGACGTACGAGGAGTCGACGTTCTGGAACCCGTCCTGGACCACCGGCCCCGGCGCCGTGATCACCACCCACATCTGCGACCTCGCCCGCTCGGCAGAGGCCATCGGCAGCGGTGAACTGCTCTCGCCCAGCAGCTTCCGCACCCAGCTCGACCCGGGCACCGTCGGCCTCGGCGGCCCCACCCCCGACTGCCCGCCCACCGCGTGCCTGCCCGACTTCAACACCCCGGCGCGCCACTACGGACTGGGCCTGCTGGTCGCCAACGACTGGGTGGTGCAGAACCCGTCCTTCTCCGGCTACGCCGCCGTGGAGGCGTACTACCCGGCCCAGCGCCTCGCCATCGCCGTGGCCACCACCAAGGGCTGCCACACGCCGGACGGCAACACGGCCGAGACGATCGCGAAGCAGATCTCGACCGACCTGGTGCCGGACCACCCGCTGTCGTAGCTACCGCCTCGTGTCTGGCGGCCAGGTCGCCAGGGCCGGTAGGTTGCGCGTATGCAACCGATCGGCCTGCCCGGGGTGGACTCGTCCCCGGTGGAACTGCGCCCCTCCAACGGTCTGCCGCTCGCGTTCGCCGTCCCGCTGGCGGCGGCCGGCGGGGTCCACGCGGCCTTCCGCGTCCTCCGGCCGACGCAGGCGATCCAGTTCGTCTTCGACGGTGTCACCCTCGGGCTGTTCGCGGTGCTGGGGGTGCTCGGGCTGGTGGCGCTGGTACGCAGGCGCAGGGCCGGCTGGTGGTTGCGCCTGGACACCGCCGGCCTCACCGTTCACGGCCACGCGAGGGTGCCGTGGTCGGATCTGAGTGCGGTGCGGCTGGTGACGCGTTCGCCGAAGTCCCATCGGCAGGTGCTGGCCTTCGTCCCCCGGCCCGGCGTGGTGCTCCCGCCGCTGCCGGTCTCCTGGCCGTTGTCCAGGCCGCACGCCCGGGCACGCGCGCTGATCAAGCGATACGGCACGCCGATCGTGGTGGATCCGCTCGTGATGCGGACCACGACGCAGCGGCTGACTGCCGACGTCCGGCGGCTGAGCGGCATGCCGATCAGCGCCTGAGTCGCCGAGGACACCGGAACCGATCTGAACTCGGCCGTGCATGCGGGCTGGAGGGTGATGGAGATCGGAGACGACCTCTCTCCGACCGGGCGAGTCCTCTCGGGTCTGCATGAGGATCTCCTTACGATGGACCCCAGTGGGCGTGACGGAGCTGACCTGTGGCGGTAGGGCAGTCCGTCGACTGACTGCCCGGCCCTCACGGCCGGGTGAGGAGTACGCGCTCATCCGATCGCGCGGTGGCCGCGGGACCGCGCGACCACCGGACCAACCCGTCACCCGCTCGCTGATCGCCTACAACTACTGAACTGCTTCCCTGCGGCTCCGATCCCGGCAGCACCCGGACTGCCGGCGGCAAGCTGCGACAAGGCTCGACGCCACCTCGGCCTGCTTCCCACACCGTCCACACCCGCGACCTGCACCGCTACCTGCGCCGGCGCAACGCCGACGCCCGCCACTGCGAGAGCATGTCCACCGCTGGCGCCACCTCGCACCGGCGAAACCCGCCGGGTTTTCGTCCGCTGCCCAGGGGCAGACGCGCACCCGGCGGGTCGGCGGCGTGTCCGGGCCCGTTGTCGGGGTGCGCCGTGAGGACGGAGAGACAGATGACATCACCAGGTGGCGACCAGGCGCTGGTCCGCACCAACGTGCCGGCCCGGCTGGACCGGTTGCCCTGGTCCCGCTGGCATTGGCGGATCGTCATCGGGCTGGGCACGGTGTGGATCCTGGACGGTCTGGAGGTGACGATCGTTGGCAACATGGCGAGCCGACTGGCCGAGCACGGCAGCGGGATCGCGATCAGCACCTCGCAGGTGACCACCTTGGCGGCCGCCATCTACGTGGCGGGGGCGTGCAGCGGGGCGCTCTTCTTCGGCTGGCTGACCGACCGGCTGGGCCGCAAGCGACTGTTCATGCTGACGCTGGCCGTCTACCTGGCGGCGACCGCGGTGACCGCGCTGTCCTGGACCGCCTGGTTCTTCTTCCTCTGCCGCTTCTTCACCGGGTTCGGCATCGGCGGCGAGTACGCGGCGATCAACTCCGCGATCGACGAACTGATCCCGGCCCGGGTGCGCGGCCGGGTCGACCTGGTGATCAACGGCAGCTTCTGGATCGGCGCGGCCGTCGGCGCGTTCGCCTCGATCGCGCTGCTGAACACCTCGCTGTTCGCCACCGACCTGGGCTGGCGGCTGGCCTTCGGGATCGGCGTGGTCCTGGGCCTGGTCATCCTGCTGGTGCGCCGGCACGTGCCGGAGAGCCCGCGCTGGCTCTTCACCCACGGCCGGGCCGACGAGGCGGAGGAAATTGTCCGCGAGGCCGAAGCGACGGTGGCGGAGCAGACCGGGGCCCCGCTGCCGGAGCCGGAGGGCGAACCGATCACGATCCGGCCCCGCGCGTCGCTCGGGTTCGTGACGATCGCACGCACCGTCACCAGCCGCTACCCGCGCCGCACGATCCTCGGCCTGTCACTCTTCATCGGGCAGGCGTTCCTGTACAACTCGGTCACCTTCGGTTACGCGGTCATCCTCACCACCTTCTTCAACGTGCCGACCGGGCAGACCGGTTACTACTTCGTAGTGATCGCGATCGGCAACTTCCTGGGCCCGCTGCTGCTGGGCGGCCTGTTCGACTCGGTCGGCCGCAAGCCGATGATCGCCGGCAGCTACCTGGGCTCGGGGATCCTGCTGTTCGGCACCGCCTATCTCTTCCAGCGCGGCGATCTGTCCGCGGTGACGATGACCGCGTGCTGGACGGCCGTGCTCTTCCTGGCCTCCGCGGGCGCCAGCGCCGCCTACCTGACGGTCAGTGAGATCTTCCCGCTGGAGACCAGGGCGCTGTGCATCGCCTTCTTCTACGCGGTGGGCACGGCGCTCGGCGGCATCACCGGACCGCTGCTCTTCAACAGCCTGGTGAGCAGCGGGAAGCCGGCCGACACCACGCTCGCGTTCTGCATCGGGGCGGGCCTGATGGCGGCGGCCGGCCTGGTCGAGGCGGCGATCGGTGTACAGGCCGAGCGCCGCAGCCTGGAGTCGCTGGCCGCGCCACTGAGCCTGGTGGAGGACTGACCCCGGCCGAGGGGAGTGCGGGAAGCCCTCCACCGGGTGCCGGAAGCCCTCCGGCAGAGTGCCCAGCACCTCGAAGCCCAGTGACCGATTCAGCTTTACCGCAGGCACGTTCGTCTCAACGACGGCGTTGAACTGCATCGCCCGGAAGCCCGCCGCGCGTGCCCACTCCAGCGTGTACTCACACAGTGCCCGGCCCACGCCGCGTCCGGCGTGGGCCGGATCGACCATGTAGCTGGCGCTCGCGATGTGCGAACCGTTGCCCATGTGGTTGTTGTTCATTTTCGCCGTGCCCAGGACCGTTCCGGCGTCGTCGACAGCGAGGACCGTACGGTTCGGGGCCGGCAGGAGCCACCAGGCACGCGCCTCGTCCGCAGTGAGATCGATCGGATAGGTGAAGGTCTCGCCTGCGGCGACGATGTGGTGGAAGAAGGGCCAGATGGCGGGCCAGTCCTCGCCATCGGCTTCCCTGATCAGCATGCGGACAGGATGCCGGTACGAACGGCAGGACCGCCAACGCATTTCACGGGCGATCGTCCCGGGCCGGCGGGAACGGCCGGTTGGGCCCGGACACGCCGAGGAACCGCAGCACGGCCAGGACACGGCGATGGTCGGCATCGACCACGGGCAGGTCGAACTTGGCGAAGATGTTGTTGATGTGCTTGGCCACGGCGCTCTCGCTGACCACCAGCGCCTGCGCGATGCCGGCATTGGAGCGCCCCTCGGCCATCAGGCCGAGCACCTCCCGTTCGCGGGGGGTCAGCCGCGCGAGGGGGTCGCTGTCGCGCCGCAGCAGCAACTGGGCGACGACCTGCGGGTCCAGGGCGGTGCCCCCGTCGGCCACCCGCCGGACCGCCGCCACGAAGTCGGCGACATCGGCAACCCGCTGCTTGAGCAGGTAGCCCACACTGCTGGTGTGCGCGGACAGCAGGTCAGCCGCGTACCGCTCCTCCACGTACTGCGAAAGCAGTACCACCGCCGTCCCCGGCCAGCGCCGACGGATCTCCATCGCCGCACGCACCCCCTCGTCGGTGAAGCCGGGCGGCATCCGGACGTCGATCAGGGCGAGTTCGGGCCGGTGCTCCGCCACCGACGCCAACAGTCCCTCCGCGTCGCCGGCTTCCGCGGCGACCTGGAACCCGCCCATCTCCAGCACCTTGATCAGGCCGACCCGCAACAGCACCGAATCCTCGGCGATCACCGCGCGCACGGCAGCTCCGCGGTAATGGTGGTGGGGCCGCCGACGGGGCTGCTGACGTGGAAGGCCCCGTCGAGGGAGCCGACCCGCTTGGCCAGCCCGGTCAGCCCCGTGCCGGCGGCGGCGTCGGCACCGCCCAGCCCGTCGTCGGTAACGCGCACTCGCAGCATCTCGCCGACCTGACGGACTGTCACCTCTGCACGCATCGCATTGGCGTGCTTCGTCGCATTGGTCAGCGCCTCCGAGATCACGAAGTACGCGACCGACTCCACGCTGGGCGCCACCCGCTCCTCCAGATCGACCCGCAGCCGCACCGGCAGGGGCGTGCGGGCAGCCAGCCCGGACAACGCCGCGTCCAGCCCCCGGTCTTCGAGCACGGCCGGGTGCAGCCCCCGCACCAGGTCATTGAGTTCGACGATGGCCTCCTTCGCCTCCAGGTGCGCTCTCGCGATCACGTCGCGGGCATCACTCGGCAGGTCCGGGCGGCCGGCAATGGCCAGACCCAGGTTGACCGCGAGGGATACCAACCGCTGCTGGGTGCCGTCGTGCAGGTCGCGCTCGATCCGGCGGCGCTCCGCGTCGACGGCCTCGATCAAGTCGGTCCGACTCACGGCCAGCTGATCGACCCGCTCCTGGAGCCGCTGCGCCCGGCTGGGCCCGAGCAGGCCCAACGCCAGCCGCGCCTCGGCCCGGGCTACTGCCCATGCGGTCCAGGGCAGGGCGCCCAGGAGGAGGAGTCCGGCCGCTGTGTAGACCGGCAGCTGGGTCAGGTAGCCGAACCAGTCCTGGCGGAGTCCGCCCGGCAGCGCCCATGCCCAGGCGTAGGCGATGGTGCCCGCCAGGCCCGCCGCCGCCAGCACGAGCACCAGCAGTTCCAGCAGCGCGAGCAGCGGGCCCAGCAGGAGGTGGTAGCCGATCTTGCGCCAAGGCCGCGTCGCCGCGAGCCACCGAACGACCGAAGCCCACGTCCATCGATCCGGCGCGGCGGGGGTGAGCCGGGGGACGTCCACACCGATGAGCGCCCGGTAGCGGGCCCGCTGAGCGGCCGTCAGTACCGGGGTGCCGAGCAGGATCAGCGGGGCCGACACGGACGCCGTCAGGAGCCAGTTCCCGGTCTCGGCGCTAGTCGCCGCCGCCCAGGCCCACACGGGCACCAACGCCAGGTGCGGCGGGACACCGGCGGCCAGAAAGCCGGTGTCCCGCCGTGCCCGAAGGGCCGAGCGTCTCAGCCCCGCTGGAATGGTCATGGCCCTACGCTAGGGCACCGCAGGATGGCGGTGCCATGAACCCAGTACCCGACCTCATGGCGAACCAGTGGTGCGTTCTGTGTGCGCGGGTTGGATCAGGAGGAGCGGAAAGCCCCGGCCTTGAGGCCGGCGAGGAAGTCGGTCCAGGAGGGGGCGGGGAAGGCCAGGGCGGGGCCGTGCGGGTCCTTGGAGTCGCGGACCGGCATGACGCCGCGAAGCCCACGGGCAATCTCCAGGCAGTTGCCCCCCTGCTGGCTGTAGGACGACTTCTGCCAGCGGGCGCTGGACGTGTCCATACTCACTGAATTTCCTTCCGAACAGCGCGAAGCATCTCAAGTGACGCTAGCTCAGATAGCGCCCCCACTTGGAGACGATGGTAGTTCCTGTCCCAGGTGGAGAGAATGTCAGCGTCTCTCTGGAGGTAGCCGGATCCTTCGGACTCCGTGTACCCGGCCAAGCGTCGGTCCGGCAGGGTGGCCAGCACGATCGGCACTGTGAAGGGACGCGACTCGCCCATGGAAAATGGCGCTACCTGGATCGTGACCTTCGGTCGGGAAGCCAGGTCCTCCACGAAATCCAGCTGGCCGACGAGGACCCTCCGGCCTCCGACGACTCGCCGCAGGCAGGCTTCGTTGAGGGCGATGTAGATGTAGGGAGCTGCTGGACCATCGAGGAGGCGGCGCTGGCGGGCGGCGAGCAGGGCCAGACGTTCGCTGGCCTGCTTCTCGTCGATGAGGCCGCGTGCGACATCGGCGCTGGCTAAGGCCGCGGCGTAGTCGGGTGTCTGCAACGGTCCGGGGATCACGTCCAGCTCGAACATGCGGATCTCGGTCGCACGAGCTTCCTCTGCCAGGTACTCCGAGAACCCTTCCAGCAAGGCGCGATTCTTGATCGCCTGCCAAAGGATCTGGAAGGTGAGTCCGGTCCCGAAGAACGCATCGGCCTTGACGGCGAACTTGCGGCCGGGTGACTTCACGGCTGTTTCGAGCCCGGAGATATGACCGCCAGTGCACCCCAGATGCTGGCCCAGCTGATCTTGGGTCAAGCCGCGCTCATTGCGTGACCTGCGGAGTTGGTCGCCGAACGCAGCCCCGGGGGAGACGCTTGGGTCAAGGCGCTTCAGATTCATCTGGCCCTCCGTCAACTCACCTTTTGAGTTCCGAGAGTTGCGAGACTCCCGCTGACTGGCGATCGTAGTCCCTGCCGGTAGTCACCTGGCTACCGATTGCGACGGTGGGATCCGTCTGCCGGTTGCCCACACCCATCTCGCACGCCCCCGAAAGGGAGTGAGCTCCCTTCATGGCCAAGCGACTCGACCGGCTCCGTGCCCTGGTGAGCAGGGTGCGCCGACGGCCTCGCTGCCCCCTTCGATGGCACAACTGCCCCCTCTGCACCGCGAAGTGAGGAACCACCCATGCCCGAGCCCAGGATGACCCTGCGCGTCTACCGGCTGGCCCCCGACGGGACCCGTACCGACCTGACCGCGACCGAGACCGCCGGGGTGGAGCCCGACGGTTCGCGGTTCCTGGAGGACCACCCGTGCCGGTGTCAGCGCTGCTGCGCGCAGTCCGGGGAGCCCGCGTGAACGAGTTGCCCAGTCCCGAGCCGGTTCCCGACTGTGCCGAGTGCGCGCGATTCCTGGCTCGCCTCGCGGCGACGCCGGCGCAGACCTCCGAGTGGACGGACGTGCGGGTGCTCTGGCGCCGGCACCTCGTCGCCCAGCACCCCGTGAGTGGGGTGGGGACGAGCAGCTGCTGACGCCGAAAAACCCAGCGCCGCAGGTGTGCGGGCCGGGGCATCATGTCGGCATGACAGACCAGAACTTCGACTGGGTGACTCTCTTCTGCTTCGAGAACGTCGCCGGCTCCCCGCGGCCGGGTCGACTGACGGCGGTTTGACTGCGCGACCGCGGCATCGACTGGTACCCGTTCGCCGCCGACGAGGTCAGGATCGACCTGATGTGCGGCAAGCGCGCGGACGGGCGCTGGCACGGCACGGTCGCCGTCCGCTTCCGCGCCGACGCGCTTCGGCGCCTCGGGTTGCATCCTGACCAGCCGACCTCGGTCCCGGCGGACCCGCCGCCGCCGAAGTGGTGGGGCCCGTGGGCTCGGTGAGGCTCACGCGACGCCGGCCGGAGTGGCTGGGCAGTTCCGGTCGCGCCGACGGACCGGGAGGGAGCGAGCGGCTGGCTCCCACGGCCAAGCGCGGTGACGGTCGCTCCTACCAACCCCCTTGGCAGCGACCCGCCGTCAGTACGCCGCCAGGTGCTCCCGCACCAGGGCGAAGGCCGCCGCAGGGTCGGCCGCCCGGCTGACGCCGCGGCCCACGACCACGTGTGACGCACCGTCAGCAACGGCCGCGCCGGGGGTGACGGCCCGGGCGTGGTCGTCCGGGGAGCCGCCCGGGAGGCTCACGCCCGGGGTGACGACGAGTGCCTCGGGGCCCAACGGCCCCCGCAGGCTGGCGACTTCCTGCGGCGAGGCGATCACCCCGTCGCAGCCGGCGCGTTGGACCAGCGCCGCCAGTCGCAGGACCTGGTCCGCCACGCCGGAGCCCACGGCCACGCTCACGCCCACCGCCGCGAGGTCGGCGTCGGTCATGCTGGTGACCACCGTCAGGGCCAGGACCGGCAGGCCGGGGAACTCGCGGGCGGCCGCCACCGCCGCGCCCAGGATGCCCGGTCCGCCCATGCTGTGCACGGTCACCATCGACACCCCGAGGGCGCCCGCCGCGCGGACCGCACCGGCCACCGAGTTCGGAATCTCGAAGAGCTTGAGGTCCAGGAAGACCTCCTTGCCCTGCTCGACCAGCCAGGTCACCAACGACGGCCCGGCCGCGGTGAGCATTTCCAGGCCCACCTTGTAGCAGTGGCACGCGTTGCCGAGTCGGGTCACCAGGGCTTCGGCGGCGGCGCGGTTGTCGAAGTCCAGGGCGACGATGATCTGACGGTGCGGGTCCATGGCGCCGATTGTGGATCATGGCCACGGACCTGCATCTCACCGGCATCCGCCGTCCGGCATCCCGCGTCCGGCGTCAGCCCACGGTCACCGTGAACGGACCGGCCAGCACCGAGTAGCCGTCGTTGGCCAGGTAGTACGCGTCGTACTTGGACCCGGCGCTCAGCTTGCCGGTGGACAGGGTCACCGCGCCGCTCTGGTTGGGCGTGTAGGACCAGACGAGCGAGGACTGCGCGCCCGGCTTGACGCCCGCCGGGTAGAGGCCGACCCAGTTCTTCGCGCTGACCTGGGAGGCGTTCGGCAGCGCGTAGCGCAGCGTGAGGTTGCCGCCGCTCGCGACCGCGTTCAGGTCGCCGGTCAGGGTGGGACCGGTGGCCGTGGCCGGCGCGAAGGCGGCGTTCAGCGGGGTCGCGTAGGTGTCGTTGGCGGTCAGGCCAGGAAGGCCGAGCGCGCTCTCGATGGTGCGGCCGATCGAGTAGTGGTCGTAGTGCGCCGGGCTGCTGGTGCCGGCCGGGACGGTGCCCCGCGAGCCGAGCACGACGGTGGCCACGTGGTTGTAGCCCTCGGTCTCGCTCTCGTCCCAGGTGAGCACGAGCAGCGAGCGCTGCTGGGTCCAGGCGGGGGAGGAGAGCACCGGGGCCAGCGTCTGCTTCAGCCAACCGTCCTGCACCTGCAGGCTGGTGGCGCTGCCGTTCCCGGAGGCCTCGCCGTCGTAGTAGTCGTCGGCGGCGATCCAGGAGAAGTTCGGCGTGGTGGCGGCCGACTTGAGATCGGTGGTCAGCTGCGTGGTGTCGAACAGGTGCGCCGCGCAGCGGGCCGCGTTGCCGCTGATGTCGGTGTAGTTGATGAATGGAGCGTCGTCCGGCATGTACTTGGCGTCGTACTGCGTGGTCGTGTTGCAGGGGGTGCCCATGCCCTGCTCGTAGGCCTTCCAGCTCTTGCCGGCGGCCTCCAGGGTGTCACCGAGGTTGCGCTGCGGGGAGTTGATGTTGGGCCAGTAGGTGGCACCCTTGGTGTAGGTGTCGCCGCCGGCGATGGCGAGGTAGTTCTCGTCGCTCGGGTGGTAGACGCCGTGCGCGTCGGTGAGGGTGGCACCCTGCGCCATCAGGCTGTGCGTGAACGGGGTGTCGGTCGGGTCGTTCATGATCTCGGAGTAGTCGGTGTTCTCCATCATGACGGTGAACACGTGGTCGTAGCCCGGCACCTGGGAGACGGGCGGGGCGACCGGGGCCGGCGTGGTGACCGGGGTGTCGAGGCTGAGCGAGAGGTTGTCCAGGTAGCCGGTCTCGCTGCTGGTGGACAGGAACTGGACCTCGACCTGGATCGACCGGGTGCCGGCCGGGACGGCGCCGGTGGTGCTGCGGGCGAGGAACTTGCTGGACAGCCCGCGGTCGGTCGCGGAGACGGTGGGCAGCTTGCCGGTGCTGCCGAGCGGGTTGCCGTGCACGTCCTGGAAGTGCACGGCCACCGCGGCGTAGCCGCCGTAGGTGGTCCAACCACCCAGCCAGCCGGCCAGGTTGTAGTGCACGCCGCCGCCGTCGATGGCGCTCGCGGCCGAGGAGACGTCGACCGACTGCGACATCGAGCCGTCGCCGAAGTTGCCGGGGCCGAAGAAGGCCTTACCCGGGGTGCCGGTGCCCGGCAGGCCGAAGGAGGCGACCGAGTGGCACATCACGTTGACCCCGCCGGCCTGGACGGTCCAGCCCGGGACGGTGGTGGCCGCGCTCCAGTCTCCGGTGCAGTAGCCGCCGGCCTCGGCGTCGCCGTTGACGAGCAGGTTGCCGCCGGCGGCGGCCGCCTGGGCGGGTGCGGGCGCGGTGACGACGAGCGCACCGAGCAGGGGCAGGGTGGCGGCCAGCAGGGGGCTCCAGCGCAGTCGCATTCGGAGGTACCTCGTCCCAATCGCTGAGGGGGAATTGAGATGAACGGGACATAGGTATCGGTCGGGGCTGTCCAACGGAAGAACTTCGACCGAACTTGCTCAGACAAGTTCGGCCTAGTTGCTTGGACAACTCGTCAACTGTTGTTCAGACAAGTTGTGCTTGGACGGTCATGAGCCCATGCCCGTGCCCGTGCCCGTGCCGGTCGGCATGGTCGGGGGGCGGCCTGAGGTCGGGGCTCGACCGGCGCCTTTCCCTCGTGTGCGTGGCGGCTCTTGGCGGGACTGGACGTTCCGTGGACAGGGGAACGGATTCGGACATAGATTCCCTGACAAGGGTGATCCAAGGCGCTGACGCGGGGGAGAAGAATGACCATGGCGGACTCGGACCTCAACCACCAGCTGGACCCGTGGATGTTCGACAAGTCCGGGAACCTCACGCCGCAGGCGCGGCAGCAGCACCCCGACCTGGCCGGCACCCCGGCCGCGATAGGCACCGGCGGCAGCGGCAGCGGCGGCGGTCAGCCGCTGGTGGTGACCCCGGCCGCGCTGCACACCGCCGGGCAGAACGCCCTCCAACTGGGGAACCGGATGGTCGCCGACTGCCAGATCCCGGCCGGCAACAGCATGTTCGCGGCCGCGACGGCGATGAGCGGCTGGGCCGTCGGCGGTGCCATCACCACCGCGCACCAGACCTGGGAGATGCAGTTCCTCACCCTGGGCGGCAACCTGATCACCATCGGGCAGAACATGCAGGACAGCGCCGCCGGGTACACCCGCACGGACAACGCCAACCACGCCCACCTCCGCGGCATGGACTTCTGACGGGTCGACAGGTTCGACGGGTCGACAGGTTCGACGGGTCGAGGGGTCGACTGGTCGACGGATTGCTGGATCGCTGGATCGACGGTTACGAGGACGGGGAAGCAGACAGCCGCATGGTGACGTACGACGAGCTCGCCAACACCAATCTTTCCGCGCTGGACACGGTCGCCACCGACTTCGAGCAACTGGTCCGCAAGTGGGAGTACGAATCGGACTTCCAGGGCGACGTGCTCAACCCCCTGTCCGCCAGTGGCTGGTCCGGCCCGGCCGCACAGGCCGCGGTCGGGCAGCTGACCCAGGCCCGCACCCAGATCGAGGCGGCGTTCAACGAGACCAGCGCCCTGGCGAAGGCACTGCGCGACGCCCACGACCAGTTCGCCGCCTGCCAGAAGACGCTGCACCAGATCCAGCAGGACGCCCAGACCCAGGGGTTGACGATCTCTGCCGACGGCACCCAGGTCACCTGGACCATGCCGCCCGACCTGCCGCACAACGCCGGGGTCCGCGAGGAGTACCGCCAGGGCATGGACCAGGAAGCGGCCAACCTTGCGCAGCGCCTGAAGACCGTGCTGCAGCAGGCGACCGAGGCCGACCAGGCCGCCGCCGCGGCGCTGGCCGCGGACACCGGCACCAACCAGCAGAGCTTCAACGCGGCGCCGGTGGGCGGCATCCCCGAGGAGGAGGCCGCCCAGGCGGCCGCTCTCGCGAGCCAGGGCAACAACCTCACCAATGCCCAACTCGCTCAGCTGGACGCCCTGCTGAAGGCGCACGCCAACGATCCGGCGTTCAGCACCGCGTTCTACAGGGATCTGGGCCCGCAGGGCACGCTGAAGTTCTGGGGCCAGCTCTCCGAGGGCTCGACCGGGCTCATCAAGCCGGACCAGGCGCGCCTGGACATCCTGACGGACATGCAGACGCAGCTCGGCACCTCGCTCGCCAGCGCCACCAACACCCAGAACTGGCCGCACCTGTCCGACCAGTGGGAGGCCGGCCTGCGCGCGGCGGGCGCCCAGCGGATCCAGCTGGCCGGCCCCGACGACTTCAACTACCAGCCCTACGGCTACCAGATCCTGGGCAGCATCCTGCGCACCGGGAACTACGACCCGCGCTTCCTGGACCCGATCGCCGAGCACGTCACCCAGTTGACGCAGAAGAACCCCGACATGTGGGCGATGGCCATGCCGCAGCCGCCCTGCCCCGACGTGAAGACCAACTTCCTGGGCGGCGGCTCCGGTTTCAACCCCGTCTCGAGCATCCTGGAGGGCCTGGGCCACAGCCCCGCGGCGGCCACGGACTTCTTCCACAATCCCGAGACGCTCTACAACGCCGACGGCACCCCGAGCGGCCACACCGCGCCCAACGGCTACCTGAACTTCCTGACGGACACCGACAAGAACCGGACGTTCGCAGACGTCGCCTGGCCGAACCAGAACAGCCTGGCCACGGCAGCCGCCTACGAGCCGACGGCACTCGGCCACGCCTTGCAGGCCGGCACCACGGGCGTGGCGTGGGACGCACCGAACGGGACCCCGCTGCCGCAGCACACGGAGGCGACGAACGACGTGATGCGGCAGGTGGTGGACAAGTTCGGGGGCAACCCGAGCCTGATCCAGGGGGACGGGGCACCGTTCCGCGCGATGAACGGGAGCTTGGCGAACATGACGGCGTCGTACATCGGGGACGTCAACCAGGCCGTCAGCTTCCCCGCCGGTAGCCACCTCAGTGTCTTCGGCGCTCCGGCGAACCTGGACCAGAACCACACGTTCGGCCTGGTGGATGCCCTCGGGCAGGACCCGGGTTCATACGGCACCGTTCAGCAGGCCCAGAACGGTTACCTGGCAGGACAGATCCAGAACGAGGCGCACCAGCCGGGCGACGTCAATGCCAACCTGGCACGAGTGGCCAGTCAGGGCGGTCAGGTCGACGGCATTCTCGCCAACGGCCGTGCCCGAGGGGTCGCCCAGGCCGGCTGGGCGTCCGACGCGGCCTACAACCAGGCGATCGACAGCAACACCGGCATCGCCAACACGATCTACAGCCAGACGGTAGGCGGCGTGGTCGGCAAGGTGCCCATCCTCGGCGACATCGCGAATGACCAGGTCAGCGGCATGATCACAGACATCGGAAACAGCTACCACCACGACAGCACCGCCCAGAGCATCAGCACGAACACGGACATCGTGACCTCCGGCAAGGCCGCGGCCGCCCAAGCGGCCCAGGACGCGACTCGGCAGGCTTTGCTGAACACCGGATTGGATCCCGCCGGGCAGACCACGGCCAACGTGGGCCAGGCGGCGGAGGTCGGCTTCGCCGCCGGGCTCGGTCTGGACCTGAGCGTCCATCAGGGGGACAAGTGAACGCGGTATCCCGTCGATGGTCGTTGACTGCTCTCGTTGCGGTGGTCGCCACCGCAGTGGTGCTCGTCGTGTGGCGGCCCTGGCAGGCCTCGGTGGCCAGCCTGCCGACGACTGCCTGCTGGGGTGCACTGAGCGCCGACGACCTCCGTCCGTTGGCACAGAAGGACCATCCGCTGACGGCCGCGACCAAACCCGGCACTTTGCAGGCGACGCCCCAGGCCACGAAGGACGGGTACAGCTGCCTGCTGTCGACGGGCAGCGGTAAGGACTGGTCAATGCCGGTCGTCGGCCCGGACGTCAACCTCTACTTCGGTGATCTGCAGACCAGCAGGAAGGTGGACGAGAGTCTCGGCAAGGTGCAGCCGCTCGCCTTCGGGGACGGAAACCTCGCGTGGGAGGTGGCCGGCAACGACTACTTCGTGAAGCTGGGCATCCCGTGCACCTTCCAGGATTCCGCCGGGCAGCCGGCCAAGGGCTACGCGGTGGTCTCGCTGCACACGGTGTACCGCCTCGGAGCCCCGGTACCGCCTACCGATCTCCGCCAGGCCGAGGCGACGATGGTCCTCAAGGTCGCCAAGCTCTTCGCCCAGCAGTACCCCTGCCCCGGTGTCACGCTGCCCGATCGGGCGCCGATTCTTCCGGACTTCCCGTGGGCGTGACTCGCGCTTGAATCACGTGATGCCGAGGGTGGCCAGCGGTCGGGTGGCGTCTCGGCCGTGCCTGCGCAGGCCCGCGGCGATGTTGTCGCAGCCGGTGATGCGGAGGGCGCCGATGGCCAGGTTGCGCGCCGCAGGCCATCGCGCCGGTGGTCTGCGTGCAGAACCGGTTCCACCTGGACCACCGCCGCAGTGACGCGCTGCTGCGCCGCTGCGGCGAGCTGGACATCGCGTTCGTCCCGGCGAGGGCCGTGAGCGCGGCCCGGCGGCGGCCGGCGCGGTGGACCAACGGGTCCTCGCGGTGGCCGAGGCGCACGGGGCCACCCTCGCGCAGATCCGGCTGGCCTGGACCCTGCACCAGGGCCCCCACGTGCTGGCCATCCCCGGCACCGGCAACCCGGCGCACCTGGAGCAGAACGTGGCGGCCGCGGCGCTGCGGCTGACCGAACAGGAGCTGGCACTGCTGGAGCAGTCGGCCTGAGCCGGCCGGGAAGGGGGGCGCGGCCCCGGGGGGCCGCGCCGTCGGTGGCGCCGCGCGCTCAGATCCACGTCGGCACGTGCCCCTCGGTGTAGCGGGCGCCGAAGCCGCCGCGGGGCAGGATCTCGTCGATGGCATCGAGGTCGGCACCGGTGAGGGCGAGGTCGGCGCTGCCGACGTTCTCCTCGATGCGCTGCGGACTGCGGCTGCCGGGGATCGGCACGATGTGCCCGCCCCGGGCCAGCAGCCAGGCCAGGGCCAGCTGGGCGACGGTGGCGCCCTTGGCCGCCGCGAGTTCGGCGAGCCGGCCGACGGCTTCGGCGTTGCGCTCGAAGTTGCCCGGCTGCCAGCGCGGGTCGGTGTTGCGCACGTCGGCGGCTCCGTACCGGCCCGCGGGTTCGGCGGTGCCGGTGATGAACCCGCGGCCGAGCGGGGAGTAGGCGACGAAGCCGATGCCGAGCTCGTCCAGGACGGGGAGGATCTGCTCGACGTCCCGCTCGAACAGGGAGTACTCGGTCTGCAGGACGGAGACCGGCTGCACGGCGTGCGCCCGGCGGATCGTCTCGGGTCCGGCCTCGCTGAGGCCGAAGTACTTCACCTTGCCCGCCTCGATCAGCTCCTTGACGGTGCCCGCGACCTCCTCCACGGGCACCTCGGGATCGACGCGGTGCTGGTAGAGGATGTCGACGTGGTCCACGCCGAGGTGGCGCAGGCTGGTGTCGGCGGCCCTGCGGATGCTGTCGGGCCTGCTGTCGAGGGCCTTGCCGATCCGCTCCGCGGGCACCGACACGTCGACGCCGAACTTGGTCGCGAGGACCACGTCCTCGCGGAAGCCCTTGACCGCCCTGCCGACCAGGGCCTCGTTGGATCCGGTGCCCAGGCCGTACATCTCGGCGGTGTCGAAGAGGGTGACGCCCAGTTCGTACGCGCGACGCAGGGCGGCGATGCCGGTCCCTTCGTCGGCGGACCCGTAGGCCATGGTCAGGCCCATCGCGCCGTAGCCGATCGCCGAGACCTCCAGGCCCTGGCTTCCCAGTGTCCGGTGTTGCACGAAGTACTCCTCGGGGAGGACCGGTGCCGCCCCGCCGGCGGGCGCCCGTCGAAGGGCGGCCCGGGTGCCGGCGGGGGACACCGGAGGTGTGGCGTGGGTGGTTGCGTACGGGCCGCGGCGTCAGCGCGCCGCGGCCGCCAGGCCGGCCCGGTGGATGCGGGTGTGCTCGGCGACGCGCCGGCCGAGGTGGCGGGCGGTGCTCAGGTCCGAGTCGTGGACGGCGGGCGTGTCGTTGAAGCTCTGCGCCCCGGCACCGAGGTAGAAGCCGAGGCGGTTGTCGTCCTGGGGGCCGGAGGTGGTGGTGTTCCAGCCCGGCAGGAGGTCCAGGCTCACCCAGAGCATTCCGTGCTGGGCGGCCAGCAGCGAGAGGTACTGCAGGGTGTGCAGCTTGTCGCCGCTCATGGAACCGGAGTTGGTGAACCCCGCCGCGAGCTTGTCGCTCCAGGCGCGGGTGCTCCAGCGCTTGCTGGTGGCCTCGGCGAAGGCGTGGAAGGCCCCCGAGGCGGTGCCCATGTAGGTGGGAGTGCCGAAGATGATGGCGTCCGCGGCGTCCATCAGCTCCCAGTCGGCGTCGCCGAGGGAGGCGACGTCCACCTGGTGGACCTGTGTCCCGTCGAGGGAGCGCGCGCCGGCGGCCACGGCCACGGCGAGTTGTGCGGTGTGGCCGTAGCCGGAGTGCGACGCGATGACGATCGAGATGTCGGACATGGGTGTGCCTCTTCTGCCGCGACGGCGGCCTGTTCGATGGAAGTGCCGGTGGACGGCGCGCCGCCCGGACGGGCGCGGCGCACGCCGGACCGTGCGGGCCGGTATCGGTCGCCGCCGGTTGGATCGATGTTCCGGTCAAAACAGTAGCACCGTTAATCCACTGATCCGCAAGATGCGATATCGTCGTTCCATGAGTGAGGGACGACGCGACGCGCGACGCCAGGTACTGCAGGTGGCCGCCGAACTGCTGGAGGAGGGCGGCAGCGGGGCGGTCTCCACCCGCGCCGTCGCCGCGGCCGCGGGCATCACGGCCCCGGCGCTGTACCGGATGTTCGAGGACAAGGACAGGCTCCTGGCCGAGCTGGCCGCCTACGGGTTCGAGACCTACCTGGCCGAGAAGCGGGAGGCGTTGGCGCTGACCCGCGCCGATCCGGTCGCCGACCTCCACCGCGGCTGGGACCTGCACGTCGACTTCGGGCTGCGGCACCCCGCGTTCTACGTGCTCATGTACGGCACCGTGCAGCCCGGGCGCCGGCCCCCCGCCGCGGACGAGGCGCACGCCCTGCTGGTGGCCCTGCTGAGCCGGACGGCCGACGCGGGACGCCTGCGGATCCCGGTGGCCCGGGCGGCCCGCGTCATCCACGCGGCGACCACCGGGGCCACGCTGGCGCTGATCGGCGAAGAGCCCTCGCAACGGGACCTGGCCGTCTCCACCCGGCTGCGGGACACCGTTATCGCCTCCGTCACCACCGACGCCCCCGCTCCGTCCGGTCCGGACCTGGCCTCGCGCGCGCTCGCCCTCGACGCCGCGCTTAACGCGGCGCTCGCCGCCGGACCCCCGGCCGCGAACCCCGGAGTGCCCCTGCGGGAGACGGAGGCGGCCCTGCTGCGCGACTGGCTGCAGCGACTGGCCGACTAGGACCTGTCCGGTCGATCAGGCCTGGAGCTGCTACAGCATGCTCCCGCGCAATGAGATCTTCAGGTCACTCCAAAGGTGGCCGCAAAAGAGATCATCAAACCGACCACGGTGGTCATGAACGCGCGGCTACTGGCACAGCCAAGCGGCCCCTGCCAGAAAATGACGTCACGTCAGTTCCCGTTGCCGAGGCGCAGTACCTGCGCCACCGCGCTGCCCGCGGCTCCCGCGCCGTGGCCGCCGTGCTCGACTTCGGCGGCTACCGCGAGGTTGCCGCGGTAGGCGATGAACCAGCTGTTCGGCGTCGGCGTGCCGTTCTCCGCGGTGCCGGTCTTGGCGCCGACCTGGCCGCTGAGGCCGGCCATCGGCTCCTGGGCGGTGCCGCGGGTCGCGGTGGCGGCCATCATCGTGCGCAGGCCGCCGGCCACCGCCTTGGGCAGTGACCCCGGGGCCGACACCTGCTGCTGGCCCGCGAGCAGGATCGGCTGGCGGAAGGTGCCGCTCTGCACGGTGGCCGCGACCGAGGCCATGCCCAGCGCGTTGCTGGTCTCGCCCTGCCCGATCGCCGCGGCTGCCCGCCCGTCGCCCGAGGCGGGTGTCGGCACGGTGGTGTCCGCGTTGGGCACCCCGGGTGCCAGCGACCAGGTCAGGCCGAGCCCGAACTGCTCCTTGGCGACGGTGGGAATGCTGGCGGGGGTGAGCTTGCTCAGCGACTCCGCGATGAAGGCGGTGTTGCAGGAGTGGGCGAAGTCATCGGTCAGCGTGTAGTCGGGGAAGGATCCGGTGAAGTCGTTCTTCCAGGTCCGGGGCGAGGTGGCCTGCTCCGGGCAGGCCACGTTGGTGTCCGGCTGGTCGCCGGCTTCCAGCAGGGCGGCCGCGGTGATCACCTTCATGGTGGAGCCGGGCTCCTGCTTGCCCAGCAGCGCCCGGTTGAACGCGTCGCCCTTGGAGTTGGCCACTGCCAGCACCTGCCCGGTGCTCGGCTCGACGGCCACCAGGGAGGTCGGCAGGCCGCCCAGCGAGGAGGCGTTGACGGCCTGTTCGGCCGCCTGCTGGAGGTTGGCGTCGATGGTCAGCCGCTGCGCCTGGGTGGCCGGCGGGGCCGAGATCACGTACAGCTGGACCGCCTTGCCGGTGGCCGGGTCCTGGGCCACCACCGCGCGGCCGTTGGCAGCGGAGTCGTCGTCGCTCGGCTGGGCGGTCGGGGCGGCCCCGGACTTCAGGGCGAGCAGGATTGGCGCGAGCGAGGGGAAGGCGTCGAGCGGGCGGCCGTTGCGGTCGGTGTACTGGACCGGCGGGGCGCTGTTCGCGGCCACCTTCAAGTACTGCTTGGGGCCGAGCGAGGGGTGCATCACGCCCTCGGTCCAGTGGACCACCGTGCTGCCGCTGGTGGTCCGCAGCAGGTCGAGCTCGCCGGTGTAACTCCACGGCGCGGCGGTGGCGTTCGGGAAGGCCATGGTGACGGTGAACGGCAGCGTTACGCTGACGCCCGGGTCGCCCGGGCTCGGGCTCGGGTATGCGGCGGCCGGCGCGAGCGCCAGGGTGAGGGAGCTGTACGCCAGGTTGTCGTGGAGCGAGGACAGTGCGGAGGTCGCCTTGTCCGGCTGGTCGGTCACCGCGCCGGCGCTCGTCAGGTCGCCCTTGCTCCAGTCGGCGAGGAAGGCGCCGGCGGCAGTGCGGGCCTCGTCGGCGCTGGGCCGGCCCGCCGGATGTGTGTTGGCGCTGACCGCGGCGGCGTGCCGGTCGGGGGCGCCGAGCACGGCGGAGCCGAGGTTGTACGCGGCGATCCCGCCGACGGCCAGCAGGCCGACGGTCGCTGCGGCGACCACCACGGTGACGGTACGTCGGGTGCGGGGCGACAGGCGGCGGACGGCCGGCTCGGTGTCCAGGAGGTCGGTGTCCGGGAAGTCGGGGTGCTGGAGCGCTGACTCCTGGAGGTCGGCGTCCGGGAAGTCAGGGTCCTGGAAGTCGAGCTCGTCGACTTCTGGGTCCTCGGGGCCGAAGGGCGCCACCTGCTCGTGCGGCGAACTCAGCTCGTCCCGCTCGTGCGGCTGGTTCCACTCATCCAGCTCGTGCGGCTCGTCCTGCTTGGACACCATCTTTCCCCGTTCCCCCTCGTACCTCGGCCCGGAGGCCGAACCCGTGTTGGCCCCTCCCCAGGAGCCGCGGCCGCTACCATACCCGGTATGTCTGCGAACGGCCTTACGGGTAAGCGGTTCGCAGCTCAACTGTGATCAGCTGACGACCCATCGGGGGCGGGGCGATCCGACTGCTCCGCACGGGTGCATGCACGAGGCGGCGCGGTGCGCCGCCCGCGCGCGGGGCCGGCCCGCGTCCGATGCTGCTGACGCACCGGAGTCGAATGGACGGGGAAGTCGAGTGGACGGCAGCGGGCGCGGGGCGCGGCGGTGGCGGTCGGGCTGGTGGCGGCTCGGGCTCGCGGCGGTGGTCTGCGCTGCCGGGACCGGTACGGCGACGGCGGCGGTCGGCGGTCCGCCCGCGGCGGTTCGCTCCCACGGGCCGATCCACGCGCCGGTGGGGGAGGAGACCCCGGCGCTCCCCTCTCCCACCTCTCCGACTCCTCCCGCAGCCGACGCGCCCACCGGCCTCCAGTTGGTCGACGTCTCCGTGGACCAACTGCGCCGCCACGGCACCGCCACCCTGCACGCCCTGATCGTCAACTACGGCCCCGCCGCCGTGGACGCGGGGTTCACCGCCACCGTCCACCTCCCCGCCCGGACCGCCTTCTACGGACCCCTCCTCCCGCCCGGCTGCCACCAGGACCCGGCCGGGCCCGACCTGGTCTGCGCCTTCCCCGAGGGCCTGGCGCCGCAGCGGACCGCCACACTCGAACTCCCGCTGCGCCCGGCGCCGGCGGACGTGCGCCACGGCGAGCGACTGACCGGCGGGCTGATCACCGTGCTCGACCCGGAGCACCCGGGCGTGTCCGACTCGCGCACCTTCGAGATCGAGGTGGCCTGACCGCGTCTCACCCCCCACGCCAGTCGCACCTGACGATGAAGAAGGTCACGGGTGACTACTGAGCCGGCGCCGGTCCAGCAGTCGGCTCGCGCGGGCTACTCGGCGGGTAGGAAGCCCGGGAGGGTGTACCGGTCGGTGTTGGTGGCGTGCCACCAGTGGTTGCCGTCGAGCCAGGTGGCGATCTGGTGGAGGAAGCGCTCGGTGAGCGGGCCGGGGAGTTCGGCCGCGCAGGCCGCGGACTCGGCCTCGAACCGGTGCATCACGTCGTTGTGGATCTCGATCGCCTTGTAGTACGACTCCTCGGCCGAGAGCTGCTCGTGGTGCTGGATCACGGTCGGCAGGTTGACGTGCGGCAGGGTGGAGCGCAGCTCCTTGGTGTACGAGTACAGGTCGTTGACCAAGGTGGTGGCCAACGAGGCCAGCGCGATGACCTGTTGCATCTTCGGGTGGTCGTGCAGGTCGGCCGGGAAGGCGTACCCGGCGACGGCGTCGACGATGGTCAGGCAGGGGCGGAAGCTGTTGTACTGGCGCACCGTCAGGTACTCAGGCAGCGGCGGCACCACGCCGTCGATCGACCAGGCCGCCTCCGCCAGGTAGCCCAGGTGCAGCCGGGCCAGGTCGTGGATCTCGCGATCGCGGACCTGGTCGGCGGCCAGCCGGTCGAAGGTCTGCATCGCTGACCGGTAGGCCCGGCAGGGCGGTTCGCTGTCCAGCTTCTCCTGCCACTGCTGCTCGTACGGGGCCACCGCGTACGGGCGCTCCAGCGCCGAGTGCGCCATCAGCAGCCGCGCGCCAAGTCCGTGCGGCGAGCCGCCGTGGTCCTCGCAGTAGCAGTCGTCCACCGCGTTCTCGGCCACCAGCAGCCGGGCCGCGGCCTCCAGGTGCTCCAGGCCGGCCGCCTCCGGGTAGGTGAGGCAGATGTAGCGGCCGGTTCCGAAGGAGTCGAACTGCTCCTCCCACTCCGGCGGGAACAGGTCGATCTCCTCGATCGCCCAGGCCTTGATGCGCCGGTCCAACTCCTGGTAGAGCAGCGGCTCCGGCTCCTTGACCGGGTGCCAGTACAGGCCGGGGATCGGCCGGACCGGCTGCTCGGCGTGCTCGGTCGGGGGCCGGTGGGCCCGGGCGGCGCTGGTGCCGATTCCGGTGGGGCCGGTCGAGAAGGTCACGGTCATGCGGGTCCCGTCCAAGGTCGACATGGTCACTCACGGTCCGTCAGGCACCCTTCGGTCTAGCAGCGCGGCGAAGGCGGCGTCCACCGGTTGCGGGCGATCGCCGCGCGGGCCGGGCCGCAGCTCGGGCGGGGTGCGGCGGGCCGGCCGGCCGGGACCTGCCGATGATCAGGGCGGGACGCGTCCGGCCGCCGGAGAGGCCTGTTGGGTGGCGGGCAGGCGCACGCGGCAGGAGTGCGCCCCTGGGGGTGGCGCGCGCTCCGGGCGGTCCGGGCCGGCGGCAGCGCCCCGGCGCTGCCGCCGCGCGGGCGGGGCCTGAGAAGATCGGGGATGCACGCCCACCCGCCCCGGACTCCAGGAGTACCCACCCGATGAAGACCCCTCGTGTGATCGGCAGGGCCGCCGTGCTGGCGGCGGTGGCGCTCGGCGGCTCGGTGCTGGCGGCCGGGTCCGCCTTCGCGCACGTGGAGGTGTCGGCGACTCAGGCACAGGCGCTGGCGTCGAACGTGACGCTGACCTTCACGGCGGAGGCCGAGTCGCCGACCGCGGGGCTGGCGAGCTTCCGGGTGGTGCTGCCGGACGGGATCGCGCCCGGCGACGTGACGCTGGCCGGGGCGCCGCAGGGCTGGACCTTCGCGGCCACCGACGACGGGTTCACCGTGGGCGGGACGGCGCTGCCGCCGGGAACGAACGCGAGCTACCAGGTGGCTGTCCGTCAGTTGCCCAGCGCCTCCGAGCTGGTGTTCAAGACGCTGGAGACGTACGGCGACGGGCACGTGGAGCGGTGGATCGAGCTCACCAAGGGCGGGGCCGAGCCGGACCACCCCGCGCCCGTCCTCAAGCTGTCCGCCGCCGCGCCCGGGGCGAGCCCGGCGGGCGCCGGGGGCGCGAGCGCCAGCGCCGGCGGTCCGTCCGCCGCGCCCAGCGGCAGTGCCGGTGCGGGGGCCGGCTCGGCGACGGGTGGAACGGCGACGGCAGGGGCCACCCCGAGTGCCCCCGCCGCGGCGTCCCCGTCCACACCCCCGTCCGCGCCCGCCTCCGTGGCGCCTGCGGCGAAGAGCGGTGGCGGCTCCTCCGTCACCGTGCCGGTCGCAATCGCGGTAGTCGTGGTGCTGGCGCTGGTCGGCGGCGGTGCCTGGTGGTGGCGGCGCAGGCAGCGCTCCACCGGTGCGTGAGTTCCGACAGTGGCCGCCGGAACTTCGATGGGTAGCACTCGAAATAAAGCGGAGGGGTGCCGGGTTGGCGTGATCATCGGCCAGTGAGGGCCACAGTATCCGGAGGTTGACATGAAGATCGGCATCATCGGTGCGGGCAACATCGGCGGCAACCTGACGCGTCGGCTCACCGCCCTGGGCCATGAGGTGCGGGTGGCCAACAGCCGCGGCCCGCAGAGTCTGCAGGAGCTGGTGGCCGAGACCGGCGCCACCGCCGTGGAGGCCGCCCAGGCCGCCGCGGGTGCCGAGGTCGTGGTGGTCACGGTGCCGCTGAAGAACGTCCCCGACCTGCCGGCGGACCTGTTCCACGGCGCGGCCGACGGTTTCGTGGTGATCGACACCAACAACTACTACCCGGGTCGCGACGGTCGGATCGCCGAGATCGAGGACGACGGGCTGACCGAGAGCGCCTGGGTCGAGAAGCACCTCGGCCGACCGGTGGTCAAGGCGTTCAACGGCACCTACGCCCAGGACCTGCTGGACCGCCCGCTCCCGCAGGGGGACCCGCAGCGCATGGCTCTGCCGGTCGCGGGGGACGACGCGCAGGCCAAGCAGCTGGTCCGCGACCTGATCGACCAGCTGGGCTTCGACTCGGTGGACGCGGGCTCGATCGCCGAGTCCTGGCGCCAGCAGCCGGACACCCCGGTCTACGGTCTGCGCTCCGGCGTCGCCGACGTGGAGAAGGCGCTGGCCGAGGCCTCGCCGGAGCGTCCGGCGGCCTTCCGCGGCTGAGCGGCCGGCAACTGGGCAGCCGGGCGGCGCTCGGCTGAGACTCCGTCAGCCCGCAGCTAAGGTGTGGGACGACGGAGGGAGTCGCCGGTGATCATCGGCCTGATCGTCGCCTGCGAGGTGGGCTTCTGGGTGCTGCTGGCCGCCGGGCTGGCGGTCCGCTACCTGGCGGGGCTGCGGCGGACCAGCGTGGCCATCCTGCTGTGTGAGCCGTTGCTGGAGGTGGTGCTGCTGGCCGCCACCGCCGTCTCGCTGCGCAACGGGGCCGAGCCCGGCTGGGAGCACGGGCTGGCCGCGCTCTACATCGGGTTCACCGTCGCCTACGGCCGCTACACGGTCGGCCGGCTGGACGCCCACGCTGCGCACCGCCTGGCCGGTGCACCCCCGCCGCCCAAGCCGCCCCGGTACGGGCGCCCGCGCGCCCGGTACGAGGGCGGGCTGTGGCTGCGCACCCTGCTGGCCGGTGCGGTGGCCTGCGGCCTGCTGCAACTGGCGGTCTGGTACGTGGGCGCCGGCACGCCCGCAGCGCAGCCGCTGCGCCTGTGGCAGCTGGCTGCGCTACGGGTGGTGGGGATCCACGGGGTGATCGCACTCACCTACCTGCTCTGGCCGAAGAAGCCGAAGCAGCCGAAGCAGCCTCCCGAACAGCGCGACTGAAGGTTGGTCAGGGCGGGCCGGTCAGGACGGCGAGACCAGGCTCCAGCTCTGGTTGGGGCCGGCGTTGGCCGGGAACTGCAGGACGGCGGCGCCGTTGGTCGTGGAGCCGTTGGCCAGGTCGACCAGCTGGCCGTCGTAGACGCTCTTCAGCTGGACCAGGTTGGGGCCCGCGTCGACCAGGGTCCAGCGGGAGTTGCTGTTGCCGTCGTCGTGGAACTGGACCAGCTGGGTGGCCTGGCTGGTGGTCGGGCCGGGGATGTTGAGCAGCTTGCCGCTGTTCGCGTTGACGACGGTGTAGGCACCGCCGGCCTGCGCGGCGAAGCTCCACAGCTGGTCGCTGCCGCCGTTGTCCTGCCACTGCACGATCGGCGCGGCGTCGGTGGTGGCGTCGTTCTGCACGTCGACCCGGCCGCCGCTCGCCCCGTTGACCAGCTTGTACCGGGTACCCGCGACCGGGGCCGGGACCAGCTTCCACTGCTGGCCGGCGGCACCGGAGGCGGGCGCCTGCACCACGGCGCTGCCGGCGACGTCGATGTTCTGGCCGCTGGAGCGGGAGGTCAGGGTGTAGGCGCCGGTCCCGGTGGGGGTGAGGGTCCAGTGCGAGTTGGCGGCGTGGTCGTCGTGGTACTGGATCAGCTGGGTACCGCTGGTGGTCGAGCTGGCCGGCAGGTTGGCCAGCCGGCCGCTGTTGAGGTTGCCGAGCCGGTAGGAGCCGTCGCCGTCGGGGAGCAGCTGCCAGCGCTGGTCGGCCGCGCCGTTGCCGGCCTGCTGGACCAGGGCGGCGCCGTCGGTGGTGGCGGCGCCGGAGACGTCCAGGTACTGGCCGGTGGCGACGTTGACCAGGTTGTACGGCATCGTGGTGGCGTGCCCGCCGACGGCCGGGGTGACCCGCAGCAGTCGGCTCGCGTGCGGGTTCAGGGTCGCGCTGAACGAGCCGGTCGAGCTGCCCAGGTCGGTGTGCGACCAGTCGTCGTGGACGGCGGCCGAGCCGGTGAAGCCGAGGTCGGTGAAGTTCGCGGTGACGCTCTGCGCGCTGGAGCCCAGGTTGAACAGCGCGACGGTGTAGGAGCCGTCCGGGTTGGGGGTGCTCCAGACCTGCTGCTGCGTCAGCTGGTCGACCGGGCGCGCGGCGCGGCCGGCCTGGTCGACGGCGATCACCTCGTCGTTGGTGAGCAGCGCCTTGTCGGCGGTGTCCAGGGCGGTCAGGTCGACACCGAGCAGCAGCGGGGCGGCGCTGACCGCCCACAGGGTCTCGGCGCTCTGCCGCTCGTCGGCGGTCAGGCCGTTGTTGGCGCCGTTGCCGACCTCCAGCGAGTCGAGGTCGTTCCAGCCGCCGGGGCCGGCGTACCCGGTCCACGCCGGGGCGTCGGCGAACCGCCTGGCGACGTTGTTCCAGCTGGTCAGCGGGTAGGAGCTGGACGAGCAGTAGCACTCCACGTCGCCCTCGATGCGCCAGCCGTTGGCGTACTGCTGCCAGGTGGCGGCGTTCTTGCGGTCCAGTGCGTTGGAGAGTTCGAGGTGGATCGGGCGCCCGGTCTGGTTGAGCGCCTGCGACCAGTGCTGGACGTCGGCCGCGTCCCAGTCGCCGACACCGTCGATCTTCAGGTAGTCGGCGCCGTAGGAGGCCAGCTGGTCGGCCCAGGAGTTGAGGTAGGCCTGGGCGGCGGCCGGGTTCTTCGCGTAGTCGATGTAGTACATCGAGCCGTTGCCGAAGTTGTAGTTGGTCTCGTAGCTGGTGGTGTTGGACACGATGTCGCGGGCGTGGAACGAGGTGCCCTCGATCGGGGTGTTCTGGTTGTACGCGGCCACCGGGATGCCCGGGGTGAGGTACATGCCGAACTTCTCGTGCAGCCCGTGGATGTAGCTGCCCAGGCCGGCCATGCCGCTGGGGAACTTGCTGGAGTCGGTGACCCAGCGGCCGTAGGTGTCCACCGAGTTGGCCGGGTTGAGGTACCAGAAGTCGTCGAGGTTGACGTACGAGTAGCCGTGCGCGACCAGCCCGCTGTCCGACATGGCCTTGGCCTGCGCCTCGACGTTGGACTCGGTCGGGGTGCGGCGCAGGAAGCTCCAGGTGCTCCAGCCCATCGGTGGCGTGAGGGCCACGCCGTTGGACTGGGCGGCGGCGGGCGCGGAGCCGGCCAGCAGCGGAAGGGTGGCCGCGGCGAGCAGGGTGGTGGCGGCCAGGACGGCTCGGCCGGCGCGGGGGATGGGTCGCATGGGGGCGTGCTCCTGGTGGTGGAGAGCGAGGTTGCAAACAGAAACGCTCAGAAACGCTCTAGATCAAACGTTCTGGCGCACAAGGAAACGCCCCGGCTTGAAGGGCTGTCAAGGCTTTCGACAGGAATCCGACAAGTCGAACTGTCAGGAGCTGATGTGATGGCACGTCAGTCAGGGGGCCGGGATGGCGGGCATGCCAAAGGCGCGCCCCCAAGCAGCATCGTCAGAGCGTGCGCGGCGGTCCTGGGCGGTCCTCCGCGCGGCTGGGATGCTGGGAAGCAGGGCCCCGCCGCCGGGGTGGGCCGGCGAGCTGGGTGGAGGCCATGATGAGCAGGCTCGCGGGCGCGGCGGTGCGGCTGACCGTGCTGCTCGGGGACGACGAGGTGTGGCACCACCGGCCGCTCTACAGCGAGATCGTGCACCGCGCCCACGCCGCCGGGCTGGCCGGGGCCAGCGTGTTCCACGGGGTGGAGGGCTTCGGCGCCTCGTCGGCGGTGCACACGGCACGGCTGCTGTCGTTCAGCGCGGACCTGCCGGTGGCCGTGGTGATCGTGGACACCGAGCCACGGGTGCGGGAGTTCCTGCCGCAGTTGCAGGAGCTGACCGGGCTGGGGCTGGTGACGCTGGAGCAGCTCGAGGTGGTCGGTACGCGCAGCGCCGACTGATGCCCGCGGGTCGCTCGGTGCTGTACCGGCCTGTACCGGCGCGCCGAACCGGGCGAGGCGCTGGTGGCGGGCGGGCATAATCCGTACCCAGTATTGACGCGGTGTCAGTGAGCGGACGGAGGAGTGCGGGTGGCGGTCAGGGCGGCGGTCCGGGTGGAGCAGGTGGGACGGGTGCGGACCGTGATCCTGTCGCGGCCCGAGGTGCGGAACGCGGTGGACGGCCCGACGGCGGGGGAGTTGCTGCGGGCGTTCGAGGAGTTCGAGACGGATGACGGAGCGTCAGTGGCGGTGCTCTGGGGGGAGGGGGGCAACTTCTGTGCCGGGGCGGACCTGAAGGCGGTCGGCACCGGGCGGGGGAACCGCCTGTCGGCGGAGGGGGCGGGGCCGATGGGGCCGACCCGGTTGCGGCTGGGCAAGCCGGTGATCGCCGCCGTGGCCGGGTACGCGGTGGCCGGCGGGCTGGAGCTGGCACTCTGGTGCGACCTGCGGGTGGCGGCGGAGGACGCGGTGTTCGGGGTGTTCTGCCGGCGCTGGGGCGTGCCGCTGATCGACGGCGGCACGGTGCGGCTGCCGCGCCTGATCGGGGCCGGCCGGGCGATGGACCTGGTGCTCACCGGCCGCCCGGTCGAGGCGGCGGAGGCCGAGCGGATCGGGCTGGCCAACCGGGGGGTCCCGGCGGGCCAGGAGCGCGCGGCGGCCGAGGAGTTGGCGGCCCGGCTCGCTGAGTTCCCGCAGCTCTGCCTGCGGCACGACCGCCTCTCGCTGCTGGAGCAGGAGGGCCTGACCGAGCCCGCGGCCCTCGCCAACGAGTGGCGCCACGGCCAACCCGCCCTGCACGCCGAGACGGCCCCCGGCGCCGCCCGCTTCGCGGCGGGCGAGGGGCGGCACGGCGCCTGAGGACGGGGAACTCAAGCGTCCGAAAGCAGCGGCGGCCGGTGCCCGGGAACGGGCCCCCGGCCGCCGGCCGCCGCAGGAAGGCGCGGGGGTCAGCCGCAGTGGCTCCAGCCGCTGCTCCAGGAGACGCCGCGGAACGAGCCGCCCCAGGAGACGCAGGTGCGCGCCGCGTGCTCGGTCACCGGGCCGGCGTAGTAGGCGTAGTTCCCCGGGTCACTGCCGGACGGCCCGTTCTGCACCGACAGTGTGGCGTTCAGCGCCGTGTTGCCGTTGGGGTGGGCCACCATGGTGGTCACGCAGTTGCTGCCCGTGCCGCTGTTGTACAGCAGGTAGATGGTGGCCTCGCCCAGGCTGTGCGAGTCGATCACGCTGAAGCCGTTGCCGCAGACCTGGCCCGGCGTGTACGGGTTGTTGGCCGGCGGCGCCGTGGTGGGGGGCGGCGGGGTCGGCTTCGGCTGGGGCGCGGGGGCGGTGGTCTTGCCCGGAGCCGGCGCCGGAGCGGGGGCGCCCCCCGTCCCACCGGCCCCGCCCGTGCTGCCCGAGCCGCCCGTCCCACCGGTGCCCCCGGAGTTCGAGCCACCCGAGCCCGCGGTGGCGCCGCCGGCGGGCTGGCCGCCCGCGGTGCCGCTGGTGGACCCCGAGGGCGTGTTGCCGTCGCTCGGCGTGGGCGAGGCCGACACCGTGCCGCTGGAGCCGACCACCATGAGCGAGCCCGACGGGTCGTCCGAGGGCGAGGCGCCGCCTCCGTGGTCGTGGCTGCCGCCGAGCCCGTCCAGCCCGGTCGACGCTCCCTTGTGGTCGGCCCCGGCGGCGGCGTGCTTGCCGTTGCCGCCGGACCCGGTCACCTGGACCGCGGCCACCACGATTCCCCCGACCGCGGCCGCGGCCACCACGCACGCGGTCGCCGCCCGGAGCTGCTTCTTCCGGCGCGAGGTGCGCTCGTAGTCGTCCGCCAGGGCGGCCCAGTCCGGCTCGCCCGCCTCCGCCCCGGCTGTGGCCTCCCCGCCGGTCCCTGGCTCCTGCATCTCCGTCATGGCCCGCATCCTAGAACACCCGTCAGTTCCCGGTCTGGGGAGGTACCGAGCGGAAAAGGCGTGCTCGGAGACGGTGTCAGCTCATTCCCCGTCAAAGCACCACATCGCAGCGAGCGGTCGCACCGGGCGGCGGGAAGCTGCGGAAAGCGGCCCTGGCGGCAGGGGGCAGGCGGCGGGTGGGGTACCCGGGGATTTTTAGGGGGTGCGAGTGACGGCCCGCATTGAACGCGTCAGGCCCGGGCTGCGTACCCGTGGTGCTCACTGCGCACCACCGTTCCCCAAGTTGCTCCGCGCCCGAGGCGCGGCTGACGAAGGAGTACCGATGTCCGTTAACAGCACTGCCAACTCCCTTGCGGTACAGGCCAGACCGCACCTGGCCGGCCTGCTGCGGATGGTCACCGCACTGCTCTTCCTCTGCCACGGTGCGTCCGCGCTGTTCGGCGTGCTCGGCGCCCCGCACGGGCACACCGTGCCGCTGGGCCAGTGGCCCGGCTGGTGGGCCGCACTGATCCAACTGGTCGGCGGCGCCCTGGTGCTGCTCGGTGTCGGCACCCGTCCCGCCGCACTGCTCTGCTCCGGATCGATGGCCTACGCGTACTTCTCCGTGCACCAGCAGCACGCGCTCTGGCCGATCCAGAACGGCGGCGAGCTGTCGGTGCTGTACTGCTGGATCTTCCTGGCCGTCGCGGTCAGCGGCCCGGACAGCCTCGCCCTCGGCCCGCTTCTGCTGCGCCTGGTGCGCGGCGGCAGTTCCGAGCGCGACCTGACGGCGGCCCAGCCGGGCTGACCGGCGGGATCGGCGCAGAGGGGGCGAGGAGCTGACGGACCGTCGACTTCTCGTCCCCGTCCCGCCCCGGAAGGCGCAGTTCCGCAGGCGGGGCCCCGGGGGCCGCGTGACGATCGGCGAGGACGGACACCACGCGCGCGGCACCCCGGAGGCACCCCATGACCCAGCACCGCTCGGCCCACCACCGACCGGACCACCACCGACCGGAGCCGGACCGACCGGAACTGCGCCGACCGGAACTGCGCCGACCGGAACTGCGCCGACCGGGACTGCACCGGCGAGGCTTCCTGGCCGGCCTGGGGGCCGGAGCCGTGACGCTCGCCAGTGCCAACCAGGTCAGCGCCTTCCCGGCCCGGCCGCGCGGGCGGGGCGCGATGCCGCCGGACTGGCAGGCGCTGCGGGCGGTGCTCGGCGACCGGCTGGTGCTGCCCGGCGACCCCGGCTACCCGATCGCCCGACTCGGCTTCAACGAACTGAACGACGGTCAGCTCCCCGCCGCCATCGCGAAGTGCGCCTGCCCCGACGAGGTGCGCGCCTGCCTGGACGTCGCGCGCGGGCACGGGATCCCGATCGCCGCGCGCAGCGGCGGCCACAGCTACCTGGGGTACAGCATCCCGGCCGGCGGCCTGGTGATCGACCTGCGCGCGATGGCCCGGGTCGTGGTGAACCCCGACGGGACCGCCGAGGTGGGCGCCGGCGCCCGGCTGATCGACGTGTACGCGGGCCTGGCCGCCCAGGGCCGGCTGCTGCCGGCCGGCAGCTGCCCCACCGTCGGCGTCAGCGGCCTGACCCTGGGCGGCGGCATCGGCGTGCTGGCGCGCAAGTACGGGCTCACCTGCGACCGCCTGGCCGCCGCCGAACTGGTCCTCGCCGACTCCGGCCTGTGCACCGCCTCGCCCACCGAGGAGCCCGACCTGCACTGGGCGCTGCGCGGCGGGGGCGGCGGCAACTTCGGGATCGTCACCCGGTTCAGCTTCGACACCGCCCCCGCGCCGGGCCTGACGGTCTTCGTGCTGGGCTTCCCCGCCACGGCGACCACCGAGGTGCTCGGCGCCTGGCAGCCGTGGGTGGCCGGCGCCCCGTTCGAGCTGTGGGCCAGCTGCCAGGTCTCCGGCGGCACGCCGCCCAGCTGCCGGATCGTCGGCTGCTGGGTCGGCGACCCGGACGAGGCCAACGCCCAGCTGGACCGCCTGGTCCGGGCGGTCGGCACCGCCCCCGCCACCCGCACCGTCGCCGCCAAGGACTACCTGGACGCGATGAAATTCATGGCCGGCTGCGCCAAGGACACCATCGCCCAGTGCCACCCCACCTGGGAGGGCGGCCGGCTGGGCCGGACCGGCTTCGTCGCCGTCTCCCGGATGCTCGGCCCGACCCCGCTGGACCCCGCCGCGGTCACCGAGCTGATGACCGGTCGCAGCGGCGTCGACCTGCTGCTCGACTCGCTCGGCGGCGCCGTCGGCGAGCCGGCCCCCGACGCGACCGCCTTCCCGCACCGCGACTCGCTCGCCAGCGCCCAGGTCTACGTGAGCGCCACCCCCGCCACCGAGCAGCAGGCCCGCACCACCGCGGACGCCGTGCGCGACGGGCTGGCCGGGCTCGGCGCCCGCGGCGCCTATGTCAACTACATCGACGCCACGCTGCCCGACTGGGGCCGGGCCTACTACGGCGCGAACCTGCCGCGGCTGCAGGCGGTGGCCCGCCGGTACGACCCGGACGGCGTCTTCGCCTTCCCCCAGTCGGTCACCGCGGCGTAGCCGTCACCCCAGGAAGCCGGCCGACCGTACTCGAAGGAGCCACACCCACCTGCACGAGTGAATCGTGTCACTACGAAGCCCTCTCGGCGCGCGGGCGCGGAAGGTGTACCTTCCGCGTCCAGGGACCTGCTCCCCGAGTCCGCAGATGCCCAGTCAGCAGCGCCTCCGACGAGAGAGACACGACACATGTCTGCAGAAGACCCGACCCGCCATCCGCCCCAGCGCATCGGCGTGGTCGCAGAGTCCGTCCCCGGTGAGACCCGGGTGGCCGCGACCCCGTCGACGGTGCGTCAGCTGCTGGCGCTGGGTTACCAGGTGGTCGTCGAGTCCGAGGCCGGAGCGGCCTCCGGGTTCACCGACGAGACCTACCTCGAGGCCGGCGCCGAGATCGGCGAGGCCTGGACGGCCGACCTGGTGCTCAAGGTCAACGCCCCCTCCGAGGAGGAGGTGGCGCGGCTGAACCAGGGCGCCGACCTGGTCGCCCTGCTGGCTCCCGCCCAGCGCGGCGACCTGCTGGAGGTGCTGGCCGCGCGCGGGGTCACCGCGCTCGCGCTGGACGCGGTGCCGCGGATCTCCCGGGCGCAGTCGATGGACGTGCTCAGCTCGATGGCCAACATCGCCGGCTACCGCGCGGTGATCGAGGCCGCGCACGCCTTCGGGCGCTTCTTCACCGGCCAGGTCACCGCCGCCGGCAAGGTCCCGGCCGCCAAGGTGCTGGTGGCCGGCGCCGGCGTGGCGGGTCTGGCGGCGATCGGCGCGGCCTCCAGCCTGGGCGCGATCGTGCGGGCCACCGACCCGCGGCCCGAGGTGGCCGACCAGGTCAAGTCGCTGGGCGGCGAGTACCTGCCGGTCAACGTCGAGCAGGAAGCCAGCACCGACGGCTACGCCAAGGCCACCTCGGCCGACTACGACCGGGCCGCGGCCGCGCTCTACACCGAGCAGGCCAAGGACGTCGACATCGTCATCACCACCGCACTGATCCCCGGCCGCCCGGCCCCGCGCCTGCTGACCGCGGCCGACGTGGCCGCGATGAAGCCCGGCAGCGTGATCGTCGACATGGCCGCCGCGATGGGCGGCAACGTCGAGGGCACGGTGGCGGGCCGCGCGGTGGTCACCGAGGGCGGGGTGACCATCATCGGCTACACCGACCTGGCCGCCCGGCTGCCCGCGCAGGCCTCCCAGCTGTTCGGCACCAACCTGGTGAACCTGCTCAAGCTGGTCACGCCGGAGAAGGACGGGCGGCTGACCCTGGACTTCGAGGACGTGGTGCAGCGCGCCGTCACCGTGGTGCGGGACGGCGAGATCACCTGGCCGCCTCCGCCGGTCGCGGTCTCGGCCGCCCCGCAGGCCCAGGCGTCGGCGCCCGCCGCCGTGCCCGCCGAGCCGGCCGGGCCCAGGCTCACCCCGGCGGCCCGGTTCGGCCTGATCGGCCTCGGGATGCTCGCCACCTTCCTGCTGGTGGCCTTCGCCCCGGCCCAACTGGCCGAGAACTTCACGGTCTTCGCGCTGGCCGTGGTGATCGGCTACTACGTGATCGGCAAGGTCCACCACGCCCTGCACACCCCGCTGATGTCGGTGACCAACGCGATCTCCGGCATCGTGGTGGTCGGCGCGCTGCTGCAGATCGGCCACGAGAGCTGGCTGGTCACCGCGCTGTCCTTCGTGGCGATCCTGCTGACCAGCGTGAACATCTTCGGCGGTTTCGCCGTCACCCGCCGCATGCTGTCGATGTTCTCGACGTCCCCCGAAAGGCGCTGAGCCCGATGACTTCCCTGACCGCGTCCCACGCGGCGGACCTCGTCGCCGCCCTGCTGTTCATCCTCAGCCTGGCCGGGCTGTCCCAGCACCGCACCTCGCGGGCCGGGGTGGTGTTCGGCATCGCGGGCATGGCGCTGGCCCTGGTCGCCACCGTCGTGGTCGCCTCGCGCACGGTCAGCGCCGGGGCGGTGCTGCTGATCCTGCTGGCCATGGCGCTCGGCGCGGCGATCGGCCTGTGGCGGGCCCGCCGGGTCGAGATGACCCAGATGCCCGAGCTGATCGCGGTGCTGCACAGCTTCGTGGGTCTGGCCGCCGTGCTGGTGGGCTGGAACAGCTACCTGGAGGTGGAGTCCAAGGGCTCGGCGCAGACCCGGATCGGCGCCGACCTGCTGGGCATCCACCACGCCGAGGTGTTCATCGGCATCTTCATCGGCGCCGTCACCTTCACCGGCTCGATCGTCGCCTACCTGAAGCTCTCGGCGAAGATCAACTCGCGGCCGCTGGTGCTGCCCGGCAAGAACGGGCTCAACATCGGCGCGCTGGCCGCCTTCGTGGCGCTCACCGTCTGGTTCACCGTCAGCCCGAACCTGGGCCTGATGATCGCGGTCACCGTGCTGGCGCTGGCGCTCGGCTGGCACCTGGTGGCCTCGATCGGCGGCGGCGACATGCCCGTCGTGGTCTCGATGCTGAACAGCTACTCGGGCTGGGCGGCCGCCGCGGCCGGCTTCCTGCTGGACAACAACCTGCTGATCGTCACCGGCGCGCTGGTCGGCTCCTCCGGTGCGTACCTGTCGTACATCATGTGCAAGGCGATGAACCGTTCCTTCTTCTCGGTGATCGCCGGCGGCTTCGGCATCGAGGCGCCCACCGGCGCCGAGCAGGAGCACGGCGAGCACCGGGAGATCCGGGCCGCGGAGACCGCCGAACTGCTGGCGCAGGCCAGCTCGGTGATCATCACCCCGGGGTACGGCATGGCCGTGGCCCAGGCCCAGCACCCGGTGGCGGAGCTGACCCGGCGGCTGCGCGAGCGCGGCATCGAGGTGCGGTTCGGCGTGCACCCGGTGGCCGGCCGGCTGCCCGGCCACATGAACGTGCTGCTGGCCGAGGCCAAGGTGCCGTACGACATCGTGCTGGAGATGGACGAGATCAACGATGACTTCGCCCGGACCTCGGTGGTCCTGGTGATCGGCGCCAACGACACCGTCAACCCGGCCGCCACCGACGACCCGACCAGCCCGATCGCCGGCATGCCGGTGCTCAAGGTGTGGGAGGCGGAGCAGGTGGTGGTCTTCAAGCGCTCGATGGCCTCCGGCTACGCGGGCGTGCAGAACCCGCTGTTCTTCCGGGAGAACAGCAGCATGCTGTTCGGCGACGCCAAGCAGACCGTGGAGGCGATCCTGGCCGCGCTCGGCACCAACTCCGGTACGGGCTCCCGCCCGGCGGCGGTCCCCGCCGGGCGATGACGGGCCACCGGCCGGCCGAGCGGTGACGCCGCCCGCCGGCTGGCCGGGCGGGGTTGCGCCCCACGCCTGCTGACCGACGGTCGACCCGCCCCCCAGGTGGTCCCGGACCACCTGGGCGGGCAGCCGCACCCCGGGCACCAAGGTGTCGGCGTACCCGAGACCGGACTGGTCGTCACCGGCCGGTCCCCGCCCACCGGCGCGCGGTGGCCCCCGCCGCGCGCGCGGCGGGGGCCACCGGTGGGAGTGCTACGCGTCAGGAGGCCAGCTTGCCCATGGCGTGGACTTCCTGGACGTCGCCGGTGTCGAAGAAGCTCCACGGGACGGTGACGAAGCCGCCGTCGCCCCAGCCGCTGCCCCAGCTGTTCTCGATCTTCACGCCCTGGTCGCTGTAGCCCACGACGGTGACCTCGTGGCCGCCGACGACCGGGTCGCTGCCGGAGTCGCCCGGCAGGTAGCTGTAGGAGGCGGCGGTGGCGGAGTCGATGTCCATGAAGCTCTGGTGGACCTGGAAGCCGATCGGGACCGGCATGCCCCGGGATATCGCGTTCTCGATCGCCGAGCGGGCCGCGCCACCGCTGGTGGGCAGCTCGGTGAAGCCGGAGAGCTTGTACTGGGCGGCGTTGGCCACCTCGTTGGCGTCCGGCTGGGTGGTGTAGTCCTGGGTGCCCTGCCAGTAGTCGGACTGGGTGTCGATGCCCTGCTGCTGCTCCATCGGCAGCGCGACACTGGCGTAGGTGCCGGTGTCGTTGCCCTGGGCGATCTGCGAGTAGATGTACATCGGGGCCATCGGCGCACCGCTGATCCCCTGCTCGTTCATCAGGATGCCGTAGCCGGTGTAGCCGGTGGCCCAGGTGACGCAGGCGCCGACCTGGCCCTGGTCGCCGGGGGCCAGCGCGTAGGTGCTCAGGTCGGCACTGGCGGGGGCGGCGCCGTTCCGGGTGAAGGGCGCGATCGAGCCGAGGTCGGCGGTGGCCGCCGCGTGTACGGCGTGCTGGTGGGCCTTCAGTGCGGCCAGGTCGAGGCCCAGGCCGTGCCGCAGGTGCTTGTGGTGGCCGGCCGGTCGCGCGGGGGCGGCGGTGGCGCTGGTCGCCGTGCCGGCGACGGTCAGGCAGGACAACGCGAGGGCGACGGTGATGCCGATCGCCGTGGGTGCGCGCATCGATGAACTCCTTGAGGGAAGCCGGCCCGGTACGGCCGGCACGCCGCCCCGTCGCCGTTGTGGGGCGGCGTGGGCGGAGCGGCAGGTGTGGGGGTCGAGCAGGTGACAGACCGTCACCGGCACGGCGAACACCGTAGGAGCCGGGCTGCCCGCTCGTCATGGGGAGAACATGACAATGTCGGGAATCGGTCAATTCTGGAAGCCCCCTGGAGATTTGCTGGGAGCCTGTGCGATGGCGGCGGGGCTGCTGGGGCGGACGGGAGGCAGGCCTCGGGGCCGGCCGGACGGCCGGCGCGGGCCTGGTCGGCGGTGTCACCTGGGGGGATGTCAGCCGGATGCCGGGGTGGGGCGGCGGTGGGAGCCCGTCGGGCGGCGCAACTGACGCCCTGTCGGCCCGCCGGGCATCTCGGGGACTCGTTCAGCTTTCGCTCAGGTTCCGCACCTGGGCGTCGCCCTCGACTCCACCCGGCTCCGCCGGCCGGGCGACGCCGCCGGACGGCTCCCTGTTGGCCGCCCCCGATCGCGGGTAGGCGGAGGACATGACGCCGTACGGGGAAGAGTGGCTGAGCCGCCTGACGGGGCGCAGCAGACGCAAGGCGCTGGAGCGCGCGGTGCTGCTAGGGGCGGCGGCCGGGTGGACGCCGAGCCTGCTGCTGGCCGCCGGGATCGCCCTGATGGCCGGTCAGTTCGACGGGCCGAGCCCCGGCCGGGCGGTTCGGGCCTTCGTCGATCTGTCCGCCGTGTCGATGTGGGGCGCCGGGCTCGGCGCGCTCGCCGGAGCCTGCCTGGGCCTCACCTTCGCCGCGAGTGCCCGTCGGCGGACGGAGAAGAGCCGGCGGCGGCTGCTGGTGGCGGCCGTGGGGCTGGCCGTGGTCGCGCAGTACGTGGGCTACGCCGTCTGGTACCAGTCGGTCGTCCCGCTCCTGCTCGGCGCCCTCGTCCTCGGGCCCGCCGCGCTGCTTGCCCGGCTCGGCTCGGGGTGGGCGGTGCGGCCCCTGCAGCGGACCGAGCCCGTGGACCTGCCGCTGCCCTGACTCCGGGCGCGGTGGCTGCGGCTGCCGTGACTTCGGGCGTCCTGACACCGGCCGCCCTGACTTTGGCGGGCCGGACTTCGGGCGCTCGGGCTAGCGGACCCGCGCAGCGATGAGCCGTGCGCAGTCCAGGGCCTGCACCCGGCTGCTGTCCACCTCCAGGTCGTAGTGCACGCCCTGGTGCACCAGGTCCGCCTGGCGGGCGGCCATCCCCGGTTCGCGGTCGCCGCGAGCCAGTTCGCGCGCGGCGGCGACCTCGGGGGCGCAGCGGACGCCGACCCAGAGCACCTCGAGCCCCGTCAGAGCCCGCTGCCAGCGCTGTTGGGAGGCCGACCGGCCGAGGAAGACCTCGTCCACGACCACCCGGGCACCGGAGCGGACCATCGCGGCGACCCCCGCCGTCCAGGCTTCCTCCAGGCGGCGGAACTCGGGGCCCACGGTCACCGTGCCGTCCGGCCCGATCCCGATGCCGGTCTCGCCCCGGCGCAGCGCTGCGGGGAGCGCCTCGACGAAGCCGTCCGTCCCCAGCGCCAGCCAGGGCTCGGGGAGCAGAGCCTGCAGGCAGCGGACGATGCCGGACTTGCCGGAGCTTGATCCGCCGTTTAGTACGATCACCTGAGTTGACACAGCGTCACCCTAATAGGCCCGGATCCGTCACCCCACCGGATTCCGCTCGGCGGCCGCGGGCCCCGCCGGATTGCCCGCGCCGCGTTCGTGACCGGAAATGAGGGACATGTTCGACTGGCTCCGCGCGCACGACCCGGACCTCGCCGCGACCCGGCGGGCCGGGCGCACCGCCCTGGTGATGCCCGCCCTGTTCGCGTTCTGCACCGAGGTGCTGCACGCGCCGACGGTGGCTGGCTACGCCGCGTTCGGCGGCATCTCGATGCTGCTGCTGGTCGACTTCTCCGGCCCGATGGCGGCCAGGCTGCGTGCCCAGGCCGGGCTGGCGCTGGCCTGGGCGGTGCTGATCACCCTGGGCACGCTGGCCGCCGGGAAGCTCTGGCTGGCCGTCACCGCGACCGTGCTGGTCGGCTTCGCGGTGCTGTTCGCCGGTGTGGTCAGCTCGGTGCTGGCGGGCAGCTCCACCGCGCTGCTGCTCGCCTTCGTGCTGCCGGTCAGCGCACCCGCACCGCTCGGGCAGTTGCCGGAGCGGCTGGCCGGTGCGGGTCTGGCGGCCTTGGTCGCGCTGCCGGCCGTCGCGCTGCTCTGGCCGCGCCCGGTGGCCGATCCGCTGCGGGCCCCCGCCGCGCTGGTCTGCCGCGCCGCCGCGCAGCAACTGCGCCTGGACACCGCCCGCCTGGACACCGCCCGCCTGGACACTGGGCGCGTGGACTCCGCGGGCCTGGACACCGGGCGCCCGGGCGGTGCAGGCGGGCACACCGCGCACCCCGGAGCGGCTGACCGGAGCACCGCGGCCGACTGCTGGATGGCCGCCGAGCGCACCGCCGAAGCCGCCACCGCCCTGCGCACCGCCTTCGACGCGACCCCCTACCGCCCCACCGGGCTTTCGCTCAGCTCCCGCGCGCTGGTCCGCCTGGTCGACGAGCTCACCTGGCTCTGCGCCGTGGTCGCCGACCGCCCCACCTACGCCGAGGCACCCCCCGCCTGCGACCCGGCCGCCCGCACCGTGCGGCTCGCCGTCGCCGACGTGCTGGAGCGCGCCGCCGACCTGCTCACCGACCTGCGCGCCGAGGTGGCCCCCCTGCGCGCGGCCGTGCGGCAGCTGGAGTCGGCGGTGGCCGGCCTGGAGCACAGCGCCACCGTCCGGCTGCCGGTGGACCGCGCGGTGGGCGAGCGCCCCGCCGAGGTCTACGGCTTCATCGCCACCCTCGACCTCTCGTTCCGGGCCCAGGAGCTCGGCTTCGCCGTGCGCCAGATCGCCGGCAACGTCGAACTGGCCGCCACCGCCTGGCAGCGCCGGTGGGCCGACCGCCTGCTCGGCCGCGAACCGGGCGCACTGACCGGACCGCTGGCCGCCGCCCGCGAGCGCGCCGCCGCCCACCTGGGGCTGCGCTCGGTCTGGCTGCACAACAGCCTGCGCGGCGGGGTGGGCCTGGGCATCGCGGTGCTGCTGGCCGAGCTGACCAGTGTTCAGCACGGGTTCTGGGTGCTGCTCGGTACCCTCTCGGTGCTGCGTTCCAACGCGCTGAGTACCGGTCAGAACGCGGCCCGGGCGGTGGGCGGCACGCTGGTCGGCTCGGTGCTCGGCGCCGGACTCCTGCAACTGATCGGGCACCACGGCACCCTGCTCTGGCTGGTCCTGCCGGTCGCGGTGCTGTGCGCCGGGATCGCGCCCGCCGCGATCTCCTTCGCCGCCGGGCAGGCCGCCTTCACCGTCACCCTCGCGGTGCTGTTCAACATCGGCCAGGACCCGGACTGGCACATCGTGCTGCTGCGGATCCAGGACATCGGGCTGGGCTGCGCCGTGAGCCTGGTGGTGGCGCTCTTCTTCTGGCCGCGCGGCGCGGCCGCCGCGGTGGACAAGGCGCTGGCCGAGGCCTACACCGACAGCGCCGGCTACCTGGCCGGTGCCGTGGACTACGCGCTCGGCCACGCCGGCACGGCCGCGCCGGAGCGCGAGCGCCGCACCGCGGCCGCCGCCGCTCGCCGACTGGACGACGCCTACCGCAGCTACCTGGCCGAGCGCGGCGCCAAGCCGCTCTCACTGGCCGACACCACCACGCTGGTCACCGGCGTGGTCGGCCTGCGGCTGGCCGCCGACGCGGTGGTCTCGCTCTGGCAGCACCCGGCGCGGCCGACCGCGACCGACGGGGAGGGTGTTGGCGGGGCCGAGCGCTCGGCCGAGTGTGGGGCCGACTGCCGGGCCGTCGGCGTCACCGGGCCTGGGGCCGAGCGCGGGGCCTTCAGCGAGACCGAGACCGAGGCGCACCGGGCCATCCAGGGCGCGACCACCCGGGTCACAGCCTGGTACCGGGGCCTGGCCCGCACGCTGGACGGGCGCAGCCCGCTGCCCAGCCCGGTCGAGCTGCACCCCGAAGCCGCCGCCCGGTTGGTGGGGTCGGTGCGCAGTGAGCTCACCGACCCGCAGGGCCGGGCCACCCCGACCGCGGTCCGGCTGATCTGGACCCGCGACCACGTGGACGTGGCCCGCCGGCTCCAGCCCAGCCTGGCCGCGGCGGTGACGGGGCACGAGTAGAGCTGACCAACCGGCGTGTGACGACCGGTCAGCGGACCACGTCGAAGACCTGCTTCTGCAGGCCGTTGGGGTACACCGCGTGCTCGACCAGGGCCAGCTTCTGGGTGTCCTTGTCGGTGGTGCTGAACAGCCGCTTGCCCGCGCCCAGCAGCAGCGGGAAGACCAGCAGGTGGTAGCGGTCGATCAGACCGGCGTCGGAGAGCCCCTGGTTGAGCGCGGCGCTGCCGTGCACGATGATCGGGCCGCCCTCGGTCTCCTTCAGCGCGGCGACCTCGTCCAGCGAGCGCAGGATGGCCGTCTCGCCCCAGTTGTCGACCAGCTGGTCCTCGGCCAGCGTGGTGGAGACCACGTACTTGGGGATCGCCTTGTAGTGGGCGAACTCCGCCATGTCCGGCCAGACCGGGCTGAACGCCTGGTAGCTGACCCGGCCCAGCAGCATCGCGGTGGACTCCTCCTGCTCGCGGCCCTTGAGCTCGAAGGCCTCGGGGAGGAAGTCGATGTCCTTGAAGGTCCAGCCGGCGTTGCGGTAACCGGCCTCGCCGCCGGGGGAGTCCACGACGCCGTCGAGCGAGATGAACGCGGAGCTGATCAGGGTGCGCATGGGAGGTTCCTTGCTGTGTAGGTGTGCAGGTGTGCAGGTGTAAGAGGAAGGGAGGAGGTCGGTCAGGCGAAGAGGTCGGTCAGCCACTGCTGCCAGGCGGCCTCGGCACCGGCCGGGGCCGGGCCGAAGAGGTGGTGGCCGGTCAGCACCACTCCCGGGCCGTGGTGGAAGGAGAAGATGCCGTCGGCGGTGCGCAGCTGCAGGTGCTCCTCGTTGGACCAGGTCACCTCGCCGTCCAGGACCGGCAGGCCCTCCGGACGGGCCTGCACCCGGGCGCCGACGGGGGGCCGGTCCGGCAGCGCGAGCCCGCGGGCCAGCACCGTGCCGAGCTGCTCGGCCGACTGTCCGGCAGGCATCGCGAGGGCGAAGACCGGGACGGCGGTGCGGCCGGGAAAGTGCGTCAGGTACTCGGCGAGCGTGTGCAGGTGGAAGGGCCAGCCGCGGCGCAGCGCGTCGTACTCGTCCTGCCAGTCGTCGCCGAGCAGGCCGCTGTGCACCAGGCGGAGCACGGTGCTGCCGCCCGCACGGCCCTCGATCAGGTACTCGAAGGCCATGAACCGGCCGTCCTCGGCGGTGGCGGTGCGGGTCGCGAACCGCTTGCCGGGCTCGAAGGCGGTGATCACCGCCTGCGCGACGTGGCCGCCGGTGTCCATCGAGGCGGTGCCGCCCTCGCGCGGCTCGACCTCGTTGCGGCCCATGAACCAGGCGTCGATGCCCGGCCCGGTGGCGATCGCGGCCCAGACCTGCTCGGGGTCGGCCGGCAGGGGGGTGCTCAGCTCGATCTCGAAGGGGTGCGTCATGGTCTGTCGTCCTGTTCTGGCGGTTCCGGCGGTTCTGGTTGTTCCGGCTGATCCGGGTGTTCCGGTACGGGATTTGCTGCGGTGAGCGGTGCGGCGGGGATCTGGTGCAGCGCGACCACCACCCGGTGACTGCGCCCGCCGTCGGCGGACTCGTCGTGGTAGCGGCTGACCAGGGCCGCGACGGCCTCTGTCAGCTCCGCGGCGAAGGCGGTGCGGTCGGCCGCGGTGGCGAAGCGGACCTCGGCGTCCAGGCCGAAGGTGGCGACCCGGCGCCGGGCCCTGGCCGCGCCGGTGACCAGTGCCCCCACCTCCTGGACCAGGCGGGCCCCGAGCGCGAGCAGCCAGTGGGCCGACAACTGGTCCGGGGAGCGCGAGGGGTCGGGGCTGACCTCGGCCAGCGCACTGGGCGAGATCACGTAGGACGCGGCCGTCGCGCGGTACACCCGCTCGGTGACGTTGCCCTTGCGCCGCTCCTCGGCGAGCTCGACCAGGCCGTGCCGCTCCAGTTCCTTGAGGTGGTAGTTGACTTTCTGTCGGGCCAGGCCCAGGCGCCCGGCCAGCATGGCGGCCGAGCCCGGCTCGGCCAGCGCGGCGAGGATCCGGGACCGCATCGGGTCCAGCGAAGCCTCGGCGGCGGCACGGTCTTCGATCACAGCGACGTCCAGCACCCCTCCAGGATGCGACCGACAAAAAAATTTGTCAAGGAGGGGAAGCTTGTCGGTGTGTTGCGCGATGGGTCGCGGTCGGCTCCGATGGGGCCTTACTCCAGGGCGTTCTACTTGGACGTCGTCACCACCGGAACCGTGCTCGGCGCGCGACCGACCGACTCGCCCGAGCGGGCCGACGAGGCGCAGCCGGTCCGGCCGTAGGCTGCCGCCGGCCCCGCTCGCGGGTCGGCCGGCCGACAGGGCGTCAGCACGCCGCCCGGGGGACCATCGAGGTGAGAAACCGGGTCGCGGCGGACCGATGAGTTCGCCCGTTCCGAGCAGTCTGCATTCCCGACCGACCACCGACTCAGCGGGAGTACGCCATGGGCCTCATCCACCTCGCCCTGTTCACCACCCTCGACCTCGTCGGGCAGGCGCCCGGCGGCCCCGACGAGGACCCGGCGGACTTCCGCTTCGGCGGCTGGCAGGTGCCCCTGCTGGACGAAGTCGCCGGCGCCCAGGTCGACGCCGCCTACCAGGGCACCGACGCCCTGCTGCTCGGCCGGCGGACGTACGACATCTTCGCCGCCTACTGGCCGAAGGCCGGGGACAACCCGTTCGCCGCCCTGTTCAACAGCGTCCCGAAGTACGTGGCCTCCCGCGGCAGGCCCGACCTCACCTGGGCGGGCTCCACGCAGCTCGGGCCGGACCTGCCCGCCGCGGTGCGCGAGATCCGCGACCGGCACGAGCACGTGAAGGTGGTCGGCAGCCTGGACCTGGTGCAGACCCTGCTGCGCGAGAAGCTGTTCGACCGGATGGACCTGTGGGTCCACCCGATCGTCCTCGGCACCGGGAAGAAGGTCTTCGCCGGCGGCGCGGTCCCCACCAACGTCACGCTGCTCGAACCGCCGGTCGCCAGCCCGCGCGGCACCGTCCTGCTGCGCTACGGGTTGGCCGAGGGCACGCCCGCCACCGGGGACATGGCCGCACTCCCCGAGGACACCGAGGGCTGAGGCCGGCGGCCGAGGAGGAGCCCCCGGCCACAGTGAGCTTTCGCCATCGTCGAACGTGCTGGTCAGAGCCTCTGGCGTGGTGCTCAGCCGGGGTGCTCGGGCTGGTCATGGGCGGGAGTCTGCCGTCTTGATCGTTCGTCAGGTGGGCGGCATAGAGGTCCCGTCACGCCGGCCCACACACAACGCACCGTGCCAGGGCGATACGGTGACTTCGTGCGATGGGGATGCGCATTTGGGGGAAGGGGTCACCTTGATCGACAGGCCTGATGAGAGCAGTCAACGAGACCCCGAGCCGCGACCGGACCTGGCGCGGCGCTCGGCACCGTTTCTGCCCGCCGATAGCGAGATCCGGCAGGTGTTCGTCTGCCAGAGCGCGCCGAACTTCTTGTACTTCGTCGTTACTTATCTCACCGGACTGACGATGTTCGTGAACAAGTACCGTTGCGTGGCGGCCACCCGAGACGCCATCCCTTGTTCTTCGC
>NZ_PYBW01000365.1 GCF_003205575.1 Streptomyces tateyamensis
GACTCGCCGACCAGGCCCAGCGTCTCGCCGGCCCGGACCTCGAAGTCCAGGCCGTCGACCGCCTTGATCCCGGGGCCGCGCCGGCGGGCGGCGAAGGTCATGCCGAGGTCGGTGACCTGCATCAGGGGAGTCGTCATTCGGTCACCTCGGGGTGGCTGCAGGCGCTGCGGTGGGCGGCGGCCACCGCGAGCAGCGGCGGGGGGGGCGGG
>NZ_PYBW01000366.1 GCF_003205575.1 Streptomyces tateyamensis
GTACCGGCTGCCCAGGCTCTCCTGGTGGCCGAACAGCCGCTACGTCCGCGAGCCGGCCTTCGACCAGCTGCTGCCCCTGGCCTACGACCTCGTCGTCACCTCCGAGGAGGCGTTCCTCTCCGTCGCCTCCAGCACGGCGGCCGTCCGGTTCGCCGTGGCGGAGAAGGGACTGGTGTAGGCCCCGTGGACTTCACCTACTCCTACGAGAGCTGGGCCGACGCGCACGCGTTCTACGGAGCCAGCCTCGTCC
>NZ_PYBW01000367.1 GCF_003205575.1 Streptomyces tateyamensis
GGCGATCAGCCGGGTCACCGCCCTGCTCGCGCCGCCACCCCCGCCGCCGGCGGGCGGCCCGGCCGCGACGGCCGCGGCGGGCGGCCGCTCCACCTGGGGTGCCAGGGACGCGCGGCGTTCCGCGATCAATCGCTGGGAATGGCCGCTGGACTGGTCCAACACCCGACCCGAACGGTTCACCGAGGTGGTCCTGCCCCGGAGCGGCGAAATCGCCGACGAGCGGATGCGCCTGAACCACGGCGTCACCCGTGAATCGGATCCGGCCCGCGCCCGTGCCCTGCTGGGCGACCGGCTGTGGACGTTCCTGGAGACACCGCCCCGTCGCACCCCGTCGCCGCGCGACCTCGCGGTGATCGTCGCCGAACGGGAGAAAACCGGATGAACGACGGGGACCGCAGCATTGCCCCCGCCGAGGTCGGCCAGTTGGCTCGGGCGGTCCTGGACGCGGTCGGCACCGTCGTGGTCGGCAAGCGGGACGCGTTGGAGTTGGTCCTCGCCGGCATCCTCGCGGGCGGCCACGTGCTGCTGG
>NZ_PYBW01000368.1 GCF_003205575.1 Streptomyces tateyamensis
CGCCCAGCCCCTTCCCCGACCAGCCCGTCCACCCGGCAATCTCCACCCCTCGACCGACCTCCCGGCGCAGATCTCCACCCACACCCTCACGCCCCGTCAGCCCCCTCGCGCCCAGCCCCTTCCCCGACCAGCTCGTCCACTCGGTACCAACAGACCCGCTCCCCCGACCCGGACGCCCCCCGCCTCTGCCCCGCGGGCCCGGTCCCCGGCCACCCGGTCCCACACGCCACGCCTGCCCACCGCGTTCTCCACCCCGCGCCACCCGGGGAACCTACCCGGGGGTGGAGGACATCCGTCACTC
>NZ_PYBW01000369.1 GCF_003205575.1 Streptomyces tateyamensis
GATGCATGATTCATCGGCATTCCTAGGAGCCAGGCCCCGCGGATCTCCGGGTTGCGGACCACCGCCGGCCATGCGCCCCGCGTGAGTCCAGCTCTGTGGGCCGTGGCGTCATCGATCGGCGTACGTCCATGGTTGCGCGGATCAGTGGACGCCTGACGTACGACACGAGGAGAGCCGCATGCGGAGCTGGCGCCTCCGGCTACG
>NZ_PYBW01000370.1 GCF_003205575.1 Streptomyces tateyamensis
ATGGCGGGGTCGTGGCACGGGTGAGAGCGTTGTTGCAGGTCACGTACTTCCGTCCTGGTGGAACGGCCGGGATCGCCTAGTAACACGTTTCGCCTGACTACTGCGTGTTGACCTGCAGTGATGCTGTTAAGGTCTGGGACCATGTACGTACGGGCGACCACCCGGAAGAACAAAGACGGCTCGACCGTGCGCTACCTGCAGCCCGCGCACAACCAGTTGGACGCCGCCACCCGCCCCCCCCGCCCGC
>NZ_PYBW01000041.1:0-28532 GCF_003205575.1 Streptomyces tateyamensis
CCGGGTGGCCGCCGTGCGCGCGGCCACCGGCGCGGAGCCGGAGGTGGCGGGCAAGCCGCTGCCGCCGATGCACCGGGAGACGGTGCTGCGCACCGGGGCGAAGCGGCCGCTGGTGGTCGGTGACCGGCTGGACACCGACATCGAGGGCGCGTTCAACGGCGGGGTGGACAGCCTGCTGGTCTTCACCGGGGTGAGCACCCCCGCCCAGCTGCTGGCCGCGCCGCCCCAGCACCGGCCGACCTACCTGGCCGCCGACCTGCGCGGGCTGCTGGAGCCGCACCCGGCGGTCGATTCTCTGCCCGGCGGCGGGTTCGACTGCCGCGGTCGGCGGGCCCAGACGGTGGACGGCGAGCTGCGGCTGGCCGGCGCCGGCGAGGACCGCTGGGACGGGCTGCGCGCGCTGTGCGCGGCGGCCTGGGCCGAGCTGGACCGCACCGGCGAGCCGGCCGACGGGCGCAAGGCGCTGGCCGAGCTGGGGTTCTGAGGCGGGTCCGGCCTGTCTGGGGCGGCGTCGGCCTGGACCGGGCGCAGCGCCGCTGATCCCCGCCGCTGCGGCGGCTGACCGGGAGTGGTGCGAGGGCCGACGGGCCGTCAGAGCAGGGTGCGCAGCCGGAGCAGGTCGCGCAGGCCGGCCTCCAGTTTGACCCGGCCGGTGGCCCAGGCAGCGGCGAAGTTGAGCCCGCCGCCGACCAGGGCGACCAGGTCGTCGCTGGTCATGGTGAGGCGGATGTCGGCCTTGGCGGTGGGCGGGCCCGGGTGCTGGGCGACCTGCTGGATCCGGCCCTCGCGCAGCACTCCGGTGAAGGTCAGGTCGAGGTCGGTGAGCCGGCAGCTGAACGAGCGGTCCATGGCGGCGGCGCTGCGCACGTTGCCCTCGGCCTTGGCCAGGTTGCGGCTGAGCTGTTCCAGCGCGGCGCGGCACTCCTCGGGGTTGGCCATCGTCTCGTCCTCGCGGGTGGATCGGCGGTGTGCGGTGTTGCGGTCACGGTACCCGTTGCTCCGGACGCCGACAGCTGCCGCGCAGCGTGCGGCGGACAGGGTAGCGTCGGGACGGGGCAGGCGAGTGCACGGTGGAGGAGGCGCGATGCAGCACAGGCTTCGGGAGTACGTGGAGTTGGCCGCCGGGCTGGCCGAACAGACCGGCAGGCTCGCGGTGGAGACGGCCAGCGGACTGCTCGGCCGGGTGGGGGTGGACGTCGACGCTGCCGAGCGTGCGGCGCAGACCTTGGCCCAGGAGGCGGTGACGGTCGGTCGGACCGGGGTGGACCTGGCGGTCGGACTGGCCCGGGCGGAGGGCGAGAAGGCGTTCGAGCGCATCGGCCGGCTCGGCGACCAGGTGGTGAAGGTCGGTGTGGTGCTGGCCTACCTGGAAGGCAAGCTGCGCGACTTCGAAGGTGTGGGCGAGGAGGAGCCGGCACCGCGGGCCGCCTCGCCGGCCCGTGGCGCGGCCGCGCCGGGCGGGCGGGCGGACGGGCTGTTCGCCGAGGACTGGTCGCCGGAGCACGAGTCGGAGCCGGAGCCGGAGGTGGGGCCCGTGACCACGGTGGTGGCGGCGGAGCCCGCGCCGGCGGAGCCGGTGGAGCGGGCGACGGCCGAGCGGGCGGCGGTGAAGAAGGCGCCGGCCAGGAAGGCCGCCGCCACGAAGGCGGCGGCGACGACCGCCCCGGCCAAGAAGACGGCGAAGGCCCCGGCCAAGAAGGCGAGTGCCGACAAGAAGGCGGCTGCCGCCGGCGCGGCGCAGGCACCCGCCGCGAAGAAGACCACGGCTGCCGCGAAGAAGACCACGGCTGCCGCGAAGAAGACCACGGCGGCGGCGAAGAAGAGCACGGCCGCCGCCAAGAAGGCCAGCCCGGCCAAGAAGGCGAGCCCGGCCAAGAAGACGGCTGCCAAGAAGGCCCCCGCCAAGAAGTCGGCCACCAGGAGGGCCCCCGCCAAGCCCGCCGCCGACGGCGGCACCGATGACTGAGCCCACCGCCGAGCGCGAGCCCGAGGCCGACGCCGAGGCCGAGGCCGGGTTCGAGGAGTCGGACCCCGTCCCCGAGCCGGTCTCCGTCGCCGCCCTGTGGGCCCCCGACCCGGAGCCGCTCGGCGTCACCGTCGAGCCCACCGGGCACCCCGAGGTGGACGCCGCCCTCACCCGGCTCGCCCGGTTGGACGGGGTGCCGACCATCGAGCACCCGCCGGTGTACGAAAATGTCCAGCAGACCCTCAGTACCGTCCTCGCCTCGCTGGACGAAGAATCCAGCCTCTAGGAGCTGAACCACCCGTGGCAACGGCACGACGCCGACTCGACGCAGAACTGGTCCGACGCAACCTGGCCCGCTCGCGGGAGCACGCCGGTGAGCTGATCGCGGCAGGCCGGGTCAGCGTCGGCGGGGCCGTGGCGACCAAGTCGGCCACCCAGGTGGAGACGGCGGCCGCCGTGGTGGTGGCCAAGGACGAGAACGATCCCGACTACGTCTCGCGCGGCGGCCACAAGCTGGCCGGCGCGTTCGCCGCCTTCGTGCCGCAGGGCCTGGTGGTCGAGGGCCGCCGGGCGCTGGACGCAGGCGCCTCCACCGGCGGCTTCACCGACGTGCTGCTGCGGGCCGGCGCCGCCGGGGTGCTCGCGGTGGACGTGGGCTACGGCCAGCTGGCCTGGTCGCTGCAGAGCGACGAGCGGGTGACGGTGATGGACCGCACCAACGTGCGCGAGCTGACCTTGGAGCTGATCGGCGGCGTGCCGGTGGACCTGGTGGTCGGCGACCTCTCCTTCATCTCGCTGGGCCTGGTGCTGCCCGCGCTGGCCGGCTGCGCGGCGCCGGACGCCGACCTGGTGCTGATGGTCAAGCCGCAGTTCGAGATCGGCAAGGAGCGCCTGGGCAGTGGCGGGGTGGTCCGCAGCCCGCAGCTTCGCGCCGAGATGGTCCGTCAGGTGGCGGGGCAGGCCTGGGAGTTGGGTCTGGGTGTGCGGGCCGTGACGGCCAGCCCGCTGCCCGGCCCTTCGGGTAATGTCGAGTACTTCCTGTGGCTGCGGCGGGACGCCCCGCAGTTGGATCCCGCTGCTGCGGACCGGGCCGTGGCGGAGGGGCCCCGGTAGGGTGCCACGACGGCGTCGACGGGCGACCAGGTAGACGTGAGGGAGAGGGCTTTGAGCGAGGAACGGACGGTCTTCCTGATCGCGCACACCGGTCGGGAGGCGGCGCTGCGCAGCGTCGAGCAGTTGGTCCTGGGGCTGCTCAAGGCTGGGATCAGGATCAGACTGCTGGCTTCCGAGGCGGTCGACCTCGACCTGCCCGACGGCGTCGAGACGGTCCAGGGCGTGCAACGCGCCGCCGACGGCTGCGAGCTGATCCTGGTCGCGGGGGGTGACGGGACGCTGCTGCGCGGCGCCGAGCTGGCCCGCGACTCCGGGCTGCCGATGCTCGGCATCAACCTGGGCCGGGTCGGCTTCCTGGCCGAGGCCGAGCGCGACGACCTCGCGGTGGTGGTCGAGCGGGTGGTGGACCGCACCTACGAGGTCGAGGAGCGGATGACCCTCGACGTGCTGGTGCGCACCAACGGCGACGTGGTGCACCGGGACTGGGCGCTGAACGAGGCCTCGGTGGAGAAGCAGGCCCGGGAGCGGATGCTGGAGGTGGTCACCGAGGTGGACGGCCGCCCGGTGTCCAACTTCGGCTGCGACGGCGTGGTGCTCTCCACCCCCACCGGCTCCACCGCCTACGCCTTCTCCGGCGGCGGCCCGGTGGTCTGGCCGGAGGTGGAGGCGCTGCTGATGGTCCCGATCAGCGCGCACGCGCTGTTCGCCCGCCCGCTCGTCACCTCGCCGCACTCGGTGCTGGCGGTGGAGGTCATGCCGAAGACCCCGCACGGGGTGCTGTGGTGCGACGGGCGGCGCTCCTACGAGCTGCCGGCCGGGGCCCGGGTCGAGGTGCGCCGCGGGCAGGTCCCGGTCCGGCTGGCCCGGCTGCACGAGGCGCCGTTCAGCGACCGGCTGGTGGCGAAGTTCGCGCTGCCGGTGACCGGTTGGCGCGGCCGCTCGGCCTGCTGACGGTGGTTCGGCTCACACCGCCAGGGTGGGCTGGTCGGCGCCCCAGGTCTGGGCGGCGTCCCGGGCGGCCAGCTCGGCGGTGGCGGCCAGCCGCTCGGCGGTGAGCGCGGCCGCGGCCGGCGGCACGGTGAGCGGTACCCGGACGAAGGCCTCGAAGGCGCCGTCCACCCCGAACCGGGAGCCGGCCGCGATCCGTACTCCGGTGCGCTCGCCGGCCCGGGCCAGCGCGGCGCCGGACAACCCCGCGGTGTCCAGCCACAGGGTCAGGCCGCCGGCCGGTTCGGCGAACCGCCAGTGCGGCAGCTGGGCGCGCAGCGCGGGCAGCAGGGCTGCGGCACTGGCGCGCAGCTGGCCCAGCCGCAGTGCGCGCAGCTCGGGCAGCAGCTCGCCCAGCATGGTCGCGCAGACCAGCTGGTCCAGCACCGAGGTGGCGAGGTCGTGGTGCACCCGCTCGTCGGCCAGCTGGCGGATCAGCGCGGGGGCGGCGCGCACCCAGCCCACCCGCAGGCCGCCCCAGGCCAGCTTGCCGGCCGAGCCGACGGTGATCACCTGGGCGGCCCGGTCCAGGGCGGCCGTCGGGCGGGGCATCCGGTCGTCGGGGGTGTGCCAGTTCAGTTCGGCCATGGTCTCGTCGACCAGTAGCAGGGTCCCGGCCGCCCTCGCCGCGCCCAGCAGGGTGCGGCGCTGGTCCTCGCCGATCAGCGCGCCGGTCGGGTTGTGGAAGTCGGGGACCACGTAGGCCAGGCGCGGTGCGGCGCCGTGCAGCACCCGCTGCCACTGGGCCAGGTCCCAGCGCGGCAGCTGCTCGGGCGACTCGCGCTGCTGCGGCACCGCCACCAGCCGGGCGCCTTCCGCGCGCAGCCCCTGCAGGACGTGCGCGTAGCTGGGGGTCTCCACCGCGACCCGGTCGCCGGTGCGCAGCAGCGTGCTGCGCACCAGGCCCAGTGCGCTCAGCGCGCCAGAGGTGATCAGCAGCTGGTCGGGTGTGGTGGGCAGGCCGCGCTCGGTGTACCGCTGGGCCACCACCTCCCGCAGCACGGGCAGGCCGGTCGGGTAGTGGCCGTGGCCGCCGGCGTAGGCGGGCAGCAGCTCCACCGCCCGGGCCGCGGCCCGGGCCAGCAGGGCCTGCGGGCCCGGGGGCGAGGCCACACCGAGGTCGATCAGCCGCTCGCGCTCGTCGGGCGGCAGCGGGAACAGCGCGTTGCCGGGCGGGTGGCTGCCCTCGGGCAGCGCCGTCCAGCTGCCGGCACCGCGCCGGCTGTGCAGGTAGCCCTCGGTCCGCAGGGTCTGGTAGGCGGTGGCGATGGTGGTGCGGCTGAGCGCCAGGGCGCCGGCCAGCTCGCGTTCGGCGGGCAGCCGGGTGCCGACCGCGAGGCGGCCCTCGCCGAGCAGCAGCTGGAGCTGACGGGCCAGCAGCAGGTACGCGGGCCGGTGGCCGCCGGCCGGCTCGGGCAGCCGGGCGGTGCCCAGCAGCCGTCCCAGGGCGGCGGGGGAGATGGTGCTCTGCCACTCGGCCACGGTCGCGCTCCCTCAAATCAGTCCACCTGAGACGAATTGGCCCTGTCGGTGTCCTTGGTGGACTTCTCATGATGGCAGAGCGGACTGATCCGCAGTACCCCCCTCGTTCGATCCCGGGAGCCGTCATGGCCGTCCTCGCCCTGCCCACCGACACCGGCTCGTTGGGCCGCCGGGTGCCCCAACTGCTGGTCGGCCTGGTGCTGTACGGGGTCAGCATGGGCCTGATGTACCGGGCCGCGCTGGGCCTGGACCCGTGGGACGTGTTCCACCAGGGCGTGGCCGGGCGGCTCGGGCTGAGCATCGGCACGGTGGTCCTGCTGACCGGCGCCTGCGTGCTGCTGCTCTGGCTGCCGCTGCGCCAGCGCCCGGGGGTGGGCACGGTCGGCAACGTGCTGCTGCTCGGGGTGGCGATGGACCGCACCCTGGCCCTGTTGCCGGCCCAGCACGCGCTCGCGGTGCGGATCGCGCTGCTGGCCGGCGGGATCGTGCTCAACGGACTGGCCACCGGCCTGTACATCGGCGCCCGGCTGGGCCCCGGACCGCGTGACGGACTGATGACGGGTCTGCACCGGCGCACCGGCCGCTCGCTGCGCCTGCTGCGCACCGGCCTGGAGGTGACCGTGCTGCTGGCGGGCATCGCGCTGGGCGGCAGTGCGGGAGTGGGAACGGTCGCCTACGCACTGGCCATCGGGCCGCTGGCCCAGTTCTTCCTGCGGTACTGCACCGTGCCCGCCGCCGGGTTCGCCCGGAAGGAATGAACTTCGCCCCTCAGCGCCCCGGCTCGTCGCGCGGGGGTGGCGGGGTCTCGTAAGGTCGTGTCCGTGTTGGACGAGATGCGGATACGGGATCTGGGCGTCATCGACGACGCGGTGGTGGAACTGGCCCCCGGTTTCACCGTCGTGACCGGAGAGACCGGCGCCGGCAAGACCATGGTGGTGACCAGCCTGGGCCTGCTGCTGGGCGGCCGGGCCGACCCGGGGCTGGTGCGGGCCGGCGCCGATCGGGCCGTGGTCGAGGGCCGGCTCCAGCTGCCCGCCGACTCCCCGGCGGCCGGCCGGGCGGTGGAGGCCGGCGCCGAACTGGACGAGGGCGCCCTGCTGATCAGCCGCACCGTCTCCGCCGAGGGCCGCTCGCGCGCGCACGTCGGCGGCCGCTCGGTCCCGGTCGGCCTGCTGACCGAGCTCGGCGAGGACCTGATCGCGGTGCACGGCCAGAGCGACCAGCAGCGCCTGCTGCGCCCGGCCCGCCAGCGCGGCGCGCTCGACCGGTACGCGGGCCGGGCGCTCGCCGAGCCGCTGGAGCGCTACCGCGCCGTGTACCGCAGGCTGCGCGAGGTGTCGGCCACCCTGGCCGAGCTGACCACCCGGGCCCGCGAGCGGGCCCAGGAGGCCGACCTGCTCCGGTTCGGCCTGGAGGAGGTCGCGGCCGCCGAGCCGGTGGCCGGCGAGGAGATCGAGCTCGCCGCCGAGGCCGAGCGCCTGGGCCACGCCGACGCGCTCTCCTCGGCCGCGGTGCTGGCGCATGCGGCGCTGGCCGGCGACCCGGCCGACCCCGACTCGATCGACGCGGGCACCCTGCTCGGCCAGGCCCGCCGCGCGCTGGACGCGGTGCGCGGGCACGACGAGCGACTGGCCACCCTGGCCGACCGGCTGGCCGAGGTGGGCTACCTGCTCGCCGACGTGGCCGGCGACCTGGCGCTGTACGCCGACGACCTGGACGCCGACCCGGCCCGGCTGGCCGCGGTCGAGGAGCGCCGCGCGGTGCTGGCCCAGCTGGTGCGCAAGTACGGCTCGGCGGCGGGGGGCACCGCCGAGGTGGTGGCCTGGGCCGCGCAGGGAGCGCTGCGGCTGGCCGAACTGGACGGCGACGACGACCGGATCGGCGAACTGGCCCAGGAGCAGGCCGTCCTGCGCTCCGAGCTGGCGGTGCTGGCCGAGGAGGTGTCCGCGGCCCGGCAGGCGGCGGCCGGCCGGTTCGCCGCCGCGGTCTCCGCCGAGCTGACCGAACTGGCCATGCCGCACGCCCGGGTGACCTTCGAGCTGACCCGGCTGGACGACCCGGACGGCCTGGAACTGGACGGACGCACCGTCTCCTACGGCCCGCACGGGGTGGACGAGGTCGAGGTGCTGCTGGCCCCGCACCCGGGCGCCGCGCCGCGCCCGATCGCCAAGGGCGCCTCCGGCGGTGAGCTCTCCCGGGTGATGCTGGCCGTCGAGGTGGTCTTCGCCGGCGCCGACCCGGTGCCCACCTACCTGTTCGACGAGGTCGACGCGGGCGTCGGCGGCAAGGCGGCGGTGGAGATCGGCCGCCGGCTGGCCAAGCTGGCCCGCAGCGCCCAGGTCGTGGTCGTCACCCACCTGCCGCAGGTGGCCGCGTTCGCCGACCGGCACCTGGTGGTGGAGAAGACCAACGACGGCACCGTCACCCGCAGTGGTGTCAAGACGTTGACGGACGAGGAGCGGGTGCGTGAACTCTCCCGGATGCTCGCCGGTTTGGAGGACTCGGAGCTGGGCCGTGCGCATGCCGAGGAGCTGCTGGCCGCGGCCCGCTCTCCCCGGGAGGGCTGACCAGCACCTATCGTTTTCCCAATGCGGGTACCCAGTAGCGAGTCGGAGCGAGACGACGTGGACCTTTCCCCCGCCCGTGGCGGCGCGGCGGCCCCGGAGACGGGCCAGCTGCACGTGGTGCTGGTGCTCTCAGCGGGCAGTGGCGGGATCGGGGCGCACGTGCGCTCGCTGGCCCGGGGGCTGACCGCACACGGCGTCAAGGTGACGCTCTGCGGGCCGGCCGAGTCGGACGAGCTGTTCGCGTTCTCCCGCACCGGGGCGGTGTTCCACCCGGTGGAGATCACCCCCACCTCCGGCGCGCGCAGCGACTCCACCGCGATCGGCGAGCTGCGCCGGGCCTTCACCGGGGCCGACCTGGTGCACGCGCACGGGCTGCGCGCCGGGCTGCTCTCCGACCTGGCGCTGCGCACCGCGGGCCGGCTGCCGGGGCTGCGCCCGCAGACCCCGCTGGTGGTGACGTTCCATCACGCGCTGCTGGCCACCGGGCTGGAGCGGCGCTGGCAGCGGCTGATGGAGCGTCGGGTGGCGCGCTCCGCCGACCTGGTGCTCGGCGCCTCCTCCGACCTGGTGGCGCGGGCGCGCGAGTTGGGGGCCACCGACGCCCGGCTCGGCCCGGTGGCGGCGCCGCCGCTGGCCGGTGCGGCGCAGGAGCGGGAGCAGGTGCGGGCCGAGCTGCTCGGTGCCGACCAGCAGCGGCCGCTGGTGCTGGCGATCGGCCGGCTGGTGCCGCACAAGGGCTTCGGGCAGCTGCTGGAGGCGGCTCGCGAGCTGCGTGGGCCCGGGCCGCAGCCGCTGGTGCTGCTGGCCGGGGACGGCCCCGAGGCCGGGGAGCTGCACGAGCGGATCACCGCCGAGCAGCTGCCGGTGCGCCTGCTCGGGCACCGCACCGACGTGCCGGCGCTGCTGGCGGCGGCCGACGCGGTGGTGATCAGCAGCCGCTGGGAGGCCCGCTCGGCGGTGGCCCAGGAGGCGCTGCGGGCCGGGGTGCCGCTGGTGGCCACCGCGGTCGGCGGGATCCCCGAGCTGGTGGGCGACGCGGCGGTGCTGGTGGCCCCGGGCGATCCGGCGGCGCTGGGGCGCGCGGTGCGCGAGCTGCTGGACGATCCGGCGCGCCGGGCCGCACTGGCCAAGGCCGGACCGGTGCAGGCCGAGACCTGGCCGGATGAGGCCGCGACGGTGGCCCAGGTGCTGAGCACCTACGACGAGCTGGTCCAGCGCCGCTAGCGCCGGGGCGGTGGTGGCCGGGCCCGCCGTGCTGCGGGCCCGGCACCGGCTCAGACCGCCTGGCGGACCACCCGGCCGGCCGGCTGGGCCTGCGGGGCCAGGTAGGCGGCGCCGCAGGCGGTCAGCCGCAGCGCGGTGTCGATCAGCGGCACGTGGCTGAAGGCCTGCGGGAAGTTGCCCACCTGCCGCTTGAGCCGCGGGTCCCACTCCTCGGCCAGCAGTCCGAGGTCGTTGCGCAGCCCCAGCAGCTTCTCGAACAGCTCGCGCGCCTCGGCCACCCGCCCGATCATCGCCAGGTCGTCGGCCAGCCAGAACGAGCAGGCCAGGAACGCGCCCTCGTGCCCGGACAGGCCGTCGACGTTGTTGCCGTGGTCGTCGTGGGTCGGGTACCGCAGCACGAAGCCGTCCTCGGTGGACAGCTCGCGCTGGATCGCCTCGATGGTGCCGATCACCCGCTTGTCGTCCGGCGGCAGGAAGCCGACCTGCGGGATCAGCAGCAGCGAGGCGTCCAGCTCGTGCCCGCCGTAGTACTGGGTGAAGGTGTTGCGGTCCGGGTCGTAGCCCTTCTCGCAGACGTCCGCGTGGATCTCCTCGCGCAGCGCCCGCCAGCGCTCCAGCGGGCCCTCGGCCTCGGTCTGCTCGATCAGCTTGATGGTGCGGTCCACCGCGACCCAGGCCATCACCTTGGAGTGGACGAAGTGCCGGCGCGGCCCGCGCACCTCCCAGATCCCCTCGTCGGGGGCCTTCCAGTGCTCCTCCAGGTAGCTGATCAGGCGCAGCTGGAGCAGGTGGGCGTGGTCGCTGCGGGACAGGCCGGTCATCTGGGCCAGGTAGAGCGCCTCCACCACCTCGCCGTAGACGTCCAGCTGGAGCTGGCCGGCCGCGCCGTTGCCGACCCGGACCGGGGCCGAGCCCTCGTAGCCGGGCAGCCAGTCCAGGTGGGTCTCGGTGAGCTCGCGCTGGCCGGTGATCGAGTACATGATCTGCAGGTTCTCCGGGTCGCCGGCCACCGCGCGCAGCAGCCACTCGCGCCAGGCCCTGGCCTCCTCCCGGTAGCCGGTGCGCAGCAGCGAGGAGAGGGTGATCGCGGCGTCGCGCAGCCAGGTGTAGCGGTAGTCCCAGTTGCGCTCGCCGCCGATGTCCTCGGGCAGCGAGGTGGTGGGCGCGGCCACGATGCCGCCGGTGGGGGCGTAGGTGAGCGCCTTGAGGGTGATCAGCGAGCGGACCACGGCGTCCCGGTAGGGGCCCTGGTAGGTGCACTGGGAGACCCAGTCCAGCCAGAACTCCTCGGTCAGCGCGAGCGAGGCCGCCGGGTCGGGGACCTCCGGCGGGGCCAGGTGGGACTGCTGCCAGGTGAGCGCGAAGGTGACCCGCTCGCCGGCCTCGACGGTGAAGTCGGCGTAGGTGGTCAGGTCCCGGCCGTAGGTCTCGGCCTCGCCGTCCAGCCAGACCGAGTCGGGGCCGGCCACCGCGACCGTCCGGTGCCCGCCGTCGGCCTGCTCCACCCGGTGCACCCAGGGGACGACCTTGCCGTAGCTGAACCGCATCCGCAGCGCCGAGCGCATCCGCACCCGGCCGGCGACGCCCTCCACGATCCGGATCATCTGCGGCACCGGTTCCTGGTCGCTCAGGTGCCGCGGCGGCATGAAGTCGGTCACCCGCACGGTGCCGCCGGGGCTGTCCCACTCCTGCTCCAGAATCAGGGTGTCGCCCCGGTAGCGGCGCCGGTCGGCGGGCACCGCGGGAGCCGAGGCACTGCTCGGCACCACCTTGATATCACCCGTATCGGTGAACGGGGCGCGCGGCGCGGGCGCCAGCGCCGAGGGGGTGGCGGAAGGGGCTGCCTCGGCGGGGCCGATCCGCCAGAAGCCGTGTTCATCGGTGCCCAGCAGGCCGGCGAAGACGGCCGGGGAGTCGAACCGGGGCAGGCAGAGCCAGTCCACGGCCCCGTCTCTGCTGACCAGGGCTGCGGTCTGCATGTCCCCGATGAGTGCGTAGTCCTCGATACGGCCGGCCACGTGAATCTCCAGTTCGCGGTAGTGCTCGGCGGTCGCCGACCAGGGCGAGAGCGGTGAACACTGCGGGCCGGGGGGTGCGCGGCGCCCTGGTCGGCCGCCCCGCGACCGCTGGTGGCGGCGGGCGGGGTCGGGCCGCGCGGAGGCCTCGGGTGGGCTCCTGGCTGGGCACTGCGGTGGAGAACGGGTGGTGCGGGGGAGTCCGGTCGCGCATCGGGGACTGGAGGTGTCGTCCGGACCCCTCGTCCTCGGCGTGCTCTGCTGTCGGCGATGCGTCCGTGCAGGATACGACGGACGAACGGGGCTCAGCACCCGGAAACGATCAGGTACCGCCGTCTGCCCGGGCGTTCACGCGGAAAGTGGCCCGAGCGGGCCAGCGCGTCGGTCGAACGGGGGATCCGGCGGTGATCATTCCGGGTCACCCGGGGCTGGTCCGGGACGCCCGGTCGGCGGGCGGCCGATCACCCGGGCGGACCAGTGACCAGGTGTGCGACCGCGTGCCGTCCGCCTCGCTGATACCCTGGTACCCCGTGGACTGGTGGGATCAACCGCCCCGGATCCGCTGAACCAACGACCCCGGCCACCGGCCGGTCGTGCTCGGCGAGTCTGCCTCCACCGGCGTCATCCTCGACACGCGACCCACGGGAGCCCCCTCTTGGCACAGCCCCATTCCGGCAAGGCGGCGAACGGCCGCGCCGTGACGACCAAGCACCTCTTCGTCACCGGGGGTGTCGCCTCCTCGCTCGGCAAGGGGCTCACCGCCTCCAGCCTCGGTGCGCTGCTGAAGGCCCGCGGCCTCCGGGTGACGATGCAGAAGCTCGACCCGTACCTCAACGTGGACCCGGGCACCATGAACCCGTTCCAGCACGGCGAGGTCTTCGTCACCGACGACGGCGCCGAGACCGACCTGGACATCGGCCACTACGAGCGGTTCCTGGACACCAACCTGCACGGCTCGGCGAACGTGACCACCGGCCAGGTGTACTCCACGGTGATCGCCAAGGAGCGCCGCGGCGAGTACCTGGGCGACACCGTCCAGGTGATCCCGCACATCACCAACGAGATCAAGTCCCGGATCCGCCGGATGGCGACCGAGGACGTGGACGTGGTGATCACCGAGGTCGGCGGCACCGTCGGCGACATCGAGTCGCTGCCGTTCCTGGAGGCCGTGCGCCAGGTGCGCCACGAGGTCGGCCGGGACAACGTCTTCTTCGTGCACGTCTCGCTGCTGCCGTACATCGGCCCGTCCGGCGAGCTGAAGACCAAGCCCACCCAGCACTCGGTGGCCGCGCTGCGCAACATCGGCATCCAGCCCGACGCGATCGTGCTGCGCGCCGACCGCGAGGTGCCGCAGGCGATCAAGCGCAAGATCTCGCTGATGTGCGACGTGGACGAGGAGGCCGTGGTCGCGGCCATCGACGCCAAGTCGATCTACGACATCCCCAAGGTGCTGCACGGCGAGGGCCTGGACGCCTACGTGGTACGCCGCCTGGACCTGCCGTTCCGCGACGTCGACTGGACCAGCTGGGACGACCTGCTGCGCCGGGTACACGAGCCGCAGCACATCGTCAAGGTCGCCCTGGTCGGCAAGTACATCGACCTGCCGGACGCCTACCTGTCGGTGACCGAGGCGCTGCGGGCCGGCGGTTTCGCCAACAACGCCCGGGTCGAGATCAAGTGGGTCACCTCGGACGACTGCGAGACCCCCGAGGGCGCCCGCGAGCAGCTCGGCGACGTGGACGCGATCTGCATCCCCGGCGGCTTCGGCGACCGCGGCGTGACCGGCAAGGTCGGCGCGATCACCTTCGCCCGGGAGAACAGGGTGCCGCTGCTGGGCCTGTGCCTGGGCCTGCAGTGCGTGGTGATCGAGGCGGCCCGCAACCTGGCCGGCCTGCCGGAGGCGAACTCCACCGAGTTCGAGCCGGCCGCGGCGCACCCGGTGATCTCCACCATGGCCGAGCAGCTGGCGATCGTGGACGGCAAGGGCGACCTGGGCGGCACCATGCGCCTGGGCCTGTACCCGGCCAAGCTGGCCGAGGGCTCGATCGTGCGCGAGGTGTACGGCGGCGAGCAGTACGTGGAGGAGCGCCACCGCCACCGCTACGAGGTCAACAACGCCTACCGGGCGGACCTGGAGAAGACCGGACTGCTCTTCTCGGGCCTGTCGCCCAAGGGCGACCTGGTGGAGTACGTGGAGTACCCGCGCGAGGTGCACCCCTACCTGGTGGCCACCCAGGCGCACCCGGAGCTGAAGTCGCGGCCGACCCGCCCGCACCCGCTCTTCGCCGGGCTGGTGGCGGCAGCCATCAAGATCAAGACTGACGCCCGCTAGGACAGGCTGAGTGTTCGTCGGACGGCGGCCTCCCGGATATCCGGGAGGCCGCCGTTCTGCGTATAGATTGTGTCGTACTGACGAGAAGGGGAGTGGCGACATGATCGAGGACATCGCCGAGGAGTGGACGGTACGGGAGAGCACCCGTCCGTTCCAGGGCCGGGTCACCGGGGTGTGCAGCGACGAGGTGCTGATGCCGGACGGCTCGTACGCGCGGCGCGACTACCAGACCCACCCCGGCTCGGTCGCGGTGCTGGCGCTGGACGAGCACCAGCGGGTGCTGCTGGTGCGCCAGTACCGCCACCCGGTGCGCCGGCGGCTCTGGGAGCTGCCCGCCGGGCTGCTGGACGTGCCCGGCGAGAACCCGCTGCACGCCGCCCAGCGCGAGCTGTTCGAGGAGGCGTACTGCAAGGCTGGCCGCTGGCAGGTGCTGGTCGACCTCTACACCTCGCCCGGCGGCAGCGACGAGGCGCTGCGGATCTTCCTGGCCACCGAGCTGGCCGAGGCGCAGGGCGAGCGGTTCGCGGCCGACGGTGAGGAGCTGGAGATCGAGACCGCCCGGGTGCCGGTGGCGGAGCTGCTCCAGGGGGTGCTGGCCGGCGAGCTGCACAACCCGACGCTGGTCACCGGCACCCTCGCGCTGCACGCCGCGCTGACCGGCAAGGGGCTGGACCAGCTGCGCCCGGCCGAGGCCCCGTGGCCGGCCCGCCCCTTCGACCTCCCGTAGTACGTACGCCGGGCGGGTGATTGGGCACCTGGTCATACCGGTGTCCCCTCGGCGCGGGGGCGGAACCGAACTACGCTTCGCTGACGGGTTGGCGGGCGACTGGGTCGGGAGTGGCACTGGTGGCGAGGAAGACGGCGACGGTGGTGGAACGCCCGCAGGCCCAGCAGCAGTTGCCGGGTCTGCCGCCCGGTCCCGAGCCGTTCGCCGGCCGGGCCGCCGAACTGGCCGCGCTGCGCGCCCAGGTGGCGGCCCCGGCCGGAGCCGGCTGCCGGGTGCTGGTGGTGGCCGGGCGCCCGGGCTCGGGGCGCAGCGCGCTGGCCCGCCGGTTCGCCCGCACCGCGCTCGGCGGCCGCCGGCTGCTGGCCGCCCACCTGGCCGCCCCCGACGGCACCGCGCACCCGTCCGGCGCGGTGGCCCGCCGGCTGCTGGCCCAGCTGGAGCGGCCCAGCCAGGCGCTGCCCGACCCCGGGGACGGCGAGGACCCGGCCTGCGCCGAACTGCGCGAGGCGCTCACCGGGCGGGACACCCTGCTGCTGCTGGACGACGTCCCGGACGCCGAGCACCTGATCCCGCTGCTGCCCGCCGAGCCGCGCTGCGTGGTGCTCGCGGTCACCGCCGGGCCGCTCACCGCGCTGGCCGCCCGGTTCCCGGTGGACCCGGTGATCCTGCGCGGGCTGGACGAGGCGGCCGCCGTGGAACTGCTCACCGGGCTGGTCGGCGGCACCCGGATCGGCTGCGACCCGGTGGGCGCGGCCGGTGCGGCCGAGGCCTGCGCGGGGCGGCCGGCCCCGTTGCGGCTGCTGGCCGGGTGGCTGCGGGCGCACCCCAAGGCGGCGGTGCCGCAGGCGGCCCGGGCGCTGCGCGAGGCGGGCGTGCGGCCGGACGGCGACGGGTCGGACGAGCCGCTGCTGGCCGCCCTGACGCTGCGTTACCGCGGCCTGCCGGTGGCCCAGGCCCGGCTGCTGCGTACCCTCACGCTGGCTCCGGACGGCCGGGTGGACCTGCGCACCGGCTCCGCGCTGGCCGGCTGCCCGGCACCGGAGGCGGCCGCGGCGCTGCGGGCGCTGGCCGAGGCGGAACTGCTGGACGAGGCGGAGCCGGGCGCCGACGGGACGCCGCGCTACCGGGTGCCCGGGCGGTTCAGCGCCGAGCTGACCGCGCTGCGCACCCGGCTTGACCGGCCCGGGGAGCAGCAGTTGGCCCGGGCCCGGCTGCTGGAGCGACTGGTCCGGCTGGTCGAGTCGGCCCGCGCGCTGCTGGACCGCACCGCGGTCGCCCCCGAGCCGCTGCCCGGACCGCTGCGGCTGCGCACCGCCGCGCAGGCCCGCCAGTGGCTGGCGGAGGAGGCCGAGTGGCTTCTGCTGGCGGCCGAGCAGGCGATCGAGGCCGGTGACCTGGACGGTTCGGCCGGGCGGCTGGTCGGTGCGCTGCTGCGCACGCTGCCGGTGGCCGGCCCGCCCGCCTCGGCACCGGCCGGCGCCTACCGGCTGCACCGGGCGGTGCTCGCGCTGGCCGAGCGGCAGGGCGCGCCGCGCCGAGCGGCGGCCGCGCTGGTCAACCTGGCCGAGCTGCGGGTGGCGGCCGGGCAGTTCGAGGCGGCGGCCGAGCAGTACCAGGCGGCGCTGGGCCACACCCGCGAGCCGCTGGACGAGGCGGCCGCGGCCCGGGCACTGGAGGGCGTGGGCGAGTGCCGGCGGGCGCAGGGCGACCCGGTGCGCGCGGCCGACGCCTACGGGCGCGCGCTCGCGCTGCGCCAGGGGTTGGACGACCCGGTCGGCCAGGCCCGCCTGCTGACCCGGATCGCCGAGGCGCACGCCGCCCAGCAGCGGTACCAGGCGGCGGGCCGCGAGTACCGGGCGGCGCTGGCGCTGCTGCGCCGGCTGGGCGACGAGCGCGGGATCGCGGCGGTCGGCGAGGCGCTGGAGCGGCTGGGCTGAACCGTCTCGCGGGCGGTCCCCCGCCGGTCCGCGGCCGGCTCCCGGCCAGTCCGCGGCCGGTCCTCGGCCGGCTCGCCGCACGGTCCTCGGCCGTTCCGTCGCAGGTCCGCGGCAGGGCGTGCGGTGGCCTCGGGCGGGCGCGCAGCAGGCCCGGTGCGGTGAACGGACTGTGACGCGGGCGCTTACCGCAGGCGTACTTGCGGTCTCGCCTGGGGTGTATGGGAGATTTGTCGGTTGTAGGGCTGTTTGCCAGGAACCTTCCGGATCAAGCCTACGAATCTGCCAACGCGTCCAGCATATTTGGTCAGATTGGAAGGCTGACGGATGTGCTGGGCTTCATTACACTCGGACTTAGTCGCGCAGTGCAGCGTGACCCGGCCGAGCCGTGCCCGGCCGGAGGCATGCCTGCATGCGCACCCGCCGGTCTTCCTCCGGTTGGGACTCCCATGGCAAGAGGGACGTGTTTAACCGTGACCAAGGTCGGCATCCCCCGCGAGGTCAAGAACCACGAGTACCGCGTGGCCATCACGCCGGCCGGCGTGCATGAGCTGGTCCGCAACGGCCACGAGGTCTACATCGAGGACGGCGCCGGCCTCGGCTCGTCCATCCCGAACGAGGAGTACGTGGCCGCCGGTGCCGCCATCCTCCCCACCGCCGACGAGGTGTGGGCCACCGCCGACCTGCTGCTGAAGGTCAAGGAGCCGATCGCGCAGGAGTACCACCGCCTGCGCAAGGGCCAGACCCTCTTCACCTACCTGCACCTGGCGGCCGACCGGGCCGGCACCGACGCGCTGGTCGCCTCCGGCACCACCGCGATCGCCTACGAGACCGTGCAGCTGGCCAACGGCGCGCTGCCGCTGCTCGCCCCGATGTCCGAGGTCGCGGGCCGGCTGGCCCCGCAGGTCGGCTCGTACCACCTGATGCGCCCGGCCGGCGGCCGCGGCGTGCTGCCGGGCGGCGTGCCCGGCACCCACCCGGCCAAGGCCGTGGTGATCGGCGGCGGCGTCTCCGGCTGGCACGCGGCCACCATCGCGATCGGCATGGGCTACGAGGTGACCCTGCTGGACCGCGACATCAACAAGCTGCGCGAGGCCGACAAGATCTTCGGCACCAAGATCAAGGCCATCATGTCCAACTCCTTCGAGCTGGAGAAGGCCGTGCTGGAGGCCGACCTGGTGATCGGCGCCGTGCTGATCCCGGGCGCCAAGGCTCCCAAGCTGGTCACCAACGAGCTGGTCTCGCGGATGAAGCCCGGCTCGGTGCTGGTCGACATCGCGATCGACCAGGGCGGCTGCTTCGAGGACTCGCACCCGACCACGCACGCCGACCCGACCTTCGAGGTGCACAACTCGGTCTTCTACTGCGTGGCCAACATGCCGGGCGCGGTGCCGAACACCTCGACCTACGCGCTGACCAACGCCACCCTGCCGTACGTGGTCGAGCTGGCGAACCGCGGGTGGAAGGAAGCGCTGCGCCGCGACGCCGCGCTCGCCAAGGGCCTGAACGTGCACGAGGGTCAGATCACCTACGGCGCGGTCGCCGAGGCCTTCGAGCTGCCCGCCGTCTCGCTGGAGAGCGTCCTCGCCTGACGCGCTGACCAGTGGTCAGAGGCCCCCGTTCGACTGCCGTCGACCGGGGGCCTCGCCGTGCGTCAATCCGGTACGGGTCCGGTCACCCGACCCCTCGTCACCCCTTGACAGAACCCGGTAGGACGGCCGACACATCGGGCCCACTACCGTGGATTGTGTTGCTGCGAACGCCCGGAACGGCCTAGAGTCGCAAACCGTCGGCATGGTGTCAGGCTGACGAATCGACATAATGCCCTGGATGCCCAAGGAGGTAAGACGACTTGTGAATGAGTCGACAATTGCTCCCGGGGGTGGTCAGCCAGGTCTGGCGGAGCACATCTCCGGACAGCCGACCGACGACACCGGGGCCGTACTTTCCACCGTCGGGGCGAGCGAGATCGGCACGGTAGCCGTGCGGACCTTCGAGGCTCGCCAGGCGGCGGCCGCACAGGCCGTGTACGACGCCGACCTGTCCGCGCAGGGCCTGGGCTACAACGAGTTCGCCTACGGCTCCTACGAGGACCCGGACGCCGAGTACGAGCCGGACCCGGAGTACGCGGCCACCCTGGCCCCCGACGCCGCCCGGCAGCGCCGCGAGCGGATCGGCCCCACCGGCCGTCCGCTGCCGTACTTCCCGATCCCGGCGCCGCTGGCCGAGCACGGCCCCGCGCAGATCATCGCGATGTGCAACCAGAAGGGCGGGGTCGGCAAGACCACCTCCACCATCAACCTGGGCGCCGCGCTGGCCGAGTACGGCCGCCGGGTGCTGCTGGTCGACTTCGACCCGCAGGGAGCGCTCTCGGTGGGCCTCGGGGTCAACCCGATGGAACTGGACGTCACGGTCTACAACCTGCTCATGGAGCGCGGGCTGACGGCTGACGAGGTGCTGCTGAAGACCGCAGTGCCCGGCATGGACCTGCTGCCCTCCAACATCGACCTGTCGGCCGCCGAGGTGCAGCTGGTCAGCGAGGTGGCCCGGGAGTCGGCGCTGGCCCGTGCGCTGCGGCCGCTGCTGCCGGACTACGACTACGTCATCATCGACTGCCAGCCCTCGCTGGGCCTGCTGACGGTCAACGCCCTGACGGCGGCTCACAGCGTGATCGTGCCGCTGGAGTGCGAGTTCTTCGCGCTGCGCGGGGTGGCGCTGCTGACCGAGACGATCGAGAAGGTCTGCGAGCGGCTCAACCCCGACCTGCGGCTGGACGGCATCCTGGCCACCATGTACGACTCGCGCACCGTGCACAGCCGCGAGGTGCTGGCCCGGGTGGTCGAGGCGTTCGGCGACCACGTCTTCCACACCGTCATCGGGCGGACCGTCAGATTCCCCGAGACCACGGTGGCCGGCGAGCCGATCACCACGTACGCCACCAACTCGGTGGGCGCCGCCGCCTACCGCCAGCTCGCCAGGGAGGTGCTCGACCGGTGCCGCCCCGTCGAGTGAGCCTGCCGGGCGCCGACGAACTGTTCCGCACCACCGGGGGGATGGCGCTGTCGCCCTCCCTGGCCAACCGCTCGGCCGCCGAGCCGGCGGACGGCGGTGAGCGGCAGTCCGAGGGCACCGCGGCTGACACTCCGTCGGGGCCGGGCGAGCCGCCCGGTGCCGGTACCGCGGGGTCTGCTGCGCCGCGGCTGCCCCGGATCCCGGCCGGTCGGGCGGCGGACCCGGCCACGGCCTCCGCGCCCCGTACCGCGGCGCCTGCCGCCGGCGGCGAGGAGCAGTCGGGCGGCCCGGGACGCCGGCCGCGCGGCCGGGCGCCGCGCCGGCCCAGCGGACGCGAGCGGCACGACGAGAAGATCACCGTGTACGTCTCCGCCGAGGAGCTGATGGACCTGGAGCACGCGCGGCTGGTGCTGCGCGGCGAGCACGGGCTGGCGGTGGACCGCGGCCGGGTGGTGCGCGAGGCCATCGCGGTGGTGCTGGCGGACCTGGAGCAGCGCGGCGAGGCCAGCATCCTGGTGCGGCGGCTGCGCGGCCGCTGAGGCCGCCCCGGCCGCAGCGGCTGGGGCCGGGCCCCGGCCCGGGCCCTGGGGCCGGGGCCCGGGGGGTGGGAGACGGCTCCGGGGTGGGGGACGGCCGGGGGCAAGGCAGCCCCGGTGCGGGAGACGGTCCCGGCGGCCGACGGCGTGTGAAGATGGACCGCCATGGCCAGTACCAGCACCTCCGAGAGCGAGCCGACCACCGAGTCGCGCGGCGCGTTCACCGTGCGGCTGGTCAACTTCGAAGGGCCGTTCGACCTGCTGCTCGGGCTGATCGCCAAGCACAAGCTGGACGTGACCGAGGTGGCGCTGTCCCGGGTCACCGACGAGTTCATGGTGCACATCCGGGCGATGGGCCCCGACTGGGACCTGGACCAGGCCACCGAGTTCCTGGTGGTCGCGGCGACCCTACTGGACCTCAAGGCAGCCCGGTTGCTGCCGGCCGCCGAGGTGGAGGACGAGGAGGACCTCGCCCTGCTGGAGGCCCGCGACCTGCTCTTCGCCCGGCTGCTGCAGTACCGCGCGTACAAGAGGGTGGCGGCGGTCTTCGAGCAGCGCTGGGGCGAGGAGGCGCTGCGCCGGCCGCGCACGGTGGGTCTGGAGCCGCAGCACGCGGAGCTGCTGCCGGAGGTGGTGATCCACGTCGGACCGGAGCGGTTCGCGCAGCTGGCGGCGAAGGCGATGACGCCCAGGCCGAAGCCGGTGGTCTACGTGGACCACATCCACACGCCGCCGGTGAGCGTGCGCGAGCAGGCGGCGCTGGTGGCGGCGTACCTGGAGCGGCACGGGGCGTCGTCGTTCGCGGCGCTGGTGGCGGACGCCGAGGGGACCCTGGTGGTGGTGGCGCGGTTCCTGGCGTTGCTGGAGCTGTACCGGGAGAAGGCGCTGGACTTCGAGCAGCCCGAGCCGCTGGGGGAGCTGATGGTCCGTTGGGTGGCCGAGGCGGGGCGGGCGGCGATCGAGGTGACCGACGAGTTCGACCGGCCGGCGGGGGAAGCAGGCGGGGCGGGGGCAGCAGGCGAGGTGGGGGAGTCAGGGGCGGAATCCGGTGGCGGGTCCCGTGTGAAGGAGGAGCGGACGTGAGCGCTGATCCCCAGGCGCCGGGTGTGGCGGGTGCGCCCGGTGTGCCGGGTGCACCGCGGCGCAGGCTCGGGCTGCCCGGGCAGCACCGGGCCGAGGAGTGGCTGGAGCCGGTGTACGCCGAGGAGGCGGACGCGGGGGAGGCGGGCGAGGACTGGGTCGAGCCGGCGGACGAAGCCGTGCTGGTGCCTGCTCCGGCGGCTCCTACGGCCGTGCTGGAGGCCGAGCCGGCGCCGCCCGCTGAGCCTGAGCTCGCTGAGCCCGAGTTCGCTGAGCCCGAGTTCGCTGAGCCCGAGCGCGCTGTGCGCGAGCTCGCCGTGCCCAGGCCCACCGAGCCCGAGTCCGAGCCCGAGGCACCTGGGCGGCGCGTGGGGCGTGCTCCCCGCGCGCGCAAGGCCGCCGAGCCGGTGGGCGCGGCAGCGGTGGTGGCCGCGGAGGCGGCGGCCGAGGTCCCCGAGGTGGCGCTGCGGCCGGGGATCGAGGCGGTGCTGATGGTGGCCGACGAGCCGATCGGTGAGGCCCGGCTGGCCGAGGTGCTCGGTCGGCCGCGCGTCGAGGTGGCCGCGGCGCTGCGGGAGTTGGCGCAGGAGTACACCGACCAGGGGCGCGGCTTCGAGCTGCGGCTGGTGGCCGGGGGCTGGCGTTTCTACAGCCGGGCGGCCTGCGCTTCGGTGGTGGACCGGTTCGTCCTGGACGGTCAGCAGGCCCGGCTCACCCAGGCCGCGTTGGAGACTCTGGCGGTGGTCGCCTACCGCCAGCCAGTGTCCAGATCACGGGTCTCAGCGGTACGCGGTGTGAACTGTGACGGCGTGATGCGTACCCTGGTACAGCGAGGGCTGGTGGAAGAGACCGGCTCCGAGCCCGAAACAGGTGCGATCCTGTATCGGACGACGAACTACTTCCTGGAACGGATGGGGCTGCGCGGCCTGGATGAGCTGCCGGAGCTCGCGCCCTTCCTGCCCGAGGTCGACGACGTGGAAGCGGAGTCCCTCGAAGGCAGCGCCGTCGCGGATGCGGTGGCCGCGGCCAGCGCACGGGAAGTGCAGTGAGGTCGGCCGGCACGACCCGCACTTCCCAGGTACAACGACGACGTACGGACATTTGATGCGTAGCAGTGGTAGCGGTAACGGCAGGAACAGCGGCGGCGGTGGCGGCCGCGGCGGGCAGCGCGGTGGGGGCAGCGGTTCGTACGGCGGCGGGAGCGGTGGCCGCAGCGGCGGCAGCTCCTACGGCGGCAGCGGCGGTGGCCGCGGTTCGTCCGGTGGTGGCGGCTCCTACGGCGGTGGCGGCAGCGGTAGCGGTCGCGGTTCGTCCGGTGGTGGCGGCTCCTACGGCGGTGGCGGCGGCTCCTACGGCGGCAGCGGTGGCGGCGGTGGCCGTGGGTCCTCGGGCGGCGGCGGTTCGTACGGCGGCGGGGCGGGGGCCGCAGCGGCGGCGGGTCCCTGGCGGGGGGGGGGGCGGGGCGGCGGGGGGGGGGGGCCCTCCGGGGGGGGGGGGGCGGGGGGGGCGTGGGGGGCAGGGCCGCGGGGTGCGGAGGTTGGACGGGGGGCGGGAGCGGGGGCCGCGGCGGCGGCGGTCCCTGCGGCGGGGGCGGTGGCGGTTCGTGGGGCGGCGGCTCCTACGGGGGCGGTCGGGGCTCCGCCGGGTCCTCCGGCGGCGGCTCGTACGGCGGTGGCCGGGGCCGGGACGACCGGCGCGATGACCGCCGTGACGATCGGCGTGACGACCGCCGGTACCCCGACCGACCGCTCCGTCCCGAGGAGCGCAGGTACGACCGGCCCGAGTTCGGTGGTGGCCCGAACGCCACTCCGGCCCGCGGCGGTTTCGCCGGGCGCCGTCCCGGGCCGGCGCCGCGGCCGCGCCGCGAGGGCCAGGGTGCCCCGGGTGACCCGCGCCGTCAGCCGCAGCGCTCCCGTGAGCTGCAGGCCAAGATCGAGGACGCGGTGCTGGCCCGGCACGACAAGCCGGCCGTGAAGCTGCCCAAGACCTTCGACGAGCCGGCCGGCGAGCGGCTGCAGAAGGTGCTGGCCCGGGCCGGCATGGGCAGCCGACGGGCCTGCGAGGAGCTGATCGAGCAGGGCCGGGTCGCGGTCAACGGCTCGACGGTGACCGAGCAGGGCAAGCGGGTCGACCCGGAGCACGACGAGATCAAGGTGGACGGCCTGACCGTGGCCACCCAGTCCTTCCTGTTCTTCGCGCTCAACAAGCCGGCCGGCGTGGTCTCCACCATGGAGGACCCCGACGGGCGGCAGTGCCTGGGCGACTACGTGACCAACCGGGAGACCCGGCTGTTCCACGTGGGCCGGCTGGACACCGAGACCGAGGGAATCATCCTGCTCACCAACCACGGCGAGCTGGCGCACCGGTTGACCCACCCGCGCTACGGCGTGACCAAGACCTACCTGGCCGCGATCCAGGGCCCGATCCCGCGCGACCTGGGCAAGCAGTTGGCCAAGGGCATCGAGCTGGAGGACGGGTTCGCCCGCGCCGACAGTTTCAAGGTGGTCTCCAACGTCGGCAAGAACTACCTGGTCGAGGTGACCCTGCACGAGGGGCGCAAGCACATCGTGCGCCGGATGCTGTCCGAGGCCGGGTTCCCGGTGGAGAAGCTGGTGCGCACCCACTTCGGACCGATCGCGCTCGGTGACCAGAAGTCGGGCTGGCTGCGGCGGCTGACCAACCCCGAGGTGGGGCAGCTCATGCACGAGGTCGGCCTGTAAGGGCCGGGGTACCCCGGTAGCCCGAGGGCTCGCCGACCGAGGGCCGCGCACGGTGACGTGCGCGGCCCTCGGCGTTGTCGGCGCAGCTGTCCAGACAGCTTCGATCGCCCAGGCTTGTCAAGGGGATCGCTCGTGGCACAAGATTGCCACGGAAACATTGCGCGCCGAATGGCGTGAAATCGCCACACGGGGGAGGGAGCGTCATGCTTGACGCTTTCAACGCACTCGGCCTGTCCGAGTCCGACGGCCAGGTCTACGCCGCGTTGGTGGCCGCCCCGCAGTCCACCGCTGCCGAGTTGGCCGAGCGCTGCGGTCTGTCCCTGCCGCAGAGTGAGAAGGCGCTGAGCCGGCTCGCCCAGCAGGGCATGGCCACCCGGGCGCCGGTGGACCGGGAGCGCTACCTGGCGGTGGCCCCCGACGTGGCGATCGGCACCCTGATCGGCCACCGGGAGGCGGAGCTGCGCCAGGCCCGGGCCGAGATGCACCGGCTGATGGATGCCTTCCGCGAGGCCTCGCGGTTCACCGACCCGGCCCGCTCGGTGGAGGTGCTCACCGGCGGTGAGGCGATTTCCCAGCGGATCGAGTACCTGCAGGACACCAGCCTGCAGCAGGTGCGCGGCTTCGACTGCCCGCCCTACGTGCAGGACGTGCAGGACGCCGCCTCCTACCTGACCCGGCTGCGCCGCAAGCTCAAGGAGGGGGTGCGGTTCCGCACCGTCTACGACCGCGAGGCGGTGGCCTGGCCCGGGCGGCTGGAGAACGAGATCCTGGTCGGCGCGGCGGACGGCGAGGAGTCCCGGGTGCGGACCACCCTCCCGATGAAGATGATCATGTCGGACGACCGGATGGCGGTCATCCCGATCAGCGCCGGCGACAGCGTGCTGGACGCCGCCTACGTGATCCACCCCTCCGCGCTGCTGCAAGCGCTGGACGGCCTCTTCGAGGCGGAGTGGGACCGGGCGGTGCCGCTGCAGGCGGCGCTCGGCGCCGAGCCCGGGCTGCGCGAGCCGGAGGCGGACCAGCGCAAGCTGCTCGGGCTGCTGGCGGCCGGGCTGACCGACGAGTCGATCGCGCGCTCGCTGGGGTGGAGCGCGCGCACCACCCAGCGGCGGCTGCAGGCGCTGATGCGCGAGCTCGGCGCCACCACCCGGTTCCAGGCCGGGATGGCGGCGCGCGAGCGGGGCTGGCTGTAGTTCGCCAGGGCGGCGCTGCGCGGGCCGACCTGGCGTCAGGTCTGGCAGCTGCTCAGGCCTGACGCCAGGTCAGGTCAGAGCTGGCACGTGGTCAGGTCGGCCCGGCCTCGCCGGCCGGTCAGCTCCACGGGGTGAGCTGGCCCCAGCGGCCGTCCGTGCCGCGCACCAGCTTCTCCAGACCCACCACGGCGTTGCGGTTGAGCCGGCCGTAGATGTGCGGGAAGAGCACGTCGGGCGAGGCTCCGGGCGGGCGCTCCCCGCTCGGAGCCTCCCAACGGACCATCGGATCCACCAAATCCTCCTCGATCAGCAGGGCCATCAGCGGATCCGGCGTCTTGGCGAAGAAGAGGTTCGCCACGGCGAGGGCGGTGGGCTCGTCCGGGGAGCAGTGGATGAACCCGTCCGTCAGCAGTGAGGCGGCGCTGTACGGTCGGCCGGGGTCACGGAGCCAGTCGTCCAGGGGTGCGAGGTGCAGGATCATAGGTCTGTTGTACCTCCCCCGTCTCGCTGGAGCCCTGCGACGCTACTGACCCCGGTGACCGCGGGGCCGAGCACACTCCCGGGCATCACAGCCCCGCGACCTTGGCGGTGGCGGTCAGTTCGTAGACAAAGGTGACGGTCCGTCGGGAGTTCGGGGCCAGCGCCAGCTCCCAGCGGACCACGCCCTCGGCGTCGACCTCGTCCGGGCGCGGGTCGCAGGCGGACTCGCGCAGCCGCACCTCGACGGCGGCCAGCTCGGAAACGGGGATCCGCTCGCGCAGGGTGATGCTCTGCTCGCCCGCCTCCTCGGGCGGGGTGAGCCGGGAGACGTGCACCCGCACCGTGCGGGTGATCACCGAACGCTGGCCAAGGCCCGCCAGCCCGGTGCTGGTGCGGTGCTCCTCGACCTCGCGGTGCAGCCGGTAGTCGTCGCTGCCGGGGAAGGAGAGCTCGGCCCTGGCCCCGGCGGCGGTGAAGCGCAGCTGGCCGCGCCCGAGGTAGCCGCTGTCGCGGACCAGCTCCACCGGGCCGGCCAGCAACGGGTGGTCGGCCGGGTTGCGGAACGAGACCAGCTCGCCGACCACGGGGGACAGCTCCGGCACCGCGATGCGCTCGGCGCCGGCCGGCACCTGGAAGGCGCCGAGCGGGATCCGGTGGGCCCGCCCGTCGGCCGGGACGTTTGCCGGGGCGGGGGCGGACAGCACCTGGACCTCACCACCGTCGTCCACCCCGGGCAGCTCGGCCGGGGCGAGCGCGCCCAGGGCGGCCTCGGCGACGGCGATGTCCTCCTCGCGCAGGTCCACCTCGACCGTGCGGCGCTCCTCGGCACTGAGCTCGCGCAGCTGCAGGCGGTCCTCGCGCAGCAGCGGCGGGGCGGTGGCGAGGGCGGAGCGGGCGGTGGAGAAGGTCAGCCGGACCCCGCTCCAGTCCTCACCGGTGGCCTGCCAGACCACCGCGTCCGCCTCCAGCCGGAGCTCGCCGTCGGCGAACCGGGCGCGGTAGGCGGGGCGCCAGAGCGCACAGGCCGTCAGGTGGCGCACCGTCAGCTCACAGTTGGTGGGCTGCTCGGCCTGGACCGTCAGCTCCAGGTGGGCCAGCAGCTCGGTCGGCTCGCGCTCGGCCTGCTCAAGCGCGACGGAGGCCTCGCGCTCGCGCTTGCCGACCTCGGCGAGCTCGAAGCGGACCTGTTGCAGGCGCTCGGTGGCCGCGTCCTGGTCGGCCTCGACCCGGGCCAGCTCGGCCTGCCAGCGCTGCGGCTCGGGCTGGTCGAAGCCGGTGCCCTCGCCGACCTCGCGCAGCAGCTCGGCGGTGAGCTGGTCGAGCAGGGCGAGCCGGGCCGTCAGCCGGTGCTGCTCGGCCTCGAACGCCCGCTTGGCGGTGGCCAGCTGGTGCAGGCGGTGGCGCAGCTCGGAGGCCTCGGGAGCGGGCGGGCCGGGCCGGGGCGGGGTCCAGCTGCGGGCCAGCCGGGCGTCCAGCACGCGCACGGTGGGGTCGGAGAGGGCGGTGCGCAGGGTGTGGTCCACCGCGAGCGGGGAGAGCGGGCCGAGCAGCAGCCGTGTGGTCCCGGCGGGCAGCGCGAGGGTGGCGGTGCGCTCCAGGTGGGCGCGGTCCTCCAGGCAGGTGGCAGCGGTGACGGGGAGCGGGACGGGGGCCGGGGTGGCCGGGACAGGGGTGGCGGTCTGGGTGGTCACGTCAGCTCTCCGAGGATGCCGAGGCCGTCGGGCCGGGAGGGGTGAGGAGGGTCGGATTCGGCGGGGCGGGGGGGGGCGGGCAGCTCCGCCGGTTGCCGCCGGCCAGGGCTCGGCCGGCCGGGAAGCGGAGCTCGTAGCCCGCGTCGAGCACGGCAGTGCCGCCGGCCGGCAGCGCCAGCCGCCAGTGGCGGGCGCCCGCCGGATCCTCCGGCTCGGGCCGGGTCGGTGCGGCCCAGGGCGGGGTGCTGGGCAGCTCCTCGATCCGCAGCTCCCGCTCCTCGCTGACCGGGATCCGCTCGCGCACCTCGACGGTGATCGGATGGGGCAGGCGGTTGGCCAGTTCGACGTGGATCCGCTCGGTGACCACGGTCGTGGTGGAGCGCAGGCCCGTGCTGGACTCCCGGCTCTCGGTGCGCCGGCTGACCCGCACGCTCTCCGCCACCCCCAGACCGATCCGCCGGGTGGCGCCCGGCGCCAGCGTGGGCAGCGCGGTGGAGAGTTGGAAGGCACCGTCCGCCGAGACCTCCAGCGGGCCGCCCAGCAGGGCGTGCGGGGAGGAGTTGGTGAGCAGCAGGCTGGCGAAGACCGCGAGCTCCACGGCGGGGGCGCAGACGTACTCGGCGGCCAGGGTGACCGGCAGCTCGGTCAGGGTGACGGTGTGCCAGACCCCGTCCGCCGGGAGGTCGACCCGGCCGGCCGCGTCGAAGCGCTGGTCGAAGGAGCCGGCCGACTGGCGCGGGGAGACCGCGTGCGCCGGGGGCTCCTGCGGGGAGCGGTGGACCGGCTGCTCGGGGCGCCGGACGGGGCGCAGCCGACCGCGCTGTGCGCGGCCCTCCTCGGGCCCCGCCAGGGTGAGGGCCGCGTAGTCGAGCAGTTCGCTGCCCGGGACCGGGCCGACCGGCTCCGGCGGGACGGGGAGCGCCTTCTTCGCGGCCTCGGCGCCGCCGAAGCCGGCCTCGGAGACAGCGGCGGATCGGCGGATGCCCCTGGTGGACTGCACGTCGAGCGAGAGGGCCTGCGGCGCGGCGGCGAAGGCCGGGGCCGGCGGCGGCCCGCCGGAGGCGAGGGGTGCGGCGGGGGCACCGCCGCCGGGGTACGGGCCGCGGGCCCTGACAGGTGCGGCGGTGGGGGCGGCGACCGGGGCGGGGGCGGCGACCGGAATGGGCGGTTCTGGGCGCTGCACCCGGTCGTAGTCGGTGAAGAGGCCGGGCAGGCCGCTGGGCGGCTCGCGCCAGCCGGAGACGGGCGGGACCGGCTGGCGGCGGCCGATCCGCAGCGAGCGCAGCTTGGGCAGCTCGGCCGGGCGGTGCAGATCGGCGGTGGAGACGGCGAGCCGCACCGCGCTCCAGTCCTCCTCGGTGCGCTGGGCGACCAGGGCCCGCAGCGTAAGGGTGCCGCCGCTGCCCGGGTGTCGGTCGAGGCGGTAGCTGGGGACCCACTGGGCGTTCGGCACCCGGTACTCCAGCTCGATGG
>NZ_PYBW01000041.1:28625-58708 GCF_003205575.1 Streptomyces tateyamensis
GGGGTGTCGGGGGTGAGGGTGAGCAGGGCGGTGTGGCGCAGGCGGACCGGGCCGGTCTGCTGGGCGGCACTGGAGGCGCGGGCCAGCTGCTCGGCCAGGACGGCCTGCTCGTGCTCGGCCTCGGCCACCTGCTCGCGCAGCAGCTCGGCCTGCTGCTGCAGGGCCAGCAGCCGCTCCTCGACGAAATCGGCCAGGGCCAGCAGGGCCTGGCTGGGGGCGCGGCGGTGGGTGGGTGCCTCCGGGCTGGGCGGGGGCGGCACGGCGCTCAGGGCGGCGGTCTGGGCGATGCGGGTGGACAGCGCCCGCTGGCGCTGCAGCAGGGCCTGGAGCCGGTGCTCGGCGGCGCTGAGGCGCTGCTGCAAATCGGGCAGCTCCTGCGGATCGCGGACCTCGGCCACCGCGGCGAAGCGCAGCTCGGTGATCCGCCAGCCCGGCGGGCCGGCCGGGAGCGTGGCGCGCAGCGAGCCCCGGTCGAGGTCGGCGGGCAGTCCGGTGAGGCGGATCCGGATCGGGGCGGCGGACCCGGCGGGCAGCCGGCCGGTGGCGAGGCGGCGACAGACGGCGCCGTCGGCGTGCACCACTACGGAGTCGAGCGCGCTGGCCCACTCCGGGGCTGAGGAGTCGTCAGCCTGGGGCTGGGTCGGGGCGGATGACTGGAGGGACATCGTTGGCGCTCCTTCCGGGTGCGGCCATCGGCCGGACTGGCAGTCAGTCTGCCGGGCCGAAGTGACAGATGTCCTCCACCCCCGGGTGGGTTCCACGGGTGGCGCCGGGTGGAGAACGCGGGGGGCAGGCGTGGCGTGTGGGACCGGGTGGCCGGGGACCGGGCCCGCCCGGCAGAGGCGCGGGGCGACCGGGTCGGCGGGGCGGGTCTGTTGGTGCCGGGGGGACGGGCTGGGCGGGGAAGGGGCTGGGGGCGAGGGGGCTGACGGGGCGTGAGGGTGTGGGGGGAGATCTGCGCCGGGAGGTCGGTCGAGGGGTGGAGATTGCCGGGGCGGGGGCGCGGGCGCCGTGGGGGTGCGGGAGGATGGGGGCACCGCCCGGCCCGCTTCCGGGCCCGACCGCTTCCAGGAGAGCCCCGCATGCGCACAGTCGCCGTCGTCGGCACGGGTCTGATCGGCACCTCCGCCGCGCTCGCGCTGTCCGCCCGGGGGATAACCGTCCACCTGGAGGACGCCGACGCGGACGCCGCCCGGACCGCCGCCTCGCTCGGCGCCGGCACGGTCGAGGAGCCCGCCGGGCCGGTCGACCTGGCCGTGGTGGCGGTCCCCCCGGCGCTGGTCGGCAAGGTGCTGGCGGACTGCCAGCGGCGCGGCCTGGCCCGCAGCTACACCGACGTGGCCAGCGTCAAGTCGGGCCCGCGCGCCGAGGTCGCCGCGCTCGGCCTGGACACCACGCACTACATCGGCGGCCACCCGATGGCCGGCCGGGAGCGGTCCGGCCCACTGGCCGCCCGGGCCGACCTGTTCGAGGGCCGTCCCTGGGTGCTCACCCCGACCCCCGACACCGACACCGAGACGCTCAACGCCGCGCTGGAGCTGGTGGCGCTGTGCGGGGCCATGCCGGTGGTGATGGACGCGGCCGCGCACGACCGCGCCGTGGCCCTGGTCTCGCACGCCCCCCAGCTGCTCTCCTCGCTGGTCGCCGCCCGGCTCGAGCACGCCGACGACACCGCGGTCCGGCTGGCCGGCCAGGGCGTGCGGGACGTGACCCGGATCGCCGCCTCCGACCCGCGGATGTGGCTGGACATCCTGGCCGCCAACGCCGGCATGGTGGCGGACATCCTGGACGAGGTGGCCAGCGACCTGCAGGACACGGTGGCCGCGCTGCGCGCCCTGGAGGCGGGTGACGAGGCCATGCGGCAGGGCGGCAGCGCCGGCATCGAGGCCGTGATGCGGCGCGGCAACCTCGGCCATGCCCGGATCCCCGGCAAGCACGGCGCCCCGCCCACCCGGTACGAGACCGTGGTGGTGGCGATCGGCGACCAGCCCGGCGAGCTGGGCCGGCTGTTCCGCGAGGTGGCCCGGGCCGGGGTCAACATCGAGGACGTGGCGATCGACCACTCGGCCGGCCGCCAGGTCGGCCTGGTCCAGCTCTCGGTCAACCCGGGTTCGGTGCACCAGCTCGCCCGGGCGCTGGCCGAGCGGGGTTGGGACGTACGGGACTGAGCTGCCGCAGGCGGACGGAAGCAGCGGACGGCGGGGCCCGGCGGGTCGTCTAACCTTGAGGTATCTCCCCCGGGTGTCAATGAAGAGAGGTTCCCCCGTGGACACTGCCGACCGAGCGCACGCCCCGGTCGTCGTCGCCATCGACGGACCCTCCGGCTCCGGCAAGTCGACCGTCTCGCGAGCCGTCGCGGCCCGGCTGGGCCTGAGCTTCCTGGACACCGGTGCCATGTACCGGGCGATGACCTGGTGGATGCTGGCCAACGAGGTGGACGTGACGGACGCCGAGGCGGTCGCCATCGCCTGTGGCAAGCCGGTGATCGTCTCCGGCACCGACACGGACGGCCCGACCATCACGGTCGACGGGGTGGATGTCTCCGGTCCGATCCGCGGTCCGGAGGTGACGGCCGGCGTCAGCGCGGTGGCCGCCGTCCCCGCGGTGCGCAGCCGCTTGGTGGAACTGCAGCGCGGTTGCGCCGCCGTGGCCGAGCGCGGCATCGTCACGGAGGGCCGGGACATGGGGACGGTGGTCTTCCCCGCCGCCACCGTGAAGGTCTTCCTGACCGCCTCCGAGGCGGCCCGGGCCGGGCGGCGCGCGGCGGAGCTGCGCGCCAAGGGCGTGGACGAGGCGACCATCGCCGCGATGGCCGCCGACCTGGGCCGGCGCGACGCCGCCGACTCCTCGCGGACCACCGCCCCGCTCGCCCAGGCGGCGGACGCGGTCCTGGTGGACACCAGCGAGCTGACGCTGGAACAGGTCATCGACACCGTGGTGGAGTTGGTGGCCCAGCGGGCCGGTCATCTGACCGCAGCCTGAGATCCGGTCGGCGGGGTCGGCCCGCCGCCGGAGCAATTTTTCGCGCTGCCCGCGCTTCCGAAGCCGGGCAGGTACGCACGGTCCGTCCCGTTCACCGGGGTGGGCCGGGAAACGGAACAGACCTAGATGAGCAACGAACACCTGCCCGCCCACGGCGAGCTGGACGACTCCGAGTACGCCGAGTTCATGGAGATCGCCGCCGAGGAGGGCTTCGAGGGCGAGGACCTCGACCTCGAGGCGGGCGCGCACGTCCCGCTGCCCGTGCTGGCCGTGGTCGGCCGCCCGAACGTCGGCAAGTCGACCCTGGTCAACCGGATCATCGGCCGCCGCGAGGCGGTCGTCGAGGACCGCCCCGGCGTCACCCGTGACCGGGTGCAGTACGAGGCCACCTGGAACGGCCGCCGGTTCAAGCTGGTGGACACCGGCGGCTGGGAGATCGACGTCCTCGGCATCGACGCCATGGTCGCCGCCCAGGCCGAGCTCGGCATCGAGACCGCCGACGCGGTGCTCTTCGTGGTGGACGCCACGGTCGGCGCCACCGACACCGACGAGGCGCTGGTCAAGCTGATCCGCCGGGCCGGAAAGCCGGTGGTGCTCTGCGCCAACAAGGTGGACGGCCAGTCCACCGAGGCCGAGGCCGCCTACCTGTGGTCGCTCGGCCTGGGCGAGCCCTACCCGGTCTCCGCACTGCACGGCCGCGGTTCCGGCGACCTGCTGGACGCCGTGATGGCCGCGCTGCCCGAGGCGCCGCCGCAGACCTTCGGCATCCCGACCGGCGGTCCGCGCCGGGTGGCGCTGATCGGCCGGCCGAACACCGGCAAGTCGAGCCTGCTCAACAAGGTGGCCGGCGAGGAGCGGGTGGTGGTCAACGAGCTGGCCGGCACCACCCGCGACCCGGTCGACGAGATCATCGAGCTGGGCGGCAAGACCTGGAAGTTCGTGGACACCGCCGGTATCCGCCGCCGGGTCCACCTGACCGCGGGCGCCGACTTCTACGCCTCGCTGCGCACCTCCGCCGCACTGGAGAAGGCCGAGGTCGCGGTGGTCCTGATCGACTGCAGCGAGCCGCTGGCCGAGCAGGACACCCGGATCATCTCGATGGCCGTGGACGCCGGCCGCGCGGTGGTCATCGCCTACAACAAGTGGGACCAGCTGGACGAGGAGCGCCGCTACTACCTGGAGCGCGAGATCGAACAGGACCTGGTCCAGGTCCAGTGGGCGCCCCGGGTGAACGTCTCGGCGAAGACCGGCCGGCACATGGAGAAGCTGGTCCCGGCGATCGAGACCGCGCTGGCGGGCTGGGAGACCCGGGTCACCACCGCCAAGCTCAACGCCTTCCTCGGCGAGCTGGTCGCCGCCCACCCGCACCCGATCCGCGGCGGCAAGCAGCCGCGCATCCTGTTCGGGACCCAGGCCGGCACCAAGCCGCCGCGCTTCGTGCTCTTCGCCTCCGGCTTCCTGGAGGCGGGCTACCGCCGGTTCGTCGAGCGCCGGCTGCGCGAGGAGTTCGGCTTCGTCGGGACGCCGATCTCGATCTCGGTGCGGGTGCGCGAGAAGCGCAAGAAGAAGTAGCTGAGCCGATCGAGATGGAAGCGGTCGAGGCTGAGTAGTAGGAGCAGCGACTGCGGCGGTGCCCGGGTGACGGTTGGTCACCCGGGCACCGTGCTGTTCGGGGCCGCTGCCCGCCGTCGGCCCGTTGACGGCCGACGGGGCGTCAAGGCGTCAGGACTGGCCGGGCGGCAGCGAGAGCAGGCCGCCGCCGCGGTGCCGCCCGGGGGCGGCGGGCGCCGGAACGGTGACCGGCGGGGCGGGGGAGGGCAGCGTCACGGGCGCCAGGTAGCCGGTGGCCACCCAGCCCTGGCCCGTGCTCGGCTGCTGCTGGGCCTGGGCCTGGGCCTGGGCCTGGGCATGGGGCTGGCCCTGAGCTTGGGCGGGGAACTGGTGCTGTTGTTGTTGCTGCTGGTGCTGCTGCCCGGTGGCCTGCTCCGGGGCCACCGGCCGAGGTGACTGGTGGTGGACCTGCTGCTGGGCCGGGACGAACTGCGGCGCCTCCGGCGGCTGGGTCTGGTAGCCGGGAAAGGGCTGCTGCTGCGCACCGGGGTACTGGTCGGCGTACTCGGCGCGGGGCTCCTGCAGGGCCCGGTAGCCGTCGAACGCGGCGGTGTACGGGTGGTGTGCGGCGCCCCCGGAGCCCAGGCCGAGCCGCCCGGCGGACGAGCGCTCGCGGACCGCGAAGCCGGTGAAGCGCATGTCCTCCTCGCCGGACCGGTCGCCGGGGAGCCCGCGGAAGAGCCGACGGTACTCGGAGTAGAGCTCGTCGTAGATCGGGGTGGGGACGCTCGGATGCTCCGCGTCGTACGACGGCCTCATCGCCGGGATCCCTCGGGTCGCTGTGGTCTGGCGGAAGGCTGAGGTCACGTCGTAGGTGTACACGTAGGGCCCAACGAGCCAGCCGGGGGCAGGATGCGGGTCCGTGCCGGAAGTCGGGCGCCCGCGGCGGGGCCGCGCGCCACCTGGTAGGGGGGAGACGCGGACTCCTCGGCGCCAGGATCAGTCCGACGCCCCGGCCGGTCGCCCGGCCGGGGACGGTGCCGCGGTCGGGCTCAGGTGCCGGCCAGCGGCAGGGTGGCGGCGACCAGCAGGCCCTGGGCGGCGGCCCGGTTGAGGGCACTGCGCAGCAGGTCCTCGCGGGGCTGGCGGCCGATGGTGCCGGCCGGAGCCGCGTACATCACCACGCTGGCGTCCCGGGAGGCGGCGTTGCGCCAGGCCTCGGTGACCACCAGCGGCTGGTGCGCCTGCCACCAGGCGCTGTTGCCGACCGCGGAGGGCTGCAGGATCGAGTGCAGCCGTCCCATCGCGACCAGCACCGACCAGCCGGTCAGCCGCTCGGGCACCTGGTCCATGTCGCCGACCTGACCGAAGCCCTGGCCGAGCAGCAGCGGCAGGAACTCGTCGGTGCCGCTGGTGCTGCCCGGTCGGCCGACCGGGCCGGTCGGCTCGACCACCAGGGCGGCGTGCCCGGTGTCCCCGCAGAGCACCAGGCCGCAGGTCACCCCGAGCACCGCGGGCTCGCCCGGGGCCGGGGAGGTCGGCGCGGCGGGGGCGGCGGGGGCCGGGACCATGGCCCGCTGCCCGTCGAAGCCGAGCGGCGCGGCCAGCGGCGCGGTCAACGGGTCGGCCAGCGGGTCGGCCAGGGGCGCGGTCAACGGGTCGTAGCCGGGTGCGGCCGCCGGTGCGGCTGCGGACGGCCAGTCGGCCTGAGTGGGCTGGCCGCTGCCCTGCACCTGGCTGATGCTGCGCACTGCGCTGATCAGCTGCTCCTCGGAGACCGGGACCACCTGGGAGGGGATGCAGCGGGCGTGGGCGAAAGCCAGCACCGCCGTCTCCTCGCCGACGAACAGCACGGTGCTGGTCCGCTCGTGCTGGGAGTCGCCAGGGGTTCGGCAGGAGGTGCAGTCGTAGGTGTCGGGGGCGTGGGCGCCACCCAGCAGACGGTCGGCCTCGTCATCGCCGATCTCGGCGCGGACCTCGTCGCTGACATCGAGCAAGCGCGGCAACAGGACTCCTCGTTTCGGTGGCTGGGCGGTCGGCGTCCGGGTACGGCCCGGGCAGGCTCGGCCGCCATAACCAACGGAGGGCTGTGGTGGGAGTCACGGGTTCACTGGTCGGCTGTCCGATTTTGCCGCCGAAAAGACTGCGCTTGGTTGATGGATGACCACGTTCTGTCGAGGATGTGCCGAGCCTCACAGTCTCGGAACTGTGACCGGCGCCACGCGGACAAGAGGTTTGAGTCTCGCAAATAGCATCAAAACGGACAGTTGACCTTGGAAGAGCTTGATCCTTACCGCGGGTAACAGTGACCTGACCTGGTTCGACCCGCAAAGGATCATAGATCGGTTGATTCTGGGCGCCTCCCGCTCCTACCTTCATTTCCGGTGCAACGAGCACCACCCGGGTTCACTCCCATCGCATCCGCCCTGCGGGTGCCCGCCGTCCGGCCGCTCGAACAGGCCGGACAGCGCGTGGCGGAGTGGCCGGGGCGGCGCGGTACGTCAGACACGTACTCGGCCGCCCAAGGACGCGACAGGCGAGTCGGCCCAGCAGGGCCTGGTTCCGCCTGCCCGCCCGGGGCAGTCGAGAGGGACTCCATGACTTTCCGTAACGAGAACACCGCCACCACTGCTGCCACCGCGACCCCGAAGCGCAACTGGGTTCGCATGGCCGTGCTGGGTGGCGCCGCTGCCGCCCTCCCGGTGGCCGGCCTCGTCACGGCCACCTCGGCCTCTGCCGCCTCGGTCTCCACCTGGGACGCCGTCGCCCAGTGCGAGAGCACCGGCAACTGGAGCATCAACACCGGCAACGGCTTCTACGGTGGCCTGCAGTTCACCTCCTCCACCTGGGCGGCCTACGGCGGCACCCAGTACGCCTCGCAGGCCAACCAGGCCACCAAGGCGCAGCAGATCTCCGTCGCCGAGAAGGTCCTGGCCGACCAGGGCCCCGGCGCCTGGCCGGTCTGCTCGGTCCAGGCGGGCCTGACCCGCGGTGGCGCGGTGGCGCAGGTCGACACGTCCTCGGGCAGCTCGGCCGGCTCCAGCAGCTCCAACTCCAGCTCCACCTCCACCAAGAAGAGCGCCCCGGTGCAGCAGGCCGCCCCGGTGCAGCAGGCCGCCCCGGCCCAGCAGCCCGTGCAGCCGGTGCAGCAGCCCGCGCAGAAGCCGGCCGCGCCGAAGCCCACCAGCACCAACACCGGCTCCGGCAGCTACACCGTCAAGAGCGGTGACACCCTGAGCGCCATCGCCGCCGCGCACGGCACCAACTGGCAGAGCCTGTACCAGAAGAACATCCAGGTCGTCGGCGGCGACGCCAACCTGATCTTCCCGGGCCAGGTGCTCTCCTTCTGAGGCTGACTCCCAGTCACCCCTCACGCCTGACCTGACGAACCGCCGCCCCCTCTCCCGGGGCGGCGGTTCGTCGTCGTTCCCGGCTTCTCACGGCTCCTCACGGTGGCTCCGGGGGCCGTCAGAGCCGGTCGGACCGGCCCTAACGGCGCAGCAGCGGCTGCGGGCGACGGGGGCCGGCCACACAGTCGGAGGATGCGATACCGAATAGCCGTGCTGCTCGCCTCCGTCGCGGCCCTGATGGCGGTGCCCGCCCGGGCGGTGGCCGCGGGCGGGCCGGTGGCCGCCGTGCCGGACGCCACCTGGGACCGGCTGGCCGACTGCGAGGCCGACGGGGACTGGCACACCAACACCGGCAACGGCTACTACGGCGGTCTGCAGATCTGGCCGCCGACCTGGCGGGAGGCCGACGGGCTGCGCTACGCGACCCGGCCCGACCTGGCCACCCGGCGCCAGCAGATCCAGGTGGCCCAGGAGATCCTGCGGCAGCAGGGCTGGCAGGCCTGGGCGAGCTGTGCGCGCGACCTGGGGCTGTTGCACTGAGCCCGGTGCCGCGGCCGCTGACCGCGGGGGCGGGCGGCAGATGGCGGGCGGCGGCGAGAATGCGGCCATGGACATCGTGGTGGTGGGCAGTGTCAATCTGGACCAGGTGATCGAGGTGGCCGCGCTGCCCCGGCCCGGGGAGACGGTGGCCGGCGGCCCGGTACGGCGCCTCGGCGGCGGGAAGGGGGCCAACCAGGCGGTGGCCGCCGCCCGGCTGGGGGCCGCCGTGGCGCTGGTCGGCGCGGTGGGCTCGGACCCGGACAGCGAGCGGCTGCGGGCCGAACTGGCCGCGGAAGGCGTGGCGGTGGAGCACCTGGCCGCCGTGCCGGGCCCACCGGGCCAGGCGGTGGTACTGGTGGACCGGCAGGCGGAGAACTGCATCGTGGTCTCGCCGGGGGCCAACGCCGGGCTCGGGCCGGCGGCGGTGGCCGCGGCGGGGCCGCTGCTCGGCGGCGCGCGGGTGGTGGTGGCCCAGTTGGAGGTCCCGCTGCCTGCGGTGCTCGCCGCGGCTCGGCTCAGCCGCGGCACCTTCGTGCTCAACCCGGCCCCGGTGCCGGCCACCGGGCTGCCGGCCGAACTGTGGCCGCTGGTCGACGTGCTGGTGCCGAACCGGACCGAACTGGCGGCGCTGGCGGGGGTCGCCGAGGTGACCGACCCGGCCCATGCGGCCCGGCTGGCCGCGGCCCTGCCCTGCGCGCGCACCGTGGTCACTCTCGGCGCCGCCGGCGCGCTGGTCTGCGAGGGCGGCGCGCACGAGCTGGTCCCCGCGCCCCCGGTCCGCGCCGTCGACACCACCGGTGCCGGGGACACCTTCTGCGGCGCGCTGGCGGTGGCGCTGGCCGAGGGGCGTCCGCTGCGCCAGGCGGCCGGCTTCGCCGTCCGGGCGGCGGCGCTGAGCGTGCAGCAGGTGGGGGCGCGGGCGGCGATGCCTGGGCGCGGGGCGGTGGCGGCGCAGTTCTGAGGGGCCGTCGAGGCGGAGGGCTGACCCGGCGCAGCCTGCTCGGCGGCATTCCCGAGGGGCACCTGGGCGCCGAGGCGGGCGATTCGGCGGTGGCCAAGGCCTACGTCGAGCAGGGGTCGGTCTACGGCCGGCCCCGGGGCAGCGGGCCCGCGGCGGTGCGGGATGGCCGCCGGGCTTCGTGCGTCCACGGTGCAGCGAGTACGCTGGCGCGTCGCTGTCGCTGTGGGTATCGGGGGAGGAAGGGCGGAGTTGACCACCGTCGAGGTTGGTGTGCCGGTGTCGGGGTCGTGCGGGGACGGCTCCTGGAGCCGGCTGCTGGGCGAGGTCGCCCAGAGCGGGCGGCGGCTGCGGCGCGAGGAGCTGGAGTCGCTGCGCGCGTACGGCGACCGCGCCGCCGAGGAGGGCCGCGGGCTCGCCGAGCTGGTCGACGAGCGGCTGGCCGTCACCGGGCAGGCCTGGGAGGGCCGGCCGGTCACCGCGGCCTCCATGGCGGCGCTGCGGGCTGGCCTGGCCGCCATCGCCGACGGGCACGGCCGGGCCTACCGGGAGCGGCTGCGCCGGGAGGAGGCGGGCCGGCGGCAGTTCGTCGCGGACCTGCTGAGCAGCCGCAGCGACGTCGGTCGACTGGCCGAGCACGCCGAGCGGTTCGGCCTCAACCTGGCCTGCGCCCACGTGGTGGCGGTCGCCGGGGGAGACGGCTACGACCTGGGCGACCCGCTGGTGCGCGGTCTGGAGCGGCAGTTGCTGGGCCGGTTCGGCGAGCAGGAGGTGCTGCTGGCGGTCAAGCACGGGCGACTGGTGTGCATCGTGCCGGCCGGACCGGGCGAGGACGCGGTGGTCAAGGCCTTCGCGGAGCTGACCCCGGGCCGCCGGGTGGCGGTGGGCCGCGAGCACAGCGGGCCGGGCGGCGTGCTGCACTCCTACGAGGAGGCGCGGTCCGCCCTCGAGCAGGCGGAGCAGCTGGGCCTGCCGGGACAACTGCTCCACGCGGCCGACCTGCTGGTGCTGCCCGTGCTGCTGCGCGACCGCGAAGCCCTGGAGGAGCTGGTGCGCAGCGTCCTGGAACCGCTGCGCAAGGCGCGCGGCGGCGCCGGGCCGCTGCTGGAGACACTGACCGCCTACGCCGACTCGCGCTACGTGACCGCCGAGGCGGCCCGCCGACTGGGCCTGAGCGTAAGGGCGTTGGCCTACCGGATCGCCCACATCGTGCGGCTGACGGGCCTGGACCCGGACGAGGCGCTGCAGCGCTACACGCTGGAGACCGCGGTGCTCGGCGCCAGGCTGCTCGGCTGGCCGAGGACGCCGGAGGACTGAGCCGCGCACAGGGCCTGCCAGCGGGCCTGCTGCGCCGCGTCGGCCCGGCCGCGCAGCCGGGCCAGCCCCAGCAGGTTCGCCTCGGCGGCGCTGCCGAGCGTGCGGGCCTCGGCGAGGTAGTGCTCGTCCAGCAGCGCCTCCACCTCGGCCTCGTTCTGCACCGGGTCGAGGCGGGCGGCCAGTTGCGCCATGGTCCGGTACGAGCCCTGGAGCAGGAAGGCCGGCTCCGTGCGGGTCGCCTCCTGCTGGGCGGCCGAGGCGATGTAGGCCTGGTTGACGGCGAGCACGGTGCGCTGGACCTGGCGCAGCCGGGCCAGGGTGGCCACGGCGCGCTCCAGGTCGGGCACCGGCCGGTCGAGCTGGTCGGCCTGGGCGCTCGGATCGCCGTCGGCCAGCGCGATGAGCAGCCGCAGGTCCGCCGGGTCGGTGCCGGCCAGCGGGGCCAGCACCGGGTTGGCGGCCAGCGCGTTCTCCAGGAAGGAGAGCGCGAACAGGTGCTGATGACTCGTCAGCACCTCGCCCAGGTTCCACACGTCGGCCCGGTTGGCGAGCATGTCCGGGATCTCGAACCGCTCGCCGTTGGCGGTGTAGGGGTTGCCGGCCAGGCAGACCGCGAACCGGCGGCCGCGCAGGTCGAAGCTGCGCGCGACGCCGTCGCTGACCGCCTCGATCCGCCGTTGGGTGTCGCACAACGGGATGAACTTCTGCAGCAGTTCGGCCGAGACGTGCTGGATGTCGTCGACGTGCAGCAGCACGTTGCTGCCCGCCTCCAGGGCGAAGACGATCTTCTCGACCTCGCGCCGGGCCGCGGCGTCCGGAGCCCGGTCCGGGTCGAGCGAGGTGGTGGCCGTGCCCAGCGCCGGTCCGTCGACCCGCACCATTAGCAGGCCGAGCCGGTCGGCCAGGTACTCCAGCAGGGTGGTCTTGCCGTAGCCGGGCGGGGAGAGGAGCAGCAGCAGGCCGCTGCGGTCGGCGCCGCCGGTGCCGTCCAGGGTGCCCAGCTGCTTGGCCAGGTTGTCGCCGATCAGCGGCAGGAAGACCTGGTCGATCAGCTGGTTGCGGACGAAGCCGGCCAGCGGGCGGGGCCGGTAGTCGGCCAGCCGCAGCCGGGTCCGTTCGGCGGCCAGCAGCTGGGTGCGCTGCTGCTGGAAGGCACGGAAGGCCGGGGCCCGCTCCTCGCGGAAGGCCCGCGCCCGGTCCGGGAGTTCGTCGATCCGCACGGTCAACCGGCCGTCCCGCAGCCGCGGGTGCGCGCCGAGCAGGCCGGTGACGGTCTCGCCGACCGGCGCATCGACCTGGTAGCGCGGCAGCTCCGCGGCGCACAGCTGGGCCACCGCCTCGGCCAGGCCCTCGCGGTCGCCGTCCGGGCCGAGGTAGGCCTCCAGCCAGGCGGTGGCCAACTGGTGACCGGCCGGCAGGTCCTCGGCCAGCGCCCGCAGGTCGGCGGCGAGGTCGGCGGCGGCCGGCGTCTGCCGGAAGCCGTCGAGCAGGGTGCGGGCGGCGGTGCCGGTGGCGAACCCCGCACGGGGGTCGGCGAGTTCGGCGACCAGGTAGGCGCCGGCCCGCCTCGGCGCCGGCAGGCCGAGCGAGCGGCTGAACTCCTTGACCGAGGACGAGAGTTCGTCGGCCAGCGCGGACCGGGCGGCGGCGGTACCGGTGGTGCCGGCGGCTCCGAAGTGGGTGGCGGCCAGTGCCAGCGACCGGGCTCGGCGCTGCCAGCCGGTGCGCTGCGCCTCGGTGCTGCCGCGGGCCCAGAACAACTGGGCGGCGGCGCGCAGTTCGGCGGGGTGCTCGAGCAGTCCGGCCGCCTCGCGCAGGCGCAGCAGGGCCGCCAGGATGAGGGCCGCGTCGTGGTCGTGGACGCCGCGCTCGTAGCCCTCGTCGTAGGCACGTTCGGCGGCCTGCCGGACCTGGTCCAGCAGCGGCCGGGGCGCGAGGGAGGGCACTGGTAGCGGGGTGATCGAGGGCAGCAGTGCGGCGGCCAGGTACTCGGCCCGGTAGAGCTGCGGGGACTCGCTGACCAGCGGCTGGGTCCAGAACTCGCGGCCCGCCAGCAGCTGCGGCAACTCGGCCGGGCGGCGGTAGCCGGTTCCGGTGACCAGGAAGGCCAGCCCCTCACCGTCGGGCTGCAGGGTCAGTTCGACCGGTTCGCGGCGGACCGCGAAGCGGTGGCGGCCCAGTCGCACGCTCGCCCCGCCGTCCCCGGACAGCTCGGCGCGGTCGCGCAGGTCGCGCAGCGCGGTGCGCACCGCGCCGTCCAGCGCGTCGGTCAACTCCTGGGCCCGCACCCGGTCGTCGAGCCCGCCCAGCTCCTCGGCCGCGGCCCGCACCCGCAGCGCCATCGGGTCGGAGGCCGCGGCAGCGTGGATGTCGGTGGCCGAGCCCAGGCCGGCCAGTCGGCGGCGCAGCGCGGCCAGCGCCCGCCGGGCGGCCTCGGCCGCCCGGTCGGCGCGGGCGGCGGCCTCGTCCAGCAGGGTCTGGCGGCGGGCGGCGAAGGCCTGCCGGATCTCCTCCCGACGCGCCGTCAGTTCGGCCGCCAGGTCCTCGGCCTCGGCGAACCTGGCCTCCAGCGCGTCCAACCGCAGCAGCAGGCGGGCCAGTTGGTCGTCGCAGTCGGCCGGGCTGCCGGCGGCGGCCAGCGCGGCCGTGGTGGCCTGGGCCAGCAGCGCCGACTCGGCGGCGTGCGCGGCCCGGTGCTCGGTGTCCAGCAGGGCGCGGCGGCGGTTGGCCAGCACGGCGCGGGCCCGGTTGACCGCCGCCAGCACCTCGCCGATGGCCAGCAGCACCGCCGTGCCGGCGGCCGGGTCGGCGGCGACCGCACCGGTGACCAGGTCGGTGACGGTGGCCAGCGCCTCGGACCGCTCGGTGAGGCGCTCGTCCAGCTGGGCGGCCTCGGCGGCGGTGGCCACCGACTCGGCCGCCTCCGCGGCGTCCCGGGCGGCGGCGAGCTGGGCGGCGAAGGCGTCGGGACCGGCGAAGAAGGCGAAGGCCCGCTCGGTCGCCGCGGTCAGCTCACCGGCGAGTTCGGACTCGATGCGGTCCAGTGCGGCCTGGTCGACCTGGGGGAGTTCGCGCAGGGTGCGGGTGCGCCCCTGGGCCTGGCGCAGTTCGGCGAGCAGCTGGGTCCAGGCCTCGGTGTCGGTGGGCGGCTCGCCGTGCGAGCGGCGCAGCAGGGCGGCGGTCAGCTGGCCGGCCTGCTCGACCGCCTGGGCGGCGCGGCCGGCCAGCGCCCGCAGCCGGCCTTGCTCGGCGGCCAACTGCTCTGCTGCATCGCGCAGTTCGGCGAGCGGGTCGAGCAGCCCGGTGGCGCCGAGCCAGTAGTGGCGGTCGGCCGCCTTGGCGCAGGCGTCCAGGATCAGCTCCGCGTCGGACTCCGGCTGCCCGGCGGTGCGGACCACGTCGAGGCAGTCGGTGATCCCGCGCACCAGGTCGGCGTTGCCGATCCGGGCCAGCGGGCCGTCCGCGACCTGCTCGGCGGCGGCGTGGTCGGCGGACTGGAACGGGGTTCGCCACAGCTGGAGTTCGTGGGTGCGGACCGGCTGGCGGTCCGGCTTGAGCAGCACCAGCGTGCCGTCCGGCAGCAGGGTGTGGGCGGCGCCGTGCAGGGCGGCGGCGGCCTCCCGGCGCACCGTGTTCCACGGCAGCAGCAGCACCTGGGCCCGGCCGGGCCGGCGCAGCACGTAGAGCAGGTCCTCGCCGTTGGGGGAGGGCAGTACCGCGTCGAAGCGCAGGGCGCCCGCGCCGTCGCCGTCCTCGGTGCGGAACGCCCGGTGGGTGCCGTCGGCCAGTTCGTAGCCGCCGGGGAAGAGCAGGCCCTGCTCGGCGGGCAGCAGCCGGGCGCCCAGGCCGAGCGAGTCCTGCCGGCGCACCGATCCGGTCCGGGTGTTGACCACCAGGTAGCGGTCGGCCGGCTCGTTGTAGGGGCGGATCCGCAACAGCAGCAGCGGGCCGGTCCGGGCGTAGGCGACGGTGGCGTCCGCCAGGCTCTGCAGCGGTTCGTCGACCTCCTCCTCGAACAGCAGCCGGTCGCCCGGCACGGCGCGTACGGTCAGGCGGCCGCCGGTGGTCGCGACGGAGACGGCGGTGGCGCCGGCGCCGGTACTGCCGGCGCCGGTGCCGGCGTCGATCCGGATCCGGTCGTGGGCGTGGTGCTCGCGTCCGGTGACGGTCCACGGCAGCTCGTAGACCGGGGTCTGCGGCAGGTCGCGCTCGCCGTGGTTGCCCAGGTACTCGACCCGGTCGTCCGTCAGGTGCCAGCTCAGCACCCGCTGGTCGCCGTCGTTCTCGCCGGTCCGGAAGACGGCGAGCAGCCGCCCCGAGGCCGTGCGCAGCAGGTCGGCCAGCCGGGCGTCGCGGTAGTAGCGGAGCAGTTCGGCCAGGTCCCGCTGGAACCGCTCGTCGTCCAGCAGGCCGGGCACGGCGCCGGGGTCCAGCGCCGTGCCGTCCGGGGTGTGCAGCGAGAGCAGGCCCTGGGCCAGGTCCGGCGCCGTGCTGCCCAGCAGCAGGACCTCGGGCCGGACGGCGACGATGCCGCAGGCGGCGCCCTCGCCGGCCGTCCGGGCCCGGGCGGAGGCGGTCAGCTCCAGGGTGCGGGCGCCGAACGCCTCCTGCCGCCGCTCGTTCAGCTGTGCCGCGCGCCGGCCCAGCTCCGCCGCGCGCTCGGCGAGGCGGGTGCGCAGGATCTGGTAGGTGCCGCTCTCGACGCCCATCGCTGTGTCCGTGTTCCTGTTCCTGGTCAGCCGTCTGACGGTTCGTTGGGTGGTGCGCCGACCGGCTACTGGGCCGTGCCGTTGACCCCGGACAGCCGCACCGGGTCCACCGGCAGCACTCCGTCACCGGAGCCGCCGCCGAGCAGCCTGGTCAGCAGCGCCAGGTTCCAGGGGCCGCCGGCCGCCAGCGCCCGCAGCACCTCGGTCGCGTCCTCGCTGAAGCTCTTGTCGCCGTTGAGCCACTCCGCCCCCAGCGTCTGGACGGTCTGCGAGCCCTGCACCACACCGTCGATCGACTTGCCGAAGGAGACCGCGCCGACCAGCCGCTCCAGGAAGACGCTGTCGCCGCCGACGATGTCGATGTCCGCGCTCTCCAGCCCCGCCGCCAGCACCGCCGCCTGCGCCTCGGCCACCTTGGCCTGCACCTCGAGGGCCGCGAGCCGGACGTCCTTGTCGGCAGCCAGCCGCAGCCGGAACTCCTCGTGCGAGCGGGACACTTCGTCCAGCGCGGCCATCGCCGCCGCCTTCTCCTTCAGCCCCGCCGCCTCGCCCAGCAGCTTCTCCCGGATGCCGGCCGCCTCCGCGTTGGCCTTGCTCTCGGCGACCGCGGCCTCGGCCAGGCCGACCTTCTCGATCGCTTCGGCCTTCTCCTTCAGACCGGCCGCCTCGCCCTCGAGCCGGGCCCGCACCCCGGCCGCCTCGGCGATCGCCTGACGCTCCGCCACCTCGGCCTGCGCCAGACCGGCCGCCGCCGCCAGCGCCCGCTGGCCCTCGGCCCGCCGCAGGTTGGCGACCGCCTCCAGCTCGGCGCTCTGCTGTCCGGCCTCGGCCAGCACCAGCTGCTCCCTGGCCCGCAGGTGCGAGGCCTGCTCGGCGGCCTCGGCCGCCTTGATGTCCTTGACCAGCTGCTCCTGCGCCTCCGCCTCGGCGGCGATGATCACGCTCTGCCGGGTGCGCTCGGCCTCCTGCACGACCCGGACCCGCTTGATCTCCTCCTCCTGCTCGGCGACGGTGCGCTCCACCGCGATCCGCTCGCGCACCACCTCGGCCACGCCGCGCCGCTCGACCTCGACCTCCTTGTCCATCCCCGCCCGGGCCAGCTGCACCTCGCGGTCGCGGTTGACCACCTCGAGCATCCGGTCCTTCTCGATCCGCTCGCTCTCGACCGCCAGCACCCGCTCGCGGTTCTTCTCGGCGACCGCGATCTCCCGCTGCTGGTTCTCGCGCTGGACCCCCAGCAGCTCCTCGGTGCGCAGCGCGGCGCCCTGCGCCTTGAGCCGCTCCTCCTCCTGGACCTGCGCGGTGGCCGCCTCCTCCTGGGCCCGCAGCGTCTCGATGCCCTTGCGCTGGCGGATCTCGGCCTCGGCCCGGCGGCGCTCCAGCTCCAGCACCGCCTCGCGGGCGTCCACGTCCTGGCGGGTGATCTCCATCTGCTCGTTGCGCTGGAAGTCGTTGGTGCGGATGTGCTCCAGCGCGGTCAGCTCGGTGATCTTGCGGATGCCCTGGGCGTCGAGGATGTTGGACGGGTCCAGCTGGGAGAGCGGGGTCTGCTCCAGGTGGTCGATCGCCGCGTCCTCGAGGTGGTAGCCGTTCAGGTCGGTGCCGATGGCCGCGATGATGCGGTCCCGGAACTCCTCGCGGTGGGTGTACAGGTCGGCGAAGTCGAGCTGCTTGCCTACGGTGCGCAGCGCCTCGGCGAACTTGGCGCTGAACAGGTTCTGCAGCGTCTCCTGGTGGCTGGCCCGCTCGGTGCCGATGGCCTGGGCGACCTTGACCACGTCCTGCTCGGTCTTGTTGACCCGGACGAAGAAGGTGATCTGGATGTCGGCCCGGATGTTGTCCTTGCAGATCATGCCCTCGCGGCCGGTCCGGCCGATCTCGATGGCCTTCACCGAGATGTCCATGACCTCGGCGCGGTGCACCGTCGGCAGCACCAGCGCACCGGTGAAGGTGACGGTCACTCCCTTGGGCCTGGTGACGATCAGGGCCTCGCCCTGGACCACCTTGCGGAACAGCCGGCCGAAGAGCAGCACTGTGCCCAGACCGATGAGGAGGAGGACGGCGACGAGCACACCGGCACCGATGGTGACGACAGACATGGCTGTTCCCTTGGACTGACTGTGTCAGGAATGGATGAGTTGATGTGGGTGGTGACGTGACTGCTGTGGACTGACCTGTCGTCAGGAGATTGGCGGGGCCGGGGCCGGCATGACCCAGAAGAACTCGCCCTCGGCGTCGTAGTCGTAGATGAGCGCGGCGGCCCCCGACCGGAGCACCCCGCCCGGCCCGGCCGCGTCGTCGAGGCTCTGCCGGACCTGCACCACGGCGGACGAGCCGTCGGCCGCGTGCACCTCGGCCTGGCCGAAGTCCGGCCCGACCCGCCCGGTGCGGATCACGCAGCCCAGCCCCACGAAGTCCAGCCGCGACGGCGGGGGCAGCGGTTCGGGCATCAGCCGCCGCAGCGGCAGCACCACCAGGCGGGCCCCCACCCACCCGCAGGCCGCCGCCGCCGGCAGCAGCCAGCCACCGCCACCCCCGCCGCCGAGCCAGACCTGGCCGGCCAACGAGGTGAACCAGGAGAAGGCGATGACGAGCGAGACGGCCACCGTGATCGGCACCCCACCCAGGCCCAGCACCCGCTGCAGGCCCCCGTGCCCGTGCCCGTGCCCGTGCCCGTGCCCGTGTCCGTGTCCGTTCCCGTGACTGTGGCCGTGCCCGTGGTGCCCCCCGCGAGCCCCGTGCAGGTGCGCCCCCCCGAGGAGCACCAGCACCCAGTAGCCCACCACCACGATCAGCGCGAAGGTGAAGACCGCGGTCGGAAACCCGGTCACCGCCCCCAGAAACCCACGCACTACGCTCGCCCGCCTCTGTCATCCCCCGGCGGTCCACACCCCGTGAACCTGCCTGCGACAGGTTGGCAGCATCCCCGACAGCGGCGCACTGCACGATCCCGGCAATCTTGATGCCGTCTTGATGTCCTGGATCGGCTCACACGGGCACTGGCTGTGCGGTTCACGGATCGACACCGACGAGGAAAGAGCCCTGCACCTGCGGAGCCCGCCTTCCGCGGGCCCCGCAGCGCCCGTACGGTTGCGGGGAGAACCTTCGGCCCGTGGACGAAAGGGCGTGCCCGATGCGGAACGCCGGCCGGCACGAACGCGGAAGCGACCGGGGCGGGGCCCTGCGCGTTCACGAATACCCGCTCTGGCTGCGCGTTCGGTTGTGTATCCCGCTCATCGACAGGTTTGCGTACCCGCACGCCGCGCGCACCAATACCACACTCGGCCCTGACCGGTCCGGAGTGGCCTCCGCCTTCTCCTACGATCCCGCCACCGGGAAGCAGCGGGTGCTCTACCACCGCCGCCGAATGGACGCTCCGCGCCACTACGACTGACGCGCCGCTGAGTACGGCTCGGCCGGGCAGTGCCGGATGCATGTCGGCCGCAGTCCGGATGGTCAACGGGGCGGCCGCCGGCCCGGGGTCTGCTCTGCTTGGCCTCCTGCGGTGTCACCGGCTGCTGTCCGACCGGGGGCGTTCACGTGGCTCGGTTCAGGGGGAGCGGGCGGGGACCCAGCGGGTCAGGCGGCGCCGTCACTGCCGGGGGGCCAGGTGCTGGTGTCACGGGGCTCGACGTACGGTTCTTCGTCCGGCGGGAGGCCACCCTCGATGGCTCGCTCCCGGGCGAGTTCCGCGTCGAACTCGAGGCCGAGGAGGATCGCGAGGTTGGACAGCCACAGCCAGACGAGGAAGACGATCACGCCCGCCAAGGTCCCGTAGGTCCGGTTGTAGGAGCCGAAGTTGGCTACGTACAGGGCGAATCCCGCGGAGAGCAGCAGCCACAGCAGGACCGCGAGGACGCTGCCCGGCGACACCCATTTGAACCCGCGTCCACGGACGTTGGGAGCCGCCCAGTAGAGAATGGCGATCATCAGGGTGACCAGAACAACCAGGACGGGCCATTTCGCGATCGCCCAGACGGTCAACGCGGTGGAACCGAGGCCGACCACGTCCCCTGCGCGCTGGGCGAGGGGGCCGGTGAAGACCACTATGACCGCGCTGGCGGCGAGCAACACCGTCATCAGGATGGTCAGGCCGAGCCGCAGGGGGGTGATCTTCCAGACCGGCCTGCCCTCACGGATGTCGTAGACGGTGTTGGAGGCACGGATGAACGCGGCGATGTAGCCGGAGGCCGACCACAGCGCGCCCGCCAGCGCGACGCCCGCGACGACACCGCCGGTGGTGTGACTCTGCTGGAGCTGGTGGACGGAGGTCGTCAGGATGTCGCGCGCCGGCCCGGGAGCGAGTTTCTCCAGATTGCTGAGGACGCGGTCCGCGGTAGATCTTCCGATCAGTCCCAGGATCGACACGAGGACGAGCAACGCCGGGAAGATCGCCAGCACGCTGTAGTACGTCAGCGCGGCTGCCCGGTCGGTCAGCTCGTCGCCCATGAACTCGCTTCCGGTGCGGCGCAGCACTGCCAGCCAGGAATGGCGCGGAACCTCTGTCGGGCTGTCCGGCGCCTCTTCCATGGCCTCCCGCCGCTGCGCCTGCTCGATGTCGCGGTCGGGGTCCTTGTCGCGGTGTGCACCCATGCCGGGCGTCTATCCGCTGAGACCTCGCGCAACCGCGGATCAGTCCGGGCATCGGATCCTTCTTCACACCGAGGAGACCTGGGCATCGCACGGCTGCTGGAAGGCACCCGTTCAGCCGATCGTGGGCATGTATCAGGCACTCACGGGGGACACGAGGCAGAACAGCCCGCTACCTACTGGAGGGAACCCCTGTGTCCACCGACGCCATCGTGCTCCTCAAGGAAGACCACAAGAACGTCCGCCACCTCTTCCGGGAGTTCGCCGCCGCCGGCGACAACGCCCGTAAGACCAAGGCCGACCTGGTGAGCCAGATCCTGGAAGCCCTCACCGTGCACACCTACATCGAGAACGAGGTGATGTACCCGGAGGTGCGCAGGCTCGTCCCCAGCCTGGAGAGCGACATCCTGGAGTCCTACGAGGAGCACCACGTCGCCGATCTGCTCTGCGCCGAGCTGGCCGCGATGAATCCCGAGGACGAGAGGTTCGACGCCAAGACCACCGTGCTGATCGAAAGCGTCACCCACCACATCGAGGAGGAGGAGGACGACTGGTTCCCCAAGGTCCGCGAGGCACTGGGCCGCAAGGAGCTGCAGGAGATCGGTGCCCGCCTGCTCGAGGCGCGGGCGAAGGCTCCCCGCCGGCCGCAGCAGCCCAGCGCACTGAAGAAGGCAGCCGACGCGATCCTCTCCTGACAGGCCCGCACCCCGGTGCCCTGATCGGGCGCCGACGTTTGCGGGCGGCGCTGCGGGTCACACGCTCGCTGCGGCGAACGCCGGGCCAACCGAGCCCGGCTGCCGGAGCCGGGTGGCGTACCGGCGGTGGGACGGAGAACATCATGGTCATGGCCGACAGTGCGCTTCCTCTGAGCCACGACGCTTTCTACCTCGACGCCACCGCCCGCATGTTCGGCTGGCACGTCACACGGGAGAGCGACGAGACGCTCGTGCTCCGCCTGACCGACAGGCGACTGCGCGCGTTGTTCTGGCACGACGGCGGGTTCCGTTTCGCGCGTGCCACGGGCCCGGGAAGCGGGGACGTGGAACTGGGACTTCGGGAAGTGCTCGACGTACTGGAGGAGTACGGGACGGCGCAGCCGACCCAGTAGTCCGCCCGCAGTCCGTTCAGCCAAGCCCAGCCCCGCTCAGCCCAGCCCCGCTCAGCCCAGCCCCGCTCAGCTCAGCTCAGCTCAGCGCCGTTCAGCTCAGCTCCGCTCTGCGTCAGCCGTTCCGGCGAGGCTCCGCGAACCGCGCGCCGGCCCGGTCCCCGAGGGCGGTGACCCACGCCGGCAGGCCGGACTGCGCCGCCGCCTCGGCGCCCCGGACGTCGTGGCTCGGCCGGTCACCGGCGGCGGGGAGGGCACGGGCGACCAGGCCGAGCAGCCGGGCGGTGGTGGCGGGCGCCAGCCCCTGGAGCCGGACCCCGACCTTAGCCGCCGGGGTCAGGACCAGCTCGGGGCGGCGGCGCTCGGCCGCTCGCACGATCGCGCGGGCGGCGCGCTCGGCGTCCATCGAGAGCAGTGGCATGGAGGCAGCGGCGGCGAACCAGCGGTACTCGGCTCCGGGTCGGCCGTGGAACCGTGCGGCGGTGTGCGAGCCGGTGCGCATCAGTCCTGGCAGGACGGTGGTGACGCTGACGCCCGTTCCGGCCAGCTCCGCCCGCAGCCCCTGGGAGAAGCCCGCCGCGGCGAACTTGGCGGCCACGTAGGGCAGCAGGTGCGGGGCGGGGATCCGGCCGCCGACCGATGAGACGGCCACCACCGTTCCGGCGCCGCCGGCCCGCAGGTCCGGGAGCGCGGCCAGGGTCAGGCGCAGCGGCGCGAAGTACATGGTCTCCATGGCTTGCCGGAAGTCCTCCTCGCGCAGGGCTTCCAGCGGGCCGACCTGGATGATCCCGGCGCTGTTGACGAGGATGTCGAGCGGGCCGAACCGCTCGTGCACCGCGCCCAGGAGCCGGCCGGGAGCAGCAGGGTCGGTGATGTCGCAGCTGACGGAGGAGACGTCGGCGCCGTCGGCTCGCAGCCGCCGCTCGGCCCGGGCCAGAGCCGGCTCGTCGCGCGCGCAGAGCATGACGCGGCTTCCGTGGCGGGCCAGTTCCCGTGCGACGAGCAGGCCGAGCCCGCGGGAGGAACCGGTGACCAGGGCGGTGCGGTTCGCGAAGCGGTGCGGTCGTGCGGTCATGGTCCACTCCCCGGGGCGAGGCTGCCGTCGGTCGGGTGCTCAGAACTTGTCGGGTGCTCAGCTCAGGGCTTGAAGAGCACCTTCACGGCGCCGTCCTGCTTCTTCTGGAACATCTCGTACGCTCCCGCCGCGTCGCCGAGGGGGATGTGGTGGGTGGCGAAGGTGTCGACGCCGAGCGGGTCGCCGTCGGTGAGGAGCGGCAGGATCTCGTCGACCCAGCGGTGCACGTTGGCCTGCCCCATGCGGAGTTGGATCTGCTTGTCGAACATGGTGAGCATCGGCAGCGGGTCGCTCTGGCCGCCGTAGACGCCCGAGAGGGAGATCGTGCCGCCGCGCCGCACGATGTCGATGGCGAGGTACAGGGCGTGGAGCCGGTCGAGCCCGACGTGTTCCATCATCTTGGCGGCCAGCGCGCTCGGCAGCAGGTTGGTGACCTGGGCGGCGAGTTTGGCGCCGGGCGAGCCGTGGGCCTCCATCCCGACCGCGTCGATGACGCTGTCCGGGCCACGGCCGTCGGTGAGGTCACGAATGACGTCGCCGAGGTCCCTGCCCAGCTCGTTCAGGTCCAGGACGCGCACGCCGCGGCTTCGGGCGCGCTCCAGGCGCTCGGGAACCAGGTCGACACCGATCACCTGGCCCGCGCCGCGGTGCAGGGCGATCCGGCAGCTCATGTCGCCGATCGGCCCCAGGCCCAGGACGACGAGGCTGCCGCCCTTGGGCACCGCCGCGTACTCGACGGCCTGCCATGCCGTGGGCAGCACGTCGGAGAGGAAGACGAAGCGGTCGTCGGCCGGGCCCTGGGGCACCTTGATCGGCAGCGTGTTGCCGAACGGGACGCGCAGCAGTTCGGCCTGCCCGCCGGGGACCTGCCCGAAGAGCTTGGTGTAGCCGAACAGGGCGGCGCCGCTGCCGTACTCCCGGACCTGGGTGGTTTCGCACTGCGAGTGCAGGCCCTGTTCGCAGGTGTGGCAGGTGCCGCACGAGACGTTGAAGGGCACGACCACGCGGTCTCCGACGCGCACCGCCGTGACGTCTGCTCCGATCTCCTGGACGATGCCCATGGGTTCGTGCCCGAGGATGTCACCGACGTCGAGGAAGGGACCCAGCACCTCGTAGAGGTGGAGGTCCGAGCCGCAGAGCCCGGTGGTGGTCACCTTGATGATCACATCGGTCGGATCCTTGATGACCGGATCGGGAACGGTGTCGACGCGTACATCCCGCCTGCCGTGCCAGGTCAATGCCTTCATCGTCACTCCTAGGTAGAAGGCGGTGCGCGAGTCTCCTTCGGGCGTGTCTCCACATCCGGGTTCGTGAAACGGGGAGCGTTCCGCAGCGCGACGACCGCGTCATCCGGATGGCCGCAGCTGGTCGCGCAGCAGTTGGAGCGCGCCGACGACGGCTGCCTCCCGGATGCCGTCGCGGTCCTCGGTGCCCGGGCAGACCTGGACCGAGGTGGTGGCGTGCGGGGTGGCGACGGCAACGAAGACGGTCCCGACGTCCTGTCCGTCCTGCGGAGCGGGGCCGGCGACGCCCGTGGTGGCCAGGCCGTAGGTCGCGCAGGTGAGCTTCCGGATGCCCTCCGCCATCTGGCCGGCGACTTCGGGATGGACCGCGCCGACCCGGTCGAGGAGCGCCTCGTCGACTCCGAGGAGCCGTTTCTTGAGGTCGGTGGAGTAAGCGATGAGGCCGCCGGCGAAGGTGCTGGTGGCACCGGGCGCCTCGCTCAGCGCCTCGCACAGGCTGCCGCCGGTCAGCGACTCAGCAGCCGCCATGGTGTGGCCGACGGTGCTCAGCGCACGGGTTATCTCACGCGTCAGGGTTCCTGCTCGGTCAAGCCGTGGCTGTGAGGCTCCCATCGTGACTCCCCAAGGCTGCTACCCCCAGCTGCGGAGGGGCTGGGGGACCTGTACTCGTTCCGACCTCGCTGCAGCCGTTCGTCAGTCGGGCCACCTGCCGGTCAGGCGGCGGGTGCCGGCGGCTCCGCCGCGGTCGACCGCGGCCTTGACGAGAGCGAAGATCGCCCCCTGCAGAGCAGCCGCAGTCAGTACCTCCGTCCAGCTGCGGTCCTGGTCGGTGGGTTGGGGTGTGTCCTCCCCGTACCCGACGAGAGCCCACAGGCGCTTGAAGACCGCGCTCGCGACAACGCCGCCGAGGGCGCCGATCACGAGTCCGAGTGGCTTGTAAGGGATCTTGATCATCGCGACTCCTGCCGTGGGGCCGCCGCCTCTCGGCGGCTGAAGTGCGCCTGTCCGAAAAGGCGAGGAGCAACCGCTCGCTGCCGCCGGTCGTGCCAGATGGCGGCGGGACCGGCGTGCCCGGCGGCAGGGAGGCACACGCACCGCAGCCGATCGGCCTCCTCGGCGAGTGTGGAACGGTCGCTTCAGACGCTCTGGCGTGCCGTGGCGGCGCGCCGTGTGTGGTGCCGGGTGAGCCGGTGTCGGGCGATGGCCGCCTGTGACAGGCGCACCGAGCCGCGGGCGGGTCGCAACCCGGCAATGACGAAAACGGCGGCGAGAAGCAACGGCGCTGACAGAAGAACCAGGACGGGCATCATTGGACTCCTCACGCAGGTGGTCGGGCACTATTCGGTGGGCGTACCGGGGGCAGCCGCAGTCGCGCTCGCCGACATCTCGTACGGCGGCGGCGGAGTCAGGACTTCGCTGCCTTCGCTCGATGGCGGCCGACTGTGTCGACCGACCGGGCCGGGGAGCGGTGGCGGGCCGAAGAGGTCGGATGGGCCAGCGTCACGCCGGCGGCCAGCAGGAGCGGAACGATCAGAAGAATCATGACAGTCATAACCGCCTCCGCTTCGTTGGCCGGGTGTGGAGATCGCTTGCCCGGTGACGGGGCGCCCAATCCCGGCCATGAGGAGGAACGTTCGTGGCCCCGTGGGCGCCTCTCGAACTCCCTCCGCTCCGCGCAGGGTTACGAAAACAGCGAAGGGTAGGCGACCTGTACCAACGCGGACGGAGGACAAGGTCATGGGTGAGATGTCGATGAGGGCGACGGGCTGGGCGCGTTCCTTTCCCGTCAGTGGCGGCGTCCGGGCGGGCCGGCTGTGGACGCGGCAGCACCTGGACTCCCTGGGATGGACGGCGCGAGCACCCGAGACCGTGGACGCGGTACTCCTGACCGTGTCCGAACTGATCACCAACGCCCATCTGCACGCCGGCAGCACCGCGAACCTCGTCCTGGTGTGGGACAACCGCTGCCTGCACGTCAGCGTCCACGACTCCTCCAGCGCCATGCCCGAGCCCCGCACGCCCGACGCCACCACCCCGAACGGACGCGGGCTCGGCCTCGTGGAGGCACTCGCCGACACCTGGCAGACCCGCCCCCAGTCCGACGGGAAGACGATCACCGCCTGTTTCTACCCGCCCGACCAGCCCGACCCGCACGCGGGCGAGGCTGACGGGACGCCGTCGCCCGGCAGCCGGTGAGCTGCCGGGCGACGGTGGGAAACCTGGCGGGTGGAGGAGACCGGGAAGAAACGACCGGCCGGGGGTGCAGAACTCGTCGTGCTCAGGACTCGTCGCGCAGCAGTCCGGAGCGCAGAGTCGCGAGGGCGCGGGTCAGCAGGCGGGAGACGTGCATCTGGGAGATGCCCAGCCGCTGCCCGATCTGGGCCTGCGTCAGTTCCTCCCCGAAGCGCAGCGCGATGATCGTGCGGTCGCGCTCCGGGAGGGCTGCGAGGAGCGGCTTGAGGGTGTGGAGGTCCTCGAAGCGGGTGAGGCGGGTGTCGTCGAAGCCCAGACGCCGGGTCAGGGCGCTGTCCGGCGAGTCGGTTTCCAGCTGCATGTCGAGCGAGCCGGCGGTGTAGCCGTTGCTCGCGGTGAGACCCTCGACGACTTCTTCCTCGCTCACCTCCAGCCGGGCGGCGAGTTCGGTGACGGTGGGCGCCCGGTCCAGGACCTGCTCCAACTCGTCGGTCGCCTTGGCCAGGGACAGGCGCAGTTCCTGCAGGCGGCGGGGAACGTGCACGGCCCAGGTGCTGTCGCGGAAGTGCCGCTTGATCTCGCCGATGATCGTGGGCAGCGCGAAGGTGGTGAACTCCAGGCCGCGGTCGGGGTCGAAGCGGTCGATGGCCTTGATGAGGCCGATGGTGCCGACCTGGACGATGTCGTCCATCGGCTCGGAACGTGAGGCGAACCGTCGCGCCGCGTACTTGACGAGCGAGATGTTCAGCTCGATCAGGGTCGCGCGGACGTAGGAGTAGTCGGCGGTGCCCTCCTCCAGCCGGCTCAGCCGCGTCAGCAGGGCGCGGGACAGCTCGCGGGCATCGGCGGGGGCGACTGCGCTGGGATCGTCGATCCGGGGAATGTCGTCCGACCGCGCGGAGCAGGCAGCTGCGGTCTCCGACGACGTGGTGGTGTCGCGAACGGTCTGGGGGTCGGTCAGCAGAGCGCGGGGCGCCGTCATGACGTTCCTTCCGTCGGGTGTCGTCGTAGGTGCGCCTCTACCCCTATCACTGCGGAGGATGCGCATCCAAACACCAGGCGGCCAGGTATGTTCACGTATGTCCGTTATATCGGCTGGAATGTGACCCGATTTCGACACCCCCGCCGAAATTTCCCCAGGCTCGGTGATGTGGCCTACATCTCGCCCGACATAGACCGTGCCCGAGGACGCCGCAGCGCGTCGGCTGCGGCGGCCTGCACGCAGGAGCGCGCCTTCAGCCGGGCGCGGGTGGAGTCATGGCATGCGGGGGCGAGAGGTGTCGATCTCCAGCCAGACCGACTTGCCGTCGGGGCTGCTGTCGGTGCCCCAGCGGTCGGCGAGCTTGTCGACGATGTGCAGGCCGTGACCTCCCGGCAGGTCGGGCCGGCCGGGGGAGCGGGGGCAGGGAACGCCCGGCCCGCCGTCCCGGACCTCGACACGCAGCCGCTCGGGGCTGGCGTGCAGAAGCAGCTCGTGGGCACCGCCGGCGTGCAGGACCGCATTGGCCAGCAGCTCGCTGACGAGCAGCAAGACGTCCTCGCCATCCTGGATGTGCCAGTCGTCCAGGGCCCGCCGGGTGAATTCCCGCCCGAGGGTCACCTGGCCGCGCACGCCGAGCAGCCCCAGGCGCCTGACCTGCCCCCCGGGCGGCAGCCCCGCCGGCCCCGCCCCGTGGGGAAGCCGCTCGTCGCTATCCATCTACCATTCCTCGCAGATCCGTCGCACAAGAAGAGAGCGGACTCGAACCGCTGGAGAACGGGCGCCCGCAGGAGAACGGGTGCCCGCAGGACGCCGCTGAACACCTCCGGGCGTCCGCGGGCGTCCACCCGCCCGATTCAGAGGCTGTGCAGCGCGTCGGCAACGGTGGCGCACCGAGGGAAGACCTCGGTGGCTCCGGTGAGCTCCAGCAACCGCATCACCTGGTCGGGAACGGCGGCGAGCCGCAGCACCTTTCCAGCGCTCTGCCCGGTCAGCCGGGTCTGCAGCAGCAGGTTCAGGCCCGAGGAGTCGCAGAACGTGACCGCGGCCAGGTCGACGACCAGCACCGGAGCGGGCGAGGCCAGCGCCTCGTTCAGCAGGACCCGCGCGGCATCCACGGTGTCCAGGTCCAGGGCGCCCTCCAGGCGGCACACCACTGACCCCGGCGCATCGCCGACTGCCACCGGCTCGGAGGGCGCAGGCCGGTCGACTGCGCGGTCGTCTCCCTCGATGTTCATCCTGTCCGTGCCTTCCTCGGCGTTCCCGGAGGGCAGCTGCCCCCCGGGCGAGACGATACGGTCAAGACGCACCGGGCGGTAGCGGGGCCCGGGGGATCCGCTACCGTGCGCCTGCCGCGCCTCCTCACGCCGGGGCCGGGCACCGGCCGATTCCCCCTTCCCCTCCCCTTCCTCGCCGGACCCGTCGGTCTTGTAGGCTCAGCGTCACTGCCGAGCCGAGGAGGAGTTGGTGACCCGGAGGACGCAGGGTCAGCCGCAGCCGCCTTCGCGCCTGGGCGAGCACCTGTGCCGCACCTACGCCGACGACCAGGAGCGAGCCCAGCAGGTGAGCGCACTGGTCCGCGACGGGCTCGCGCGCGGCCAGCGGGTGCTGTACTACGCCGACACCCAGCCGACCGAACGGGTGGCCGACCAGCTGCGCGCCGAGGTGGCGGAGGCCGGTGCCGCTCTGGAGCGGGGGCAGTTGAGCGTGGAGAGCACTGCCGACGGCTTCTTGCGCCGCCTGCCGTTCGACCCGGACCTGATGATCGCCCGCCTGCGGGACAGCTGCCAGGAGGCCGTGTCCCAGGGGTGGGCGGGCCTGCGGGTCATCGGTGAGATGGACTGGTCCACCCGGCAGGTGCCCGGCGCGGACCGCCTGCTGGAGTACGAACTGCGCCTGGACGCAGAAGTCCTGGAGGACCTTCCGGTCACCGGGATCTGCCTCTACTCCCACCACGCCGTCACCCGTGCCCCAGCGGCGCTCGCCGCCGCCGCCCACCTGGACGGCGCCGACCCCGCCGACTCCGCCGTCACCCGCTACGCGGCGGGCGGCACACAGCGGGCCCGCGCGGGGTTGGCCGCGCTGCCGCTGCGCCCGGGCAGCGGGGTGCGGCTGGTCGGCAGCGCCGACCTGGACAGCAGGACGGCACTCGCCGCGGTCCTCACGGCCGCCACCCGCATGCCGGCCTCCGTGGTGGACGTGGACCTGAGGGACGTCGACTACGTCGACGCGGCCGGCACCGCCGTGCTGGCCGACACCGCGGCGGTCCTGGCCGGTCAGGGCCGCCGGCTGGTCCTGCACCACGCGCCCCCCTCACTGGGCAGGGTGGCGGAGATGTTCCCCGACGAGTGCCGGGACCTGGAGATGACGGCATGACCGATACCGCGAGTTCTCTCGTCCCCGTGGGTTCCTTCGTGCATCCGGCGCTGTTCTACCGCACCACCGAGGAGTACGTGGACGCGGTCGGCTCCTTCGCCCACGCCGCCCTGGCCGCCGGGGAGCCGTGCCTGATCGCGGTGCCGGGCACCCAGCTGGAGGCCCTGCGCCCGGCGCTGGCCGATGCCGCGGACCAGGTCGAGCTGGTCGACATGACGGTCCTGGGGCGCAATCCCGGGCGGATCCTGGCGGCCCTCCAGAGCTTCGCCGACCGCCACCCCGGCCGGGCCGCGCGGATCGTCGGCGAGCCGATCTGGGCCGGGCGCACCCACGCGGAGATACTCGAAGCCACCCGCCACGAAGCGCTCATCAACAGCGCCTTCGCCCACCGCGGTGCCACCATCCTGTGCCCCTACGACGTCACCTCCCTGCCCGAGAGCGTCGTCGCGGACGCCCGGCGCACCCACCCCACCATCTGGGACCAGGGCGAGGACCTGGCCAGCCCGGCCTACACCGACCCCGCGGCGGTCTGCGCCGACTGCGACCTGCCGCTGCCCGAACCCGCCGGCGCCACGGTGCTGGTCTACGCCGCGGGGCAGCTGGCGCAGGTGCGGCACCAGGCCGAGGCCTGGGTCCGGGCCACCGCCCTGACGCCCGCGCGCCAGGGCGACCTGATCCTCGCCATCGGCGAAGCCACCGCCAACTCCCTCGCCCACGGGGGCGGGAGCGGCACGCTGCGGCTGTGGACCGCGGAGAACGCCGCCGTGGTCGCCGAGATCCGCGACGGCGGACACCTGCACGACCCCCTCGCCGGCCGCAGCCGACCGCACCTGGCCTCAACCCATGGGGGCCGAGGCCTGTGGATGATCCATCAGCTCTGCGACCTCGTCGAAATCCGCGCCGCTGCCGACGGCCTGACCTTGCGTCTGCACGTGACTCCCTGATCCCCGTCCGGACGGGGGGACCCGATCGGGTCCGGTGCAGTCCGCTCTGAGCGCGGCGCTGTGGCGACCGGCTCGGGCAGTCCCGGACTGGTCCTCAACGGCCGGCTCCGGAGCCACCGCAGGCCCCCTCATGCCTGCCCAATGCCCAACGCGGCGAACGAAGGGCGGGG
>NZ_PYBW01000041.1:58768-61836 GCF_003205575.1 Streptomyces tateyamensis
CCCCGCCCTTCGTTCGCCGCCTCGGGACAAGGCCTCAGCGGGTTCGCCGGTGCCGACCCGCTGCCGGGGTCAACTGACTCGGCTGATCTGCGCGAGGGCGTCCTGGAGCCGGCGGACGGCATCCTCCGCCTCCGTGTACTCCTCAGGAGTCGGCAGGACAGTGCCGAAGGTGCCGCCACGGTCAGCGGGCAGGGCGCGCCAGCGCAGGACCGGTTCGAGGGCCTCGATGGCGCCGGAGAGGAACCAGGCCAGGCGGCCGTGAGTACGCGCGAGACTGACCGCGAGGACGGCGAGCGACTCCCGCAGGTGCTCGAGCCGTTTGATCTGCGGCAAGGCCTCCTGGACCTCCCGCTCGGCGACGGCGCCGCGCAGGCCGACCTCGGCCTCGCGAGCGAGAGCATGGTCGCCCAGCGCCGGTTGCCACACCTGGTCCTGGATCTGCTGTTCGGCTTCCTCGGCCAGCACTGCGACGATCCTTCGCATGTTCATGCGCCTCACTCTAATGAGTGGGTCCGGTGGCCCGGCCCGGTTCTGTGCGAATCCCGACAGGGGAGGCCGCGGTCGGCGAAGCGCACGGCGATCCGGGTCAGGTGGCACCCCGTCGACAGCCCGTCGTGGACACTTCCGCTGCATAGGGCGGACATGGCGGCGTGGCGTGCACACCGGAGTGTTCACGCCACGCCAGGGCCATGCGCTCGGCCGGTGCCTACCAGCGGTACCAGCGGCCGCGGCTGCCGGAGGCGCCGGTGCCCCGGGCCACGAACCCCAGCAGCCAGACCACCAGGACCACGATCGCCACCCACCACAGGGCCTTCAGTGCGAAGCCGGCGCCGAACAGGATCAGGGCCAGGAGCAGAACAAGAAGAAGGGGAACCATGGTGACCTCCGTTGTTGTCAGTGTCGGCCAGCCGCTTGCCCCGGTCTGCGCGACGTATGCGGGGAATCTTTTGGCGAGTCGGGGGCAAGCGGTGGGCAGGACAGCTTCGACGAACCGGAGGCCGACATGAGTGCCGACAACAAGATCGAGAACGCCGCCGAGAAGGCCAAGGGCGCGGTCAAGGAGGGCGCCGGCAAGGTGACCGGCAACGAGCGCCTGGAGGCCGAGGGCAAGGCCGACCAGGTGAAGGGCGACGTCAAGCAGGCGGGTGAGCACGTGAAGGACGCCTTCAAGCACTGACCCTCGCCACGAAACGGACTGTGCGGCGGTAGCCCCCACTTGACGGGGGCTACCGCCGCACAGTCCGTTCAGCTCTTGGCAGCCGGTCGCGCGGCCATGGCTGCGGGCCACAGCAGGCCGGGGCCGGCACCCGAGGTGTCCGGCCGACTCGGCATGTCAGACCCCCGGCAGGTGGCCGCCGTGCCGGCTGCTGGTGTCGATGGCGTCGCGCAGGGCGGGCAGGTCCGCGATGGCGGCCTGCTCGGCGAAGCGGGCCAGCAGCCGACGAAGGACCCGCTCGTCCCGGTCGCGGACGGCTTCGGCGATGGCCGCCGCCAGCGACGCCTGGCTGTGCGGGTCGGGGGTGCGCGCCTGCCCTGCGGTCTGCGGCACGTCCAGCGCTCGCCTCGTGCTCACTCGTCCTCCTGGCTGCCTGGCGCGGCGTCCTCCGTCCTGGCGGCTGCGGCGCCCGAACGCCGCCCCTGTGCGGGGCGCAGAATACCTCCCCGACCGACACCGAAGAATCTATGCTCGCTGAAGTAGACATTGCCGCGCGCCGTCGTTAGTGTTTCTCTCGTAGACGAGGTCAAGCGGTACCCGCCAGACACGAACTGGCGTGCGCAGGAAAGAAGTTCGCAGTTCGGCACGGTTGCAGGGTCCTGAAGCCAGGGATGGTGCATTAAGGCAACAGGGCCGGTGGCCGGGCCTGGCGGCCCGCAGGTATCAGGGGCTGCCGACCACGCGGTACCGCAGTTCAGCAGTACGCAGGACACGCCGGGCTGGTGGGCGTGAAGAAGGTTGACGCAAAAGGCGGCGCGGTAGCGGAGCCCCGGAGCCACAGCAGGTGCAGGACGGCGACGGGACTGGCGACCGGGCCAGGCGGCCCGCAGGTATCAGGGGCTGCCACCGAGCGGTACCGCAGTTCGGTTTGTGCAACATCAGCAGGTGAAGTCGAGTTCTGCAGTATCGGCAGTCTCAGTACGCAGCATCCCAGTGAAGGCGCCAGGCTGCCGGCGCGCGTGCTGGAAGTCCGGCAGTGGGGTTCCAAGCCGAGTGGTTGAGCAGGACGGGCAACGGGGCTGGCTACCGGAACCGGCGGAGCACCAAGGCCGCCACGGCAGTACCGGGTAGTGGTTACTACCCCGCAGTTCGCAGTAATCGGTTAGTCCAGAGGATGAACGGAGGGGACAGAGCGCCATCAGGATCGCCCGGCCCGTGAAGAATCACCCGGGCGGATTCCGAAGACCCCCAAGGCAAGGACGGTGGTTTCCGGTCACGCATACGCGATCCCCGCATGCCCCATCCCCCGGGGCGAGGCGGACATAAGGAAGCCGGCCACAGGGTCGGTAGATGGTGTAGAACCCTTCGGGGCCCCGGGAGCCGCAACGGCCCCGGGGCCCCTCAGCGCGTCCCCCGACCAGACAACGAAGAGGTGCAGTGACCACGACAACCATTCGACCGCATGCCCTCGACTCCCTCGACGACGACGACTACCCCGCCTACACCATGGGCCGCGCCGCCGAGATGACCGGCACCACCCCTGGCTTCCTGCGCTCCCTCGGCGAGCAGGGCCTCATCACACCCTTGCGCTCGGAGGGCGGACATCGCCGCTACTCCCGCTACCAACTACGGATCGCGATGCGCGCCCGCGACCTCGTCGACCAGGGCACCGCCATCGAGGCCGCCTGCCGCATCATCATCCTCGAGGACCAACTCGAAGAAGCGCTGCACATCAACCAGCAGCTCCGTTCCGCCCAGCACGGCCAGGAACCGGCCGCCCACACCTGACCCGCCCACCACGACGAGACCGGCCGAATGCACCGGCCCGCGGGGGATACGCGTCGTGGCGCAAGGCCGAGGGGCCCGCACCGGCAACATGTGCGCGGTGCGGGCCCCTCGCTACCAGGCGGGT
>NZ_PYBW01000371.1 GCF_003205575.1 Streptomyces tateyamensis
GCTCGCCGTAGACGGACTGGGTGCCGTCCGGCGTGTCGAGCAGCCGGACCTCCGTCAGGCCCTCGGCGCGCAGGGCGTCGGCGACCCACTGGGCGGCGGCGCGGCACTCCTGCTCCAGGCCGAGCTCGGGGTCGGCGACGGACGGGAAGGCGACCAGCTCGGCCAGTTCGTGGCGGCCACGGGGCATCAGGGCGCGGACTGCCGCGGCGAGCTCAGGGGCCGTCACGAGGGGCTCCCGGGAGCGGGTGGTCACCTCGCCCGTGGAGCATAGGCGCCGCCGCCAGGGGTGTTGTCCGGACGAACCGCAGCTCGCCCGTGTCGCGGCGCATAGGA
>NZ_PYBW01000372.1 GCF_003205575.1 Streptomyces tateyamensis
GGCGAGCGGGCCGACCAGGGCCTCGCCCACCCCGCCGACCAGCAGCGCGGCGGTCAGCTCCGGGTCCTGCTGGGGCAGCCGGCCGGCCGCCACGCCCTCGGCGATCCGGGCCGCGATCACGTCCCGGAAGGCCCGGCGGAAGACCAGGCGCTCGGCCTCCACCTCCGCGTCGACCGGCTCGGCCAGCAGCGCGTACGCCAGCCGCGGGGTGCTCAGCGCCCGGCCGGCGAAGGTGCCGATCACCGAGGCGACCTGGTCGTGCAGGTCGCC
>NZ_PYBW01000373.1 GCF_003205575.1 Streptomyces tateyamensis
GTGGATTGCAGACGCGGCCCACCGCCGCAGAGTGGGAGTACGACGATGAGTCGCAAACTGGTCCGACCCCGCGAGGGACGCATGATCGCCGGTGTCTGCGCCGGCCTGGCTCGCCGGTTCAACATGTCGCCGTTCATGGTTCGGCTTCTGTTCCTGCTGTCCCTGCTACTGCCCGGCACCCAGGTGATCGTCTACCTCGTGCTGTGGGTCCTGATGCCAAACGAGGACCGCTACC
>NZ_PYBW01000374.1 GCF_003205575.1 Streptomyces tateyamensis
GCTGCGTCTGCGGGCCACCGCCCGGACCAGCTCGTCCGCCGGGCCGGACTGCGGGCGCAGGGTGGCCAGCAGGAAGACCGGCAGGCCCTGGATGTTGTCGCTGAGGTACTCGACCACCGCCAGCGTCTCCGCGTCGGCGTCGTGCATGTCCTCCAGCACCAGCAGGCAGCCCTGCTCCTGGTGCTGGGTCAGGTTGCGGCCGACCGCGAGCAGCAGCCGCAACACCGCCTCGC
>NZ_PYBW01000375.1 GCF_003205575.1 Streptomyces tateyamensis
CTGCGGAGGGGCTTGCCCGGAAGGCCGCGTTGGCTGCCCGTGACGCCCGTCGCCACGCCCTTGATGCAGCCACGCACGCCAACGCTGCCGCGGCCGCAGCCGATCGCGCCGCAGACCACGCCGGCGATGCGTCTCAGGCAGCTGCTGCGGCGACCGCCCATGCCGCAGCCGCCGCCGTGGCGTCCGAAACGGCGACGGCTGCCGCAGCGACGGCCACGGACGTCGAGTTGACGGCTCGTGCCGCAGA
>NZ_PYBW01000042.1 GCF_003205575.1 Streptomyces tateyamensis
GCCTCCGGCGAGAAACAGGACTGACGAGGCATCACCTCCAGCGGCGAGGAACCCCCGACTCCCCAGAACGGTCCGTCCCGTGAAGAGACCCCTCAGTGCTCCAGCCGCGGCCATCGGCGGGACCATCATGCTGCTGACCGGCAGCCTCGCCGGCTGCCGACAGACTGCCGCCGCCCCGACCCCTGCCGGTAGCCCGTCCATGAGCATCGGGATCGACATCCCGCGCACCGACACCGCCTTCTGGCAGGTGTACGCGCGGGAACTCCGGCAGGAGGTCAGCGCCGAACACCTCGACGTGCTGCCGATCACCGAGTCCCAGGGGGACGACACCAAGTTGGCGGCCAACGTGAAGGCGCTCGCCGAACACCGGCCCCGGGCCATCGTGCTGGCGCCGCAGAACACCACCACGACCGAGAGCGTGCTGGACGGGCTGCTGGCCAAGCACATCGACGCCATTAGCGTCGACACCGTGCCGGAGAACGGCCAGGTCTACATGGTGGTGCGGGCGGACAACCGTGCCATGGGCACCAAGGCCTGCGAGTTCCTCGGCAAGCAGCTGCACGGAACGGGCAAGGTCGCCGATCTTCAGGGCGCGCAGGACTCGATCAACGGCTACGACCGGTCCCAGGCCTTCGGCTACTGCATGCGCACCGAGTTCCCCGGGATCCAGGTGCTCCCGCTGGCCACCGACTGGAAGGCCGAGATGGCCACCACAAAGCTCCAGTCCACCCTGGCCTCCGATCCGGACCTGGCCGGCCTCTACCTGGAGTCCGGCGGTGCCTTCCTGCAACCCGTCCTGGCCCTGCTCCAGCACGAGGCCGTGCTCCAGCCGGCCGGCCGCCCGGGACACATCGCCATCGTGGCCAACGACGGCACGCCCGCCGAACTCGACGCGATCCGCACGGGCCAGATTGACGCGACAGTCAGCCAGCCGGCCGACCTCTACGCCAAGTACGCGCTGTACTACGCCCGGGCCGCCGCGACCGGTGCGGCCTTCGCCCCCGGCCCGACCGACCACGGGTCCACCATCATCGCCCTCCCCAACGGTCTGGAGGACCAACTCCCCTCCCCCTTGGTGACCAAGAACAACGTGGCCGACCCGGCCCTCTGGGGCAACCACGCAACCGGCGGCTGAGCCCGCTCGGGCGGTCGCGGCCGACCAGAAAAATTTCTCCCTGATCGCGGCAACCTCTACGCGCGCGGCGGCAACTGACGGAAAACCGCGCCGAACCACGGCCCGCTACGTCAGAGGAACAAGCCGTTGCCAGCTCAGAAACGCTCTCACCGCCGCCGTCCGCCGACCCGCCGCCTGATCGCCGCCGCTGTGGTCCTCGCCGCGGCGGGGGCAGCCGTGCCGCTGGTCGCCCAGGCCGCGTTCACGCCGAATGCCGCGGCGCCGACCACACTCGGCGGCGCGGCGGCCGGCAGCGGCCGCTACTTCGGGACTGCGGTGGCCGCGGGCCGGCTCGGCGACTCGACCTACTCCACCGTCCTCGACCGGGAGTTCACCATGGTGACCCCGGAGAACGAGATGAAGTGGGACACCACCGAGCCCTCCCGCGGGTCGTTCAACTTCGCCCCGGCCGAGTCGATCGTCAACCAGGCCTCCGCACACGGCCAGCGCATGCGCGGCCACACCCTGGTCTGGCATTCCCAGCTCCCCTCCTGGGTCGGATCGATCACCGACGCCAATACCCTGCGGGGTGTGATGGACAATCACATCACCCAGGAGATGACGCACTTCAAGGGCAAGATCTATGCCTGGGACGTGGTCAACGAGGCGTTCGCCGACGGCGGCAGCGGCCAGCACCGGAGCTCGGTGTTCCAGAACGTGCTGGGCAACGGCTTCATCGAGGAGGCCTTCCGTACCGCCCGGAACGTCGACCCCGCGGCCAAGCTCTGCTACAACGACTACAACATCGAGAACTGGTCCGACGCCAAGACCCAGGGCGTCTACGCCATGGTCAAGGACTTCAAGTCCCGTGGTGTGCCGATCGACTGCGTGGGCTTCCAGAGCCACTTCGGGGCCGGCGGTCCCCCGGCCGACTTCCGCACCACGCTGTCCAACTTCGCGGCGCTCGGTGTGGACGTCCAGCTCACCGAGCTCGACATCGCCCAGGCGTCCCCGGCCGCGTACACCACCGCCGTCCGGACCTGCCTCGACGTCGCCCGCTGCACGGGCATCACGGTCTGGGGCATCCGCGACAGCGACTCCTGGCGCACCGGCGAGAACCCGCTGCTGTTCGACGGCAGCGGCAACAAGAAGCCCGCCTACAACGCGGTGCTCACCGCCCTGGCCGGCAGCGCCGGCGGTGGTGGCGGCGGCACCTCGGGCGGAGGCCTCACCCCCGGCAGCGTCTACACCCTCACCGACGTGGCCGCCGGGCGGGTGCTGGACGAGTACGCGGGCCAGAACGGCAACGCCACCCCGCTCCAGGTGTGGGACGCCGGCGGGGCCGCCAACCAGCAGTGGCGGGTCGGCCAGAACAGCGACGGCTCCTACACGCTGACCAACGTCGCCAGCGGCCGCGTCCTGGACGAGCCGGGCAACCAGACGGGCAACGGGACGAGGCTGCAGGTCTGGGACTCCAACGGCGGCGCCAACCAGCGCTGGCGCGCCGCCCGGAACGGCGACGGCTCCTACACCCTGACCAACGGCGCCAGCCACCGGGTGCTGGAGGTCCCCAGCGGTCGGACCGGCAACGGCGCTCCCGCCCAGATCTGGGACTCCAACGGCGGCGCCCACCAGCACTGGACCTTCACCCTGGTCGGGGCGACGAGCGGCACCTGTGCGCTGCCCTCCTCTTACCGGTGGTCCTCCACGGGTTCGTTGGCCAAGCCGGGGAACGGGTGGTCGTCGGTGAAGGACTTCACCGACGTGGTCTACAACGGCAAGCACCTGGTCTACGCCTCGGACGTCTCCGGGGCGTCCTACGGCTCGATGATGTTCAGCCCGTTCACGAACTGGTCGGACATGGCGTCGGCCGGCCAGACCGGGATGGGCCAGGCCGCGGTGGCGCCCACGCTGTTCTACTTCGCGCCCAAGAACATCTGGGTGCTGGCGTACCAGTGGGGCCAGTGGCCGTTCATCTACCGCACGTCGAGCGACCCGACCAACCCCAACGGCTGGTCCGCGCCGCAGCCGCTGTTCACCGGCAGCATTCCGGGCTCGGGTACCGGCCCGATCGACCAGACGCTGATCGCCGACGGCCAGAACATGTACCTCTTCTTCGCCGCCGACAACGGCAGCATCTACCGGGCCGCCATGCCGATCGGGAACTTCCCGGGCAACTTCGGCTCGTCCTACACGACAGTCATGAGCGACACCGCGAAGAACCTGTTCGAGGCCCCGCAGGTCTACAAGGTCAAGGACCAGAACCAGTACCTCATGCTCGTCGAGGCCAGGGGCGCGAACGAGCAGCGCTACTTCCGCTCCTTCACGGCCACCAGCCTCGACGGCTCGTGGACCCCGCAGGCCGCCACCGAGGGCAGCCCCTTCGCGGGCAAGGCCAACAGCGGCGCGACCTGGACCAACGACATCAGCCACGGCGACCTGGTCCGCGACAACCCCGACCAGACCATGACCATCGATCCCTGCAACCTGCAACTCCTCTACCAGGGCAAGTCCCCCACCGCCACCGGCCCCTACGACCAACTGCCGTGGCAGCCCGGCGTTCTCACCCTGCAGCACTGACCCGCCCACCCGGCCGGCGCTGAGCCGTCCGGTGCGGTGCGCCGACTCACGGACGTGACAACGGCGGCGGGCCCGCACCCCCNNCCCCCCCCCCCCCCCCGCCCCCACCGCCCACCGCCCGGGGCCGCCCGGCTTCCCCCCCCTGCCGCCCCGCCCCCCCCCCCCGGCCGGCGCGGACCCCCCCGGGGCGGCGCCCCACCACCGGGACGCGACACCGGCGGCGCCCCGCCCCCCTTTCCAGGGGGCGGGGCCGCCGCCGTTGTCACGTCCTCAGGTGACCAGTACCGCTCCCGGTCGAAGTGCGAGGTCGGCCCCCTCCCGCGCGAAGACCGGAATCCGTTCCAGCGGGGCCTCGGCGTCGAGCACCGCCCCGCCCTCCCACCCGCGTCCGGTGAGCGGAGGTGGTAGGACATGGGTGGGGTCCTCGGGGTCGTGGCACGTGGTCAGGTGGGGTCACGCGGTGCGGGGGTCGTGATGCCGAGTGAGAACACGAAGTTCAGGAAGAGCGGGCGGGCTGTTGGCCGGTCGCCTGACGGTGCGCTCCGCAAGGTCGTGCGCACCACGATCGGCGACTACCTGAAGCTGTACCGGCTGGCAGAGGCGCGGCGGCTGCTGGTCAGCTCCAGGCCGCCGTGGTGAGCCAACTGGTGTCCTGGGCCCAGGAGGACGTGGCGTCCCAGGCGTAGGAGCCGCCGTCACCGGCCACGTAGGCGGTGAAGGCGTAGTGGCGGACGTACTTGGCCGGGTAGTTGAAGGACTGGAGGGAGTAACCCGTTCCGCTGTTTCCCGACTTCGGGCAGAAGGTGGCGTCGGCGGCGAACTGGCCGGTCCCGTCGTTGGGATCGAGGTAGAGCTCGAACGCGTAGTGCCGGAGGTAACTGCCGGCCGCGTTGGCCGACTCCAGCGAGATGCAGGCGCTGTTGGCCAGGCCGGCCCGGACGATCCAGGTCGCGTCGGCCTTGTCGGTGGCCGAACTCGCGGAGCTGATAGCGGAGATGACGGCCTTGTTGTCGGCGTCGTCGTGGCGCAGGTAGTCCGAGGTGCAGCAGGCGGTGGTGGCCCGCAGGGAGATCCGCGAGCCGGGCGTCAGCGGGGCCGGCGAGCCGGTGCGGTAGCCGACTGCGGCGATGTTGGCCTGGACCGCGGCGTCGGTGGCGTCGGAGGGATAGCCCTTGACCATGGCCCCCTCGTAGAAGGTGCCCGCGCTGTCGTTGTGGTTGGTCTGGCAGCAGTCGCCGCCGCTGCCGAGGATGATCGCCCCTTGCTTGTGCATGGGGTTGTAGCCGCTGGGCAGTGCACCGCCGTAGAGCTGGGTCAGGCTCCCGGCCTGGGCGTCGGCACCCTTGAGCGCCATCAGCGTGGTGCCGTTGTTCTTGAGCATGGCGGTGACGAAGTCGCTGGTCTCGGAGACCTGGGCCGGGTTCCAGCTCCTGCCGCCGCCGGAGAACAGGCCGTTCTCCAGGTCCGCCTGTACCCACGGCCCGGTCCCGCTGCAACCGCCGAACCAGCACTCGGTGCTGAAGTTGATCGCGTCCATGGCGCCGTTGCCGTCGGCCTTGTGGTCGGTCTCCGTGTTGCCGTAGTCGAAGCAGCAGCCTCCGTTGGCGTGGGTGCCGCTGGTGATCATGTATTCGCCCTCGGGCGAGCTGCCGGTCGGCACGCCCCCGGCCGGGTTGTAGGCGAAGTAGCTGTTGCCGGGGTTGATGTGGAGCGCGTACGCCTTCTGGCCGGCCACGCTCAGGGCTTCCGTGTTCGCGGTGGCCGCCGTATCGGCGCCGCCGGTCCCCCCGGGCCCCTGGTAGACCAGGGTGTTGCCGCCGCCGGTCTGGTCGTAGAGGCGGGTGATGGTGCAGGTGGTGCCCGCGCAGAAGGAGTCCTGCGCGGCGGCGTTGGCGACGCCGCCGGCGGACAGGACCCCGATGTCCTGCGAGGTGCCGTCCGAGGCCCGCTGCACCTGGTACAGCGGGTCGTTGTAGGAGGCGAACAGGGCGCGGGTGGTGCTGTGCGCCGCGACGCACGGCGTGCCGCCGGCGGCGTAGAGGTCACAGGGTTCCTGCGTGGCGGCCTGGGACGGGCCGGCGAGGGCGAGGATGCCGGTCACGGTGAGTGCGAGCGTGACGAGGGAGGCGAGCAGTCTCCTGAGCAGGCGGCGACCAGAGCCTGGGACGGGCAGCATGCATGGACTCCTCTGATCGGTACGGTACCTGAGGCCTCGTCGGCCTTTTGTGAGCGCTAACATCCCAGCGCGACGACGTGGCCATGGTGGCCCAGCCGCATTGCTGCACCAGGAGCGCCCTGCGGCCCTCACTATCAAGGAGCGCGCTCAGCCCGGTCAAGACTCGTGCAGGGCTCATTTGTGAGCGCGAACATTGGATCGGCGACCCGATCGGCCGAGCCTGGGCCGGGTGAACACGCCCGGCGCCGGCCGATCGGTGACGGTTCACGACGGGTACGGGAGGTCCGCCGCCGAGGTGCCCGCCGGGCGGGTGTGCAGCGCACCGTCCGGGCCGCCGACCCGCAGCTGCCACGGGTGCGGGCTGTCGGTGGTCACCCGCAGCCGGTCGCCCTCGCGGCGCAGGCGGAAGACGGCGGTCCGACCGGGGCCCTCGGTCCGCGGGATCTCCACGGTACGCTCGGCGCCGTCGGCGAAGGTGTGCACCCGCAGCTCGACACCGTCCGCCCAGGCGGAGACCGGGCGCTGGTCGTCGGCTGCGAGCGGGATCACGGAGTCCGGGCGGGCCAGCAGCGGCAGCGTGTGGAAGCCGTGCAGCTCCCGGACCCAGCGCGGGCCGATCACTTGACCTCCCGTCAGGAGGTTGGTCCAGCTCCCCTCCGGCACGTAGTACTCCACCGTGCCGTCGTCCGTGAACACCGGGGCGACCAGCAGGTCCTCGCCCAGCAGATACTGGCGGTCCAGGGTGGCGGCGGCGGGGTCTTCGGGGAACTCCAGCACCATGGCCCGCATCACCGGAACGCCGGTGGCGTGCGCCCGCTGGGCGGCGTGCTGCAGGTAGGGGGCGAGTCGGTGCTTGAGCAGGGTGAACTCCCGGGTGACCTCGACGGCCTCCTCGCCGTAGTCCCACGGCACCCGGTAGGACTTGCTGCCGTGCAGCCTGCTGTGCGAGGAGAGCAGGCCGAACTGCACCCATCGCTTGAAGACCGCCGGCGTGGGGGTGCCCTCGAAGCCGCCGATGTCGTGGCTCCAGAAACCGAAGCCGGACAGGCCCAGGGACAGGCCCCCGCGCAGCGACTCGGCCATCGCGCTGAAGTGCGACTCGCAGTCCCCGCCCCAGTGCACCGGGTACTGCTGGCCGCCGACCGTGGCGGAGCGGGCGAAGAGCATGGCCTCGCCCTCCCCGCGCTCCTCGCGCAGCAGCTCGAAGACGGCGCGGTTGTACAGCTGGGTGTAGTAGTTGTGCATCCGCTGCGGGTCGGAGCCGTCGTGCCACACGACGTCGGTCGGGATGCGTTCGCCGAAGTCGGTCTTGAAGCAGTCCACGCCCTGGGCCAGCAAGGTGCGCAGCTTGGCGCTGTACCAGTCCCGGGCGGCGGGGTTGGTGAAGTCCACCAGCGCCATCCCGGGCTGCCACAGGTCCCACTGCCAGACGCTGCCGTCCGGGCGGCGCACCAGGTACCCCGCGCGCCTGCCCTCCTCGAACAGTGCCGACTTCTGGGCGATGTAGGGGTTGATCCAGGCACAGATCCGCAGGCCCCGCGCCTTGAGCCGGGCCAGCATGCCCACCGGGTCCGGGAAGGTGTCCGCGTCCCACTCGAAGTCGCTCCACTGGTACTCGCGCATCCAGAAGCAGTCCAGGTGGAAGACGCTCAGCGGGATGCCGCGCTCGGCCATCCCCCCGACGAAGCGGTTCACGGTCGCCTCGTCGTAGTCGGTGGTGAACGAGGTGGTCAGCCACAGGCCCAGCGCCCAGGCCGGCGGCAGCGCCGGGCGCCCGGTCAGCGCGGTGTAGCGCTCCAGGACCTGCTTCGGGGTCGGTCCGTGGACGAGGAAGTACTCCAGCGACTGGTCCTCCACGCTGAACTGCACCTGACCGACCGACTCGGAGCCGATCTCGTAGCTGACCTTGCCGGGGTGGTTGACGAAGACCCCGTAGCCGCGGTTGGTCAGGTGGAAGGGGATGTTCTTGTAGGCCTGCTCGCTGCTGGTGCCGCCGTCGGCCTGCCAGATCTCCACCACCTGGCCGTTGCGGACGAACGGGGTGAACCGCTCCCCCAGCCCGTAGACCAGCTCGCCGACTCCCAGGGCGAGTTGACCGGTCATGTGGTGCCGGCCGGCCGGGTCGGTGACGAAGCCGGTGCCCCGCTCGCCCACCGAGGTCAGCACCCGCCCGCCGGCGGTGAACTCCAGGCACCAGGGCCGGGCGGTGTCCACCCGGAGCGTCAGGTCGCCGGCGACGAGTTCCACCACCGACCCCTCCCGCCGCACCTTGCCGGTGCCCGCCTCGGCGCCGGCCAGCGCGAACTCCGGGCCGCGGCGCACCGATCCGGCGTGGTGGGTGGTACGCACCCCGATCACGCCCTCGGCCGGGGACCAGCACTCGACGGTCAGCAGTGGGCTGTTGAGGGTGTCACCGCGGCCGGTCACGTGCTTCACCGGGGCGTAGAGCGTCATCCGGTGCTCCTCGGCCCGCACCTCGGCGACCTCGGTCGCGTGGCGCGCGGTGAAGCCGGGGCGCATCAGCCAGTAGCCGTCGGTGAACTTCATCGCGCGGGTTCCTCCGTGGTCGACGTGCTTGCGAAACGGACGGCGCGAGGGAGCAGCGGGATGCGCCGCAGGCTCGTCCGGTACTTCCCGGCCGGTCCCGGGCGGTGCCGCCGGCGCTCGCGGTACCGCCGGCGCCGGCGCCGGCGCTCACGGCTGCGGCACCAGCCCGCGCTCGGCCAGCCAGGCCAGTTGGGCGGGCTGGGTGGAGCCGCAGCCTCCGCTGTGGTCGCCGAAGGGCCACACCGTCATGGTGCGATCCCCGCCCGCGTAGTGGTTGAAGGCGGCGTAGACGGTGGGCGGCGGACAGACCGGGTCCATCAGGGCGGCGCCGAACCAGGCCGGCACGGTGGCGCGCTGGGCGAAGTGCACCCCGTCGAAGTAGTCCAGGGTGGCGAAGGTCTGCTCCACCCGGTCACGGCTGTGCCAGCGCAGGTACTTGACCAGCTCCTGGTACGGGCCGTCCGCACTGGTCTGCGCGCCCTTGCGGAAGTGGCACAGGAACGGGACCTCCGCCATCACCGCCGCCACCTGCTCCCCCGCCAGCGCCGCGACGGCCAGGGCCAGGCCGCCGCCCTGGCTGCCGCCGGCCACCAGGATCCGCCCGGCGTGGAGGCCCGGCAGTTCGGCGACCGCGTCCACGGCCCGCACGCAGTCGCTGATCAGCCGCCGGTAGTAGTACTCCTCGGGCGACTGGATGCCGCGGGTCATGAAACCCTCGCTCCACTGGGTGCCGTCGCCCGCGTAGGGGTCCGGCGTGTCGTGGCCCTGGCCGCGGGTGTCGACCACGAGGTGGGCGTATCCGGCGGCGGACCAGAAGAGCTGCTCGGTGGGCAGGCCGCGGCCACCGGTGTAGCCCTGGTAGCCGACGACGACCGGCAGCGGTCCGACCGCGTCGCGCGGGCGCAGCAGCCAGGCGGCCACCGGCTCCCCGTTCCAGCCGGGGAACCGCACGTCGTCCACCTCGACGGTGCGCAGCCCGTACCGGTCGGTGACCCGCTCGGCCTTGACGGATCCGCCCTGTGCCCGGGCCTCGGCCAGGGTACGCCGCCAGAACGCCTCGAAGTCCTGCGGGACCGTCAGTTCCGGCCGGTAGCAGGCGAGTTCCGTCGGAACGAAATCGGTGAGCGGCATCGGGGATTTCCTTCGGGTGACGGGCGGACGCGCCGGACGGGCGGACGAGCCCGACGAGTGGACGAGCCGGACGAGTGGACGGACGGGCGGTCAGGAGCCGTCGGCGGAGCCGAGCCGGAAGCCGGCGAGGCGGAAGGCGCCGTGCAGGACCAGCGACAGGTCGTGGACGCCGTCCAACGGCGCGGCGAACTCGGCGGTGGCGGTGGTCCACGCGTAGCGGTCCCCGGTGACGGGCACCGCGATCTCGGCCACCAAGCCTTCCCCCGCCCGCAGTTCCAGCCGTGCCGAGGTGGCGCCCGGCACCTCCAGCGCGGTCTCGGCCGTCACCCGGACGGCGCCGGAGAGGTCGACGCCGCGGAACAGCAGGGTGCCCGGACGGCTGGGGTCGGTGGGGGTGACCGCGTCGCCCTCGACCCGGGTGGCGTCGACGATGGTGAGGTCCGCGTGGTCGTCGAAGTCGACGGCCCGGGTGCGGCGTTCGACGACCACGCGGGGGTCGGGGGGCGGCCCGGTCACCGTGAGCGGGGCGGTGCGCAGCGGGTGCCCGCAGGAGCGGGCGACGACGACCTCGTACCCGCCGGGGTCGACCGCGAAGGCGCCGGTGGCCACGTCCCAGTGGGCGAGCTGCCCGGCCGACAGCCGGAACGTCAACTCCCGCTGCTGGTACGGCTCCAGGCGCACCTTGCGGAAGTCGGCGAGCCGCAGCAGCGGGGCCTCGTAGCGGGCGTCCACGGCCCGTACGTAGAGCTGCGCCACCTCGGTGCCGGGCCGCGCACCGGTGTTGGCCAGACTCACCGTGACGTCGACCGCGCCGTCCCGGTCGATCACGGAGTGCGAGAGGACCAGGTCGCGGCAGGAGAACTCGGTGTAGGACAGCCCGTGGCCGAACGGGTACAACGCGGCGGCCCGGTGGTACTGGTAGGTCCAGCCCGCCTTGATGATGTCGTAGTCGAGCCGCGCCGGGAGCGGGTCGTCGCCCCGGTACCAGGTCTGCGGCAGGCGCCCACCCGGCTCGGCCGCGCCGAGCAGCACGGCGGCCACCGCGTTGCCGGTCTCCTGCCCGCCGTGCGAGGTCCACAGCACGGCGGGCAGGTGCTCGTCGGCCCAGTCGAGGGCGTACGGGTAGCTGCTCATCACCAGCAGGGCCGTCTCGGGGCGCGCGGCGGCCACCGCGCGCAGCAGCGCGTCCTGCATCCGGGGCAGCGCGATGTCCGTCCGGTCCTCGGTCTCGCGGCCGTTGACCATCGGGTGGTTGCCGAGGACGACGACCGCCGCGTCCGCCTCGCCCGCCGCGGCCACCGCCTCGGCGAGGCCGTCCCGGACCAGCTCGCGGTGCCAGCGCTCGGCATCCTGCGGGGTCTCGGCGGTGACGGTGACCCGGCCGTCCGCCGGGTCCACGGCCGCGTAGCGTCCGGTGTGCACCGACTGCAGCAGCACGGCGCCGTCCCCGGCCGGCGCCAGCCGGAAGGTCTCGTTGATGAACCAGGTCTTGAGCTGCTCCCGGTCGGCCGCCAGGGTGGCGTCCTCCTTGACGCTCAGGAAGAGCCCGGTGTCCGCGGCGCACAGGGTCAGCACGTCCTGGCCCCACTCGGCCACGTCGAACTGCGTGCCGCGCAGCGGTTCGCCGGTGGTGCGCGAGCGCAGCGCGATCCGGTCGGTGCCGGCCACCCGGACCACCTGGCCGCCGTGCGGGCCCAGGGCCGCGGCGAGGCCGTCCGCGACGGTGACCCGGTAGGGCATGTCGCCGCTGTACCAGTCCTCGCACAGCGTGTCGGCCAGCGGGCCGATCACCGCGATCCGCCGGGTGCGGTCCGGGTCCAGCGGCAGCAGCCCGGTGTTCTTGAGCAGCACCGTCGACCCGATCGCCGCCTCGCGCGCCAGGTCGCGGTGCTCGGGGCAGTCGATCAGCTCCGGTCCGATGCCCGCATAGGGGTCCAGCTCCGGGTCGAACTCCCCCAGACGGAAGCGAAGTTCGAGCTGGCGGCGGACCGCGCGGTCCACGTCCTGCTGGTCGATCAGGCCGCGCTCCAGCGCCTCGCGCAGCCGGCCGACCGGGGTGGCGCTGTCCTCCCCGTGGTCGGTGAAGCTGTCGATGCCGGCCTTGAGCGCCGCCGCGTGCGAGACGGCGTGGTCGTCGAAGTAGTGCTCCGGGTCGACCAGGTTGGACGGGGCCTCGGCGTCGCTGACCACGAACAGCTCGTGCCCGGTCGGGCGGGCCCACCGGCGCAGCTCCTCCTCGATCAGCCCGCTGACGTGGCAGGGGCGGCCGTTGACCAGGTTGTAGGCGGCCATCGCGCCGGTCGCGGCGCCCGAGGCGACGACCGGGCGGAAGGCCGCCAGGTCGTACTCGTGCAGCACCCGCGGGCGCAGTCCGGAGGAGGTGGTGCAGCGGTCGTCCTCGTTGTTGTAGGCGAGGAAGTGCTTGAGCACGGGGGCGGTTCGCAGGTAGGCCGGGTGGTCGCCGGCCAGGCCCCGGCAGAACGCCTCTCCGATCCGGGCGGTGTGTGCGGGGTCCTCGGAGTAGCCCTCCTCGTTGCGGCCCCAGCGCGGGTCGCGCAGCAGGTTCAACACCGGCGCCCAGGCCTGCAGGCTGTGGGCGCTGCTGCCGGTCGACGGCTTGCGGTGGCCGTGCGAGGCGCGCAGCTCGACCGAGGTCGCCTCGCCGACCCGGCGCACCAGGTCCTCGTCCCAACTGGCGCCGAGGCCGACGGCCTGTGGGAAGGCCGTCGCGACCCCCTGCCAGGCGAGACCGTGCAGCGCCTCGCTCCCGGTGCGGAAGGCGGCGAGGCCGAGGCGGGGGACGGCGGGTGCGTGCTGGTGCAGCATGGCGAGCCGCTCGTCCGGCGTGAGCCGGTCCAGCAGGTCGTCGACACGCTTGCGCAGGGGCAGCGCGGAGTCTCGGAAAGGAAGCAGGTCGGCTGCTGACGCAGGCGCGGAACTCACGTGGCAAACCCTTCGAGCGGGTCGGGCGCGGTGACCGGGCGGTGAAACGCTTCGACGCTGACATGATCCCAATGGCCTGTCAATGTCCTTTGCACAGAAGGAATTTGCATTTGTTCAGGGCCTTGCTGAACCAGTAACGCGCCGTTAGTCTCGCCGAAACATCCAAGCGCTTCGACATCCTCTGTGGGGAAGGGCCGGCCCATCATGACCACCGAGCTGAACCGGAGACGGCTGCTGACCGCCGGTGCCTCGATCGCGGGAGCGGTCACCATGGCGCCGCTGCTCTCCGCCTGCGGCGGCGGCGCGCACCAGAAGACGGGTGCGAACACCGCGTCGGGCCTCAAGGCGGCGCTGCCGGCCTACCTGCCGAGCACGGCGCTCAAGCCGGACATCCCGTCCGTCGCGGGCGGCCCCGACGCGGCGACGGACCCCGGCTTCGCCAGCTACCCCGCCTCCCCCGTCGCCACCGTGTCCGGCCCCCCGGGCAGGGGCGGCAGCTACACGGCGGTCACTCCGCTGTGGGGCACCGTGCCGCAGCCCGGCAACTCCTTCTACCAGGCGATGGACAACGCGCTGGGCGTGAACCTCACCATCAAGCCGGCCGACGGGAACAACTACAACACCATCGTCCCGACCATGACGGCCGCCAGGAAGCTGCCCGACTGGGTCAACCTGCCGGCCTGGTGGAACCCCAACTTCAACACCGGCGAGCTGGCCGGGACCCAGCTCGCGGACCTGACGCCCCACCTGTCCGGCGACAACATCAAGAAGTACCCCAACCTGGCCGCCCTCCCCACCGGCGCCTGGCAGGCCGGCGTCTGGGGCGACAAGCTCTACGGCATCCCCTGCTTCGCCACCGGGTTCCCCGCCCCCGGCGCCATCTTCCACCGCCGGGACGTCCTCGAATCGCGCGGGATCACCGCCGACCAGGTGAAGTCCGCCGAGGACTTGATGAACCTCGGCAGGGAACTGACCGACGCCAAACGCGGCGTGTGGGCCTTCGAAGACGTGTGGACCTACTTCTTCACCTCCTTCGGCGCCCCGCGGAAGTGGAAGGTGGACGGCGGCAAACTGGTCCACCTCTTCGAGACCCAGGAGTTCCTGGAAGCCCTCGACTGGCACTACCGCCTGGCCACCTCCGGGTACATGCACCCCGACGCGCTCGCGGGCGACACCAACAGCTCCACCCGCTTCTACGCCGGCAAGTCCCTGATCACTGGCGACGGGACCGGTGCCTGGACGCTCGCCGACTACCAGTCCGGCATCGCGGCCGACCCGAAGTACCGGCGCGGTGCCTTCAACTCCTTCGCCGCCGACGGCAGGAGCAAGCCGGTGCTCTACATGGGCGCCCCCAGCAGCATGATCAGCTACCTCAACGCCAGTCTGAAGCCGGACCAGATCGAGGAACTGCTCGCGGTGGCGAACTACCTGGCCGCACCGTACGGCTCGGCCGAGTACACGCTGGTCAACTTCGGGGTCGAGGGAACCCACTACAACCGGGTCAACGGCGTACCGACCTTCACCGACGAGGGGAAGAAGGACGTCCAGGTGACGACCTACAACTTCCTCGCCTCCAGCCCGGCGGTGATCAGCAACCCGGGCGGCGACGTGGTGACCAAGGACTACTCCGCCTGGCAGGCGGCCAACGTCCGGACCCTGGCCAAGCCGCCCTTCTGGGCCATGAACTACAGCATGCCGCAGGAGCTCGCCGCAGCCGAGGCCGCGCAGGCCGTCAACGACACCATCATCGACTGCTACCACGGCAAGAAGAAGGTCTCCGACGTCCAGGCGGCGGTCTCCACCTGGAAGTCCGGCCAGGGGGACCGGCTCAAGCGGTGGATGACGGAGAACGTCCTCGACAAGTACGGCACGGGCCAGTGAGCACCGCGCGGTCGGGACGCCGGGCGGCGCCCGCGCGGTTGAACTGGCGGATCAGGCTGCGGCGCGACCGGTCGCTGCTGCTGATGACGGTGCCGGCGGTGGTCCTGCTCCTGGTCTTCAACTACGCGCCGCTGTTCGGCCTGATGACCGCCTTCCAGGACTACGACCCGCTGGTGGGGGTCTGGCACAGCGACTGGGTCGGGCTCGACCAGTTCCGACAGCTCTTCGGCGACCCGCTGTTCTGGGAGTCGATGAAGAACACGCTGTACCTGAGCTTCGTCCAGCTGATCCTGTTCTTCCCCGTCCCGATCGCGCTCGCCCTGCTGCTCAACTCGGTCCTCAGCGAGAGGACGCGCAACGTCATCCAGTCCGTCCTCTACCTGCCGCACTTCTTCTCCTGGGTGCTCGCCATCACGGTCTTCCAGCAGATGCTCGGCGGCGCCGGTGTGCTCAACCAGCTGCTGCGCACGCACGGAGCCGGCACCTGGGACGTCATGACCGACCCGCACACCTTCGCCCTGCTGGTCACCTCGCAGGCGGTCTGGAAGGAGGCGGGCTGGGGCATCATCGTCTTCCTCGCCGCCCTCAGCGCGATCAACAACGAGCTGTACGAGGCGGCGGCGGCCGACGGGGCGGGGCGGCTGCGGCGGATGTGGCACGTCACCCTGCCCGGCCTGCGGGGCGTGATCGTGCTGCTGCTGGTGCTGCGCCTGGGCAACGCGCTGTCGGTGGGCTTCGAGCAGTTCCTGATCCAGCGGGTCGCGGTCGGCCACGACGCCTCCGACGTGCTGGACACCTTCTCCTTCTACTACGGCATCGCCACCGGCAACTACAGCTACGGCGCGGCGGCCGGGCTCTTCAAGAGCGTGGTCTCGCTGCTGTTGATCTGGGGGGCCAACCGGTTGGCGCACGCCTTCGGCGAGGACGGGCTCTACCGGAGATGACGAACGTACTCAGCCTCGGCCGCGGCAACCGCAGGCGGCCCGCGACCACCGCCGTCCGACGCTCCGCCCGGCCCGCCCGGCCGCCCTGGCAGGAGCCGCCGACACCGGTCGGCCAGGCCGCCAAGGGCGTGACCCTGGGCGGCGCCGTGGCGCTCGTGCTGGTCCCGCTCTGGATCATCGTGGTGACCAGCTTCTCCACCGCCGGAGCCGTCAACCGGGCCGGCGGCCTGGTGATCTGGCCGGACGGCCTGACCACCGAGGCCTACCGCGAGATGCTGGGCAGCCCGACCGTGCTCACCGCCCTGCTGGTCAGCCTCGGCATCACCGCGGTCGGCACGGTGGTGTCGATGGTGGTGTCGATCCTGTGCGGTTACGGGCTCTCCCGCCCCCGCTCGCTCGGACACCGCTTCATCCTGCTGCTGCTGGTCGTCACCATGTTCGTCGGCGGCGGCCTGATCCCCACCTTCCTGGTGGTCACCGGCCTCGGCGGCTACGACCAGTGGTGGGCGCTGATCCTGCCCAGCGCGGTCTCCGTCTTCAACATCCTGGTGCTGCGCGCCTTCTACTCCGAGACCTCCGGCGAACTGATCGACGCGGCCCGGATGGACGGCGCGGGCGACTGGCGGATCCTGTGGTCCGTGGTGCTGCCCACCTCACGCGCGGTGACGGCCGTGGTGGCGCTCTTCTACGGCGTGGGCTACTGGAACTCCTTCTTCAACGTGATGCTCTACCTGCCGACCGACAGTCAGAAGTGGCCGCTGCAGTACGTCCTGCTCACCTACGTCAACCGGGGCAACGGGCTGCCCGGCTCGGTCAACGCCGGTTTCGGCAGCACGCACGCCCAGACCGCGCCGCTCTCGCTGCAGATGGCGGTGGTGGTGCTCACCCTGGTGCCGCTGGTGATCGTCTACCCGTTCGTGCAGAAGCACCTGCGGACCGGCGTCCTCACCGGCGCGATCAAGGGCTGAGCCGCTTTCCGTCCCGATCAGGAGTCGCCCACCCGCCACCGAGCACCACTCGACACCATCCCCACAGCCCCCGAAAGGACATGACCGCGTGTCAGGCCAGCACCAGGCGGACGGCACCGTCGCCAACCCCGTGATCCCCGGCTTCCACCCCGATCCGAGCGTCTGCCGGGTGGGCGACGACTACTACCTCGTCTGCTCCAGCTTCGAGTACTTCCCCGGCATCCCGGTCTTCCACAGCCGGGACCTGGTGAACTGGACCCAGCTCGGCAACGCCCTGGACCGGCCCGGCCAGCTGCGCCTGCCCCGCACCATGCCCTCCTCCGGCGGCATCTACGCCCCCACCCTGCGCCACCACGACGGCCGGTTCTGGCTGATCGTCACCAACGTGGGCGACGGCGGCAACCTGCTCTTCACCGCGACCGACCCGGCCGGCCCGTGGTCGGACCCGCTGCGGCTGCCCGGGGTGCCGGGCATCGATCCCGACCTGGCCTGGGACGAGGACGGCACCTGCTGGTGCACCGTCGCCGGGGTCAGCCAGGTCCGCCTCGACCCGGTCACCGGGGAGACCTCCGAGCCGCACCAGGTCTGGTCCGGCACACCCGGCGCGCTGGCGCCCGAGGCGCCGCACCTGTACCGGATCGGCGAGTACTGGTACCTGCTCATCGCCGAAGGCGGCACCGAGCGCGGCCACAGCGTCGCCGTCGCCCGCGGCAGCTCGCCGGCCGGCCCGTTCGAACCGTGCCCGGCCAACCCCGTGCTGACCCACCGCGGGACCAGCCACCCCGTCCAGAACACCGGCCACGCGGACCTGGTCCAGGGGCCCGACGGCTCCTGGTGGCTCCTGCTGCTCGGCGTCCGGCCCGGCGGGGGCACCCCCGGGTGGCACGTGCTGGGCCGCGAGACCTTCCTCGCACCGGTGAGCTGGGTCGACGGCTGGCCGGTGGTGGGCGAGCCGTCGCTGGAGCTGCCCGCGCCGCCCTGGCCGATCCGGCCCGCTCCGGCGGAGCCGGCCCGCGACGAGTTCGACCAGGCCGAGCTGCATCCCCGCTGGATCTCGGTCCGCGAGCGCCGCGCCGAGCACTGCACCACCAAGGAGCGGTCCGGCTGGCTGACCCTGAACGCCGCCGGCAGCTCACTGGACGAGCCCGACGCCGTGTTCACCGGCCGGCGCCAGCAGCACCTGTCCTGCCGGGTCCGCACCCTGGTCGACGCCGCCGCCGGGCGGGGCGGCCTGGCCGTGCGGCTGGACGAGCAGCACCACTACGAGATCGAGGCCGGCGACGGCCAGGTGCGCGTCCTCGCCCGGATCGGACCGCTGCGCACCGAGGTGGCGGCCCGACCGCTGCCTCCCGGGCCGGCGGTGCTCGGCGTCGAGACCGCCCCGGCGCCGCGGCAGGGCCCGCGGACCGGCCCCGATCTGCTCTCCTTCGGCGTCGAGGAACCTGACGGCACCTTCACCGTGCTCGCCACCCTCGACGGCCGCTACCTGTCCACCGAGGTGGCCGGCGGCTTCACCGGGCGGGTCGTCGGCATGTACGCCGCCGCCGGCACCGTCCACTTCGACTGGTTCGACTACCGGCCCCAGCCGTTCGCCTGACGGATCGTCATCCCGACCACGGTCTCCCTTCCCCACGAAAGGCACGACACGTGAACGACGCACCGCGGAGCACCCGCCCGAACCGCCGCCGGCTCGGCCGCGCGGCGGCCCTCCTGGTGGCGCTGGCCACCACCGGCAGCCTGGCCGGCGGCACCGCCTTGGCCGCCCCGACCGATCCCGACCGGGCCGGGGGCGGGCCGACCGCACCGGCGCCCCGGGATCCGATGGCCGCCGTGGCCGCCATGCAGCCCGGTTGGAACCTGGGCAACACGCTGGACGCCATCCCCGACGAGACCTCCTGGGGCAACCCGCTCACCACGAAGGCGCTGTTCGACCACATCCGGTCCCAGGGCTTCCGCAGCGTCCGGATCCCCGTCACCTGGTTCCCCCACCAGTCCGACACCGCCCCGTACACCATCGACCCGGTCTGGATGAAGCGGGTCAGGCAAGTGGTGGACTGGGCCATGGCGGACGGCCTCTACGTGGAGATCAACGTCCACCACGACTCGTGGAAGTGGATCGAGTACATGTCCACCGACCACGACACCACCGTGGCGAGGTTCAACTCGACCTGGCAGCAGATCGCCGCGGAGTTCAAGGACGAGCCGCGCAAGCTGCTCATGGAGAGCATCAACGAGCCGCAGTTCAACGACGCGACCGACGCCCGGAAGAGCCAGTACCTGAACGAGCTCAACACCTCGTTCCACGACATCGTGCGCAACTCCGGCGGCCAGAACAAGGACCGCCTGCTCGTCCTGCCCTCGCTGGAGACCAACAACGCCCAGAACCGGCTCGACGACCTGACGACGACGATCCACGCGCTGCACGACCGCAACCTGGTCGCCACCGTGCACTACTACAGCTGGTACCCGTTCAGCGTGAACATCGCCGGCGGCACGAACTTCGACGCCAAGGCGCAGCAGGACCTGACCGAGGGCTTCACCCGCGTGCACGACACCCTCGTCGCCAAGGGCATCCCCGTCTACCTCGGCGAGTACGGCCTGCTCACCGACACCAACTCCGGCTGGATCGAGCGCGGGGAGATGCTGAAGTACTTCGAGGCGGTCGACTACCAAGCCCGGATCAACGGCCTCACCACCGCGCTCTGGGACGCCTACCAAGTCCTGAACCGCGCCACCATGCAGTGGCGGGACCCCGAGCTGGTGGCCCTGGTCAAGGCGTCCTGGACCACCCGCTCGGGCACGGCCTCCACCGACAACCTCTTCGTGCCGAAGTCCGGCCCGATCCCGGCACAGACCATCACCCTGAACACCAACGGGCTCTTCTTCGCCGGCCTGTGGCACGGCGACACCCCGCTGATCCCCTACCTCGACTACACCCTGGCCGGCGACCAGCTGACGCTGACCTCCCGAGCACTCACCCGCCTGGCCGGCGACCGCGCCTACGGCCTCAACTCGACCCTCCAGGTCAGGTACTCCGACGGTGTCCCCTGGCCGCTCAACGTCCGCTCGTTTGACAAGCCGACCGTCACGGACGCCACCGGTACCACCACCGGCCTCACCGTCCCGACCCGCTTCAACGGCGACCTGCTGGCCACCATGGAGGCCACCTACGCGGACGGGACCAACGCGGGCCCGGCCGGCTGGACCCCGTACCAGCAGTTCGGGTACTCCTTCGCCTCCGACTACACCGCCGGCACCACGACCCTGACCTCCGACTTCCTCACCAGCCTCAGGGACGGCGCGCCGGTCAGGCTCACCTTCCACTACTGGACCGGAGCCACCCTCACCTACCAGGTGACCAAGTCCGGCACCACCGTGACCGGCACCGCCTCCTGACCCACCGCCAGGCCACCCCGCCTCGGCCGCCGGCCCACCGGCGCCCGAGGCTCCCACATCCGCAACCCGCCGCAGCGCTCACCGGTCCACGCCCGCCTGACCAGGTCGGTCAGAGCCCGTCGTAGTACCGGCGCTCCTCGACGACCTCGTCGGGACCGGGCCGGCCAACGTAGCGCCGACGCCTGAGGACACTCATGTAGGTGATCAGGCCGAGCAGACTGGCGGCCATCAGTATCCACCCCACTACGTGGACATTGACTGCTGCCAGGTGCCAGTTGACCCCGAAGGCCAGCACCGCACCGGCAGCGAACAACAGAACGCAGCCTCCGATACCCATTTTCTCCACTCCTCCAGCAGGGAACGGAGTTCGGCTACCCGCGATACTGAACTTGAATCAGCACCCGCCGCGCCAGGCCCTCCAAGAGGTCCCGCTCGAGCAACCTGCCGTTTCGCCCAGCCAGACATCGGCCCGGGTCGGAGGGATCCGACTACCGTGCGGACCCGGTGCGCGCGGGGCCGGTGCTGGCGCGCAGGGAGACGGGCGGGGCCAGCAGGATGTTGCGGCGGGGAGCTGCCGGGTTCGCGATGCGTTCGATCAGCAGGTCCATGGCCTGGGTGCCGATGTCCTGGGCCGGAACGTCTGCGGCGGTCAGCGGGGGGCGGAACTCCTCGGCCCAGGTGCGGCCGACGACGCCGGTGAGGGAGAAGTCCCTGGGCACGCTGAGACCGGCCTCCTCCAGGCCGCGCTGGATGCCGGGCAGCGCGGCTTCGTTGATGGTCGCGGCCGCGGTGACCTCGGGGTGCTCGCGCAGGAGCCGGGTGACGCACTCCAGGCCGGCGGCCGCGTCGTCCCCGCACTCCAGGTCGATGCCCTGGATGCCGCGCTGGGCGAGGGCAGCGGTGAACCCGTCACGGGCCCGGTGTCCGGGCCCGTAGCCGGCCGCCACCAGTTCGACGGAGCGGTTGACCAGCGCGATGCGGGTGTGTCCCAGGTCCGCGAGGTGGTGCACGCACTGGTTGATCACGGCGGCGTAGTCGACGTCGATCCAGCACATCTCCTCGGCGCGGGCCGTGTGCCCGATGCCGACGAACGGCAGCTTGGCGTTCTGCAGCCTGCGGACCCGGGAGTCCTCCAGGCGGATCTCCATCAGGATCACCCCGTCGACACGCCCGCCGGAGAGCAGGCGCTCGAACGACCGGTCGTGGTCGCCCCCGGAGGGGGACAGCAGGACGTCCAGGTCGGCGCGGGCCGCGGCCTCGACGACGCTGGCCACGAAGTCCAGCTGCATGTGGGTCAGCCGGGTGCTGGCGGGCGGGATCACCAGGCCGATGGTCCGGGTCCGGCCCTCCTTGAGGGCACGAGCGGCGGCGTTGGGCCGGTAGTCGAGTTCGTCGATGACGTCCTGGATGCGCTTGCGGGTGGCGTCCGAGACCGAGCGCTTGCCGCTGAGCGCGTAGGAGACGGTGCTCCGCGAGACGCCTGCGCGGCTGGCGATCTCCCCGATGTTCATCGCTGTCCTCACGGAGATGGGGCGGCCGTTGGTCCCGCTGCGCGCGAAACTGTCGCGCCCAGTCGAACCGATTCGGGAAACGGTAGTGCGCTTCTCCACTCCACCGCAAGCCGTGCGGCATGGTCGCCCCTGGGGCACTCGATCCAGCCCTCGGTCGTCCCGGCGATCAGGTTCGCCCGGGCTATTGACGGCCCTCGGCCCCGGACCTATGTTCTGTCGAACCGATTCGCGCAATCGATTCGACATCGGCCCGTAACGCAGAAACGGCCTCCTCCCCCTCCTCTCGCCCCTCAGCACCTTCCGTAAGACCGAAGGGTTCCGTGCCATGAACAGATCCACCGGTTGGCGGCTCGCCACCGCCTCATTCGCTGCCGTCGTCCTCGCCTCCGCCGGCACCGCGTGCTCCTCCTCGACCGGGGCGGACGCTTCTGGCGGGGGCAGTGCCTCCGCCGGCGGCACCTACACCGTCTGGGATCCGTACCCGCAGTTCGACGCCGGCTCGGCCTGGGCCAAGCTGCTGGACACCTGTGGCACCCAGGCCGGTGTGCAGATCAAGCGCACCGCCTTCGACACCAGCGACCTGACCAACAAGGAACTCCTCGCGGCGCAGCAGGGCAACTCCCCGGACGTGCTGATCGTCGACAATCCGGTGGTCCCCACGCTCGCCCAGGCCGGTGTGCTGACCTCGACCAAGGAGAACAAGGTCGACACCTCGGCGGTGTCGCCCAACCTGCTCGCGGCCGGCCAGAGCGGCGGCGAGACCTTCGGAACTCCGATCGGTGCGAACACCCTGGCGCTGTACTACAACAAGACGGTCCTGAAGGCGGCGGGCGTGGACGTCGCCTCGGTCAGGGACTGGGCGTCACTGACCGAGGCCCTGACGAAGGTGAAGGCCGCCGGCAAGAAGGGCATCACCTTCTCCGGGATCGGCACCGAGGAGGGGAGCTTCCAGTTCCTCCCGTGGTTCTGGGGATCGGGCGCGCAGCTCACGCACCTGGACTCCGCCCAGGCCGCGTCCGCACTGTCGCTGTGGACCGACTGGGTCAAGCAGGGCCTGGCTCCCAACTCGGTCATCAACAACACGCAGACCACCAGCTGGCAGGAGTTCGCCACCGGTGACTTCGCCTTCGCGGAGAACGGCACCTGGCAGCTGGCCAACGCGAAGAAGGCCGGCTTCGACTACGGGGTCGTCCCGATCCCCGGCATGACCGGCGGCACCGCCCCGGCCCCGACCGGTGGCGAGTTCGTCACCGTCCCGGTCCAGAAGAAGGCGGCCCGCTACGGCGTCTCGGACAAGCTCGTGTCCTGCCTGACCAGCGCGGACAACTCCTACGCCACCGACACCACCCTGTCCTACATCGCCGCCACCCCCGCGGTGCAGGACAAGCAGGCCGCCGCCGACCCCGACCTGAAGCCGTGGGTCGACGCGGTCAAGGCCGCCAAGGGCCGCACCAGCGACAACCTGGGCACCAAGTACCCCACGATCTCCGAGCAGTTGTGGACCGCGGCGCAGGCCGCGCTGACTGGATCCAAGTCGCCGCAGGCCGCGCTGTCCGCGGCACAGTCGGCCGCCGCCAAGTAGCACCACCAGCCGCGAGGACACCAGGACCCGCCGATGAACGACACAGCACGGATACCGGAGAACCGCTCTGTGCGCGTCGGGAACGGGGCGGCCGCCGCCGACCCGTCCCTCGGGCGCGCCGGCACCGGGCGAACCAGGTCCCGCCCCCGCTCCCAGCAGTGGGCCGCCTGGGGATTCCTCACACCGCTGGTGATCTACCTCGGCGTGTTCTACGCCTACCCCCTGTACCGCAACATCGACCTGAGCCTGCGCAACTACACGGTGCGCTCGTTCGTCAACGGCGACGCCCCCTTCACCGGACTGGCGAACTACCGCGCCGTCCTGGACGACCCCGCCTTCCTGCCCGCGCTGACCCACACCGTGGTGTTCACCGCCGTCAGCCTGCTCCTGCAGTACGGGATCGGCCTGGCCCTCGCGGTCTTCTTCAGCCGGCACTTCCGCCTGGCGGCCACCCTGCGCGCCCTGTTCCTGGTGCCCTGGCTGCTGCCGCTGATCGTGTCCGCCTCCACCTGGTCGTGGATGCTCAACAGCGACTCCGGTGTCGTCAACGCCGTACTGCACTCGGTGGGCATCGGCCCGGTCAACTGGCTCACCTCCCCGACCTGGTCCCTGGTGTCGGTGATGATCGCCAACGTCTGGATCGGGATCCCGTTCAACCTGGTGGTCCTGTACAGCGGTCTGCAGGGCATTCCGGCCTCCCTCCACGAGGCCGCCGCCCTGGACGGGGCCGACGCCTGGCAGCGCTTTCGCCACGTCACCTTCCCGCTGCTGCGCCCGGTCTCGGCGATCACCCTGCTGCTGGGCCTGGTCTACACCCTGAAGGTCTTCGACATCATCTGGGTCATGACCAGGGGCGGCCCCGTCAACTCCTCGACCACACTGGCCACCTGGTCATACCGGCTCGGCTTCGGGAACGCACTGCCGTCCTTCGGCCACGGCGCCGCCGTCGGAAACCTGCTGGTCCTGATCGCCCTGGTCTTCGGCTTGGTGTACATCCGCGTCCAGCGAAAGCAGCAGGCGTCATGACCACACGACACCCCTCCTGGCGGAGGACCGCGACCGGCGTCCTACTCACCGCGCTGATGCTGTTCCCGGTCTACTGGATGCTGAACGTGTCCCTCACCCGCGACCAGGACATGCGCAAGTCCCCACCGGCCTGGTTCCCGGTCCGCGGCACGCTGGAGGGCTACCGGGCCGTCCTGGACCAGCAACTCCCCTATCTGGGTACCAGCCTGGTCATCGCCCTCGGCACCGTCGGGCTCACCGTGGCCCTCGCCGCACCGGCCGGCTACGCGCTGGCGAAGCTGCGCCCGCGCGGCGGCGGGGCCCTCGGGTTCGCGCTGCTGGTCGCGCAGATGATCCCCGGCATCATCATGGCGCTGGGCTTCTACACCGTCTATCTCAAGATCGGGATGCTGCAGTCGGTGCCGGGCCTGATCGTCGCCGACTCCACGATCGCCGTCCCGTTCGCCGTGCTGATCTTCACCGCGTTCATGGACGGCATCCCCGGCGAACTGTTGCAGGCCGCCAGGACCGACGGCGCGGGCAGCCTGCGGACCTTCTGGTCGATCGTCCTGCCGATGAGCCGCAACGCGATCGTCACCGTCTCGCTGTTCGCGTTCCTCTGGTCCTGGTCCGACTTCGTGTTCGCCAGCACCCTGGACGGCGGCGGCGCCCACGAGCCGATCACACTGGGGATCTACCACTACATCGGCAACAACAACCAGCAGTGGAACGCGATCATGGCCACCGCCGTGGTCGCCTCGATCCCCACCGCGCTGATCCTGGTCCTGGCCCAGCGCTACGTCGCCGCCGGCGTCACCGCCGGAGCCGTCAAGGACTGACACCCGCCGGTCCCTCCCCGCCCCCGGAAGCCTCTGCCCGCCGGCGATCCCGCGCACCGCGGCTGCCGCACGGTCGGCGGAGCACGCCCCGCAGCAGAAACGAGTGCCCTGCGATGACCGACGCCCTCACTGGCCCGGCCTTCAACATCCGCGACATTCCCTTCAGCAGCCACGGCTCCTGGTTCAACATCTCACCCGTGACCTCCGAGCACGTCCGTGCCCAGGACCTGCACCTGGTCTCCCACCAGGGCGGCATGCACCCCGTGCTGCGCCTGGTCCCGGTCGCAGGGCCGCGCGGCGAGCGGACCGAGACGCAATGGAACGCCACACCGGGACGGCTGACCTGGGTCGGGCCGGGCGGCCACATCGAACTGACCTACCAGTGCGCCGACACCCTGCGGCTGCGCGGTACCGGTCTGGGCCTGCGGATTCACGCAGCGGCCGAAAGGCTCACACCGTTCAGCGGCACGTACTTCCTGCACGACCCGCTCGACGGCTCCTACCTGTTCACCTCCTACGAGACCGGCCGGCGCTACCGCATCACCGTGCTGGCCGGGCAGGAGGTGGACGTCTGCGGCACCGAGTCGCTCGGCGGCGCCGACCGCGGGCTGACCCTGACCCACGACGGCACCGGCTGGTGGGAGGCGGCCGTCGAGGAGCTCGACAGCGCCCGGCCGCCCTACGCCCCGTCAGGTACCCACGAGCAGACGGCGGACCAGGCCGACCAGGCGTTCACCGAGTTCGCCGACGCGGTCACCCCCTGGCGCACCCCGGACACCCCGGCCGCCGAACTGGCCGCCTACGTGGTGTGGTCCGCCACGGTGGGACCCGCCGGGTTCCTCGGGCGCCCCGCCGTACTGATGTCCAAGCACTGGATGGACAAGGTCTGGAGCTGGGACCACTGCTTCAACGCCCTCGCCCTGGCCCCCGGGGCCCCGGAGCTGGCCTGGGACCAGTTCCGGGTCATGTTCGACCACCAGGACGCGAGCGGCGCACTGCCCGACTCCGTGACCCACTCCGAAATCCTCTACAACTTCGTCAAGCCCCCCATCCACGGCTGGGCCCTGCGCCACCTGCGACGGCGCCTGCCGCACCCCCTGAGCCGCACCGAACTCACCGACGCCTACCACCGCCTGGAACGGTGGACCAGGTTCTGGCTCGACTCCAGGCGGGCACCCGGCCAGGCGCTGCCGCACTACCAGCACGGCAACGACAGCGGCTGGGACAACGCCACCACCTTCGACGCCGGCCGCGTGCAGATCACCGCCGACCTGTCCGCCTTCCTGATCCTGCAACTGCGCGAACTCGCCGAGCTGGCCGCCGAACTCGACCGCGCCGACGAAGCCGCCGACTGGGCGCGCACGGCGGACGCCCTCCAGGCCGCCGTGATGCAGGAACTGTGGACGGGTGACCGATTCCAGGCCCGGTCGCCCCACACGGGCACCGGTGCCACCAGCCTGAGCCTGCTGGACCTGATGCCCGTCGTCCTCGGCGAGCACCTGCCCGCCGACGTCAGCGCCCGCCTGGCCGCCCGCATCGAGACCCACCTGACCGCCCACGGGCTGGCCACCGAGCGGCCCGACTCACCCCACTACCAGGCCGACGGATACTGGCGCGGGCCGATCTGGGCACCCGCCACCATCCTGATCGAGGACGGCCTTCGCCGCGCCGGCCACCATCGGCTGGCCGACGAGATCAGCGCCCGCTTCCGCGCACTGTGCGAGAACTACGGCTTCGCCGAGAACTTCGACGCCCTCACCGGCGAAGGGCTGCGCGACCGCGCCTACACCTGGACCGCCAGCAGCTACCTGCTGCTCGCCGAAGACCACGCCAGGCGGACCCACACCCGGAACGACGGCCACCGGCGCGCACCGCACCGATAGGTCGGCGCCCACAGGTCGGCTCGGCCGCCGGTGCCGGGCCCCCGGGGCCTGCCGGTGGCTGCGGCACAGGTGGCCGCACGCATCGCCGTGCGCGGGCGGGGGTCGTCCTGACGGCAGGATCCGGGGTCGTCCTACTGCAGGGTCCACTTCTGGTTGCCGCCACCGTGGCAGGCCCACAGGTCCAGAGCGGTGCCGTTCGCTGTGGCCGCGCCGGAGGCGTCCAGGCACAGGCCGGCATTCACGTTGGTGATGGTGCCGTCGGCGTTCACGCTCCACTTCTGGTTGTTGCCGCCGGTGCAGTCCCAGATGACGACCTTGGTGCCACTGGTCGTGCCGGCCTGGTAGGCGTCCAGGCACTTGTTGCCGTAGACCACCAGTTCCTTGCGCGTGGTGTACGTCCAGGACTGGTTGCCGCCGCCGTTGCAGTCCCACAGGGCAGCCTGGGTGCCGTTGCCGATGGTGCTGTTGAAGAGGTCCGCGCAGCGGCCTGACTGCTGCCCGACGATCTCGGTGCCGTTCGTGCCGGGGAGGTCGCCCACCTTGACGGCATCGAAGTCGGGCGCCCAGCCGGAGGTGTTGGAGAAGGCCAGCGTGTTGCCGGAACCCTTGGCCAGCGCCACCTCGACCGAAACGGTGCCGGGGGCGCTCCAGGAGCCGGTCGGGGGGAAGGAGACCGTGGTGGCGTTCTGCCCGTTGACCTGGAGTACGGCCGTGCGGGACCGGCTGTCGCCGTTGACGTAGGCGATGTCGAGGACCTTGATGCCGGCGCCGGCGGCGGTGATGCCGTTGAACCGCAGGGTGTTGGCGGCACCGTTGCCGACGTAGCCCACCTTGGTGGCGCCGGAGCAGTTGGCACAGGCCGCGTCGACGGCCGAGCCGGTCCTGGTGTTGGCGGCGGACTCCGCCTCGTAGACCGTGCCGACCGCCTCGGTTCCGGTGACGGTGAGCATCACCGCGTCCGCGGCGGGGACGCTCGTGGTGTAGCCGGTGCCGAAGCTGCCGACCTCCGTCCGCGACCACACGTCGCGGACGGCGTCAGCGGTTTCCGGCACGACGACCTGACCAAGCCCGCTGCCAAGGCGCTGACCGGACCGAAGTTCACCACCACCACGGGCATCGACTTCGCCCAGGCCAAGCCGGAGGTCTCGGTGCGGGTCGGGTCCGGCGGGGAGCAGCACGGCGCCTACTCGACCGACGGCGGAGCGAACTGGACGCCGTTCGCGGCGGCGCCGACGGGCGACGCCGTCAGCGGCTCCACGGCAGTCTCGGCGGACGGCGCAACCGTGGTGTGGACCCCGGAGGGCCGGCTGCCGTTCCTGTCGACCAACCACGGCGCGTCCTGGGCGGCGGTCTCCGGCCTGCCCAAGGACACGACCGTGGTGGCCGACCGCTCGACCGCGAGCACCTTCTACGCCCTCAGCGGCGGCACCCTGTACGCCAGCACCGACAGCGGGCGGCACTTCACCGCCCGCGCCACCGGCGTGGGTTACGGTCAGCTCAAGGCGGTCCCGGGCGTCGCGGGCGACCTGTGGATCTCGGGCAGGGAGAACGGCCTCCTGCACTCCACCAACGGCGGCGCGAGCTTCACCAAGGTCGCCGGGGTGGACCAGGCGAGCGGCCTCGGCTTCGGCAGGGCGGCGCCGGGCGCCGGCTACCAGGCCCTCTACCTCAGCGGGACGGTCAAGGGCGTGACCGGGCTGTTCCGCTCCACCGACGCCGGCTCGACCTGGGTCCGGATCAACGACGACCAGCACCAGTACGGCGGGACCGTCATCACCGTCATCACCGGCGACCCCGACGTGTACGGCCGTGTCTACCTCGGCAGCTACGGCCGCGGCGTGGTGTACGGCGACCTGTCCTGACCGACCTGGCCCGTGGGCGGGCGGCGGCCCCACGCCGTTCCGTCCCCGGGCCCGGGGCGGCGTCCGACAACGTCCTCGTTGCTGGTGACCAGGCATCCGCCGACCCGGCCGTAGGAGGCGTACTGGCCGTCGGAACGCGCTGACACCCCTCTTGACCGCAAGGAGGTGCGGTCACCACAGCCGCGGCTGCTTCAGATAGCCCAACGCCCGGCGGGCGGCGAGTGCGCGCACCAGCGGATCGCCGAAGCCGAGCAGCTCGATCACGTCCTCGAGCCTCTCCTCCAGGAGGGGCGCGAGGACGTCGAAGCGCCCGGCCAGGACCAGCACCTCCATGAGGAGGGCCACCGACCTCTTGGTGCGGTCGTCGGACCGGCCCAGATAACGGTCTGCTGCATCCAGCGTCTCCCCGGCCTCATTGACCGCTTCGTCCCACCGTTCCTGCAGGACGTAGACGATCGCCATCAGCCGTCGAGTTGCGAGAACGGCAGGATGGCCGGCGCCGAACTCGGCTTCACCCCGTTCGAGAAGATGCCGGACCTCCGGTTCGACCGAGTCCGGGCCCTGGCCGGGCAGCAGCGCGTGCCATCGTCCCAGCTCGGCGAAGACCGTCTCCGCGGTGAGTTCCCCGTGCGGCCGGGCCTCCGCCGCCGCCTGGGGTTCGACCGCCGGACCGTCCGCACCGCCCTGAGCGTCCTTCAATCGCGTCCTCACCAGGAGGGTGTCGGGGTCCTCCGGCCCCAGGGCCGACTCGAACTCCGGAAGGAGCCCGGCCCACACGCTGGCGGCCTCGTCCCGGCGCCCCGCTCTCTCGAGGACGACTCCGACGTTGTTCCGGGCCGTCAGGGTGTCACGGTGTGCTGCTCCCAGCCTGGCCGTCCGGTCTGCGACGACCCGTTCGACGACCTCCAGTGCCCGTCGGTGCTCACCTGCTTCCAGGAGGGCCTCGCCGAGCCCGCTCTCCAGGTCCGACACCAACGGATGCCCTGCCCCGCTTATCGCCAGTTGGACGCTGATGAGGTCCTCCCAGATCCGGGCGGCACGCCGGTACTGCCCCGCCTCGCTGCAGGCGCGCGCCAGCCTGCTCCTGCTCTGCCGGGTGGCCGGTGAGTCCGCTGCGAACCAGAGCGCGACCACGTCCCTGACGCGCTCGCACAGTGGCACGGCTGCACGCCCCAGCCCGCTTCCGAACAGTAGGTCGATCACGCGGTCGAGGAGAAGGGCGGTTTCCGTGCCGTGGTCCTCGGCCCTGGTGTAGCTGACCCAGGCGGACAGGTGCGGGGTGAGCGTGATGCAGCGCGCCCTCTCGCCCGGAGACCCGGGGTCGCCGAGATAACCGGCGATGGCTCCGATCGTAGTGAACTGCCATTCGTCACCGCAAAGTTGGCGGCATCGCTGCTGGATCTGCGGTGTGACGGAGTAGGTGCCGTCCGAACCTCGCGTCAGCAGCCCGACCCTGACGAGCACCGCCAGGTCCTGCTCGCGATTCGGCGTCGACGGGAGCAACTCGACGGGAATCCGGTCGGGCGCCAGCCAGGCGGTGGTCACGAGTACTGCAAGCGCCGTCCCGGGAAGCGAGCCGAGATCGAAGTCGCCCACCCTGATCACGCTCCGGTATGCACGAACGAGGCCCAGACCGTCGGCGCCGCGGGACAGCGCTCGCGCAACTGCCGGACAGCGAGGTGCAGCGCGCGGGCGGAGGTCTCGACCCGCAGTTCTCGACTCCCCGCATCCGTCAGGTGGGAGTAGAAGACATCGAAGACCTCCCCGGCCGTCGCATCGCTGACCGGCCAGAGCGCACCGATGACGTGGCGGAATCCTGCCAGTTGGAGGGCGCCGGTCAGGTGCAGTCCTTCGTCGGTCAGGTCCGAGACGGTCTCGGCGGTGCTGCAGGCCGACAGCACCGCCAGCTCACGACCGGCCAGTTGGAGCGCGGCGAGCTCGGCCATCGTCAGCGGGTTCACCTCGTGGTCGGCGAGCAGCAGTCGGCTCATGCCCGGGGAGTGGATGTCGGTCACCGCATGGCAGGCCAGGTGGACGTTCGTATGACTTGCCAGCGCCGTCAGGAAGGCCTGCTTCGTCGCCCCGGCCCCGGCCAGCAGGCTCGCGTCGGGCAGCCAGTGTCGGATCGCGGCGACCTCCGTGTCGACGCCGCGCAGCGGGGCGGTCGCGGGGGCCTCTGCCTGTGCGACGATCACCGTACGGGTCGGGCCGGTACTCTCCGGCATCTGCCGTACGAAGTTCAGGGCGCGCAGACTCGTCGTGTAGGAGGAGACCACTCGGTCGAGCACGCCGTCCTCGGTCCCGTCGCCGGCGGCGTGCCAGGGCAGGTGGCTCAGGAAGCCGAGCGGGCACCACCACATGCGCGGCCAGTCGCCGCCCTGGGACACGGGTGCCAGCCCGAGGTCGGCGAGGATCGGCTCGGCGGCTGCCGTCCAGAGCCAGGCCAACGTGTCACCAACCGCTGCCTGTGCCTGGAGGCGGACCCGCAGGGTGTATGTGTCCGACATCGCGTAGTGCCGGGCAGTCAGGAAGGTCAACACCCGCTCCTGGGCCGTCTCGTGGGCCAGTTCGGGCAGTTCGAGGATGCGGACGGGGCGGTCGGCGTCGGCGGTGACCAGGACGGCGTACCCCTTTTCGTCGCCGGTGGCAATCAGGGCGATCGGGCCCTGTCTCGCCGCATCGGCGAGGGAGTACTGTGCGTCCGGTGCGACCGTGCCGTGCAGGTGCTGCCAGCGGTCCATCACCCTGCGCCGTTCCTCCGCAATGTCCCGTTCCAGCTCGCGGCGCCGGGAACTCGTCTCCGCCGCACTGTCTCGGAGATCGAGCGCCCGCAACGCGGCGGTGACCTGCAGCAGTTCGGCGGTCTGCGACGGGTCGGATCCGGATGCTCCCGGGTGAACGGTCATGACCTCCTGCGACAGCAGGCCGCGGCTTTGCTCGATCAGCTCGACCGTCCGCACCGGGTCCTCGGCCGCGCTCCCGGCCTCGATGAGCTGTCCGATGAACCCGCGGTAGCGGCGCAGGACGTTCTCACGGTCGGCCCGAAGCGGGCCGGAAGCGACGTTCAGCCAACGGAGTTCGATCATTTCCGCCAGGTCCTCCAGGGTCCGGGCGGCTGTCGGCGCCGGGAGCCCGCTGCGCAGTGCTGCGGCGGTCGTTCTGACGTCGAGCCGGGCGTACGGCGAGGCGATCACCCGGTCGAACCCGGCGCGCGCCTCCAGGGCATGGCTCCGGTCGCCGGTGACCCTTGCCAGGTTTCGCAGTGCCGTCGCGCGTTCCAGTTCCGCGGCGACCAGGGTCCCGGGCATGGCGACGTCGGCGCGGGCCAGCGCCTGCTCGGCGAGTCCGATCGCCGTCTGGAACCGCTCGGCGTCGTCCGTGGCCGCACCCCGGAGACCCTGGACACGAGCCAGCTCGCACAGTACCATCGGCTCCTCCGGGCCACCGGGCGGCACCAGCGCCCTGGCCTGTTCGCCGAATTCGACGGCCTCGTCGATCGTCTCCACCGACGGGGAGAGGAAGGAGATGTCCCCCAGAACCCTGGTGAGCAGGTGCAGTATCGCCACACGCCCCGCCACCGGGAGGTCCGGGTACTCGTTGGCCCGCCTGAGAGAGGTGAGTGCTTCGCCCAGCAGCTCCGGGCTCTGGCGGCGTCCGCCGTCGTACAGAACGGCCGTGGCATGGCTCAGGTAGGCCCCCGAGGCGACGACGCCGTCGGCGTCGTTGAAGACCTCGATCGCGAGCCTGCTCTCATGGACCGCCTCGTGAAGTGCCTCCAGGTCGTCGGTCAACTCGTAGACGGTCCGGTGGGCCTCCGAGAGTCCGATCCTGACGAGTCCCGCCCTCGCCGGGTCCGATTGCTGAATGGACTCGAGAGCGGTGCGCGCCAGCGCGACCGCCTCCCGCGCCGCGTCCAGGTCATGGGTCTGCTGAGCGAGCCTGCCCAGCCCGGCGGCCAGGTAGAACCTCGCCAGGGACTGTGTACCGCCGTCCTCCGCCACGGCCAACAGGCGCCGGCTCAGTCCGACGGCCCGTCGGATCCAGTCGATGTCACCGTCCTCGGCCAGATCCTCCAGTGCCGCCTCGCAGAGGACCCGGAGCGCGGCGGCTTCGATCGGGCGGTGCGCCGGCGACGACGAGGTCAGGATGTCGTGGCAGCGGGCCACAGCGGCGGCCCGCTCGTCCGGTCCGCAGCCCAGAAGTCTCGTCAGCACGGCCGACAGAGGGCCGACCACCAGATTCCTGAACTCCTCCGAAAACTCTCCGTACAGGTCAAGCGCCTTGAGCAGTGGCGGGGCGTCATCAGTGAGCAGACCGAGGTGCATCAACGCGTTCATCAGGGCGAAGCGGTGGTCCACCTCTCCCGAAGCCGTTGTGCTTGGGCGGTCGCGCCCCGCCAAGTCATGCATGGCCGTGTCATGGTGGTGGTCCATCAGTGAACGGTCGGCTTCCCCGGGGCGCATGCGAAGGAGCACCAGGCTGCCCACTTGGACAGCGCGCATGCAGACGTCCCGCTCGTGAGTGGCCGCGCGCAGGACACTCAGCACGACGAGGAGTTGCTTGAGCACCCGGGGCAGCTCGGGATGATCCGGAGCGGCGGCCACGAGGGCCAGCTCGAGAATGTCGACGGCGAGCCTCAAGGTGGAGAGGTCGCGCGTGTCGTGGTAGCTCAGGAGAGGACCGCCGTGCAGCTCAAGCCAGACCGTGGGATCGGTGACGAAGCCGGTCCGCCGGGAGAAGGTCGCCAGGGGGTCGCACCCGGCCCGGTAGACGCGGCTCACCTGCTCGGGGACGAGATGCGGTGTCACGGCGTATACCGGGCCGAACAACTGGCCCGCTATCTCCAGCTCCAGCATGTCCTGTCCTGGAGGTCCGACCAGGCTGCGTTCCAGAAACATTCCGGCAGAGAGCCCGATGGCCTGCAGATCGAACGGCCCCTGTCGACGATGCCCCAGGAGTGCCACCACCTCCGCCAAGGCGTCCATCGACAGCAGGACCTCCCTGCCCTTGCCGCCCCGGGCAGCGCCCAGTCTCGCGAAGACCTTCGCCACCAACTCATCACGCATGACGACCGGCCCCACATCCGTTGCGAGAGACCCAACTCGGCCTTGGCTGACCTAAGCTGATGATATGCCAGCTATGCCGACGAGCCGACCCTCGAATGACGCGCCGACCGAGCTCGCCGAGCGGGTGAAGAAGCTCTGCCACGAGTACGGCCGCAACGGTCAACTGACCGACCTGCTGGCGGCGACCGGTGCCGACAGCCACCTCGCGGAGGTGATCGAACTGATGGCCTCGGGCGATCGCGCGGTGGGCAGGATGACGGACCTCCTCGACCAGCTCGACAAAGCGGCGAAAGGCTTCGGTCTGCACGGCCTGACCCGGCCGGACCGGACGTGGAGCCCGCTGCCGGGGGTCCGGGCCCCTCGCGAGGTACCGCCCCTGCGGGTCTGCCCGGTCCGCTGGTGCACCCGCGCCGAGGAGAGCGCGGCCACCTGTGCCCTGGTCGACCGCCCTCTCGTCGACTGCCCCTGACACCGTGACCACACTGCTCCTGGGGATCTCCCAGAAGGCCGCCGAGCGCTGGGCCGCGCTGCTGCTCGGCCCCGGCCTGCTCTTCGTCATGTGCCTGGTGATCGCGCGACACTCGGGCTTCCGGCACGCGGTGGACCTCCGGTACCTCCGCACCTACCTGAACGCGTTCGCCGGCTCGCAGGCACACAAGCAGCCGGCCGAACTCCTCACCGCCCTGCTGCTCGTGACCGCTCTCGCCACCGCCGCCGGGGCAGCTGCGGCCTCGGCGGGCCGAACCTTCGAGCGGGCCTGGATCCCGGACCGGCCGCACTGGTACGTCACGGTGCTGACCCATCGGCGTATCCGTCGCTGGACCACCCTCACCCGCGCCATCCAGGAGGCTCGTGACCAGCGCGTTGACGACCACCTCCACGGGACGCCGCCGTACCGCCGTCGTCCGACCGAAGCCCAACTGCGCGCGAAGCAGGAGCGGCTCTTCCCGGACGGCCCACCGGACCGGCCGACCTGGACGGCCCAGCGCATGGCCACCGCAACCGTTCGGGTCCGACAACGCTACGACGTCGAACTCGCGGAAGTCTGGCCGCACATCTGGGCCGTCGCCGACAGCGAGGCCCGCAAGGACATCCAGGGCGTTCGGGACAGCTATGCGGACGCCGGCCGGCTCGCCGCCTGGGGAACGGCCTACCTGCTCGTCACCGTCTCCGCCGGATGGTGGCCGGCCTCCCTCGTCGGCGCCGCCCTCGTCGGCACGGCCGTCCTGCGGGCACGCGCCGCGATCGACGCACTCGCCACCCTGGCCGAGAGCACGGTCGACCTCAACATCCGCAAGGTCGCGGAGCAGCTGGGAATCGCGTGCCAGGCGGGGTTTGACGCGACGACGGCAGCTTCCCTCAACGCCCTCCTGCGCCCGCGACCGTCGATCACGCCCTGAACCGACCGGCCCTGCGGCCTCGCGGAACCCGGACAGGGTCGGCGCCGGCGACAACGTGATCGCCGCCGACCTCAACCGGATCCGTGAGAACCCACACGACCGCCATCGTCCCGGGCATCGGCCCCGCAGCATTCCGCCGCGGTCTTCGGCCAGCGCCTCACCTGGCAGGCCGAATCAGCCGGCTCCCCGCGCCAACGGCCATCGGAACTGGGACGCCACCGCGGCGGCTGTCAGCGGCGATCCTGAGCTGACTCGCCCGCCACCGGTTCAGCCACGCAGATGCTGCAGCTCGGACCTCGTCACCGGTCGGCGCCCCAGCCGGGTCCTCCTCAGCCGCACTACCAGGTCCGCGCTCAGCGGTGCTCCGGGTTCTCGAAGTCGAAGCGGCAGCCCGCGTCCCACTCCGAGCGCTGGTTGCCGTGGGCCGGGATGCCGCCCGCGTCCTTGAGCATCCGGGCCAGGTGGAGCTGGTTCCAGGTCATGAAGGTCGTGTTGCGGTTGGTGAAGTCGTTCTCCGGCCCGCCCGAGCCCGGGTCCAGGTAGGACGGCCCCGGACCGGCCGGCCCGACCCAGCCGGCGTCGGCCTGCGGCGGGATCACGTAGCCCAGGTGCTGGAGGCTGTAGAGGACGTTCATCGCGCAGTGCTTGGCGCCGTCCTCGTTGCCGGTGATCAGGCAGCCGCCGACACGTCCGTAGTAGGCGTACTGGCCATCGGAGTTGAGGATCGAGGAGCAGGCGTACAGCCGCTCGATCACCTTCTTCATCACCGAGGAGTTGTCGCCGAGCCAGACCGGGCCGGCCAGGGTGAGGATGTCGGCGGCCATCACCTGGGAGTAGACGACGGGCCAGTCGTCGGTCTCCCAGCCGTGCTCGGTCATGTCGGGCCAGACGCCGGTGGCGAGGTCGAGGTCGACCGCGCGCAGCACGTCGACGGCGACGCCCTGGCGGGCCAGGATGCCGGTGCTGACGTCGATCAGGCCCTGGGTGTGGCTGCGTTCCGGGGAGCGCTTGAGGGTGCAGTTGATGACCAGGGCGCGCAGGTCCGAGTAGTCCGTCACCCGGCCATTGCAGCAGGTGGAGGGGGTGGTGCGCGGCAGGCATGAGGCGGCGTCAGCCGGTCGGCGCAGGGGCCGGTGTTGTCAGCGTAGACCGATAGGTTCTTCATATCGCGCCGGTCCGGCGTGCTGAATCCCCCCTCAGCGGTGAGCCGCTTCCCCCTGCCCCGAAGGAGCTGGTGTGTTGTCCGAGGTGTCGTCAGACGAGCAGCGCTGGGGAGAGTCGAGCACCGCGCGGGTGCTGGCGCCCGCACGGGTGCGCAAGTTGGCCAAGGTGCCGTTCGTCGAGCTGGCGGACGGGCGGTTGCAGGGGGTGGTGTCCAGCGGTTCGGACATCGAGCGGGTCTATGTCTCCTCGGTGGCGGCAGGCGACCACGCGTTCGCCTGCAGCACCAACAACAACCGGCCCTGCGGCGGGGCGCGCGGCAGCTTCTGCAACCACATCCTGGCGCTGGTCGGCGAGGCGGTGCTGCAGTACGGCGGTGCCCGGGTGGCCCGCTACCTGAAGGTCGACGCGGGCGAGGGCGAGCCCACCGCGGCGCAGCTGAGCAGCGCGATGCGGGCGGCCCGGCCGAGCGCGGTCCCCGGCAAGGAGCTGGCCGCCGCGGTGTTCAGCCGCTTCCTGCGCCACCTGGCCTACCTGGAGCTGGCCCCCAGCACGGCGCCGCTGCCCGAGCTGCACTGGTTCCCGCCGACCCGGGTGGCGGTGGCCTGATGCGCACCGACCTGCTGACCGAACCGGTCGACGGACTTACCGAACTCCTCGCCGTGGTCGATGCGTTCGACCGCACCCTGGTCAACGGCCTGCTCCGCCCGCAGCCCGCCCAGGCCGCCGCGTTGGCCGACCTGGCTGACGCACTCGCGGCAGGCCCGCTGGCCGCCGGCGTCGCCGGGGCGGCCGAGAAGGCCGCGACCGGGGCCGCGGGCGAGGAGCATCTGATGCTGCTCGCGGCCGCGCGCGGTGCGCTGCTCGGCGCGGCGCACGATGCGCTAGCGGCGGTCGTGACGGCCGCGACCGGGCGCACCGCCGGCACCCACCCGGCTGCTGCGCCCGCGCCCGCCGCACCCCTCAACGTCCTCGCGGCGGCCCGGTCCTGGCTCTGCGACCTGGCTCGCGCCGGCTGGCAGGGGATCGACCACGAGCTGGTCGCGGGCGCCGCGCCGGTGGTCTCGGCGATGCTGCCCGACCCCGCGCTGCGCCGACTCGCCGTGCTGCTGGACGGGTTCGCCGCCGAGCTGGCCGCGAGCTGCCCGGGTGCGGCGCTGGAGCGCGTCCCGGTGCGCCGCTGGGCCGACTTGTGGGCACGAGCCCTGCTGCTCACCCAGCCCGGCGCGCTCGCCGAGCCGCCCGCCGTCCCGGTCACCGGGCGCCTGCTGCCGCTCGGCGTCGACCTGCAGGAGCACGCCACCGCGGCCCAGGCCCAGGTGCACGCCGTCTTCGAGCCCGCCGACGGTGGGCCGAGCCGGTTGGTGCGGGCGAGCGTGGCGGTGCCCAAGCCGGACACGGTGGTCGGCGCGGGCGTCTGGCAGTTGCTGCGCCCGCAGTGCGCGCTGCTGGCCGCCGCCGGCGAGGGTCGCGCGATGGAGCTGACGGGCATGGCGCTCACCGCGGCCGGCGACCTGCACTGGCAGGACGAGCTGGCCGTGGCGGGCGAGCCGGCCGACCCGTTCGCCACGGCGCGGGTCGCACTGGCCGCCGCCCACGCGGCCGTGACGCCGCCGCTGGAGCGGCACCCGGCGCGGCTGGCCGAGCCGGTGTTCCTGGTGGGCTACGCGGTGCGCCCGGAGGATGCGGTGGGCCCGGGGGCCGGGGCGGACCAGGAGGTCGGGATGCACCCGGAGAACGGGGTGCGGTTCGAACTTGCGGGCCACCAGCTGTTCGTGGACACCGACCGGATCCCGGCGGCCGGTCCGCTCACCCCGGCGGCCGTCGCCGCCTCCACCGCCTGCATCGGCCTGCTGCGCTGGGACGCGGGGCGGTTCGTGCTCCAGCCGCTGGCGGTGGAGACCACGGTGAAGAAGAAGACGGTCGCGGTGCACGCGGGCGGCTGGGCGGGTGGCACCGCGGACAAGCTCGGCGTGAAGGCCGAGAAGGCCGCCACCGAGGCGGTCGCCGTGCTGCGGGAGCGAGCGGGAAGGCTGCTGCGGAAGTGACGGACAGTCAGAACATTCAGGACCCAGCAGCGTTGGAGAACCGTCGGCAGGTGCTGTACTGGCGGTTGCTCGCCCGCCTGTTCGACCAGGAGGAGCAGCCGACGCTGGAGTCGGCGAGCTTGGCGGTGGTGGAGGACGCCGAACTGCCGACGGCGCTGCTGGATCCGGGCGCCTCCATCGACGCGATCGTGCAGCGCCACCCGGAGCTGGCTGCGGAGTTCGATGGCCTGATGGTGCCGCCCGCCGAGAACAAGGCCGGGAACGGGAACGGAAGCGGGGACGAGAACGGCGTCGGCGGCGGCGGCGACGACGACCGCGACCGCCAGGCCGAGGTGCGCCGTGCCGCGCTGGCCGCGAAGGTGCTGCTCAACGTCTTCGCCACCGGTCGCGGCACGGTGACGGCAGGTCAGCTGTCCCGCTGGCAGTCGGACGCCGGGTGGCTGGAGCGCGCCTTCGGGTGCGAGCCGGGCGGGCTGCGCGGCCGGGCTCCGGGCACGGGCGCCCGCACGGGCGGGCGGCTCGCCGGCACCGGCACGGGTGCCGGCCTGCCCACCCCCGACCTGTCCACCCTGATCCCGCAGATCGGCCCGGAGCTGGGTGCCATCGAGGCCGACCTGGTCAAGCGGATGCACCTGCGCGAGGTGCTCGCAGACCCCAAGCTCGCCGCCCAGCTGACCCCGAGCATGTCGCTCATCGAGCAGTTGCTGCGGGACAAGAACAACCTGTCCGGCATCGCGCTGGCCAATGCGAAAGCGCTGATCCGACGCTTCGTCGACGAGGTGGCCGAGGTGCTGCGCACCCAGGTGGCCAAAAGTACGGTCGGCGAGCTGGACCGCTCGGTGCCGCCCAAGCGGGTGTTCCGCAACCTGGACCTGAACCGGACGATCTGGAAGAACCTGACGAACTGGAGCCCGGAGGAGGAGCGGCTCTACGTTGATCGCCTGTACTACCGCCACACTGTACGGCGCACCACGCCGGCAAGGTTGATCGTCGTGGTTGATCAATCCGGATCAATGGTTGACTCCATGGTCAACTGCACGATCCTCGCGTCGATCTTTACCGGCCTGCCGAAGGTTGACGTCCACTTGATCGCCTACGACACCCAGGCTCTCGACTTGACTCCATGGGTGCACGATCCATTCGAGACGCTGCTCCGCACCAACCTGGGCGGCGGTACGGACGGGACGGTCGCGATGGCGCTGGCCCAACCCAAGATCGCCGAGCCCCGCAACACCGTCGTCGTCTGGATCTCCGACTTCTACGAATGGCGCGGCGAGCAGCTCTTCGAGCAGATGGCCGCCGTGCACCGCTCGGGCGCCAAGTTCATCCCGGTCGGCTCGGTGACCAGCGGCGGCCAGGGCAGCGTCAACCCCTGGTTCCGCGAGCGGTTCAAGGACCAGGGCACACCGGTGCTCTCCGGCCACATCCGCAAGCTGGTGCACGAGCTCAAGACCTTCCTGGCCTGACCACCCAGCCCGGCGCAGGCCAGCGCAGCCCGCCAGCCACGCACCCGGGACCCGCGCACCCGCCAACCCGGGCATCCAGCCAGCCAGTCAGCCGCGCCAGTACACCTGCCGGCCACCGGTACACCTCCCCCTCAACTGCTGATCAATTGCCAGTCAACTGACAATCAATCACCCGAAAGGCCCACACCACCATGAGCGACCTGCTGCGCGCCCCCGCCGAGCTCAAGTACGCCGCCGAGCTGGACTGGCTGGAGTCGGTGGACGACGGCCCCAAGCCGTTCAGCTGGCGCCTGTCCCCCAAGATGGTCCGCCTGTTCGTCCTCGGCTCCGAGCGCGCCGACGGCCTGGACCGCGAGGTGGACCAGAAGTGGTTCGGCGACCGCAGCATCGTCGAGCGCGCCATCGTCACCCTCGCCTCGGACCGCGGCCTGCTGCTGATCGGCGACCCGGGCACCGGCAAGAGCTGGCTGGCCGAGCTGCTCGCCGCCGCGATCTGCCGCAACTCCACCCAGGTGGTCCAGGGCACCGCCGGCACCACCGAGGACCACATCAAGTACTCCTGGAACGTCTCGATGGTCATCGCCAAGGGCCAGTCCCGCGAGTCGATGATCCCCTCGCCCATCATGACCGCGATGGAGGCCGGCACCGTCGGCCGGTTCGAGGAGCTGACCCGCTCCACCAGCGACGTGCAGGACGCGCTGATCTCGATCCTGTCCGAGAAGTACATCTCGGTGCCGGAGCTGACGGGCGAGGAGGGCATCGTCTTCGCCAAGCCCGGGTTCTCGGTGATCGCCACCGCCAACAGCCGCGACCGCGGCGTCAACGACCTCTCCTCCGCGCTCAAGCGCCGGTTCAACTTCGTCCGGATCCCGGTGGTGACCAACAGGAAGAGCGAGGCGGAGATCGTCCGCTACCGCACCGAGGAGCTGCTGCGCCGCCACCAGATCGAGCTGGAGGTGCCGCCGACGCTGCTGGACGTGCTGCTGCAGTCCTTCGCCGACCTGCGCGCCTCCGCGGCCGCGGCCGGCAGCGACGACGAGAAGCTGGAGTCGGCGCTCTCCACCGCCGAGCAGATCGGGGTGCTGGAGGACGCGGTGCTGCACAGCAACTTCTTCGGCCAGAAGGCGCTCAACGCGCACACCCTGGCCTCCTCGCTGGTCGGCTCACTGGCCCGGCGCGAGCCGGAGGACCTGGCGATCCTCAACAAGTACCTGCACGGCGTGGTGGAGCCGCGCAGCAAGGAGGAGGGCGGCGACTGGCCGGAGTTCCTGGCGGGCGGCCGCGAGGCGATCGCCAACCTGTCCTGACCCCCCGATCCCGGTCCACCCCGACCAGCACTCCCCCGTCCGCCGCCGAGGAGGCCGCCCCGATGTCCCCCCACCAGCCGCCGGTCTTCGACCCGCTTCGCGCCCAACTCCAGGAAGCCGCGCAGGCGTTCGCCGACGGGCCGGACGCACTCGCGGAGCTGCTGCTCGGCCTGGTCGACGACGTGGACCGCGCGGTGCGCGAGCCGCTGGAAATCTTCCCGGTCTGCCACCACTCGCCCGCCTCGGCCACCGCGATGGCCCGCCGGCTGCGCGAGAAGCAGCCCAAGGTGGTCTACCTGGAGCTCTGCGAGGACCTGGCCCCGCTGCTGACCGAGCTGCGCAACTGCCGCCTGCCGGTGGCTTTGCAGGCCTTCGCGGGCGAGGTGGACGGCTTCCCCGCCGAGTGGGCCCCGCTCTCGGTGGTGGCCCCGATCACCGAGGCCTCCGCGGAGTACCAGGCGATCGCCTACGCGCTGGAGACCCCGGGCGTGGAGCTGGTGCTGGTGGACCGCTCCAGCGACCACGTGTTCCAGTGGGAGCCGCGCCCGGCGGCCGGCGAGCTGCCCGAGGACGAGGAGTCCGCGCTGCACGGCGACGCGGTGGGCGTCGAACTGGGCGACCTGCGGCCCCGGTTCGCCGAACTGGAGCAGTACCTGCTGCACCACGGCAAGGTGCGGCACTGGTCGGAGTGGTGGCACCAGTACGTCGAACTCTCGCTCGGCGACGCCGACCACGACACCTACCGGCAGGTGATGCTGCTGATCGGCAGCCTGTTCCGCCGACTTGCCCCGGGCGACGTCCGGCGCACCAGGGTGGACGAGGACCGCGAGCGGTACATGTGGACCAGGATGCGCGCGCACCTGGCGGCCACCGGGACCGACCCGGCCGACTGCCTGTACGTCTGCGGCGCCTTCCACGCGGCCAGCCGGGTGGCCGAGTTCGGCGTGCACGGCAGCGACACCTTCGAGATCGGCGAGCGCACCGTCACCGCCTGGCGGTACGGGCTGATCCCGTCCAGCCACGCGGCGATCGAGGCGCAGTTCGCACTGGCGGCAGGGTCGGTCTCGATCGCGGCCTCGGTCTGGGCGAAGAACCTCAAGCGGACGGGGGTGCAGCCGTTCCGCCTCGCGGGTCAGGCGGGATCCGCCAAGGCCACCAGGACTGCGAAGACCACGAGAACCACGAAGAAGAGCATCACGACAGCCCTCCCGCCCGCACTCCCCGGACCCGCCGCATCCGCCGCACCCGCACCAGTCCTCCCGCCCGCCGACCGCCTCACCGGCTTCCTGCAGCGCCCGCCGGTGCTCGACGCCCTGGACGAGGCCGAACTCCTCACCTGGTCCGTGGACATCGTGCGCGCCGCCCGCCGGGCCGGCTACCTGGCCTCCACCGCCGACGCGATCGCGGTCTTCGAGACCTCGATCCTGCTGGCGGGGATGCGCGACCGGGCCCGGCCCACCCCGTACGACTTCCAGGACGCGGCGGTGACCTGCATCGAGAAGGACGCGGTACCGGGCCGGCGGGACGTGGGGCGGCTGGTCGAGATCATGATGGGCGGCGACCGGATCGGCCAGGTCGGCTACGAGTCGCTGCCGCCGCTGGCCCGCGACGTGCACGACCGGCTCGCCCCGCTCGGCCTGAACCTCCAGCAGCGCGGCGTCAAACGGGCTCTGCTCGACCTCACCGGCCAACCCCAACTCAACGCCTGCTCGGACGCGTTGTGGATCCTGCGACAGCTGCTGCCGGACGGCGCGGCCCGCCCGATCATGGGCGAGCGCGAGCTGGGCCGGCGGTCCCTCCAGGAGTCCTGGGACCTGGCGCTCGGCACCCACCAGCGGGCCCTGATCGAACTCGGCTACGAGGGCGTGAGCATCGAGCAGGTGCTGGAGCAGCGGCTGCGCCGGGCCGCCCACGGTCCGCAGGCCACCGCGGCGGTGGCACTGGCGGCGGTGGAGGACGCCCTGCGCCTGCTGGGCAGCCGCCGGCTGGCCGACGAGCTCGGCACCCGGGCACTTTACCTGTTGGCGAACGAGCGCAGTGTCGACGGCGCGCCCGAAGTGCTGGGCCGTATAAGGCGGTTGCTCGCGCACTACCGGACCAGCGAGCCGGTGCTGCCGGGGTGGATCGAGTCCTTCGTGAAGACCGGGTACGCGCACTACTGCACCCTGCTGCCGATCGCGTTCGCCGACGACCAGGCGACGGTGCGCCAACTCGCCGCCATGCTCGGCTTCCTGTTCAGCATGGAGTCGCTGGCACTGTCGCTGGGCTGCGACCGGACCCAACTGGAGCTGGCGGTGGCCCAGTCGCACCCGCAGGAGCCGGACCGGACGGCACTGCTGTGGGCCGCGCAGGTGCAGTTGGGCACGCTGAGCCGGACCGAGCTGCGCGAACGCTGCGACGCGCTGCTCGCCAACCCGCTGGTGCTGCCCGCCTACCCGCGCTACCTGAGCGGGCTGGTGCAGGCGCTGGAGCCGGTGCCGGGGCTGACCGGCTTCGTGGTGGAGGCGGTCTCCAACGCCTTCGCCCGGCTGCCGGACGCGGTGCTGCTGCCGTGGCTGCCCACCCTGATCACCACCCTGCGGGCCGGCGGTGCCGAGCTGGCGCCGCTGCTCACCCGGGAGGCGGGGCGGATCTTCCCCGGCAAGCTGGGCGCGCTGGACGCCTGGACGCCGCCGTGGCTGGCGGAGTCGGCGCCGGCCCCGGTCCGGCCCCGGCGCACCAGCTCGGGCATCGGCACGGACCAGGGCTCGGCACTGCTGGCGGCGCACCCGGCGAGCTGCGACGCGCTGGCCGCTCTGCTGGGCTGCGAAGGGGTTTGGCAGCAGCCCGCGGCGGCGGGGCTGGCCCTGCCGGCCCGGTACCCCGAGACCGCCGAGGCACTGGCGAGCCTGCTCCTGGTGGGCTGACAGCGCCACAGCGGGTGGGGCGGGGCCGGTCGGCCCCGCCCCACCCGCTGTCGACATCCGGCTCCGGCACCCGCTGCCGGCACCGGGTGCAGCACACCACCGCACAGTGACGCTCCGTCAGACCTTCAGGCCGTTCTTGGTCACGTACCAGTAGTGGCCGCCGATCAGCACACCCAGCACCGCGATCCACTGCAGGCCGTTGACCAGCGGGACGGTGTTGACCGGCAGGGTCATCGCGAACACCACCCGGATGACGGTGTCGAGGGCGAACCCGGCGCCCCAGAAGGCGGTCAGCACCCGCATGTGGTGCCGGAACCGCTCGTCGGTGTGCCACTGGGCGACGTACGCGGCCGCGCCCGCCTCGCCGATCTTGGTGCTGACGATGGTGCGGGCCATGCTGAGCATGAACGGGCGCTGGGTGGCCAGGGAGCCCAGGACCCACAGCCCGATGATGCCGAACACCCAGCTGTCCCGGACCAGCAGCAGCCGCGGGCTGCCGGTGACCATCGAGAGCACGGTGCCGACGGCGATCAGCAGCAGCGAGAAGAGCGGCATCGCCTCCACCCGGCGCCGGCGGACGAAGCCGTAGACCAGCCAGGGCACCGTGGCCAGTCCGCTCAGGGTCAGCGCCAGCCACTGGTTGAGCCCGATGCCGTGCAGCAGGTAGAAGCCGCCGATCGGCAGGGCGGCCTCGAAGAGCAGCGACTGGACGAGCATCCGCTTGGCGCGGGCGGCCTTCTCCTTCTCGCTCACCTGGCTCCCCGCCGGGGCCCCGCCCTCCGGTACCGCCGCAGCCGATCCCGGCGTGCCGACCGCCCCCGCCCCCGCCACTGCATCCGTCCCCGCACCCGCACCCGCACCCGCACCCGCCACTGCCACCGTGCTGTTCTGCTTCTCGTTCATGATGTCCCCCATCTCATGCTTCGCTTGTCAGTTGGCGGGCCGGACGGCCCGGTCGAAGAGTTCGGCCAGCTCGCGGGCGGCGGCCAGTGGGTCTAGCGCCGGGTCCTTCACGGCGCGGCTCAGCACGGCGTCCACCGCGCCCCGGATCGCGGTGACCAGCACCCGGGCGTCGAACTGCCCGAACTCGCCGGTCTCCTGCGCCGCCTGCACCGCCCGCACCTGGGCCTCCATCAGCTCGCTGCGGGTCTCGGCGAACTGACCCTGCGGGTCCTCCCCCAGCACGTTCAGCACCTCCATCAGTGCCAGCAGCTGCTGCGGGTAGACCGCCGCCAGGCCCACGTTGGCCTCGATGAACGCCCGCAGCCGCGCGCGGCCCCCGCTCTGCGCCTCCACCCGGGGCACGATGTACTCCCCCGACAGCCGGAGCACCTCCCCGACCACCTCGCGCAGCAGGTCCCCCTTGCCTGCGAAGTGATACGAGATCATCCCCGTACTGCTCAGCCCGGCCTGCTTGGCGATCCGGGCGTAGGACGCCTTGGCGTACCCCTCGGTCGCGATCACCTCGATCGCGGCCTGCACGATCTGCCCGCGCCGGGCCGTCTCGGTCACCGTCCTTGCCATCTCCGCCACCCCCTCATCTGCTTGCCTGAGCAGTTCCTTGCTTGCCTGAGCAAAACGGTACGCCCCTTTGCTCAGGCAAGCAAGAAGAATTTCTGCACACCCGAGCAAACCGCCCTGCCGTCACCGCCCGGCCCACCGGTGCGTCTCGGCCCGCTGATAGCCTCTCCGCGGGCTTCGTACGGGGAGATGGGGACACCGTGACCGTCATCGAGCACGAGCTGACGACCCCTTGGGAAGGGGTGCTGCTGGAGCCGGCCGCAGGTAGCCGCGCCGCCGTCCTCGTCCTGGCCGGATCGAGCGGCCGGATCGACCGGCACCGGGCGAGATTGCTCGCCGAACAGGGCTTCCTCACCCTGGCCATCCGCTGGTTCGGCGGACCGGGGCAGCCGCCCGGTATCTGTGAGGTCCCGCTGGAGACCTTCGTCGCAGCCGTCGACCTGCTCCGGTCTCGTGGCGCGGAGCGCATCTCCCTGCTCGGCTGGTCCAAGGGCGCCGAGGCCGCGATGCTCACCGCCGTGCACGAGCCGCGCGTCGACGCGGTGGTGGCCGTCGCACCGACCGCACTGGTCTGGTGCAACGTCGGACCGGGCCTCGACGGGAAGGACCGGCCCTGGCGCTCCTCCTGGAGCTGGCGGGGCCGGCCGCTGCCCTTCGTCCCGGCGGCCGGCGACGCCTGGGAGCCCGAAGGGGGGAGCGGGGGCCCCGTGGCGATCCGCGGCTGGTACGAACTGAGCGAACAGAGCTACCCCGAGCGCCTGGCCGCCGCCGGCATCCCGGTGGAGATCGCCGCCGCCGACCTCCTGCTCATCGCCGGCGGCGACGACCAGATGTGGCCCTCTCTCCGGTACGCCGAACACCTGGCCACCCGCCGCCGCGCCGCCGGCGCCCCGGTCCAGTTGGTCACCCGCCCCGACGCCGGCCACCGTCTCCACCTCCCGGGCGAGGAACCCGCCGTACCCTCCGCCGTCTTCGCCTATGGCGGGACGCCCGACGCGGACGCCCAACTCGGCGCAGCGGCCTGGGGCCCCCTCCTCACCCTGCTCGGAGCCGGGAAGTCCTTCGGGGGCTGAGGCGGCGCCCGACGCGCTCGCCGGGCGAGCTGGTCCACCGTCAGTTCACCGGCCCGGCTCACGGCACGGCGAGGCACGGCGAGGCAAGGCGAGGCAAGGCAAGGCAGTTAGGATGCGACGCATGCTCCTGACAGCCACTGACGTTGCGGCCGCCTGTGCGGCGTGGACATGGATCCCGGACGATGCCGAGCTCGTCGAGGGCGAGGAGTTCACGATCGCGCGGATGCCCGAGCACTTCGCCTGGGACCTCTCGGTGCTCGCCTTCACACCGAGCGGCCCGCTCGGTCCGGCCGTGGACGCGGTGATCGAGCGGGCGCGGGCGCTCGAGGTCCCGGCGTTGGACTGGGAGGTCGGACTCGGCGCGCCCGCCGGACTGGCCGCCGAGCTGACGGCACGCGGCGGGCAGGTGAAGATGGCGCTGGACGTCCTGGCCCGGGACCTGCGCGAGGACGGGCCCGCGCTGCCCTCGCCCGTAGCGGACCTGACGGTCCGATGGGCGACGGACTTCGAGACCTCGCGGGACGGCATGGCAGTCGCGCTCACCGGGTTCGGCGGCGCCCTGCCCCCCGTTGCGCGGATCGAGGCGCGGGCGGCCAAGGATGCGGCCTCCGTCCCCGCGGGCGGTGGCGGCATGCTGGTCGCCTACCTGGACGGGACGCCGGTCGGCTTCGGCGACCTGTCGCTGCTGGACGGTGTCGCCCGGCTCTCGGGCGGGGTCGTGGTCCCCGCCCAACGCGGCCGGGGCATCTACCGGGCGCTCCTCGACGCGCGGTTGGCCTACGCGGCGGAGCACGGCGCGAGGATGGCCGTGGTGAAGGGGAACGTGAACACCTCGGCCCCGATCCTGCGCAAGGCGGGCTTCACCTCCTTCGGCCAGGAGCCGATCTACGCCGTCCCGCTGCGCTGACCCCCCGCCCGGCGGCCACCCGCGCTCCCCTGCGCCTGAACGGGGACACCGTGGGCCGGCGCCGCAGCTGCGGCAACGAGCCGTCCGGGTGGGCGACCGGCCGATCGCGCACCACAGACGGCCTGCCGGCTACTACTCCTCGCCCGCGGCGCCCCGTCCGGCGGCCTCGGTCCTGACCCTCTCGCGCAACTCGTCCGGCGTGAAGCCGAGGGTGTGCAGGACCTGCGCGGCCGGGCTCTGCGCCACCTGGATCAGCCCCAGCAGCGAGTGTTCGGTGCCGACCCGGCCGTGGCCGAGGTCGGCCGAGGCGCGGCGGGCCTGCTCGATGGCCTCCTTGCTCTCCGGCCGGAACGCGATGTGGCCGCGCAGCGCCTTCTCGCCGGCCGGCGGCAGCACCTCCTCGATCGCGTCGCGGACGCGCTGCTCCGACCCGGCCTTCGCCACCAGCACCTCGTACGCCACGCCCCGCGGTTCGCCGAGCAGGCCGAGCAGCAGGTGTTCGGTGCCGATGGAGTCGTGCTTGTGCGTGCGGGCGGCCTCCTGCGCCAGCACGATGCTGTGGCGGTTCAGGTTGGTGAACCGCTCGAAGGCGGAGGGCGCGTGGCGCTGCTGGGCGGCCTGCTTGGAGACCCCGATGGCGTCGCCGATCTGGGTCCAGGAGGCGCCGTTCTGCTTGGCCTTGCTGACGTAGTGGTCGATGAGCTGGTCACCGAGGTCGGACAGGGTCTGGGCGCGCAGTCGCGCCTCGCTGATCCGGGCCAGCTCACTGGCGTCGGGGAGCTCCTCGTCGAGCCGAGCGATCAGGTCGGCGAGGCTGATGTCGAGTGGACTCATGCGTCAATCTTAGGTTGACGCCTCCCGGACGTCAACTTCTCCTTGACGATTACCTCGGCGCGCCCGGACACGCCCCTGCCGGCCGCGCGCCCCCGCGCACGATCCGGCCGGGCGGCTTGCGATGATGACGAACGAGGCCCGCACCGAGAGGGCCGGGAGGGAGAACAGGCATGCCTCAGGCGGGTACCCGTACCGAGCTGGTCGAGGACCTGATGGAGCGGTTCCCCGAGGTGCCCCGGGAGGCGGTGATCAAGGAGGACCTGCTGCGCGGCGGCATGGCCTTCGACGAGTCGGCGCTCAGCGGTGGCGCCGGCGGTGCGGGCGGCGAGGTCAAGCCGAAGTCCTACTTCATCTTCTCCTTCGACCACCGCACGCTGCCCGAACTCGGTGCGGCCGCGCTCAACCGGCCGCCGGAGGAGATCGTGCTGACCGGCGGTCCGTACGAGCTGCGCCGCACGGTGGTCTCGGTGCGGGTCAACCCGGATTCGCCGTACCGGGTCGGCGCCGGCGAGGACGGAACGCTCGGCCTCTACCTGGACGGCCGCCGGATCGCCGAGGTGGGCCTGCCCCCGATGCCGGACTACTACCGGCACACGCTGGCCAACGGCAAGTCGGTGATGGAGGTGGCACCCACCATCCAGTGGGGTTACCTGATCTACCTGACGGTCTTCCGGGTCTGCCAGTACTTCGGCGCCAAGGAGGAGTGCCAGTACTGCGACATCAACCACAACTGGCGCCAGCACAAGGCGGCCGGGCGCCCGTACACCGGGGTCAAGCCGGTCGAGGAGGTGCTGGAGGCTCTGGAGCTGATCGACCGTCACGACACGGCGGGGACCTCCAAGGCGTACACCCTCACCGGCGGCGCGATCACCTCGCAGGTCGGCGGCAAGGACGAGGCCGACTTCTACGGGCAGTACGCCAAGGCGATCGAGGAGCGGTTCCCGGGCCGGTGGATCGGCAAGGTGGTGGCGCAGGCCCTGCCGCGCGAGGACGTGCAGCGGTTCCACGACTACGGGGTGCGGATCTACCACCCGAACTTCGAGGTCTGGGACCAGCGGCTGTTCGAGCTGTACTGCCCGGGCAAGGAGCGGTACGTGGGCCGTGCCGAGTGGCACCGCCGGATCCTGGACTCGGCCGAGGTGTTTGGCGCGGCCAACGTGATCCCCAACTTCGTGGCGGGGGTGGAGATGGCCGAGCCCTTCGGGTTCACCACGGTCGACGAGGCGATCGCCTCCACCCAGGAGGGCCTGCGGTTCTTCATGTCGCACGGCATCGTGCCGCGCTTCACCACCTGGTGCCCGGAGCCCACCACCCCGCTGGGCAAGGCCAACCCGGGCGGCGCGCCGCTGGAGTACCACATCCGACTGCTGCGAACCTACCGCGCGGCGCTGGAGGAGTTCGGCCTCTCCTCCCCGCCCGGCTACGGCCCGGCGGGTCCGGGCAAGGCGGTCTTCTCGGTGAGCTCGTTCATGGACTCGCTGCCGGGCTGATGTCCCGTCAGATGCCTTGCCAGGGGCCCCCGCCGGTGCGGCGGCGGCCCCTGATGCCCGGTCAGCCGTGCAGGTGGCCCAGCACCGTGTGCACCGCCCGCTCGACCGCCGCCCGCGACTCCTCGGTCCGGTCGACGGCCTCGAAGCCGTGGTGGCCGTTCGGCACGTCGATGACCTCCAGCGCGGCCCCGGCGTCCTGCGCCGCCGCGACGAAGGCCGCCACCGTGGCCGCCATCTCGGCGGCTTCCAACCCGGCCCTGGTCAGCACGATCGGCAGGGCGCCCGCACCGCGCACCGCCTCGACCGGTCGGAACCGCGGCTCCAGCGTGTTCCAGCCGGGCAGCGGCGCCAGCACCGGGTAGTTCACCGCCAGGCAGCGCAGCCAGGCGGGTGGCGCGCCCAGCCAGTCGGCGCTCAGCAGGCCGCCGCCGGAGAAGAACCAGAGCGCGATCCGGTCCTGGTCCACCCGGGGGTCGGCGCGCAGCGCCTCGACCGCCTCGGCCACGTCGGCGGCGGCCTGGGCGCAGTCGGCCACCCCGTGCAGCCGGTGGTCGACGGTGGCGCCGACCACGCCGAAGCCGGCCGCGTACCGGGCGTAGCCGAGGAAGAACTCCGAGTCCCGGGACGTCGGGTAGGCGTCGCGCGGCACAGGGCCGCCGTGCACGAAGAGCACCGCCGGGTACGGTCCGCCGTCGCCCTCGGGCAGGTGCAGGTCCAGGCGGCCGTTGCGCACCCACGGCCGCTTGGGCGGGTCCAGCAGGAACGGGCGCCCGTACGGGCTCTGCCCCTCGGCGGGCGGCGTCAGCCGGCGCCCCTCGCCCGCGGCGGCGCGCACCAGCACCTCGGCGAGTTCGGCGGGGGCGGAGAGCATCGGCCAGTGCCCGGTGGCCAGCTCGAAGAACCCGACCCGCGGGTCGGCCAGCGCACGCACCTGCGGCGGTCCGACGGCCACCAGCTGCTGCAGGCCGTCGATGCTCATCCCGCCCGCGGTGCACAGGATGCCGCTGGTCGGCACGGCCGCGAGCGCGCCGGTCAGCTTCAGTGGCTGGGTCAGGGTGGCGGGCGGCTGGGGCGCGGCGAGCGCGGTGAGCTGCGACAGCTGGTCCTCGGTCAGGCCGGCGGTGCTGCCCCAGCGCTGCCAGCCGTCCGGCGCCGGCACCGGCACGGGGTCGGCGGGGGCAGCGGACAGCAGCTCGTGCACGCTGCGGTCCGGGACGGCGGCGAGCGCCGGGTCCCCGTCCTGCGGCAGCCCGGCGTCCAGGTACACGATCCGGGCCCCCCGCCGCGCCCGCCGGTCGGCGGCGCCCAGCACCGGGTGGATGCCGTAGTCGTGGCCGACCAGTACCAGGGTCGGGGCCTCGACGACGTCGATCAGCTCGACCAGGGCCGCGATGTGGGCCTCCAGGTCGACGTTCTGGCCGGCGCCCGGGTCGGCGCCGGCGAGCGTCGCCGGGTGCACCTCGCAGCCCGCCGCGCGCAGCCGCTCCGTCACCCCGGTCCAGACCCGGCCGTCGGTGAACGGGCCCGACACCAGGATGAACGCTGTCCCGGCACCCGTACCCGCACCCGCACCCGCACCCGTGACCGTTCCGGTGGCCGTCATGGCATCTCCTCCACGCCTCGATCCGCACGGTCGGCCGAACCCGGCCGTGCACCTACGGGTACGGTAGGAACTCCCCCTGAGGGAGGTTCAAGTCGTGTCCGCGCCCCCGCTCCCGTCCCCGTCTCCCGACGGCCTGCTCAGCATCGGCGAGCTGGCCCGGCTCGCCGGGGTCACCGTCAAGACCGTGCGCTTCTACTCCGACCGCGGTCTGCTGCCGGAGGCCGACCGCAGCAGCGGGGGCCATCGCCGCTACGACCCGCAGGCGCTCGACCGGCTGCAGCTGATCCGTTCGCTGCGCGCGCTGGACCTGCCGGTACCGGAGGTCGGCCGGGTGCTGGACACGGCTGCCGACCCCGCCGAACCGGACGGCCCGGGCGCTCTGGACAGCGCGCTGGAGGACGCCGTCGCTCGCCAACTGACCCAGCTGGGCAGCCAACTGACCGCCCTGCGCTGGCGCGAGGCCGCTCTGCGGCTGCTGCACGAGTGCACCCCGGCCCAGCGCGCCGAACGGCTGCGCCTGATCGGTGGCATCACCACCCCGCCGAGCACCGCCGTCCTGGCCCGCTTCTGGCGGCTGGTCCTGCCGGCCCGGCTGCCGACCGGGCTCACCTCCTCGATCGTCGACGCCGCCGTGCCGCAGCCGCCCGCCGACCCGGCGCCCGGCCAGGTGCTCGCCTTCGCCCGGCTGACCCAGTTGGTCTCCGGCGTCAGCAACGCCTGCCTGGCGGCCCGTCAACCCGAACCCTGGCACCGGCCCGCCCTGCTCTACGACGGCCTCCGCGAGGCGTACGAGCTCGCGCTACCCGACCTGACGGCGGGTCACACGCCGGCCCAGGGCGACGGCGCGGCCGTGGACTGCTTCGTCGCCGCCCACGCCCGCTCCCTGGACCAGCAGGACACCCCCGCCTTCCGCCGCTCCCTCACCACCCTGCTCACCCGCACTGCCGACCCGGTCATGACCCAGTACTGGTCCCTCGCCGCCGACCTCACCACACCCCCCACCCTCGGCGCCGCCCACACCTGGCTCCACGCCGCCCTGGACGCCACGCTCGCAAAATCCGGAGCCGGAGCGTGAGCCGACGGCGAGTGGTACATGGGGCAGCTCGGCGCCGACGGCTCACTCCTCCGCGGCCGGGCCGACCAGCGCCGTCCACGACACCCGGAGCAGGAGCAGGCTCAGCGCCAGGGTGAGCGCGTTGATCGCACCCTCCACCGCCCCGCCCGCGCCCGCTGCCCAGACGTCGTGCTGAACGTCGTAGCAGACGTCCATACCGAACAGGTAGAGCCCGCTCGCCCCGGCGGCGAGCAGCCAGTACCCGGCGCTCGCCCACCCGCGCAGCAGGGCGAGCGCGGCCAGCAGCAGACAGAGCGTCAGCCAGCCGTCCGCCGCTGGGAAGGCGTTCTCGAAGTCCAGGTAGGACGGCCGGCTGCTGCTGGCGATCACCGACCGGTGGGTGAACCACACCGCCCAGTACCCGACCACCACCAGCGCGGCCCCCGCGCACACCCACGCCAACGCGACCGGCCACCGCACGATCGCCGCCCCTGCCCGCCGCCGCTGCTCCATCCCCCTTTCATGCCCCCGCCGGGCCACCCCGGTCAAGAGGGCCGACCGTCCGGCCCGTCAGCCCCGTCACGCCACCAGCAGCCGCAGCCCCAACTCGGCCGCGTCCAGGGCGGCCAGGTCTCGGTTGCGTTCGGCCCAGCGGCCGCCGGCGAGGTCGGCACGCAGTTGCTCCACCACGCGCTGTTCCACCCGCGGGCCGACCCTGGTCCAGACCGACGTGACTCCTCCCCGGCGT
>NZ_PYBW01000376.1 GCF_003205575.1 Streptomyces tateyamensis
GTACTTCATCGTTCCTCGCAGACGGGGCAGTTGGGCCAGCGAAGGGGACACCCCGCGGCCGGCCGACGCGTCAGCCGGCCCCGCAGCCGCGACCACCAGGGTTCAGTGGTGCCCACACGCCACCCCGCGCCGAACCAGCACCGCGATCTTGCGCACGGTGTCCGGCTGGGCCCGCCCCAGCTCCACGAGCACGTGCCCGGTGAGGAACGAGGGCAGGTCGAGGCCGAGGGAGGGGAGGCGGATCCCGGCGGAGGCGAGGGCCGCGGCGAGCTCACGCTGGGCGTCGGCCGCATCCGCGCGCTGCGGGGCGACGGCTGCTTCGTACTTGTACTACAGCGGCGGAT
>NZ_PYBW01000377.1 GCF_003205575.1 Streptomyces tateyamensis
GCCACCGCGGTGCGCAGCCCCGCGTCGTCGGCGAGCGCCTGGGGGGCGGCTGCGACCAGCTCGCAGGGGTGCTCGGTGCCGGTCGGCGCGGCGGGGGCCCCCACCAGGAACGGGCGGGCCCGGCCCAGCTTGATCGCCGACAGCAGGCCGTCGAAGACGTCCGGCCGCCCGGCCGCCGCCGTGCGGCCCGGCACCGAGGCGCGCACTCACCGCACCGGGTGCGG
>NZ_PYBW01000378.1 GCF_003205575.1 Streptomyces tateyamensis
TGGAGGCGACCGCGGTGCCCGGCGGCGCGGTCCGCTCCGCCGAGGTGACCGCGCCCGGCTACCTGAGCGACCTCTACAGCTCGTTCTACCCCCTCGGGTACGCCTCACCGGTGCTGGGCGGCCTCGACCTGGGGCGGCACGGGTTGTCCTGGCGACATGCGCCGGACGTGCTGGCGCACCTGCTGCCCGACGGCCGGTCCGCGGTGATCAACCGGGATCCGGACGTCACGGCCGCCTCGCTGGAGCA
>NZ_PYBW01000379.1 GCF_003205575.1 Streptomyces tateyamensis
CCTCGGTCAGCTCGCCGCCGTCGAAGACCACGCCGACCTTGAACGGCCACTCCCCGCTCGCCGCCACGAAGAGCAGGGCCAGCAGCGGCGGGGGGGGGGGCTGAGGGAGCGTCAGGCCCGTCTCCTCGAGCACCTCGCGGCGGGGGCACCCCCCCCGCCCCACCCCCCACCCCCGGGTTGCGCCGCGGGACCAGCAGGACCCGGGGGCGGAGAACCGACCCAGGAGAAGCGGGGGGGCCCGCCGGGGGCTTGGGACGGGGGAAGGGGCGGGGGGGGAGGAGGCGAAGGCGGCGGGGGGGGGCGGGGCGGGGGGGCCGGGGCAGGGGGAGGGGGCGGGAGAGCGCAGAACGGAGGAGAGGAGGGGAGGGGAGGAGGGGTGATCGCGGGGGTGGGCGGAGTATT
>NZ_PYBW01000380.1 GCF_003205575.1 Streptomyces tateyamensis
GTCGCTGGCCACCGACTCGCCCTGCAGAGCCAGCCCGCCTGCCGCCAGCAGCAGCGAGCCGCCCACCGTGCCGGCCACCGCTGCCGCGCGCGGGAGCGCACGGGCGATCAGGTCGGCCACCGGGCGCAGCATCGAGGTGATCACCAGGGCCCCGAAGACCGCCACCACCGGCAGGTCCAGGCGCCCTACCACGAGGAGCACCACGTAGAGCGCTGCCGCCAGCACCAGCAGCCGCCACGCGTAGCCGGCC
>NZ_PYBW01000381.1 GCF_003205575.1 Streptomyces tateyamensis
CGGCCCAGGTCGCCGGTCCGGTAGAGCCGCCCGCCCGCCTGGTGCGGGTCCGGCAGGAAGGCGGCCGCGGTGAGCGCGGGCCGCCCGTGGTAGCCGCGCGCCTCGCCCGCGCCGCCGAGGTGGATCTCGCCCACCACGCCGTCCGGGACCGGCTCCAGGCGGTGGTCCAGCACCAGCAGCCGGGCGCCGGGCAGGGCCGCGCACTGCGCGGGGGTGCCGTCCTCGGCGCCCCGGGTGACGGAGGCCCAC
>NZ_PYBW01000382.1 GCF_003205575.1 Streptomyces tateyamensis
GCCAGCTACTACCGTCCGGCGACAGTTGTCCGTCGGCCTTGCGCCCCTTGGCGTCGGCGACGGAGACGTCCGTCAGTCTGCCCTTCGCGGCCTTCACCACGACCGGCTGGTCGGGAGCGACCTGCTGCGTCCCGGTCGCCGGAGTGATGGACGGCGGGGGAGCGGCGTCCTTCGAGCCGCCCCCGCCCGACCCGCCACCGGACGAACAGCCCGCTACCAGCGAGAACACCCCGACCAGCGCCACACATT
>NZ_PYBW01000043.1:0-4059 GCF_003205575.1 Streptomyces tateyamensis
CTCGGCGGCGCCGATGGTGTCGCCGCTGCCGTAGTTGACCGTCACCATGCCCTGGGCGCCGGACTGCTGGAGCATCGTGGCGTAGTGGTCGAAGTCGACCGCCTGGGTGCCGTAGGTGAGGTCGCTGTTGGTCTTCCAGTTGTAGCTGTCGGACGAACTGCCGCCCGGGAAGCGCACCAGGCCGACACCGGCCTGCTTGAGCAGGCCGGGCACCGCGGCATCGGTCAGCTTGCTGTCGTAGACCGAGCCGTTGGTGCCGATCGCGGTGGCGGGAACGGTGGCCAGTGACTGGCCGGCGTTGACGCTCACCGTTGCCGCACTGGTGGCGGTGGCGGCGGCACCGGCGCTCGGCGCGGTGGTGCAGAGCGGGCCGGCGGCCAGCAGGGCCAGACCGGCCAGGGCGGCAGGCAGGCGCAGCCTGCGCGAAGGGGGCCGAGGGGGCATGGGTGGGTGCTCCTCTGGACGGGGACGGGGGCCGTCGGAGCATCGCGGATGAGGGCGGGGCGCGGACCGCCGACGGTGCCCCGAGGGTCGGCCCCGGTGGCACCGGGCGTCAACGCCGCGGCCTGCCGGTCGGGCTGGGCCACGGGCGCTGAACTGCGAGGAGCGGTGCGGCGGTCCGGCGTAACTTTCAGCACCCCGCCCCGTCAGGGGACGATGACCAGCTTCCCCCGGGTGTGGCCGGTGCGGCTGGCGTCGAAAGCTTCGCCGACCTGCTCCAACGAGAAGGTCTGCGCGATCTCCACGGTCAGCGCACCCCGGTCGACGGCGGCCGCCAGTTCGGCGAGCTCGGCCCCGTCCGGGCGGACCCAGATCCAGTGCCCGCCGTGCTGCTCCACCCCCGGGTCGGCCACCGACACGTGCCGCCCGCCGTCGGCGAGCACGGCCAGCGTCGTCTCCAACTGGCCGCCGACGAAGTCCGCCACCGCCGACACCCCGTCAGGCGCCAGCGCCCGCACCCGCTCCACCACACCGTCGCCGTAGCTCACCGGGTCGCCGCCGAGTTCCCGGACGAAGGCGTGGTTGCGCTCGGAGGCGGTGCCGATCACCCGGGCCCCGCGGTCGCCGGCGAGCTGCACGGCCATGCTGCCCACGCCGCCCGCCGCGCCGTGCACCAGCAGCACGTCGCCGGACCCGACGCCGAGCCGCTTCAGGCTGCGCAGCGCGGTCAGGCCGGCCAGCGGCAGCCCCGCCGCCTGCGCCCAGTCCAGCGCGACGGGCTTGCGCGCGACCGAGGGTGCGGCGACCGTGACGTACTCGGCGAAGGTGCCGGCCTGCACCCAGTCCTTCCGGGCGTAGGCCATCACCTCGTCCCCGGGCGCGAACTCGGGCGTGTCGGGGCCGGTCCTGACCACCACTCCGGCCACGTCCCAGCCCGGGACCACCGGGAAGACCGTGTCCATCATGCCGTCCAGGCCGCCTGCCATCACCTTCCAGTCGACCGGGTTGACCGCCGCCGCACGGACCTGGATGAGCACCTGGCCCGGGCCGACCTTGGGGTCGGGCACCTCTCCGTAGTGCAGCCGCGAGTTGTCCGGGGCGTACGAGTCGTAGGTCACCGCGCGCATGAGCCAACCTCCTGAGGGGGGACGGAGTCGGCGGCCACGCTATCTCCGACCCGGGCCGCCGAGCGGCTGCGACGCTCCGTCGGCGTGCACGGGACCGGCTTGTCGTGAGGTCGGGTCAACGGAAGGCGGCGGCGTTGCGGGCGGCCCAGGCGCTGAACGGCGCGGCCGGGCGGCCGAGCAGTTGGGGCACGTGCGGGCTGACGGCCTGCTCGGCCGGGGTCGGCTCGCCCAGGATGGCCAGGGTGCCCTCGACCACCGGGGCGGGCATGACTGCCGACAGCTGGGCGTGCGCCTGCTCGCGGGTCTGCTCGACGAAGGCCACCGGCTCGCCGATCGCGGCCGCGATGGCGGCAGCGCGGCGGCGGGGCGAGATCGGCTCGGGGCCGGTCAGCACGTACGTCGCACCGTGGTGGCCGGCCCCCGTGAGCACGGCGGCGGCCACCGCGGCCACGTCGTCCGGGTCGACGAAGGGCAGGGCGACGTCGGCGAACGGGGCGGCGGCGGTGCGGTGGGCGCGGACCGGCTCGGCCCAGGCGAGGGCGTTGGAGGCCAGGCCACCCGAGCGGAGCACCGTGTACTCCAACCCGCTCGCGGCCACCGCCTGCTCGAAGGCGGCGGCGTGCGCGTAGGCGCCGCCGGGCCGGGTGCCCACTCCCTGACTGGACATCAGCACCACCCGGGCCACCCCCGCCTGGGCGGCCTGTGCCAGCAGCCCGGCCGGGTCCTCCCCCGCGACCAGCAGGAACAGGGCCTTCGCCCCGTCCAGCGCGGGCCGCAGGCTCGCCGGGTCCGCGAGGTCGGCGGCCACCGCCCGCACGCCGGGCGGCACGTCCGCCGGGGTGATCCGGCGAGCCACGGCGGCCACCGGCTCGCCTGCCTCGGCCAGCAGCCGCACCAGCGTCCGGCCGACGTTTCCGGTGGCTCCGGTCACAGCGATCATGGGTGTCCCCTCCATGGGTCTTCTTCGTCGTCAGAACTGAGTTAGTTGACTGACTTAGAACGACCGTAGCGGAGGCCCGACCCCCTGTCTATCCTTAGTGAGGTGACTGACTCAGAGACGGTGCCCCAGAAGTCCACCAGGTCCACCCGGCCCCGCGGGGGAAAGCGCGAACGGCTGGCCGCGGCCGCCGCCGAGGTGTTCCACCAGCGGGGCGTGGAACGCACCACGCTCGGGGACATCGCCGCGGCCGCCGAGGTCCCGGTGGGCAACGTCTACTACTACTTCAAGACCAAGGACCAGCTGGTCGAGGCCGCCCTCGGCGCCCACCTGGACCAACTGCGGACCGTCACCGCCCAGCTCGAGCTGCTCCCCGACCCGGCCGACCGGCTCAAGGCCCTGATCGGCGGCTGGGTCGACCAGCGCGAACGGTCCGCCCGCTACGGCTGCCCCTTCGGCACCCTCGCCACCGAGCTCGACAAGCGCGAGGAGGGCGAGGCCGGCCTGGACCGCTCGGCCGCCGAGGTGCTGCGGGCCCTGCTCGACTGGGTCACCGACCAGTTCACCCAGCTGGGCCGGGCCGACGCCCGCGACCTAGCCGTGGAGCTGGTCGCCGCCTACCAGGGCATGTCGGTCCTCACCAACGCGCTGCGCGACCCCGAGCTGATGGCCACCCGCGGCCGGCAGCTGACGGCCTGGATCGACACACTGCGATGACGACGGCTCAGGACCTTGACCAGGATCCCGACCATCCCGCGCCCCGCGCCCCGCAGCTGGCCACCCTGGGCGCGCTCGACGCCGCGGTGACCGACTGCCGGGCCTGCCCCCGCCTGGTCGCCTGGCGCGAGGAGGTCGGCCGGGTCAGGCGCGCCGCGTTCCGGGACCAGGAGTACTGGGCCCGCCCGGTCCCCGGCTTCGGGCCGGCGGACGCACCGCTGGCCCTGGTCGGCCTGGCCCCCGCCGCACACGGCGGGAACCGGACCGGCCGGGCCTTCACCGGCGACCCCTCCGGCGACGTGCTGTACGCCGCACTGCACGAGCTCGGCCTCGCCTCGCGGCCGACCGCCACCGACCGCGCCGACGGCCTGCGGCTGCGCGGGGTGCGGATCACCATGCCGGTGCACTGCGCGCCGCCGGACAACCGCCCCAGCACCGCCGAGCGCGACACCTGCCGCCCGTGGCTGGCCCGCGAGTTGGCCCTGTTGCGGCCGACCCTGCGGGCCGTGGTGGTGCTCGGCGGCTTCGCCTGGCAGGCGCTGCTGCCCGTACTGGCCGAGGCCGGCTGGCAGCTCCCCCGCCCCCGCCCGGCCTTCGGGCACCGCGCCCAGGTGAAGCTGCTGGACGTGTCAGGGGACCGGGAGTTGCACCTGATCGGCTGTTACCATCCGAGCCGGCGCAACATGTCCACCCGCACCCTGACACCCGCGATGCTCCGCGAGGCCCTGGCCCAGGGCGCCCGCGCCGCCGGGTTGCACGTCGAGGGCTGAGGCAGGGCACGGCGGCAGTCCGGCGGTGGCGACTCCGCGGCACGGTACTGCCCGCCCCGCTGCGCCA
>NZ_PYBW01000043.1:4122-66658 GCF_003205575.1 Streptomyces tateyamensis
TGGCGCAGCGGGGCGGGCAGGGTGCGGCCCGGGTGAGCGGTGGTGACAGGCCGTCAGCCCTGGTGCAGTGCCGCTTCGAGCTGCTCGGCCGGGACGAGGCCGGGCACCGCCGGCGGGTCGGCCGGCTCCAGCAGGCGGCTCGCCGTGCCGTCCACGCCCACCGGCAGGTCGCCGTCCAGGGTGATCCGGCGCACCAGGCGCGGCTGGTCGCCGTAGTCGTTGACCGCGTAGTGCTGGGTGGCCCGGTTGTCCCAGATCGCCACGTCGCCGACCTGCCAGTCCCAGCGCACCGTGTTCTCCAGCCGCTCCACGTACCGCTGGAACAGCGCCAGCAGTGCCTGGCTGTCCGCGGTCGGCAGACCTGCGATCCGCTGGGCGAAGCCGCCGAGCAGCAGCGTCTTCTCCCCCGTCACCGGGTGCACCCGCACCACCGGGTGCTCGGTCTTGAAGGTGGTGGAGACGAAGACCCGCCGGAACAGCTCGGCGGCTTCGGGGCTCGCGTCCGGCCGAGCTGCGTAGTCGTAGTCGTTGGTGTGCACCGCGCGCAGGCTATCGGCCAGCGTCTTCAGCGGCGCCGGCAGGTCCTGGTACGCGGCGACGGTGTTGGCCCACACGGTGGAACCGCCCGCCTCGGGCAGCTCCAGCGCGCGCAGGATGGACGCCTTCGGGTACGAGGGCACGAAGGTCACGTCGGTGTGCCAGTTGTTGGCCCGAGCGCCCTTGGTTGCGTCCAGCTCGAAGATGTACCGGCCGTCAACGCTGGGCACCGTCGGGTGGCCGACCGGCTGGCCGAGCAGGCGGGCGAACGCCTCGTGGCCGGCGTCGTCGAGGTGCTGCTGGCCGCGGAAGAAGAGCACCTTGTGCTCGTACAGCGCGGCCTCGATCGCGGCCACCGTCTCGGCGGACAGGTCACCGCCCAGCGTGACGTCGTGGACGATCGCGCCGATCCGGCCGGCTGCCGGGGTCAGCCGCAGCTGGGTCAGGGCAGTGGTGGCAGTGGTCATGATTGGCTCCTCAGCTGGCGGGTGGGCTACGCGGTGACGAACTGGTTGGCCGGGCGCGGCAGTCCGTAGTGCTCGCGCAGCGTGCGGCCGGTGTACTCGGTGCGGAACAGGCCCCGCTCGCGCAGGATCGGCACCACCCGCTCGGCGAAGACCTCCAGACCGGAGGGGAGCACGGCCGGCATGATGTTGAAGCCGTCCGCCGCGCCGTGGCGGAACCACTCCTCGATGGTGTCGGCGACCTGCTCCGCCGTCCCGGCGAAGGTGCGGTGGCCGCGCCCGCCGCCGAGCCGGGCAATCAGCTGACGAGCCGTCAACTGCTCGCGGCGGGCCAGCTCCACGATCAGCGTGTAGCGGCTCTTGGCACCCTCGATCAGCTCCTCCTCGGGCAGGTCGGCCGGCAACTGCTGGTCCAGCGGCAGCTGTTCGGGCGACAGGCCGAGCAGGCCGGCCAGCTGGCGCTGGGCAAACTCGGGGCGGATCAGCCGGTCGAGCTCGGCCTCCAGCTCCCGCGCCTCGGCCTCGGTGTCGCCGATCACGGGCACGATCCCGGGCAGGATCTTCACGTGCTCCGGGTCGCGGCCGAAGGCGGCGGCGCGCCGCTTCACATCGGCGTAGAACGCCTGGCCCTCGGCCAGCGTGAGCTGCGCGGTGAAGACCGCCTCCGCCCAGCGGGCCGCGAAGTCCTTGCCGCTCTCACTCGACCCGGCCTGCACCAGCAGCGGGTGGCCCTGCGGCGAGCGCGGCACGTTGAGTGCGCCCTCGACCCGGAAGAACCGGCCGGCGTACTCGATCGGGTGCACCCGCTCGGCCAGCGCGTGCACGCCGCGCTCCTTGTCGGCCACCACGGCGTCGTCCTGCCAGCTGTCCCAGAGCCGGGCCGACACCTCCAGGAACTCGGCGGCACGCTCGTAGCGTTCGGCGTGGGCCGGTTGCGCCTCCAGGCCGAAGTTGCGGGCGGCGGCGTCACCGGCGGTGGTGACGATGTTCCAGCCGGCCCGGCCGCCGGACAGGTGGTCGAGCGAGTTGAACCGCCGGGCCAGGTTGTACGGGTCGTTGTAGCTGGTGGAGGCGGTGGCGATCAGGCCGATCCGGCTGGTCGCGCCGGCCAGCGCCGCCAGCAGCAGGATCGGCTCCAGCCGGCCGCTCGGCCGCTGGCCCACGTCGCCCCACAGCGCCGGGGCGTCGGCCAGGAAGACCGAGTCGAAGGCGGCCGCCTCCGCGATCCGGGCCAGGTTCTGGTGGTACGCCAGGTCGATGTGGGCCAGCGGGTCGGACTCCGGCAGCCGCCAGGAGGCCTCGTGGTGGCCGGTGTCGAGGATGAACAGGTTGAGGTGCAGTTGGCGTTCGGCCGAGCTCAAGGTGGTCAGCTCCGTTCAGCTGTAGTGGTGTGGGCAGACGGCAGCGGGTGGTAGCGGCCGTCGTGGTAGAGCAGTGGCTGCGGGGCGTGGGCCAGCGAGATCTCCTCGACCCGGGCCAGCACCAGCCGGTGGTCGCCCGCCGTCACCAACTGCTCGATCCGCACGGTGAGTCGGCCCGAGGTGCCGTCCAGCGCCGGTTCGCCGCCGGGAAGTCGGTGCCAGCTGGTGGGCGCGGCGAAGCGGTCGATGCCGCTGGTGGCGAACCGCCGGGCCAGCGGCTCCTGGTCCGCGCCGAGGAAGTTGACCACCGCCGTCGTCGCGTCCCGCAGGTGCGGCCAGCTGGAGGAGCCGGTGGCGATGCCGAAGGAGATCAGCGGCGGATCGAGCGAGAGCGAGCTGAGCGAGGTCGCGGTGAACCCGACCGGGCCGCGCCCGGCGTCGGCCGTGACCACGACCACGCCCGCCGGGTAGTGGCGGAACGCCTGCCGGAATCCCTCCCGCGAGACCCGCGAGACCAGCTCCACCTGCGGGGCCTCGGCGGCCGGCAGCAGATCGGTCACGACGCCTCCACCTCGGACCCGGACTCGGCGAGCACTCCGAGCGCGGCCAGCAGAGCCGCCCGCAGCGCGGCGAACTCCGGGTGGCTGCGCGGCCTTTCGGCTGGCAGCCGGACCTCGTGGGCGGGGCCGAGCCGGCCCTCGGTCAACACCACGACCCGGTCGGCCAGCAGCACCGCCTCGTCCACGTCGTGGGTGACCAGCAGCACGGCCGGCCGGTGCCGGCGGCACAGCTCACGCAGCAGGCCGTGCATCCGGATCCGGGTGAGCGCGTCCAGGGCGCCGAACGGTTCGTCCAGCAGCAGCAGTTCGGGCTCCCGCACGAGTGCCCGGGCCAGCGCGGCGCGCTGCGCCTCACCGCCCGACAGGGTGACCGGCCAGGCCTGCGCGTGCTGCGCCAGGCCGACCTCGGTCAGCGCGGCCAGGCCCTGGGCCCGGTTCTCGGAGCGCGAGCCGGGCAGGCCCAGCACCACGTTGTCCAGCACCCGCTTCCAGGGTTGCAGCCGCGGGTCCTGGAAGACCACCGAGCGGCGCTGCGGGACCAGCAACTGCCCGGTGAAGTCCGGGTCGAGGCCGGCCATGGCGCGCAGCAGGGTGCTCTTGCCGGAGCCGCTGCGGCCCAGCAGGGCGAGGAACTCGCCGCGGCGGATCCGCAGGTCCAGGCCGCCCAGCACCTCCCGGTCGGCGAAGGAGCGGCGCAGGTCGCGGGCGAGCACCGCGGTGTCCGCGAGGCCGGCGGCAGCAGCGGGTTCGGCCGCCACGCCGGCCGTGTCGGGCTCAACCGCTCTCGCAATGCTCGCAGTTGCCGTCGTGGTGGTCTCAGTAGCCGTAGTCATGGCCTGACTTCCCCTCAGTTCCCGTCGAACCCGCGCCGCCAGCGGAGCAGGCGGCGCTCCAGCAGGCGGACCACGGCGTCGGCGCCCAGGCCCAGCAGTCCGTAGATCAGCAGGCCGAGCACGATGATGTCGGTGCGGTACCAGGCCTGGGCCTGGTTCATCAGGTAGCCGATGCCGCTGGTCGCGTTGAGTTGTTCGGCGATGATGATCACCAGCCAGGAGCTGGTGAGCGCGAAGCGCAGCCCGACCAGGAAGCCGGGCACCGCGCCGGGCAGCACCACGTGCCGGATCAGCCCGACCCGGCTGAGCCCCAACACCCGGGCCGACTCCACCAGCCGGCTGTCCACGCCGCGGATGCCGGCGTACGTGTTGAGGTACACCGGGAAGACGGTGGCGAACACGACCAGCGCGACCTTGGGCTCCTCGCCGACGCCGAACCAGATGATCACCAGCGGCAGCAGCCCGAGCACCGGCAGCGAGCGCAGCACCTGGAGGGTGGAGTCGACCAGGTCCTCGCCGAGCCGGAACAGCCCGGCGAGGACCGCCAGCAGCACGCCGAGGGACACCCCGATCACCAGGCCCTGGGCGACCCGGGCCAGCGAGGCGAGCAGGTTGCTCGCCAGCTCACCGGTCCTGGCCAACTCCCAACCAGCTGACAGTACTTGGCCCGGGGTGGCGAGGACCCGGGAGTCGATCGCGCCCAGGTTGCCGGCCAACTGCCACAGGGCCACCAGGATCAGCGGACCGGCCAGCCGCCGCAGCGGCCGGGGCAGCGGCACCCGGGGCCGGCGCGGCCGGCTCAGTCCGGCGGCGTCGACCAGGGGGGCGCCGTCCTCGGCCGGCCGGACGGACGGTGCCGCGGGCGGCGGGGCGGACGGCGGGGCGAGCGCGGCTGCGGTCGTCATGGTCTCTCCTCTCTGCGGGACGGGACGGCTCAGACCGCGCCGGACAGACTGGCGACGCGGTCGGCGGTGAACGGACGGCCGTGCACCAGCTCGCTCTCCCGCCCGTCCGGGCCGACCGGCACCTCGCCGATCAGGGTGACCCGGTGCAGCGTGCGGGCCACGTCCAGGTGCTCCAGGTCGCGCGGCGCCAGGTGGGCGGTGGCCCGGTTGTCCCAGAAGGCCACGTGCCCGGGCTCCCAGCGGAACCGCACGGTGTACTCGGGGCGGGTGATCTCGGCGTAGAGCAGGTCGAGCACCCGCCGGCTCTCGGCGGCCGTCAGACCGACCAGGTGGCTGGTGAAGCCGGGGTTGACGAACAGCGCCCGCTCCCCCGTCTCCGGGTGCACCCGTACCACCGGGTGCACGGCCACCAGCAGGTTGCTCTCGATCCGCTTGGCGTACGCGCTGTCCGCCCCGAACTCCCGTGCGCCACCGTAGCGGTGCTCGGCCCGCAGGGTGTCCACGAAGGCCCGCAGCGGTGCGGACAGACCCTGGTAGGCGGCCACCAGGTTGGTCCACTGGGTGTCGCCGCCGATCTCGGGCGCCACCTCGGCGCGCAGGATCGAACCGGCCGGCGGGTTCACCGCGGCGGTCACGTCGGTGTGCCAGCCGTCGAAGTAGCTGTACTGGCGCTTGCGGTACTCCTCCCGGAACCCGGAACCGTAGCGCTCCTCGAAGCGCTGCGGGTCGATGGTGAAGATCTGCGGGAAGTCGGCGGGCGGCGTGTCGTCGTGCGGGTGGGCGTAGGTCAGCTCGCCGAACTGGCGGGCGAAGGCGATCTGGGTCGCGTGGTCCAACTGCTGGCCGCGGAAGAACACGACCTTGTGGCGGTGCAGCGCCTGCTTGATCTGCTGCACGGACTCCGCCGGCAGCGGCTGGGACAGGTCGACGCCGTCGATGTCGGCGCCGATGTGACCGGCCACCGGGCTGACCGAGATGCTGCTCATCAGGGCTTCTCCTTGTTGGCTTTGGAGGTCTGCTTTGGAGGTCTGCGCTTCGGAGGTCTGCGCTTTGACTGATCGTCAGTTCTGTCCGGCCGCGACGGCCGGGTTGAAGTCGCGCTCGACGTCGGCGGGGAACTCACCGGAGACGTCGACCTTCTTGGGCACCTGGCCGTTGGCGAGGAACAAGTCGGCCTGCCGCTGCTGGGCGGCCACCACCTGGCCGTCCAGCGCCGCGAACCTGGTCTCCCCCGCGGCCTGCCAGATGAGCTTGCCGACCTCCGGGGACTGCTTGTTGACCTTGACGTAGTAGGCGTCGATCCAGGCGTCCGGGTGGGCCCGGTTCCAGGTGTTCGCCTTGACGATCCGGCCGACCAGGTCCAGCAGCGCCTTGCGGCGGGCCGGGTCGCCGAGCGACTTCTGTGCGGCCAGCCAGAAGGTGTAGCCGGAGGAGACCTGCTGACCGTTGATCAGCTGGACCGCGTCGGAGTGCGCCCGCTGGTAGGTGATCAGGTCCTGCGGCGAGGCGGTCGCGGCGTCCACCGTGCCGGACTCCAGCACCCCGCCGACGTTCTGCAGCGGCACGTCCACCGGGGTGACGTCCTGCTGCTTGAGGCCGACCGTGTCCAGGGCCTGGATCAGGAAGCCCTGGTTGGCGGTGCCCTTGGAGTAGGCGACCTTGTGGCCCTTGAGGTCGGCCAGGGTGTGGATGCCGGTGCCGGCCCGCGCCACCAGGGTGTAGCCGGGGCCGACGGTGTGGCTGACCGCGACCACGTCGACGGGAACGCCCGCGGCGGCCGCGTAGATGGCCGGGGTGTCGCCCATCACGCCGAGGTCGATCGCCCCGGCGGCGAACGCCTGGTTGACCAGCGGACCGCTGTTGAACTGGTCGAAGACCAGCTTGTAGGGCAGGCCCTGGGACTGGCCGGAGGTGTCGAGCAGGGTCTGCAGGTACTTGCCCTGGTCGCCGAGGTGCAGGGTCAGCTGCCCGGAACTGCCACCGCCGGTGGCGCTGTCGGCGCTCGCGCTGGTGCCGCAGGCGGCGACCAGCGAGAGCAGCGCGACCAGGGCGAGCGGACGGGCACGGCGGACGGCACGGGGAAGCATGGGCGCTCCTAGCGAGGTGGACGCGACACGGCGGGGCACGGGGTCGGCACAGGGGTGCACCGGGCGGTGGCCGTGACGGAAGAACGGTGCGGGGTGACGGGACGACGATGGGGTCTGCCAGTCGCCGGCTGACGGAGTGCAGCTGACGGATGACAGATGACAGATAGCGAAAAGTGTCAGCGGGAACGCTGCGCGGACCGGTCGAACACACCCCGGAACATCACGGGAGCACGCCGACAACGGCGATCACGCGGGATCAGGCAGCTCAGCAGCTGGACAGCCAGGCAGCTAACGGCTCAACAGCCCAGGCCGGCGAAGTGGTGCAGGCGGAAGGCGTTCACGGGCTGCCGGCCGGCGGCCTCCCGGATCGTGGCCTTGCGCTGTGCGTCCATGTCTGAAGTCTCCCCGGTGGCCGGGGCATCGGCAATATTTTCTGACAGCGTGGAAGTAATGGCCGCCGCCCCGCGCCCCGCGTTCATCGGGCGCTCCGCACGGTGCGCAGGCCCAGCGGGTCCTGATGCACGGCCGCCAGCACGGGGGCGGTGGCCGCGACGGCCAGCGTCTCGGCACCGAACGAGCCCGCCCGGACCACGGTCTCCCCGGCCCGGGGCCCGCGCTCCGCCACGGCGGCGTGCAGCACCGGCAGCAGCTGCGGCAGGTGGACCGTCACGGCCTCGGTGAGCACCAGGGCCTGGGGGTTCATCAGGTCGAGCAGCAGGCTCACGGCCCCGGCCAGCAGGCGCAGCCGGTACCGGCACAGCTCCAACGCGCGGACGTCCCCGTCGCGGGCGGCCGCCAGCAGCAGCAGGAGGTCGGGCTCCGCGATGACGCCCTCCGCCGCCGCCCGCGCGGCGAGCGCGCGGTCGGAGACGGTGGCCTGCAGGCAGCCGGTGGCACCGCACGGGCACGGGTCGGCGGACCCCGGCACGGGCAGGTGGGCGATGCCGCCGGCGCCGTTGCGCCGTCCGCGCAGCGGGGTGGCCCCGGCGATCACGGCGGCGTCCACCACGTTGCCGGCGAACAGGTGCACCAGGTCGGTGCCGCGCGCCGCGCCGAACAGGTACTCCGCCTGGGCGAGCGCGTGCGCGTGGCCCTCCACGTGCACGGGCAGCCAGGTGGCCCGCTCCAGCTCCTGGCGCAGCGCCACCTCGTGCCAGCCGAGTGCGGCGTTCTCCACCACGGTGCCGAGCGCCGGATCCACCCAGCCGCCGGTCACCGCGCCGACGCCGAGCACCGAGCGCTCACCGGCGTGTCGGCGCAGGAAGCCGGGCAGGTGGGCGGCAACCCAGGCCGCGTCGGCGCCCTGCGGCCGGGCGATCCGCTCGTGCACCACCACGCGCCCGCGCAGGTCGGTGAGCGCGAAGGTCAGGTAGGGGGCGGCGATGTGCACCCCGGCCGCCACGTGCTGGGTGGTGTTGATCTCCAGCGGGATCCGCGGGCGGCCGGGCCGGGCGGGCTCCCGGGACTGCGCCGCCTCGCGCACCAGCCCCAGACCCACCAGGTCCGTGCTGTGCCGCGAGACGGCGGCCGGGCTGAGACCGGTGCGCCGGCTCAACTCGCCGCGCCCCACCGGTCCGTGGTCGAGCACCACGCGCAGCACCGCCGCGGCCCCGTCCGGCCGGTCGGCCGTGGTGGCCGGCGGCGCGGGGTCGGCGACCAGTGCGAGCGGCATGGGGGTATCGTGCCAACGCGGGCCGCCGGGTTCAATGGACGACGGTTACGGTTGCATGGCGTTCCTGCGAACCTCGCCCGGGCGGGCCGGCCTTGCTACCGTGCCCGGTGACCTCGGACGAACCCGTGACCGCGCTGCCCTGCGACGAACGCGTGTCCATCCTGCACAACGGCCGGCTGCGGGCCGCCAGTATCCGCCGCGGCGACGTGGTCGCCTACGACTGGGGCTTCCACCAGGACGGGGCGGAGCACGTCCAGCGCACCTTCGTGCTGCTGGACGAGGGGTTGCAGGTCAACCAGCCGGTGCTGTTCCCGCCCGAGCAGCGCGGCTGGTGGTACCGCGACCTGCTGACCCTGGCGTGGGACGGTGCCGACCGCCGCCTGCTGCGTACCCAGGACCTGTGGCTCGACGTGATCGTGGGCCCGCCCGACCACCCGTACCGGCTGCTCGACCTGGACGACTACGCCGACGCGCCGGCGGACGGCCGGCTCAGCCCGGACCGGGCCGCCGAGGGGCTGCGCCGGATGCAGCGCTTCCTGGACCGCCGCCTCAACCGCCGCCACGACACGACCCGCAGCCGGCCGGAGTTCCCGCCACCGCTGGTCGAGGAGCTGCGCACCGCGGAACTGCCGCGCGACCGGCGCCTGCTGGACTGAACCCGACCGCGAGAGCCCACCTGACGGCGCGTCACCCGACCCGGTGCGCCGGGTGCCAGCCGAGGGCCGGGCCGAGGCGGGTGGCGAGGTCGGTGAGGATCTGCAGGTAGTCCTCGGGCTCGAAGGAGAACGGCAGCGCGAACGCGACCTCGTCGACCTCGCGGAAGCCCGCGTGCGCGTACAGCGCCTCGGCCAGCTGGTCGGAGCTGCCGATCAGGTCGGGCGCGAACAGCAGCCGGGCCGGGCCCTGCGGTGCTTCGGTGCGCGGGGTGCGCCGGCGGACGTACTCCGCGTACTTGGCACGCTGCTGCGGCGAGGCGCTGTCGGTGGGGATGACCACCAGGCCCTGCGAGACCCGGGCGCGCTCGCCCTCGGGGTGGTGGGCACGGAAGGTGCGGATCTGGCTTTGCTGGATCTCGGCGAACCCCGCGGTGGACTCCTCGGCCTTGACCACGCTGCTGGTCAGCAGGTTCATCCCGTGCTCGCCGGCCCAGCGGGCCGAAGCCAGGCTGCCGGCGCCGTACCAGAGGCGCCGGCCCAGTCCCGGGGAGTGGGGCTGGACCCGGTCGGAGTACTCCTCGATGCCCTCGGTACCGGTGAAGGCGGTGACGGGCTCGCCGCGCACGAAGCCGAGCAGCCGCCGCACCCGCTCGTGGCCGAAGTCCTCGGCCGCCGCACTGTCCGGGTAGAGGGCGTCCTTGACCTGGTCGAAGTGGATCGGCGGCCCCACGCTGACGCCCGGGTTGAGGCGGCCGCCGGAGAGCAGGTCGACGGTCGCCAGGTCCTCGGCCAGCCGCAGCGGGTTCTCCCAGCCCAGCGGGGTCACCGCCGTGCCCAGCTCGATCCGGCCGGTCCGCTGCGAGGCCGCCGCCAGCACCGCGACGGGAGAGGAGATGCCGTACTGCAGGTGGCGGTGGCGCACCCAGGCGCTGTCGAAGCCCAGCCGCTCCCCAAGCTCGATGAGTTCGAGGGTGGTGCGGTGGCCCGCCGCCGGGTCCGCCGGGTCGAACAGGCCGATGGTCAGGAAGCCGAGCTTGCGCAGCGGTTGGTTCGTCTGGGGCACGCCCGCCACCCTCACACGGCCCGGGCCCCGGGACAACCGCGGCCCGGCGATCGTCACTGGGGGACACACGGCGGACACCGGCACGCCACACTCGGGGCGTACCTCACGACGGCCGGGCTGGGGAGGGTCCCCTCAGACCACCAGCCGCAGCCGCTCCCGGGCCACCCGCAGGCGAACCGTCTGACCCCAGGTCAGCTGGAGCGCGTCCGACTCGACGCCGTCGCCGAAGGCCACCAGCTGGTCCGACTCGACGGTGAGGGCGAGTTCCTCGCCCGCCGTGCAGCGCCCCTCTACCAGGGTGGTGCCGGTGACCGGGGAGGGCCAGGCCTCGCGGACGAACCAGGCGAGTTCGGCAGCCTGCTGCTCGGCCTCCTGGCGGGCGTTGGCGCCCTGTCGGGTGACCAGCTCCTCCTCCTGGCGGGCCAGTTCGATCCTGTTGGTCAGCTCGTTCTCGGCGATCTTGCGTTCCCGCTCGACCGCGACGGCCCGCCGCCCGTAGGTCGCCCGGTCGGCCTCCTGCTGCACCTGCTCGCGGGCGGGGGTGCGCAGCGCCCGTTCCATTTCGGGTTCGGGGCGCAGCGCGGTGATCCGCACCGCGAGCACCGCCAAGCCCAGTTCGGCCAGCCGCTGGTCGCCCGCCAGGCCGTCGGACACGGCCTGGCGCACCGTGCGCACCCCGTCGGCGAGCGCGGCGGCGAGCGGGGTGCGGGCGATCAGCTCCAGGGCGTGCTGCTGGGCGGTCTCGGTGAGCAGGGTGGCCAGTTGGTCGAGCGGGTCGCCCTGCCACTCGCCGGAATCCGGGGCGATGCTGAAGTCGATCCGGGCGGCGGCCCGTTCGGGGTCGGTGATCCGGTAGGTGAGGGTGGCCTGGACCGCCAGGTCCTGGAACTCGGCGGTCCTGGCGTGGCAGACCAGCGACAGCTCCCGGTCGTCCGCGGGCACCTCGGAGATCGCCGCCGCCAGCGGGCGGAACCAGAACGCGAGCCCGGTGCCCTCGTGCGCGAGCCGCCCGCCGTGCAGGTGGCGGATGTGCGCGGTCGGCACGGCGCGCAGGTGGCGCAGGCCGAACCGCTTGGTGATGTCAGCCATGACTGGACCCCCTCCTTCTCGTCCCTCTGACGATAACGGAGCCGACCATTTATCGTCAACCTGACGAGATGGCGGAGTCCAGGCCGCCCGCCCCGGGCGCACGCCGCTGAGCCCGCGTCAGCACTTGTCGACCCCCGAACACGCAGGTCCCCCCGCACCCGCGGTGCGGGGGGACCTGCGGCGGCCGGCCGCGCGGACGCCGTCGGGCCGTCAGGCGCCGATCGCCGTCAGCACCTCCTGGGCCGCCCGGGCACCGCTCTCGGCGCCGCCCTCCATGTAGCCCTGGAAGTCGTACGAGGTGTGCTCGCCGGCGAAGTGCAGCCGGCCCTGCGCGGTGCCCTCGTAGCCGGCGTAGCTGGTCAGGTACCCCACCGGCCAGTAGGAGTAGGCGCCGTAGGAGTACGGGTTGAGGTGCCAGGCCGACAGGGTGGCCCGGCCGGTCCAGGCCGCGCCGGTGCCGGGCCACAGCTGGTCGATCTGGCCGAGGTAGGTGCGGGCCAGGTTCGCGGTGTAGGCGGTGCTCGCGTCGGTGAAGGCGCTGGGCGGGGTGAGCGAGCGGGCCGGGGTGCCGCCGCCGTACTGGACCACGATGCCGTCGCTGCCGCTCTGGCCCCGGGTCACGTCCCAGGCCTGCTGGAACGGCAGGTCGCTGAAGCACTCGCCGTTCGAGCTGCCCGGCCAGGCTCCGCTGCCGGTCCACGGGCGGCTGCTGAACTGCATGTTCAGCTTGGTGCAGGCACCCATCGTCATGTGGGCCAGGACGCCCTGCATCATCGGGTCGAGCCCGGCCTGGGAGAGGTCGATGTGCCGCTGCAGGATCGGCAGCGGGACGGCCAGGATGGTGTGGTCCGCGGTGACGGTCCGGGCGCCGCCGCCGTCCACCGCGAAGGTGAGGGTCTGGCTGCCGTCGGCGTTCTTCACCACCGCCTGCAGGCTCCAGCCCCGCTGCACGGTGCCGGCCGGCAGCGCGCCCGCCACGGCGTGCGGCAGCTGGTCGTTGCCGCCCGTGATGTGGTAGCGCTCGTTGGAGCCGCCCCAGATGGCGAAGCTGCCCGGGTTGGCCTGTGAGGAGAGCAGCTGGAGCAGGGCGAACGAGGACTGGTCGGTGGTGTCGGCGCCGTACTCGACCGCGTAGGCGACGTCGAGGAAGGCCCCCAGGTTGCTGCTGTGGCCGCCCGGCACCCGGGAGTCGATCCAGCCCCGGATCGAGAGCTTGTCCATCGCGACGTCGGCCGCGGTGTGGCTGTTCCAGCTCGGCGCGGAGCTGGTGGCGTGGGAGTCGGCCTGGATGGTCTGCCAGATCTGCTTGAAGTCCTGGTCGGCCTGGGTGCGCGGGTAGTACGCGCCGTTGAACCGCAGGATCTGCTCGGCCCCGGCCGGGGTGGCCTGCAGCACGTCGGTCAGGCCGAGGCCGAACCGCCGGCACAGCGCCTGCACGGTCTTGTGCGCGGTGTCGACCAGCTCGCCGCCGTACTCCGAGACCTGGCCCTGCGCCCAGAGCCCGGGGGTGGACGGGCTGCCGCCGGAGTACATCCGGCCGCCGATCCGGCTCGGGTTGGCCTCGTACACGGTTGCGGCGATGCCCTTGTCGGCCAGCGTGAGGGCGGCGTTGAGCCCGGCGATGCCGGCGCCGATGATGGCGATCCGCGGCGCCGGGCCGCTGTACTTGGCACCCGTGGCCGGGGCGGCGTGCGCCTTGGGCACGGTGCCGAGCGCGGTGACGGCGAGGCCGAGGCCGGCCGCCCGGGTCAGCAGGCGGCGCCGGGAGAGTCCGTCGGGCTCGGCGACCGCCTCGTCGCGCAGGCCCTGGTACTCGTCGAGGGGCAGGCGCAGGCGCGCCGCGGCCCCCTGGTCGGCGAACAGCCGCTTGAGGTGCCAGAGCTGGTGGGAGCGTGCCATCTGGGGGGTTCCTTACGTTCCGTACCGGGCCGGGGTGGGGAGGGTGCTCCGTTCGCGGGAGTTGGCCTAGTGTGCGGAACCGGACCGCTCGGCGGGGATGGGCAGCGTGTACCGGGGCGGGCGAAGAGCTTGACACCATGTCAGTGACAGCCGGGGCCGGGTCCTCGGCCTCCCAGCGGCGGCCGAGGACCCGCTCGTTCCTGATGCTGCGTCAGCAACCCGCCTTGTAGGCGTACTTGCTGACCTTCGGGTCGTCGATGTTGTCCTTGGTGATGGCGACCATGGTGGTGCCGATCTGCGCCTGGACCGGCTGGCCGGCGAAGGCGGCGGCGAGCTGGTCGACGGCCTGGGTGCCGATGGCCGCCGGGTCCTGGGCGACCAGGACCTGGAGGGTGCCGGCCTTGAGGGCGGTGATCTCGTCGGGCTCCGCGTCGAAGGCGGCGACCTTGACCGTGCCCTGCTTGCCGGCCTGCTGCAGGCCGGTGGCGATGCCCTGGCCGGTGTTGGTGTTGCCGGCGAAGACGCCGCCGAGGTCGGGGTGGGCGGCCAGGGTGGCCTGGATCTGCGAGGCGGCGGTGGCCGGCAGGTCGTTGTCGTACAGGGTGGGCAGCACGGTGATGCCGGGGTGGGCGGCCATCTCCTCGGTGAAGCCCTTGATCCGGGCGTCGGTGGTGGAGATGCCGGGCTTGACGCTGATCACGATGACCGAGCCCTTGTCGCCCATCTGCTGGGCCAGCGCCTTGGCCGCGACCTTGCCGCCGGCCTCGTTGTCGGAGGAGATCCGGGTGATGCCGACCGAGGCGTCGGTGACCGAGGTGTCGACCAGCCCGATCTTGGTGCCGGCGGACTGGATCTGCTTGAGCGAGGGGGTCAGCGCGCTGGTGTCGACCGGCGAGACCAGCAGGCCGTCCGGCCGCACGGCGGCCACCGAGTCGATCAGCGGCCGCTGCACCGAGACGTCCCACTGGGCCGAGCCCTCGGCGGTGAAGTCCATCCCCTTGGCCTGGGCCTCGGCCTGCGCGGCGCAGGTCATGGTGATGTAGAAGGGGTCGCTCTTCACCCCGGTGATCAGGGTGACCTTCTTGTGCGCGGGCCCGGCGGCCGGCGAGCCGCTGCCGCTGGTGGAACTGCACGCGGCGGTGGCGGCCAGGGCGAGGGCGGTGGCGGCGGGTATCAGCAGGGCGGCCGTGCGGCGGGTGCGCGGTCTGCGGGTGGTCGGCATGGTGCGGTTCTCCTTCGTGGTGCGGAGGTCGGGTGCCGGCTCGGCTGTGGGCCGGCGCCCGAAGAGCGGGGTCTGGTGGCGCGGGGCGGGAGGTCAGCTGCGTTCGCGGGCGCTGCGCCGCAGCTGGTCCACGTAGACCGCGGCGACCAGGACGATGCCGACGGCCACGTCCTGCCAGTACTGCTGGACGCCGATGACGATCAGACCGGTCGTCAGGACCGCCGGGATGAAGACGCCGATCACCGTGCCGAGCACCGAGCCGCGGCCGCCGAACAGGCTGGTGCCGCCGAGCACGACCGCGGTGATCACCTTCAGGTTGTCGGTGGCGTGGCCGGCGATCGAGGTGGTGCCGTAGGAGGCCAGCCACATCACCGCGCCCAGGCCCGCCAGCACGCCCATCAGCGCGTACACCTGCACCAGGTGGCGGCCGACCCGGATGCCGGCCCGGCGCGCGGCGGCCGGGTTGGAGCCGAGCGCGAGGGTGTGGGTGCCGAACCGGGTGCCCCCCAGCACCAGGCCGAAGACCAGGGTGACGCCCGCGGCGAGCACCACCAGCCACGGGATGCCGAGCAGCTTGCCGAAGCCGAGGGTGTTCTGCAGGTTGGCGGCCGCGGCCCCGGCCGGATCCTGGCCGCCGGTGGCGAGTTCGGCCAGCCCGAGGGCCGTGCCGAGGCCGCCCAGGGTGACGATCAGCGGCGGCACCTTGCCGGTCGCCACCAGCAGCCCCTGCAGCGCGCCCCAGCCGGCGCCGACCGCCAGCGCGATCAGCACGCAGCAGGCCACGGTGCCCCAGCCGGCCGCGGCACCGCCGTGGCCGATGTTGTACTCGCCGGCGGCCACCGCGGCCAGCACCAGCACCGAGCCGATCGACAGGTCGATGCCGGCCGTGATGACCACGTACGTCATGCCGACGCCGAGCACCAGGTAGATGGCCGCGTTCACGGCGATCTGGGTGAGGTCGTAGGTGGTGAAGAACTTGCCGGGCGCGGCGATGCTGAAGAAGAGCACCAGGGCGGCCAGCACCAGGAAGGTCCACAGCTCGCTGATCCCGGCCAGCCGGCGCGGCCAGGACACCGCCGGGCTGGGCCCCTGCTCGACGCGCTCCCCCGTGGTGGCGGTCATCTCAGGTCCTCCGCGTTCCTCGCTCCGGTGTCGGGGGCGGGCCGGTCCTGGTCGAGCGAACCGGTCATGGCACCCACCAAGTCCTCGATCGTGGTGCCCGCCGCCGCGAAGGAGGCGACCCGGCGGCCCAGCCGCAGCACCTCGATCCGGTCGGCGACCGAGAGCACCTCGGGCATGTTGTGGCTGATCAGCACCACGCAGATGCCGCGCTCGGCTACCCGCCGGACGGTCTCCAGCACCCGGGCGCGCTGCACCACGCCGAGCGCCGCCGTCGGTTCGTCCATGAAGATGACCCGGTTGGCGAAGGCGACCGCGCGGGCGACCGCCACCGACTGCCGCTGGCCGCCGGACAGGGTGGCCACCGGTGCCGTCACCTCCTTGAGGGTGACGCCCAGTTCGGCGAAGGCCTTGACCGCCTCGCGCCGCATCGCCGTCCGGTCCAGCACCCCGAGGCGGCCGAGCAGCCCGCCGCGCAGCAGCTCCCGACCGAGGTACAGGTTGGCGGCGGCGTCCAGGTCGGGCGCCATGGACAGGTCCTGGTAGACGGTCTCCACACCGTGCCGCCGGGCGTCGGCCGGCCCGGCGAAACGGACCGGAGCCCCGCCGAGCCGGAGCTGTCCGGCATCCGGGGCGATCACCCCCGACAGCACGTTGACCAGGGTGGACTTCCCCGCGCCGTTGTCGCCGATCAGGGCGACGACCTCACCGGCGAAGGCCGTGAAGTCCGCCCCCTGCAGGGCCTGCACCTGGCCGAACTGTTTGACCACACCGCGTGCTTCCAGCAGAGGCTCCGACACCGTTCCTCCCTGCGCCGTGCCGCCGCGTGCGACCACCCCGCCCGCCGGGAGGCAGGACATCGTCGTCGCGTGCGGGGGGATGTGAAACTCACTGGGAGTCACAGTGAACTCACGAGGGGTCACGGTGTCAAGGGTTGTGACAAGGGCGGCAACTCCTGCCCCAGCATCACCCTTTCAAACGCCAACTTGCCTGCACCACGCGCCGGATTGCCACCGATGGGTGGCGGGTATCCCCCGGGTATCCCCCGCACAGGCCCCCGGGCTCCGCAGGCCCCCGGCCCCCGCAGCCCGGCCCCGCGCCCTCCGCCACCAGGCCCTTCGCCACCACGCACCGACCGCGCCGGCCTGCCGGTCGGTCCGATAATGCGCGCCGCCTGTCGTTCCCATGACGCAGACTCTGCCTGAGCACCATTCACACCGGAGGATGAGATCATGGTCGACCGACCGCTGACGCTGATGGCCGTGCACGCCCACCCCGACGACGAGGCCACCGGGACGGGCGGTGTGCTGGCCCGCTACGCGGCGGAGGGCATCCGCACGGTCCTGGTGACCTGTACCGACGGCGGCTGCGGTGACGGGCCGGGCGGGGTCAAGCCGGGCGAGCCCGGGCACGACCCGGAAGCCGTCGCCGCGATGCGGCTGAAGGAGCTGGCGGCGAGCTGCGAGGTGCTGAAGATCAGTCACCTGGAGACGCTGGGCTACGCCGACTCCGGGATGATGGGCTGGGCGGCCAACGACGCGCCCAACTCCTTCTGGCGCACCCCGGTCGAGGAGGGCGCGGCCCGCCTCGCCGAACTGATCCGCCGCTACCAGCCGGACGTGGTCGTCACCTACGACGAGAACGGCTTCTACGGCCACCCCGACCACATCCAGGCGCACCGCATCACCATGGCGGCGCTGGAGCTGACCGGCGAGCTGCAGCCCAAGGTCTACTGGACCACGGCGCCGCACTCGGCGATGCGGCGGTTCGGCGAGGCCATGCGCGAGTTCGCCTCCCAGTCCGAGAACGAGAGCGGGAGCGAGCCGCAGGCCGCGGCGCAGGACGACCCGGCGGCCGGGCAGCCGAGCCAGCCGGACGCGGGCGCCGAGCTGCCCGACATGTCGCAGATCGGGCTGCCCGACGACCAGGTCACCACCTGGGTGGACGTCACCGCCTTCGGCGCCCAGAAGTACGACTCGCTGGCCGCGCACGCCAGTCAGAGCGAGAGCATCTTCTTCCTGCACATGGGCAAGGAGCGGTTCACCGAGCTGATGGGCGTGGAGACCTTCCTGCGGGTCTCGGGTCCCAGCGACGGCGCGGTGCCGGAGACCGACCTCTTCGCCGGTCTGCGCTGATCCTCGGCCGGCAACTCCGACCCCGTGTGGCCCCGCTCCGCGGAGCGGGGCCACACGGGGTCAGTCGCGCAGCGCCGCCGCAGCGGCCGCCAGGGCCTCGGCGAGCGGGGTGGGCTCCAGGCCGAAGGTGGCCGTGGTGAGCGAGGAGTCCAATACGAAGGGCTGCTCGAACTGGTAGCGGGTGGTCCGCAGTTCCCGCACCATCGGGGAGAACAGGCCTACGGCCCACATCACCGGGTACGGGATCCGGGAGACCTTCGCGGCGGGCGCCCCGGCCGCCGCGGCGAACTGCCCGGCCAGCTCGCGCACGGTCAGCGCGGGGTTGCTCGGCACGTGCCAGGGCTTGCCCCAGGCCCGCTCGTCCGCCGCGACGGTGATCAGGGTCCGGGCCACGTCGGTGATCGAGGTCCAGCTGTGCGGCACGTCGAGCGCCGACGGCACGTACGCCCGCCGGCCGGCCAGCAGCGGCTTGCCGAGCGCGAAGGTGATGATCGAGTTCGCCTCCAGGTAGTCGCTGCCGCGCACCTCGGTGGCCCGGATCCGCCCGGCCTCGTGCCGGGCCAGCGCGTCGCGCCACATGTCGGCCCGCAGCCGCAGCTTCGGGTGGGTGGCCGCCAGCGGCGTCTGCTCGGTCATCGGGCCGGTGACCGGGCCGTAGCCGTAGAGGTTGTTGGCCGTGGCGAGCACGGCGCCGCTGCGCTCGGCGGCGGTCAGCAGCGCGGCCGCCAGCGGGGGCCAGTCGGTGAGCCACTGGTGGTAGGCGGGGTTGGCGCAGTTGTAGAGCGCGGCGGCGCCCTCGGCCAGCGCGCTGACGCGGTCCGGGTCGGTGGCGTCGGCCGCGACCCGTTCCACCCCGGGGTGCTCGGGGCCGCCGCCGCGCCGGCTCAGCAGCCGGACCTGCTCGCCCCGCTCGGCGAGCAGCAGCGCCGTCGCGGTGCCGACCGGACCGGCACCGACAATCACCTGCAGTCCCACGACCGCCTCCCGACCTCGAACTGACCCGGGGCCACCTGAGCGGCCGTCAGCGATCCTACGGCCGTTCGGCGGGCGGGCGGCGGACCTCACGGCTCGCGGAAGTGGACCAGCACCCGACCGGGGTTCTTCGGGTCCTCCGAGTGGCGCAGGTAGAGGCGGCGGATGTGCTTCTGGTCCAGGAAGGCCAGCACCCGGCGCTTCAACTGCCCGGAGCCCTTGCCGGGGATGATCTCGGCCACCGGGTCGCCGGAGCGGGCGGCGGCGAACAGGAACTGGCGCATCGCCAGCTCGATGTCGCGGTTGTTGCGGAAGATCGGGTGCAGGTCGAGACTACGCATGAGGCTGCACCTTAGAAGAGAAGAGGGACCTGCCGTCCACTCAGGTACGACACGGGCCGCCCGCCGAGACGGCGGTGCGATCCCGGACCGCACCGCCGTCTCGGCGGGACACCATGACCGGACCACCGCATGGCAGGACATCCTGGACAGCTACCGCAAGCGGTCACGAGCGTAGTCAGCCGCAGTGCGAGTTGTACTGGTAGTTGACCTCGCCGTCGATGCTGCCCTGCCAGTCGATGCACGAGTGCGGCGCGTGGAGGCGCACCGGGCCGGCGTAGGTCGTGTAGAAGCCGCCGTCCTCGGTCCAGGTGCCGCCGGAGAGCCGGATGCCCGCGTCCATCGACTTCAGGTACGAGCTCGGGGTGCTGCGGACGGTCACCACGCAGTTGTAGCCGTTGGAGCTGTTGTAGGTGAGGAACACGGTTCCCTCCGCCAACGGCAGCGAGTCGATGACGGCGTACCCGCTGCCGCACGCGCCGTTGTAACCGGCTGCCTCAGCGGTCGCGGGAATCGCGAGGAGCATCGGTCCGGCAATGGCGGCGACGGCAACGATCTTCTTCAGGAGGTGCATGGCGAAACAGCCTTCTTTCAGGAAAGGGAGACGGAGGGGATGCCCTCGGCCGCTGCCAGGGCGTTGGAGTGAGCGTGTTCCGCGGACAGGCCGGACTGCCGAGTCCCCGGCGCCGGGTTGACGAGGCGTTCTCCCCTGTCTCGCCACCAACTCCGTGCCGCTCGATGGTTCGCGGAACTCGTCCCGGTTCTTGTGACGTTCTCCGCTGCTGAGAAAGATCCTGCCGTCCACACGAGGCGGTGTCACGACTGAAGAGGTGGCACCAAGGCGCTTGGCAGCTAGGTGCAAGATCATCACCGAGCCGGTACCTGCCGAGAACCCTCAGATCCTGAACAACTCGAATACTCTGCCGAAGACTTCGTGGCACCATGAGTGCCCGCGGCCGACGGCTGTGGCGACCGTTGCGAGGCTGAAGGGGGATCAGCAGCGTGCCCGAGACACCGCTCCGCCCGCTGGGTGTCCAGGTCATCGAGGACCTGGTCCGCGACTGCTGGATCCGCGCGAGCGTGCCCGACGGCCGGCGGCCGGACCGGAACCTGCCGGTCATCGTGCTACTGGGCCGGCACGGCAGCGGCAAGACCTCCGTGCTCCGCTACCTTTCGCACCGCGCCTCCACCGCCCCGCAGGCCGGCCACGACTTCGCCGCCGGCACGCTGCGCCCCTACGAGGTCGCCGCCCGGTTGGCCTTCCGGCTCTCGCTGACCGCGAAGGGGCTGCACTTCCCCCGGCTGATCCACGGCCTGGTCGCCGTCGACCCCGATCTGGTGCTGGACGTCAACAGTCCCGACCATGCCCGGTGGCAGCTGGAAAAGCGGATGCGCGAGGCCCGCCGGCGCAGTGCCGGGGTGCTCCCCGACGCGCTCGCCGAAGGCGTCGGGCTGCTCAACGACCTCGGCATCCTGCCGGTGCCCGGCGCCGGCCTGATGGCCGCGCTGCTGTTCAAGGGCCTCGGCCCGCGCCTGCTCAACGCCGTCTCCCGGTCCGGCCTCGAGTGGTACGGCACAGGCGGTTCGCAGGCTCCGCTGGACGCCCTGGTCGCGCTCAACGAGCGCAGCCGGAGCGAGGACCAGGCCGATGTCGACCAGGTCGACCGGCTGCTCTGCGAGGCGTTCCTCGCCGACCTGCGGGCGGCGTACCGAAGACACGGCCGGGACCGCAACTGCCTGGTGCTGCTGGACAACATCGACCACGGCGGCGGCACCCGCTTCCTCTCCCTGCTGCTGGAGGTACGGGAGTCGCTGACCCGCAGGGAGGGCGCGGGCTGCGATCCGCTGCTCACCGTCGCCACCGCCTCCACCGCCCGCGCGGTGCCCGGCCCGTTCGACCCCGGGCCGGCGGGCCTGCGGATCCGCGAGGCGTACCAGGCCTCGTACGGCGACTGGCGCTTCGGCATCCCGCAGTACCGCGCGGACACCTCCTGGTGGTGGTACGCCGTCCAGCTGCCGGATCTGACGTCGGGACAGGTCTCCCGGCTGGCCGAGGAGATCGCTCCCCGGCTGCCCGAGGCGACCCCGCTGGTGCACCGGCTGACCTACGGGCACCCGTGGAGCGTCCTGCGGATGCAGCAGGCGGCCGCCCGGATGATCGACCGGCCGGACGCCGACGTGCGGCTGCGCGGCATCCTCGACTCCGGTCCGTTGGCCAACGGGAGCGCCGACGCGGCGCCCCGGGCCACCCTGCGGCAGGAGGCGCTGCGCTACCTGCTCCAGGGCATGGAGGCCGAGCAGTTGGCCGGCCTGGTCACCTGCGCCGCCTCCCGGGACATGGAGTCGGCCGTCAACTCCCCGCTGTTGGCGGACTCCTCCGCGCGGCTGCGGGGAACGCTGCTGGAGGAGACCGCCCAGCGGCTGTGGCTGGTCCCGCCGCTGACCGAGGACGCCGGCACCCGCGGCGGCCGCGGCTCGCGCTACCTGCCCACCACCGGGCGCGGCGCGCACCCGCAGCTGGTGCGCGACTCCCCGGTGCTGCAGCCCTGGCTGTGGCTGCTGCTGCTGCGCGAGCTCGCCGACCGGCCGGCCGACGGCCCGTACCCGGACTGGCACACCGCGCACCAGCGGCTGCACTCCTGGCACGCCGCCCGCGAGGGCCATCTGCTGACCGCCTACTACCACCGGCTCGCCCTCGGCCGGGTCGAGGAGGTGGTCCGCCGCCTGGAGACCAGCCTGCACGCCCTGCCGACCGAGGCCTGGCTGTACGAGCTGTACGCGATCACCGCGGCACCGATGCGCCAGCCGGTGGACCTCGCCGTGACCGCCTCCTACCGGGCGGACCTGCTGGCCCGCGAGCTGGCCCCCGAGGCCTTCCGCGACCACCGGGCGCTGGCACTGCTGGTCACCTCGCTCTGGCTGGCCGTCGATCCGCGCAACCGGCTGCCGAGTTCCCGGCCGGAGCTCAACTTCACCATCAGCGCCTCCTTCCAGGATCTGGCCTGGCACACCGACGCGAACAGCGCCGTGCTGCGCTCGGAGGCCGCCCGCTACGAAGTCCACCCGGCCTGAGTGTCAAGGAGGTTCAGTGTGAGGTCGCCGTTCGCCAAAGCCCGGACAACCACCCTGGAGCCCTGGGACCTGCCGCGCCCCTGGTGGCGCGGCCGGCTCGGGAGCGCCGCCCTGCTGGTCGTGCTCGCGCTGACCGGCAGCGGGATCTACCTCGGCACCCGGCCCGCGAGCACCAGCTGCGCCGACGGCGTGGCGCACGTCGGCGCGGACAGCGCCTGCGTCGGCCTGACCGACGGCGCCTTCCCGTTCTCCCCGGACCTGAAGGACGTCTTCGGGCGGATCCGCACCGAGAACAGCAGCGTGCGCGAGGCCGGAGCCAAACCGGGCGGCACGCCCTGGGTCAGCGTGGTCTACCTGATGCCGATGGTCCAGGGCCAGGACGGCTCCACCACCGCGGACTCGATCCGGCACGAGATCGAGGGCGCGTACGCCGCCCAGCTGGAGGCCAACCACCGCTACATCAGCGGTGACTCGCCGAAGATCCGGCTCCTGCTCGGGCACACCGGAGCCACCGACATCCAGCGCGACTACACCCTCGGCCGGATCGAGGCACAGCGCTCCGCCGACCACGTCGTCGCGGTCGCGGGGCTCGGCACCAGCACCGAGTCGACCAAGGCCGCCATCCTGCGGCTCACCAAGGAGGACATCGCCGCCTTCGGGGCGGTGATCACCGCCGACGACCTCCAGGACATCCCCGGCCTGGTGCGGGTGGCTCCGCCCAACTCCGACGAGGCGACGGCCGCGGCGGCCTACCTGGCCAAGGACTACCCGAACGCCAAGGTGCTGGTGGTGCAGGACCGCAAGTCCGACGACCTGTACAGCCGCACCCTGGCCGACCAGTTCCGCAAGAGCTATCCGCCGGAGCTGCAGGACAAGCAGCCGATGGAGTACGACTCCTCCAAGTCGGACGTCTCGACCTACTTCCTGCTGCAGATGGCCAACCTGTGCAACTCCAGCCCGGACGTGGTCTTCTTCGCCGGGCGCGGGATCCACCTGCCCAGGTTCCTGGAGCCGCTGTCCCACCGCTCCTGCGCGGGCAAGCAGGTGACGGTGATCTCCGGCGACGACGCCTCGGAGGTCGTGCAGTCACCGGACATCGGTCTGGTCAGGCAGGACCTGCAACAGGGCAACATCACGCTGCTCTACACCGGGCTCGCCCACCCGGGCGCCTGGCAGGTGCGGCCGCAGTCGTACGCGCGCACCGCGATCGAGCCCTTCCAGGACGGCGGCGAGTTCAAGGCCGCCTTCCCGCAGGAGTCGCTCACCGACGGCCAGGCCGTCATGGGACACGACGCGGTGCTGACCGCCGTGACCGCCATCCGCTCCGCCGCTGCCGGCGGCGCCCCGGTCACCGGCCCGGACGTGGTGCAGATGCTGACCTCGCTCTACGGCACCCGGGCGGTCTCCGGCGCCAGCGGCCTGATCTCGCTGGGCGCCGACGGCAACCCGAAGAACAAAGCCATCCCGATCGTCCGGCTGACCCCGGACGCCCAGGTCAGCACGGTCGCGGTCACCTCCAGCACCGGCACGCCACCGGACGGCCACCCGTAACGCCCGGTCGGCCGGTGCGGGGCCGCGGCACGGCCCCGCACCGGCTGCCGGTCAGCCGGCCAGAGCGCCCGCGCCCGGCAGGTGCAGGGTGAAGCCGGCGCCGGTGGCCAGGGCCGGCGTGGTCACGTGCACCGTACCGGCGGCCCGGTCCCAGCTCCACGAGGCGGCCGGCAACGGGTGGCCGTCCAGCAGCACCTGGGCCGGGGCCGCGCCCACGTGCACGGTGAACTCGTAGGACCGCGCGGCCGGCTTGCCCGCGTAGTCGCCCACGCTCGGACCCACCGTCAGCTCGGTGGAGCCGTGGCCGTGGCCGGTGGCGTGCACGGTGACCTGCTGGGTCGCGCTCGCGCCCTGCTGGTAGGCGCGGCTGGTGCCGTCGTCCTCGTACAGGGTGAACTGCGAGTCGCCCTGGGCGTAGACGTCGTAGTCCAGCCTGCCGGTGTCGCGGGTCTGCCAGGAGAGGGTGCCCTGCGGCCACATCGGCACCACCGCCCCGCCCTTGACGAAGAGCGGCAGGGTGTCCAGCGGTGCGTGGTAGCCGTTGATCGTGGTCGGGCCCTGGTAGGTCTTCCCGGTCCAGTAGTCCACCCAGGTGCCCGCGGGCAGGTAGATCCCGTTGCGGGTGTCGGAGGAGTCGTAGACCGGGGCGACCAGGAAGCTGTCACCGCTGAGGAACTCGTACTTGGCCGCGTCGCCCCAGGTGTTGGCGTCGTCCGGGTACTCCAGCACCAGTGGGCGCACCGCGCCGACGCCGCTGCGGTGGGCCTGCGCCGCCAGCGTGTAGAGGTAGGGCAGCAGGCGCTCCTTGAGCTGGAGGTACTTGTTGTTGACCGAGGTGTACGGCTCGCCGAAGCCCCAGGGCTGCTTGTCGCTCTTGGCCCAGCCGTCCATGGTCATGATGGTCGGGATGAAGGTCTTCGACTCCAGGTCCCGGGTCTCCACCTTCGGGTCGCTGCCGAAGATGCCGCCCACGTCGCCGGTGTCGTAGGCGATGCCGGACATGGTGGCACCCGCGTAGGTGGGGATCTGCCAGCGGACGTAGTCGTAGCTGCCGGTCTGGTCGCCGCTCCACAGCACGCCGCAGCGCTGCGCGCCGGCCCAGGAGACCGGCAGCCAGACGAAGCCGCGGGCGTCGCTGTTCTGCTCGATGCCGTCGTACGCCTGCTGGCAGCCGTCCAGCGCGAACTGGTAGCCGGGGCCGACCCAGCCCACGTCCAGTTTGCGCACCCGCACCCCGGCCTTGACCTCCTCGCCCTGGTTCGGCAGGCCGGTGGAGGTCCACAGGCCCAGCTGGGCGTGGTGGTCGCGCAGGCCCTGCCCGGTCTGCTGGAGGTTCTCGTAGCCGCAGCCGTATCCGTCGTTGACCAGCATCCAGCCCAGCGGGGTCTGGTGCGAGGTGTAGCCGTCGGCCACCGCCAGCGCGTCCGTGGTGTGCCGCTCGCCCCGGTTGGCGTTGTGCAGGTAGCAGTCCGAGTCGCCCGGCTCCAGGCCGTAGACCGGCGGCATGAACGGCTTGCCGACCAGGTCGGTGTACTGGCCGATCACGCTCCTCAGGTCGGGCTTGTCGGGGCTGGTCATGAAGTAGCCGTCGAACCGGCGCTCCTGGGCGGAGGTGCGGACCGGGTCGCCGAAGCTGTAGACCCCGGGGGCGAAGGTGTTGCGGAACACGCCGTAGCCGTTGCTGGACAGGTAGAACGGCTGCGAGTTGTTGTAGCCGCCCTCGTTCCAGTTGAAGTTGTTGGCCACGTGCACGGTCCGGTCGCGGTGCGAGAAGCTGCCGTTCTGCTCGCCCGCGCCGTAGAACTGCTCCTGCGCGCTGCGCGCCAGGGTCTGCTGCACCGCGTCCTCGGTCCAGGTCAGGCCCTGGGTCTCCTGCCAGACCAGGGTGCGGTTGTCGGCCCGGTAGAGGGCGAACCGCAGCGGGTTCTTGTAGGCGCGCAGGGTCAGGTCCCTGCTGGCGATCGCGTAGTAGTCGCCGGCGTCGCGCGCGGTGGTGGACTTGACGGTGGCCGGCGGGTTGCGGACCATCTCGCGCCCGGCCGGGTCGGTGAAGGTGCCGTCGGGGGCGAGCTGGAGCCGGAAGACGTCCTCGCCGGTGAAGTCGATCCGGGCGGCGGCGGTGCCGGCCTGCAGCCGGTAGCTGCCGTCGTCGGCGCGGGAGAAGCCGGTGACCTGGCCGACCGTGGTGCTGCCGGGGATGTTCGCGGTCCCGGTGTAGGAGGCGTTGGTCACCGCGTACGGCACCACCACCACGTGGTAGGTGCCGGAGGCGGCCGGGATCACCGTCGCCTCGGGGTCGGTGGAGCCGGCGCTCTCGGCGACCTCGTGGCCGGCGCTGTCGTAGATGTAGAGGTCGAAGTCGTTGGTCGGGTCCTGCCACCGGATCGAGACCGGCACGCCGCCGTCCGGGTTGCCCTGCCAGTAGGAGGCCGGCACGTCGACGGTCAGGTCGAAGTGGTCGCAGGTCCCGCCGCCGGGGTCCTGGGCCTGCGGCGGGCAGTGGGACGGGTCCGGGACCGAGCCATTGGCGTAGACCGGGCTCTGCCAGCTCAGCTGGTGGCTGCCGCCGAGCGCGAGGGTGCCGGCGGCCGGGGTGGCCGCCCGCGCGGCGGGCTGGCCGGCGAGCAGCGCGCAGACCACGGCCAGCACGACGGCCAGGGCGGTGCGGGGTAACCGGGTGAGGGTAGTTCGCATGCCACGTCCAAGCGGTAGGGGGTGAACCGTGCGGTGCGGCGCGGGACCAATGAGGCGGCCATGAAAGGTGACTGACGATACGTGAGCCCCTGCTCGCGCCCGAGGGAGGCTAGCAGTACGTTTCTGCACGTTCAAGGCCTTCTGCGCGCAGTTCTGCGCAGGCGCGCCCACCGGTAGTCGGCGACCCGACGGCCCGGCCCACCTCGCGGCTCCCGCCCCGACCCCGCCCCAGCAGGCTCTGGGAGCACCACAGCGCTGCCGCCTCGCGCGCGGCCGCAGGCGAAGCGGGCACCGGAAGGTGCCCGTTCGGGCAGGCTCCGCGGGGTTTCCGCCACCGGAGCACCCGTCCGCGCAGCTCCGCGGGGCGACGGGACGGGCACCACGCGGGCGCCTTTTCGCCCGGATCAGACCGGGGCGCACCACCGGCCCGGCGGTATAAATCTCCTGCGGGCACGGTCGGCCGGCCCGCGGCCCGATGATCGGACAGCGGCGACGAGGGCGGGAGAACGCGATGCCGACGTCAAGGCCAAGGCCCTGGCCGTCTCCCGCCGCCGCGTCTTCCTGGGCCACCACACCAAGTTCGGCGCGAGCAGCTTCTGCCGCTTCGCCGAGGTCGCCGACTTCGAGGCCATCGTCACCGACACCGGCCTGCCCGTCGCGGAGGCCCACCGCTACGCCATGCTGGGCCCGCAGGTGATCCGGGCCTGAGCGGGGCCACCGCCCCCGTGCCCGCAGCAGTAAACCGGCCAGCTGATTCCTGATCACGGTTCGGCGACGATCCGTCTGCCAGGAACCTGGTCAGGGGCCCTGACGGCCCGACGGCCGACAGCTTGCGGAAGCATACGGTTCATTGATCATCACGGGGGCCGGGTGAACGGCGCCGACGACGGCGAGCGCACCTGCCGGGCCTCCTTCCCCGAGTCCGACGGCTACTACGTCCACAGGCAGGACGGCCACAAGTACACCCTGTGCCTGAGCACCCTGCCGAAGCGGCCGGCGCCCGGCCCCTCGTCGTTCTGGGGCCGGTCTTCACGGGCGCGACAATCGGCCGGACAGGCCCGGCCGCCCGCGCTAGATTGCCCGGATGACCAACGGGACGATCTCCACCGCACTGATGCGCGGCTGCGTGGCGGGGCTCGGTGCGGCAGGGGTCGGCGCGGACAGGTACGCCCGGTTGGCGGGCCTGGAGCCGGACACCCTGGCGGACGACCTGGCCCGGGTGCCGACCGCGACCGGGCTGCTGGTCTGGGAGCAGCTGGTGCTGGCGGCCCGTCACACCTGCCTGGCCCAGCGGCTGGTGGAGTCCGTCCCCGCCGGGAGCCTGGGCGTCTGGGACCACCTGTTCACCTCCGGCGCCACCGTGCTGGACGGCGCCCGCGACGCCGGGCGGTACTTCCACCTGCTCAGCGATCCCGAGATCGACGCCCTCCAGGTGGTGCGCAGCGGCAGCCAGGTGACCCTGCGGTTCAGCTGCGCCACCGCGGAGCCGGAGGTGGTCGCGGCGGTCCAGGAGTTCGCGCTGGTGCTGTTCCTGCAGCGGGCCCGACAGGCGCGGCGGGCGCCGATCGTGCCGGTGCACGCCGCTCTGGTGCACCGGGCCCCGCGCGACCACTCCGCGCTGACCCGGCTGCTGGGCACCCGCAACCTGGAGTTCGGGGCCGCGAGCAACTCGCTCACCTTCCTCGCCGACGATGCGGCCACCGCGCTGCCCGACTTCCGCCCGGGGCTGCCGGAAGTGCTGCGCCGGCACGCCGACATGACGCTCGCCGCCACCCGGCCCGCGCTGACCTGGCAGGACCGGTTCCGCGCCGCGCTGCTCGCCGGGTGCGCCGGCGGCGGCGCCGCACCGAGCCTCGAGTCGACGGCCCGTCGGCTGGCCCTCAGTCCGCGAACCCTGCAACGGCGGCTGTACGAGCTCGGTACGACGTTCCGTCAGGAGGTCGAGTCGGTCAGGGAGCAGCGCGCCATGCAGCTGGTCCGGGACAGCGAGCTGAGCCTGCCGGCCATCGCCGCCCGGGTCGGCTACCGCGACGTGCGCACGCTGCGCCGGGCCGTCCGGGCCGCCGGCTCACCGAGGCGGAGTGGGACGAGCTCTACGCCCGGCACGACCAGTACCGGGCCTGACGGTGTGACAGCCGCTCCGCCCTGACCGCCCGCCCTTCCGGCCCGACCCCGCCGTGCCCCCCGGCCCGACCCCGCCGTGCCCTCCCGGCCGGACCCCGACGGCCCGCCTGACCTGATGCAGTGTCGGGCGGGCCGTCATGCAGTACCGCGACCACCCCGCGCCCCCGGTGCCGACCGGGGAGGCGCTGCCTACAGTCGGTGGCAGATCAGCGCTTGATCAGCTCGACCCGGGATGCATCCCCAGTGTTCCCGACGTCAGGAGATCACCATGGCCGGCACCACCCGCACCTCCGGCACCACCGGTTCCACCGGGACCGAGAGCTTCGAGCTCCAGGACCTCGACCTGAGCGGCCTCACCGTCAGCTCGCTGCGCGAGAGCGCGGCGCTGCCCGAGGGCGGGGCCTCCTGGGGCTCCAGCTCCTGCCAGGTCTCCTCGTCCTGCTCGATGCCGCCGGTGCCCGAGTCGGCCTGACCTCCCTCGTCGCCGTCGTCGCAGTTTCTCGGAGCAAAGGAGACACCATGTCCGACACCGCTGACCGCCCCCACTTCGAGCTCGAAGACCTCGACCTGAGCGACCTCACCGTCAGCTCGCTGCGCGACAGCGCGGCGCTCCCCGAGGGCGGGGCCTCCTGGGGCTCCAGCTCCTGCCAGGGCTCCTCGTCCTGCGCCGTGCAGCAGCACCTCCTGCCGGCCTGACCCGCGCCCACCCCGCCCGCCGCACAGCCGCCCGTGAGGGAGACACCATGTCCGACACTGCTGATCTCCGGCGCTTCGAGCTCCACGACCTCGACCTCGGGGACCTCACGGTGAGCTCGATGCGGGACACCGTCGCCCTGCCCGAGGGCGGGGCCTCGTACGGCGGCCCGTGTTCCTGCGGCTCCTGCGGCCATCCCCAGCTGCCCACCCCGACCCCCTGGGGGTCGGCGGGCTGACAGACGCCCTCGGGGCGTGCGGCATCGACCGTGCGCCCCGAGGTGCCCGGGCCTGTCCAGCGGATTCGAACGGGGAGGACGGCGTGACCCAAGGCCAGCGCGACGGCTACGCCGTGAGCTGTGCGCCCTACGTCCTGGTCCGCGCCACCGTGATGCAGTACCCCGCAGCGGACCGGCCGACGGCCGCGTTCCGGGCGGAGCTGGCCCGCCTGAGCGAGCTGACGGCTGCGCTGACCGCGCTGGGGCCGCCGCTCGCTGACGCCCTGTACGCGAGCCGGGACGGCCATCCCCAGGACTTCCACCGCGAGGTGGTGCTGCCGCTGCGCCGCTCGGTGCACAACGGCCGCGAGCCCCGGCCCGCGCTGCTGGCGCGCCTGGCCGACCTGCCCGCGCGGGTGCCCGAGCTGGCGGCCTGGCTGACGCTGCGTCAGTCGCGGGCCGAGGCGCTGGCCGCCGCCGACCGGGCCGCCGCGCCCGCGCTGGCCGCCGACCGCCACGCCCTGGCCGCGCTGTGCCGTCAGCCCGCGCTGACCCGGGCCGTCGCCCTGACCAGCGCCGACCTGCTGCGCGCGGTCGAACGTGCGGGAGCCGGGGCCGCCGACCGCCGGGCCCGAAAGGAGGAGCCAGGGGTGCTGCGCTACGCCCTGCGGGCCAGCACCAAGACCAGCCCCTTCTCCTGGTTCACCGCCGTCGGCTGGGGCCCGCTGCGGCCCGGAACGGACGCCGGGCCCGCCCTCGCCCTGCCGAACCCGGTCCCGGTGGTCGAGGCCAACCGGACCCTGGTCAGCGCGCTCACCCAGGCACTGCTCGCCGCCCCGCGCCGCCGGGCCGGGCTCCCGCACCGGATGGCCAGCACCGCGCGGATCGCCGACGGCCGGGCCTGCTACGCCCGCAGCCGACCGGTGTTCGCGGGCGGCCGCTACCTGATCACCACCGAGGAGGAGGTCGAGCTGCCGGCCGGCGGTCCGCTCGCCTTCGTCGGTGCGCAGTGCCGTCGTCCGGTAGCCCTGGCGGAGTTGACCCGCCGGCTGAGCACCGCGCTGGGCGGCGAACAGGCGGCCGGACCGGCCGCCGGCTTCCTGGCCCGGCTGGTCGAGGCCGACCTGCTGGTTCCCTGCGACCCATTCGACCCGCAGGGCGCCGCCCCGCTGGAGCAGTTGGCGCACTGGCTGCGCGACTGGCCCGAGGACCACGACCTGGCCGACCGGATCACCGAGATCGGCCGGCACACCAGCCGGTTCGCGGACACCCCCGCCGACCGGCGCCCGGCCGCACTCACCGAGCTGACGACCCGTTGGACCGAGCTGCTCGCCGAGGCCGGCCGCCCCGTGCCCGAGCGCGGGGCACCGCTGGCCGTGCTGTCCGAGGACGTGGTGGCACCGGCACCGGTGCGCACGGACGGGCAGCTGGCGCCCGACGACACCGAGGCGCTGGCCGAACTGACGCCGCTGGCCGAGCTGTTCGACCTCGGCCAGGTGGTGCGGCGACTGGTCCGGGACCGCTTCGTGGCCCGCTACGGACCGGGCGGGAGCTGCCCGCACGTCTGGGAGTTCGGGCCCGAGGTGGCCACAGCCTGGGAGCAGGCCTGGCAGCTCGGCACCCTGCTGCCGGGACCGGACCGGCCGGCCGGTCCGGCGGAGCTGGCCGGCCTGCGCGCCGAGGTGCTGGGCGAACTGACCGGACCGGGCAGCCCGGGCGAGTCGGGCGGTGCCGGGGAGGACGACGCGGACCTGGTGCTGCCGACCGCGCTGGTCCGCGGCCTCGGCCCGCGGCTGCCCGCCTGGGTCCGCGAACGACCGCTCAGCTACTCGTACTTCGTCCAGCGCGACCCGGACGCCGGGCTGCTCTGCGTGAACCACGTGTACGGCGGCTGGGGCCGGTTCAGCAGCCGCTTCCTGGACGCGCTGGACCCCGCCGCCACCGCCGAGCTGACCCGGCAGGTCCGCCGGGGGCTGGGCCCCGGCGCGCGCGGTGCCCAGGTCCGTCCGGTGGGCGGCTTCAACGCCAACCTGCACCCGCTGCTGGTCCCCGACGAGATCGGCCCCGACCGGCGCTGGGCCTCGATCGGCGAGTCCGAACTGGACCTGGTCCACGACCCGGTGGGCGACCAGGTCCGGTTCCGGCTGCGTGCCACCGGGGAACTCCTCGACGTGCTGTACGCCGGCTTCCTGGCGCCCGTGATGCTGCCGCGGCGGCTCGCCGCGCTGCTCTGCGACCACCCGCAGGGCGTGGTCGACCTGCGCCCGCTGCTGCCGCACCGCACGCTGGCGGCGCCCGGCGGCCGGGTACTGCGCACGCCCCGGCTGACCTACCGTCACCTGGTGCTGGAGCGGCGTCGCTGGCAGCTGCCGCCCGCGGTGGTCACGGCGCTGGGCGCCGAGCTCGCCGCCGACCAGCAGGTCCCGGTGGCGACCGTGGCCCGCTGGCGGGCGTTGCTCGGTCTGCCCGAGCAGGTCTTCCTGCGCCCGGCCCCGGCGGCCGGCGCGGACTGGAGCGCCGACCAGCTGCTCACCCAACTGCGCCAGCCCAAACCGCAGTTCATCGATCTCGGCAGTGCCCTGCAGCTGCGCTGCCTGGCCCGCTGGCTGGCCCGCCACCCGGGTGGCGCGGTGCTGGAGGAGGCCCTGCCGACCCCGGCCGGGCACCCCGCACCCACCCGCGCCGTCGAACTGGTCGTGGAGGCCTACCGCGCGGGACGGGTCGCCTGATGCGGGGCGGCCGACCCGAGCACGGGGAAGGCGGTGCGGCCACCCAGGCGCGCCGCCCCGGCTCCGGGACCGGCCGCCCGGTGCCGGGCGGGCGGCAGCGGGACCAGCCGAGCGACCAGGAGGCAGCCGTGCCCGACGCGACCGCGCGTGACGTCGTCACCTACTACCACCACCCGGTCAAGGGACCGCTGCTGCGCGGGGTGCTGCTCCCGCTCGCCGACCGGTACCGCGCCCAGGGCCTGCGGGTCCACCTGGAGCGGCACTGGCTGCACGGTCCGCACCTGCGGCTGCGACTCGACCGCTCCCCCGGGCAGCCGGCCGGCCGTCAGGTGGCCACCGCCGCCGAGGAGGCGGCCGAGGCTGTGCGCGGGTGGCTGCGCGAGCACCCCTCGCACAGCGAACTCACCGCGGCCGAGCTGCTCGCCCAGGCCGCCGCGGCCGGCCGGGTCGAGCTGGTCCCGCCGCCTTACACGCCCGTGCACCCCGACAACACGGTGCGGGTCGAGCCCGTCGACCGGTCGGCCACCCGGGACCTGCTCGGCCCCGACGGCACCGCCCTGCGGGAGGACCTGCTGCGGCTCGGCCTGTCCGCCCTGCACGCGGGCGCGGAGTTCCTCGGCGAGCAGCAGGACTGCGCCGTCGCCCGCCTGCAGCTGCTGGTGTCGGCGCTGGCCGCGCACGCCGCCGCGCATCCGGGCGGCCTGGTGGGCGGGCACTACTCGTACGTCTCGCACCTGGAGGACCACCTGCTGCACGAGGACCCGGACGGCGGGCTGCGCGCGGGCTTCGAGCGGCAGTGGCAGGCCGCCCGGCCGACCGTCACCGCCCTGGTGGCGCGGATCGCGGCCGGCGAACTGCTGGACCGCGAGCGCCCGTGGGCCCACTGGTCGGCGGCGGCCTGGCAGCTGACGCAGCACCGGTTCGATGCCGGGGCCGACCTGACCGGGCGCCCGGCGGGCTACCGCGAGCGGGCGGCCGCCACCGGGGACCAGGAGCAGCTGGCGCGGTGGAGCCCCGAGATCCGGACCAGGTTCAGCGAGTTCCACCAGCTGCTGCGCCGCTCGGATCCGCAGGGGACCATGCTCACCCGCCCGGACTACCTGGTCTACCGCGCCTGCACCAACGGCCTGTACCGCCTGTTCACCATCTGCGACGTCCGCCCGGTGGAGCGCTACCTGGCGGCCTACCTGGTCACCCGAGCCGTCCCGGAGCTGACGGGCCACCACTGGCGGGACCGCCTGGCGGAAGTGGTGGCCGCGGTGGAGGCCGGGGCCACGGTGGAGGCCGCGTCATGATCCGGCCCGCGACCGGAACTCCCGTCCCCCGCCCCCTGACCGAGGCAGCCTCATGACCGCGCCCGCCGTGGTGTCCGACGCCCTCGACGGGCTCGCGCGGGCGCGGTTGCGCCCCGGGGTCGGGGTCACGCCGCTGCGGGCCGGGCTGCACCTGCGCGGCTGGCGGTCCAGCGTGACGCTGGAGGGCAGCCCCGCGCTCCCCGCGCTGTGGCAGCTGCTCGCCGAGGTCCTGGCCGGCGGCGACCACGCCGCGCTCACCGACCGGGCGCCGGTCGGCTCGCCGCTGCGCGCCGCGCTGAACACCCTGGTCGGGCACCTGCGGGAGCACGACCTGCTGACCGGCCCCGCCGAGGACGCGCCGGCCTGGCTGCGGGTCGGTGCGGCCGACCCGGTGGCAGCCGCGGCCGACCTCGCGGCCGCCCGCCCGCAGCTGCGCACCACCGACCCGGCGAGCCCGCTCGCCCGGGCGGCCGCCCAGGCCCTCGTCCGCGCCGGGGCCGCGCCGGCCACCGTCGCCGCGCCCACCGCGGACGGCCTGGTCCTGCTGACGGCCGGCCCCGGCAGCGCGACGGCGGTCGGTGTGGCGGCGACCCCGGCGGGCGGCTTCGTCACCGCGCCGGGCACCCCCGCGCAGGTCGCCGCGGACGCCGAGGCGCTGGCCGCCCGCCTCGGCCTGGTCCCCACCGCCGCTGACGAGGCGTCGCCCACCCCGGCCGCCCTCACCGCGCTGCTCGCCGGGGCTGCCGCCCACCGCCTGCTCTGCGCCCTGACCGGCCTGCCCGACCCCGCCACCGAGGGCGAGGACCACCACGTGCTGGCCGGCCTCCCGGCGGTCCTGGTGGTCGACGCCGCTCCACTGCGGTCGAGTTGGCGCAGCTGGCCGGCCCCGCGCCTGCCGGGCCCGGACACCTCGGCGCCGCTCGACCCGCCGGACACGCTCGCCCGGGCACTGCACCGGCTGGCCGCCCTCACCGACGGGCGGGTCGGCGTCCTGCCCGCCCCCGAGCCCGGCACGCTGAGCCAGCTGCCGGTGGCCCGGGCCCGCTGCCCCGTCCCCGGCGGCACCCTGCTGGCCGCCGCCGTCCGTACCGACCTGGCCCGGCTGGACGCGCTCTGCCGGGGCGCGGAACTGCGCCTGGACACCGCGGAGTCGACGACCGCCGTGGGCGCCACCCCGGACCACGCCCTGGGCCGCGCCCTGCGCCGCGCCGCCACGGCCGTGGCCGCAGGCGGCACCCCGCTCCCCGTCCGGAGCTGGGCCGGCCACCCCCAGGCCGAGCACTGGTGGCGCACCCTCACCGCTGAGCTCGGCCGACCGGCCGAGCTGGGCGTCACCCGCCTCGCGCCCGGCGGGCACACGGCCACCGTGCGGGTGCCGGGCCGGCCGCCGGTCACCGCCGTCGAGGCGACGGCCGGGGACGCCGTCGCCTTCGCCGCGCTGGGCGCGGTGGCCCAGGCGGTCAGCGCGGAGCTGACCTTCCGTCACCTGTCGCTCCCCAGCGGCGCCGGTGCCGCCCTCGTGGCCGCCGGGCTGGAGCTGACGGCCTGGGAGGATGAAGGCTGGACGACCGGTTGGCTGACCGGCATCGCCGCCCGCGAGCCCGCGCTGCTGGCCGGCCTGTGCGAGCTGACCGGTCTGACGGTTCGTCCGGCCGACCCTGCCCCCGCCCTCGCCGAGGCCCTGCGCGCCTGCGGCTTCACCGTCCTCGCTGTCCGCCCCACCACGAACGGGGCGACCCGATGAGCCACCCCGGCACCGCCTCCGCACTCCCTGTCCGCACCCCCGAAGCCGCACTCACTGCCACCACCGGCGCCGCACTGGTCCTGCTGACCGACTGGACGCTCGAACTGGCCGAGCAGCTCAGCCGCCACGCGCTCGCCCACCCCGTGGCCCTGGTGCCGGTCCGCTGCGACGGCGCGCTGGTCGTGGTCGGCCCGGTGCTGCGGCCGGGTGCCGCGGGCTGCCTGTGCTGCGCCGAGTACCAGCGGCTGGCCACCGCGGGTGGCCGGGTGCCCTGGCAGCGGCCCCAGCTGACCCTCGCCGGGCTGGTCGCGCCGGTCTTCGAGGAGGCGGTCACCGCCCTCGCCACCGAGCTGCTCGCCCCGCCGGCCCCCGCCCCCGGCGAGCCGGCCATGGTGCACCTGCTCCACCAGGCCCGCGCGACCTGGTCCACCCACCGGATCCGCCCGGTCGGCGGCTGCCCGGTCTGCGCGCCGCTGCCGGCGGACCGCGAGCAGGGCGCCGAGGTACCGACGGCGCCGCTGCCGCTGCCCGACCCCGCCACCCTGCGCAGCCCCAACTCCCGTACCGGCAGCGCCGGTCTGCGGGCCGCCCTGCTCGACGAGCGGTTCGGCCCGGTGCGCCGGGTGGTCCGCACCGAGGACTCGGCCTTCAGCCTGACCAGCGCCTACGTCACCGACGGCCGTCCGCTGGACGACGGCGGCTACGGCCGGGCGGCGCAGTTCGAGGAGAGCGAACGGGTGGCGCTGTTCGAGGGCGTCGAGCGGTTGACCGGGATGCGGCCGACCGGCCGGCGGACCGTGCTGCGCGCCTCCTTCGCGCGGTTGGGCGCCGGGCGGGCGGTGGACCCCGAGCGGCTTGGCCTGCCCGATCCGCGCTACCACGGCCACCCCGCGAGCACCTGCGTCCCGTACACCCCCGAGCTGGAGCTGGACTGGGTGCACGGGTGGTCGCTGACCGCCGCCCGCCCGGTCGCGGTGCCCGAGCACGTGGCCTACTGGGGCCTGCCGGACACCGGCAGCCCCAAGGTGGTCTACGAGTGCTCCAACGGCTGCGGCCTGGGCAACAGCCCGGCGGAGGCGGTGCTGTACGGGCTCTTCGAAGTGGCGGAGCGGGACGCCTTCCTGATGGTCTGGTACACCGCCACGCCGCTGCGCCGGATTGCGCTGCCCGCCGACGACCCCGAGGTCCGCGCGCTCGCCGACCGCACCGCGCTGCTCGGCTACCGGCTGGTGCTGCTCGACGCCACCAACGACTTCGGGATCCCGGCCGTGCTGGCCCTGTGCCAGTACCAGGGGTCCGCCCCAAACGCCCCGCGCGCCTTCCTGGCCGCCGGGGCACACCACGATCCGCGCCGGGCCGTCCGCGCGGCAGTGGTCGAGGTGGTCACCACCGTGCACGCCTGCGCCCGCCGCGCCCAGGCCGAGGACCGCCCGTACGCGCCGGACCGGCTGCGCCCGATGCTGGAGCAGCCGGAGCTGGTTCGCGGCCTGGAGGACCACGTCGGCCTGAACACCCTGCCCGAGGCACAGGACCGCCTCGCATTCCTGTTCGACTCCGCCGACGCGCCGCCCCTCGAGCTGCGCGAGGTGTGGCCGCACCCGCCGCAGCCGGTCCCGGACCTGGCCGCCTTCCTGCGCGGCACCGTCGAGCGGCTGGCCGGGCAGGGCCTGGAGGTGCTCGCGGTCCGCCAGGACGAGCCCGGTGTCCGCGACCGGCTCGGCCTGTACAGCGCGAAGGTCGTGGTCCCGGGTTCGCTGCCGATGACCTTCGGCCACGTCAACCACCGCACCCGCGGCCTGCCCCGGCTGCTGGAGGTCCCGCACCGCCTCGGCCGCACCGGACGGGCGCTGCGGTACGAGGAGTTGACGATCCATCCGCACCCATTCCCGTGAGCTAGACGGATCGAGGACTCCGATGGCCGACTGGCACAGCCTCCACCTCCACCTGAACAGCGACACCGAGCAGGTCGACCGCTTTCTCACCGGTGAACTCGCGCCGCTGCTGGACGGCCTGGTCGCCGAGCGGCAGGCAGGGGGGTGGTTCTTCATCCGCTACGGCGAGGGCGGCCCGCACCTGCGGATCCGGCTGCGCGACCTGACCCCGGCGGCGGCTGCCGAACTGCCCGCCACCCTGGCCCGGCTCGGCAAGGCGGTGCCCGCCGTCGAGGGGTCCTGGCCCGCCGCGCAGGGCGAGGTCCGCGTGGTCCCGTACGTCCCCGAGACCGAGCGGTACGGCGGGCCGGCCGCGCTGCCGGAGGCGGAGCAGGTCTTCACCGTCTCCTCCCGGGTCGCGGTCCAGGCGCTGCGTCGACCGACGAGTCCGGCCGGCCGGTTGACGCTCGGCGTGGACTTCGCCGTGACCACCGCGCTCGCCCTGGGCCTGGACCGGCTGGCCGGCGCGCAGTGGCTGCGCCGGCACGCGGCGAGCTGGCGCTGGGTCACCGAGGTCCCGCTGCTGCCGGGTGCGGTGCTGCACGCCCGGGTCAACTCGGTCTTCGCCGCGCAGCACCAGGCCCTGGTCCGCCGGGCCGAGGCGCTGCGGGCGGGGCTGGACCGGGCCGGCCTCGAGCCCTGGCTGCTGGGCTGGGCGTCCCGGGTGCGGGACAGCCAGGTGCGCGAACCCTGGGTCTGGGCCTCGCAGCTGCACATGCTCTTCAACCGGCTGGGCATCACCCCCGACGAGGAGCGGGCGGTCTGCCGGCTCGCCGCCCGGACCCTGCTGGACGCGGGCGAACCCCCGTCCTTCTTCCCGGCCGGCCACCGCGCACCGGACCGCCAGTACCTGGAGCGGAGCAAGTTCCAGGCCGGGCGCACCCAGGACAGCACGCTGCGCACGCTGCGGCCGCAGGAGCTGGCCGCCGAGCAGCCGCGGCCCGGCGACCTCGCACTCCCCGCCGCCGGTCCGCTGCCCGCGCTCGCGCTGCGCGAGGCCTTCACCGCGCGGGTGTCGGCGCGCGGCCCGCTGCACGGCCCGCTCACCGCGGGCACCCTCGGCACCCTGCTCTGGTCCTGCCACGCCGAGAGCCACCGCACCGAGCAGCCGCTGGCCGAGGGCGGCAGTCGCACCCTGGCGCACCGCCCCTATCCGAGCGCCGGCGCGCTGTACACCGCCCGGCTGCGGCTGCTCGCGCTGTCGGTGGACGGCCTGGCGCCCGGCACCTACCAGTGCCTGCCCGGGCAGCGGGCGCTGCGGCCGATCGGGCCGGCCCCATCGGTCGCCGAACTCACCGCGCTCTCCTCCTACTTCGCCCGCCCGGCGGACGACCCGGAGCTGGTGGGCATCGAGCAGGCGCCCGCCGTGCTCGGCCTGTACCTCGACTTCGGGCTGCTGCGGCGGCGCTACGGCCTGCGGGCGCTGCGCCTGGGCCTGTTGGAGGCCGGGCACCTGGCCCAGACCCTGCTGCTCGGCGCGGCCGCCCTGGGCCTGCGCAGCATCACCCTGGCCGGCTTCCTGGACGACCTGGCCCACGAGCTGTTCGGCCTGGACGACATCGACCAGCCGCTGCAGTACCTGCTGCCGCTGGGGGCGGCGGAGCCGGCGGCCGGCTAGACCTGGCGTGGGCCCGGGTCCCGTCAGCGGTCCGGTTCGAGCAGGGCCTGGGTCAGGGTGGTCACCAGCCACTGCTCGAACCGGTCCCAGCCCCACTGGCGGCGGTTGACCAGCCGGTCGGCGAGCTCGGGTGCGGTCAGGGCCCAGAGCTGGTCCGCCGCCGCGGCCGGGTCCAGCCCCGGGCGCAGTCCGAACCTGGCGTCCAGGTGGCGGGCCAACTGGGCTGTCCCGGCCGCGCGTTCGGCCTCGATGGTGTCGGCGAAGGCGCGCAGGTCCGGGTCGCCGGTGGCGGCCTGGGCCAGCACCATCACCACCAGCGGCAGCACCCGCTCGTGCAGGGTGCGGGCGATCCGCGCATAACGGCCCAGGCAGGACGGGCCGCTGTCCGCCTCGATCATCGCCCGGAACGGCGGGCGCGCCGCCATCGGGACCGGCTCGTCCTCGCCCGCGAGCGCCGTGTCGTAGACGGCCCTGAGGAGTGCGGGCTTGCCGCCGACCGTGTTGTACACCGTCTGCACACTGACCCCCGCGGCGCGGGCGACGGCGGCCAAGGTCGTGCCCAGGTAACCGTGTTCGAGCAGGAGGGCGGTCGCGGCGGCGAGCACCCGGCGGCGCGTGTCGAGCGACTGCTCGGCGCGCAACGGACTGGAGTACCCGCGTTTCGCCCGCTCCATCCGCGGCCCTCCGCCACCCTTGACACTTCACTGGAACCGCAATCAATCTGATTGAAGAAGGTTCCAGTGTAATCGGCTCCACCGACGACGGGAGGCCGGATCATGGCCGACGCCCCTTCCGACTCCGACAGCTGCGCCGGCTCCGCGCACAAGGCGCTCTGCCTGCGCTTCGTCCAGCTGATGGCGGCCGGCGAGCTGGCGGACTTCGCATCCGTGGTGCACCCGCAGGCCGTCAACCGCGAGGCGCTGCGCGAGCCGGCGGCCTGCCGCGGCCAGGGCCCCGCCGCGTTCCACGCCACCGCGCTCTGGCTGCGCGGCGCTTTCGCGGACCTGCGCTGGGAGCTGGCCGACGCCGTGGCCGAGGGCGAGTTGGTGGTGCTGCACACCACCATGTCGGGCCGTCAGGTCGGCCCGTTCACCGTCTACGGACCCGATGCCCGCCCCGTGCGGGTCTTCCCGCCCACCGGCCGCACCTTCAGCGTCCTGCAGTCGCACTGGTGCCGCCTGCAGGACGGGCTGGTGATCGAGCACTGGGCCAATCGCGACGACCTGGGGCAGGCGCAGCAGCTCGGCTGGGTCCCACCCTCGCTGCCGTACCTGCTGCGGAGGGGCCGGGCCACGGCCGCCGCCCGCCGCGCCGCTCGCGGGTAGCTTCTGGACAGTCGTCCAGATAGGCTGGACACCTGTCCATGATGCCCGACGGGTTGGGAGCCCTGATGACGACGACCGCGCACGTGCTGGTGGCCCTGGTGGCCGCGCTGCACGCGTACATCCTGGTGCTGGAGATGTTCCTCTGGGAGCGGCCGCCGGGCCGCAAGCTCTCCGGGTTCGACGCGCAGCTGGCCCGGGCCACGGCCACGCTGGCCGCGAACCAGGGGCTGTACAACGGATTCCTGGCAGCCGGCCTGGTCTGGGGCCTGGTGGCCGCGGATCCGACCGGCCTGCGGGTGCAGGTCTTCTTCCTCTGCTGCGTGCTGGTGGCCGGCGTCTACGGCGGGCTCACCGCCAACCGGCGGATCCTGTTCGCCCAGGCCCTGCCGGGCGCCCTCGCGCTCGCCGCCGTCCTGCTGACCCGATGACCGCGGCGCCCGCCGACCCGCGCGCGGCCCGGACCAGGGCCCGGCTGCGGGCGGCCCTGCTGGCGGAGTGCGCGGAACAGCCGCTGGCCCAGGTCAGCGTAGCCGCCCTGGTCCGCCGGGCGGGCGTCGGGCGGGCCACCTTCTACCTGCATTACGCCGACCTGGAGGCGCTCGCCGTCGACGCCTGCGCCGACGTGGTGCGCGAGGCCGTGGACGCGCTGCACGCCTGGCGCGGCGTCCCCGATCCGGCGAGCCCGCCGCCGCCGCTGCTGGCGTTCTTCGACGAACTGGCCGCGCAGGCCGCGCTGCACCGGGAGCTGCTCACGCCCGGGGGCGGCGGGCCGCTCGGCCTGCTGCTGCACCGGGAGCTGCGCGCCCGCAGCCGGACCGAACGCGCCCTGGCCGGTGCCCCGGCCCCGGACCTGTTCGCCTCCGCCGTGGCCGCCACCTTCGTCGGCGTCCTGGCCGACTGGCTGCACGGCCTGATCGAAGCCACCCCCGGCGAGCTCGCCGGGCAGGTCTGGCGCCTGCTGATCAACCTGCACCGCACCCCGCTCTCCTGAGGCTTCCCACCGCCGGGCCGCGCTGGACCGATCCTCGGGCACCGGGCATGGCATCCTCGGAGAACCTTTCCGGGGTGCTGTCGGATCCGGCCGGCGGCGTTCGTGGTGAGGGTGGAAGGGCGCCCGGCCGGGGCGGCCCCGTAGGCATGGGAGACGATCCCCGATGCAGTACCTGCTCTCCGTGATCCACGACAGCGCTGAGTTCGGCACCGCCGAGGAGATGGCCGCGATCGACGTCTTCAACGAGCGGCTCCAGGCCGAGGGCCACTGGGTCTTCGCCGGCGGCCTCGGGACCACCGACACGGCCACGGTGGTCGACAACCGGGGGTCGGCGGCACTGGTCACCGACGGGCCGTTCGTCGAGACCAAGGAGTACCTGGTCGGCTTCTGGATCATCGAGGCGCCCGACCTGGACGTGGCGCTCGCCCTGGCGGCCGACGGCTCCAAGGCCTGCCACCGGAAGATCGAGGTCCGGCCGTTCCTGTGACCCCGCCGACTCCGCACGACGTCCAGGAGGCGATCACCCGGGCCCACCGCGAGGAGTGGGCCCGGGTGGTCGCGGCGCTGACCCGGCGGTTCGGCGCCCTCGACACCGCCGAGGAGGCGGCCGCCGAGGCGTTCGCGACCGCCGTGGAGCGCTGGCCGGCCGACGGCGTGCCGCCCAACCCCGGCGGCTGGCTGACCACCACGGCCCACCGCAAGGCGATCGACCGGATCCGTCGCGAGGCCAAGCGCGACGCGAAGCAGCAGGAGGCCCAACTGTCGTACCACGCCCCGCCGGAGCCGCCCGAGCCGACCGGCCCGATCGACGACGAGCGGCTGCGGCTGGTCTTCACCTGCTGCCACCCCGCGCTCGCCATGGAGGCCCGGGTCGCGCTGACGCTGCGTCTGGTCGGCGGTCTGACGGTGGCCGAGATCGCCCATGCCTTCCTGGTCCAGGAGAACACGGTGGGCCAGCGGATCACCCGCGCCAAGGCCAAGATCAAGGCGGCCGGCATCCCGTACCGGGTTCCGTCCGCGGCCCAGCTGCCGGAGCGGGTCTCCGGTGTGCTCGCCGTCCTCTACCTCGTCTTCAACGAGGGCTACCTGGCGAGCGGTCCCGGCACCGATCCGGTCCGGTCCGATCTGACCGCCGAGGCGATCCGGCTCACCCGGCTGACCCGCGCCCTGCTGCCGGAGGACGGCGAGGTGGCCGGACTGCTCGCGCTGATGCTGCTCACCGAGGCCCGCCGCCCCGCCCGCCTGTCGCCGAGCGGCGAGCTGGTCACCCTCGGCGAGCAGGACCGCGCCGCCTGGGACCGGGCCCTGATCGCCGAGGGCCACCAACTGGTCCGCGAGCGCCTGGCCACCGGCAAACCGGCCGGCCGCTACCAGGTGCTGGCCGCGATCAACGCCGTGCACACCTCGGCCCGCTCGCTGGACGAGACCGACTGGTCCCAGGTGGTCGCCCTCTACGACCTGCTCCTGCGCCTGGACCCCTCCCCCGTCGTGGCCCTCAACCGCGCGGTAGCCGTGGCCGAACTCGACGGCCCCGCCGTGGGCCTGGCCACCGTCGACCGCCTGGCCGCCCCCCTGGCCGGCTACCACGCCTACCACGCCACCCGCGCCGACCTGCTGCGCCGCCTGAGCCGCACCCAGGAGGCCCGCACCGCCTACGACACCGCCATCACCCTGACCACCAACCCCGCAGAGGCCGACCACCTGACCCGCCGCCGCGACGAACTCCCCCGGGAGGACGACCGGTAGCGAGTCCCAGCCTCGGGCGCGGGGGCGGACGTTCACCCGGTGGACGGACGAGGCGGGAACGGCGGTGCCGCCGTGGGGTGTCCCACGGCGGCACCGGGCGGGTGGATTGACAGGGGGTCAGCTGCTGAAGACCTCGAACTCGGAGAGCTGGCCGGCCGGCCAGCCGCTGTTGGCGGTGATGTTGGCGCGCCAGTAGCGCTGGGTGGTGGTCGGGAAGGTGAGGGTGACGGTGTTGCTGTTGGTGTTGGGGTCGAAGGTGTAGGTGGCGGAGCCGACGACGGTGGTGAAGGTGGAGCCGTCGGTGGAGGCGAGCAGGGAGAGGGTCTGGGTGCGGGCGGTCCAGGCGGTGCTGGCGGGGAGGGTCAGCACGACCCGGCCGGCGCTCTTCGCCGCGCCCAGGTCGACCTGGACCCACTGCGGCAGGGCGTTGTTGGCGCTCTCCCAGTAGCTGGCCTGGTTGCCGTCGGTGACGTTGGCCGAGCTGTAGGTCTGGCTGTGGCTGGACTCGCTGGTGGCCGCGTTGAGCGCCAGGTTGACGGGCGCGTTGCTGGTGCCGGTGCCGGTCAGGGCCACCGTGAGGGGGCCGTTGCCCGCGTTGCTGTTGACGGTCAGGCTGCCGCTGCGGGTGCCGGTCGCGGTGGGGGTGAAGGTCACCGCGACCGTGCAGGAGGCGCCGGCCGCGATCGAGCTGCCGCAGGTGTTGGTCTGGGCGTAGTCGCCGCTGGTGCTGACGGAGGAGACGGCTGCGGCGGCCGAGCCGGTGTTGGTCACCGTGACCGACTGCGCCGGGCTGGTGGTGCTCGTGGTCCGGCCGGCGAAGCTGAGCGAGGTGGGGGCCGCCGACAGGGTCGCGGTGGAGGAGCCGCCGCCTGCGGGGTAGACCGCGAGGTCGGAGAACTGTGCTGCCGCCCAGCCGGTGTTGCCGGTGACGTTCACCCGCAGGTACCGGGCGGTGGTGGCGCCGAACGGGATGGTGACGGTGTTGTTGTTGCTGTTGGGGTCGAAGTTGTACCCGGTGGACCCGACGATGGTGCTGAAGTTGGTGCCGTCGGTGGAGCCGAGCACCGAGAGGGTCTCGGTCCGGGCGGCCCACGCCGTGGCGGGGGGCAGCCGCAGCGCGACCTTGCCGATGCTCCGGTTCTGGCCGAGGTCGACCTGGGCCCACTGCGGGAAGTTGCCGTTGGCGCTCTCCCAGTAGCTGCTGGGGTCGGTGTCGGTCAGGTTGGCCGGGGTGTAGGAGCCGTTGCTGGAGCTGGCGGTGGCGGGCTGGCCGAGCGCGAGGTCGGTGCTGCTGTCGATGCCGGTGCCGGTCAGGGCGACGGTGGTCGGGCTGTTGTTGGCGTTGCTGGTGACGGTCAGCGTCCCGGTGCGGGAGCCGCCGGCGGTCGGGGTGAAGCCGACGGTCACGGTGCAGGAGGCGCCGACCGCGAGCGAGGCGCAGGTGTTGTGCTGGCTGAAGTCACCGGTGGTCGCGACCGAGCTGACGGTGGCGGTGCTGGTACCGGAGTTGGTGAGCGTGACACTCTGGCTCGCGGCGGCCGACCCGACGACCGTGCCCGCGAAGCTCAGGCTGCCCGGCGCGGCGCCGAGCACCGGGCCCGGGGCGGTGCCCGTGCCGGACAGGGCCACGGTGTTGGTGACGCCGCCCGCGTTGACCGTGAGAGTGCCGGTGCGGCTGCCGGTCGCGGTGGGGGCGAAGGTGACGTTCACCGTGCAGGAGCCGCCGGCGGCGATGCTGCTGCCGCAGGTGTTGGTCTGCGCGAAGTCGCCGGTGGTGGCGATCCCGGCGACCGCGGCGGCGGCCGAGGTCGGGTTGGACACGGTCACCGCCTGGGCCGCTCCGGTCGCCCCGGTGGCCACCGAGCCGAAGGCGAGGGCGGTCGGCGAGACGCCCACCCCGCTCGGCGGGTACGGCGGGAAGACCGGGGTGGGCATGGCACCGCAGTACGGGGTGCCGGAGATCCCGGAGTTGCCGCCGCCGTCGGTGACGGTGAAGTTGCCGCCCTCGCAGCTGTAGACCGGGGCGGGCCCGCCCACGCCGGTGGCGGTGACGTTGGTGAAGGAGGCGGTGCCGCCGGTCTGCTCCTGGAGCGCGAAGGTGCCGGTCCCGGCGATGGTGACGGTGTTGAGGTTGACCCCGCTCACCGTGCCCTCGACCCACTGCACGCCCTCGTACGGGCTCTGCTGGATCAGCGCGTTGCTGACGTTGACCGGCCCGGTGATCGCGCCCTGCGACCCGTCGAACCAGAGGGCGCCGACGCCGAACTGCCAGTTCGGGTCGAGGTCGCCGTCACGGACCAGGGTGTTGTTGGCGACGGTGGTGGTGCCGACCGGCGTGGAGGTGAACCGCTGGCCGACGTGGATGCCGCCGCCCTGGGCGATGCCGCTGTCCACCACCAGGTTGCCGCTGACGGTGTTGTCGTGGCCGCCGTAGATCGCGATGCCGTTGGCCAGGATCTGCAGCTGCACGGTGTTGTTGGAGATGGTGTCATTGGCGTCCGCGCCCAGGGCGGAGTCGGCCCAGGTGGCGATTCCGTCGTCGCCGGTGTTGCGCAGGTCGCTGTTGGTCACCTTGGAGTTGGTGACGCCGCCGTGGAGGTTGATGCCGTCGGCGGTGGTGTCGCGGATCCGCATCCCGGAGAAGGTCAGCGCGTCCATCGGGCCGTCCATCCAGGCACCGACCTTGTCGTGCTCGATCCACAGGTTCGACACGGTCGAGTTGGACAGCGCGCCGCCGATGCCGTTGACCTGGGCACCGTCGTTGCGCTCCTGGACGTTGCCGAAGATCGCGAAGTCGTGCAGGTGGACGTTGCTGCTCGGGTTGGGCGCGGAGTTGCCGTAGAAGCCGGGCGCCGCGCCGGTCACGGTGGAGTACCACATGCCGGCGCCCGCGACGGTGACGTTGTTGACGGCGATGTGGCCCGGGATGTTGTACGTGCCCGGCGGGATCCACACCGTGCCGCCCGCCCCGGCGGCGGCGATCGCGGCGTTGAACGCGGCGGTCGAGTCGCCCGCGCCACTGGCGTCGGCGCCCTTGCTGGTGACGGAGACCGAGCCGGCCGGTTGAGCGGCGGCCGGGCCGACGTTCTCGAAGTCCGCGAGGTCCAGCGTGTAGGAGGCGGCGGTGTCGCCGGCGTCCGCCTTCAGGGTGAAGGTGGTGCCGGCCGGATAGGTCTGCCCGAACAGCCGGTGGGCCTCGTCGAAGAAGTGGTGCTGGTTGCTGCCGGGGCTGTTGGTGAAGGGGTAGCTGCCGTAGTACCAGCTGTAGGCGTTGGTGAGCGAGAAGTCGCTCTGCTTGACGCCGTTGACGTAGAGCGAGAGCGGGGCCGAGTACACCGATCCGTCGGCGGTGTCCGGGATCGAGTAGCGGAAGTCGATGGAGTTGGTGGCCACCGGCGTGGTGAAGCTGACGTACTGTCCGCTCCCGTTGCCGGCCAGCGTCACCGCCTTGCGGCCTGACGCCTCGTCGGCCAGTCGACCCTGCGTGTAGTCCGGGCCGATCACGGTGCCGTTGGTCGCGGAGTTCTCCGCCTGGACCTCGGCGTACGGCAGGCTCGCGCCGCTGCCGCCGGTCGCCTGCGGCGAAGCGGCGAAGGCCGGCAGGGCCGCCGGCACCAGCACGGCCGCGCCGGCCAGCAACGCCGTGCAGGTGGCCGCGGCCAGCCCGCGGCCGATTCTGCGTCTCACTGGGGACATGTCGTTCCTTAGGGCGGTAACAGTGGGGGTGCCCAGGACCGTAACGTGCCGCTCATCTAACCGCAATATGTTCGACCAATATTGAGAGATCCTTGCAGTCGGTTGAAATTTTGCCTGCATGACCGGGTATTGACCCTTCATCAGAGCCGACAGGCGGGCGCAAACGACTTGCGGCCACGAGCAAGAATTTGCGCGCAGCCGTCACCGAACTCCTGGGACGGCCGGAACGACGGCCGGAACCGGGAAAGCCCGCGCCCCGGGACTCGGATCCGAGTCCCGGGGCGCGGGCCGACAAACAGTCGACGCGAGGTCAACGGGGCATCAACGCCCCTGCAGTGCCTTCACGTTGTCGCCGAAGGTCCAGCCCTTCGAGCCGTCCCAGTTGATCGACCAGGTCATCAGGCCCTTCAACGAGCCGCTGAAGGAGTTCCACGACTGGCTGACCAGGCTCGGCGCCATGTAGCCGCCGCCCGCGCCGGACTGGGCCGGCAGGCCGGGCACCTGCTTGTCGTAGGGCACCTTGACGGTGGTGCCCTGGATGGTCAGGCCGCTGTTCAGGCAGCTGGTCTGGGTGGTGAAGCCCTGCACGGTGCCGGCCTGGTAGGAGTCGCCCGAGCAGCCGTACATGCTGCCGTTGTAGTACTGCATGTTCAGCCACCAGAGCTGGCCGTTGTCGGCGTACTTCTTGATGATCGGCAGGTAGGCGCCCCAGATCGACCCGTAGGTGACGCTCCCGCCGGTGACGTACGCCGTCTCCGGAGCCATCGTCAGGCCGAAGCCGGCCGGCATCTGGGCGAGCACGCCGTCGATGATGCGCTCCAGGTTGGCCTGCGAGGCGGACAGGGTGCCGATGCTGCCGCTGCCGGACAGGCCGGTCTCGATGTCGATGTCGATGCCGTCGAAGTTGTACTTCTTCAGGATCGGCACCACGGTCGCCACGAACTTGTCGGCCACCGCGCTGGAGCTCAGGTCGATGCCCGCGGCCGCACCGCCGATCGACATCAGGATGGTCGACCCGGCCGCCTTGGCCTGGCACATCTCGGCCGGGGTGGCGACCTTGACGTTGGTGTCCATGCCGTCCTGCCACTCGACGGTGCCGTCCGAGAGGATCACCGGGAAGGCGGCGTTGATGACGTTGTAGCCGTTCGCGGCGATCCGGCTGTCGGTGATCGGGATCCAGCCCATGCCGGGGTGGACGCCGTTCGAGGCGCCGTCCCAGTTCTCCCAGTAGCCCTGCAGCACCTTGCCCGCGGGCCGGGGCTTGGTGGCGCAGGTGGCACCGCCGGGCGGCGTGGTGGTCGGCGAGGCGCTGGTGGGGGGCACCGTGGTGGGGGGCGCGGTGGTCGGCGGGGCGGTGGTCGGCGGCGCCGTGGTGGGCGGGGCGGTCGTCGGCGGCGCCGTGGTCGGCGTGGGGCTGCCGCTGCCGCCGGGGCCGGTCAGCGCCACGTCGTCCGCGTAGTACGTGGGCTGTCCGTACCAGCCGTGCAGGTAGACGGTGACCGAGGTGGTGCTCGCCCCGGTGGTGAAACTGACGCTCAGTTGGCCGTACGAGGCGTTGCCCGGCGTCCAGGTGGACGGGTCGCTGGCCGCGCCGGTGCCGGTGGCGCCCAGGTAGACGTAGCTGCCCTGGACGTAGGCGCTCAGCGTGTACTGCGAGTTGGGCTGCACGCTGACGGTCTGGCTGCACTGGGCGTCGTCCTGGCCCGCCGGGGTGCCCTTGAGCGCGGAACTTCCCGAGTGGACGGGGCTGCTGACGACCGCTCCGGACCCGCCGGTGCAGCTCCAACCGGACAGTCCGCTCTCGAAGCCGGGGTTGGCCACCAGGTTGGCCGCGGCGGCACCGGCCGTGAAGGTGCCGGCCACGGCGAGCCCGGTGCCGATGACGGCCGCCGCGCTCACCCCGGCGACGGTGCGCGTCAGGAGGGCCGATCCGTGCTCGGCGCGACCGGTGCGGTTCACCCGCACTGCGCGTTGGAACATGTGGTGCTCCCTTCCCGCCGGGCGCATGGCGTCGGGACGGCCATCGCGTGTGGGGGGCGTGACGCCCGGCTCTGGGTGAGGTGGGGACAGGTGGGGCTGTGCCGGTCCGGATCGTAGGAGCGGCGGCAAGCCCCGTCAATAGGTCTGGACCAATTCTCCAATTGGTCCAGGCCGGCCCGAAGCCGGCGCCGCGGCCGTCCGCTGCGTGCGGCACCGCGGCGTGCGTGGCCGGCACCCGCGCCCGGGTGACCGTCACTCACGGCCCGTGCCCGCCCGGCGGGTGGTCACCGATCGGTAGACCGTGTCGCTGGGGCCGAGACCGCGCAGGGCGGCCAGGATCTGCCCGGCGAGCGCGACGGATGCGTGCACCGTCTCCGTCACGCCGACCGCGCCGACGCCGGCCAGCCATTCGGGCTCGATCTCGCGCACACCGGTGACCACCCGCACGGCCACGCCCGGGGGCGCCCAGGAGGCCAGCCGGGCCGCCTCGGCGTCGTCCGGAGCGGCGGCGACCAGCAGGAGGTCCGCCAGCGCCGCGACCGCCCGGACGCTGTCGCGCCGGTCGTCGGCCTCGAAACAGTAGGTCGACGGGTGCTGCGGGACGATGTGGCCGAACTGCCGGCGCAACTCGTCGCTGAGCCGCAGCAGCGGCTGCACCGGTTGCCCGGGGCTGAGCGCCACGCCCACCCGGCGCGGATCGGGGACCCGAACCTGGGCGCAGTCCTGACGCCCGGTCACCACGCCCAGGACCTGGGGCGATCCCGCCAGACGGCGCACGGCCGCGGTGTCCTCCCGGGCGGCCAGCAGCACCTGCTCGCCGGCTCCGGCCAGCCGGGCGATCTCGGCCTCGGCCGCCGCCAACCGGCGGCAGGGCACGTCGACCACCGTGGCGCCGACCGCCAGCGCCTGACGGCGCGTCTGGTCGGGGGCGCCCAGCGGGCCGACCACCAGCACCTCGCCGGCCCGGGCCGCCGGGGCCGCCCCCTCGGCTTCGGCGGCAGCCGTTCCACACCCGCCGGCCGCCGACACCAGGACCGGCCCGGCCGTGGCCTGCCCGGCCTGGCGCACCGCCTCGGCCAGGTCGCGTGCTCCTCGGCAGTGCGGCGCGGACCCCGTCGCCACCAGCAGCCTGGTCCTCAGCACGGCGGCCCACCGCTCGACCGCGCGCCGCGTCAGCTCGCGGGCGTCGCGGTCACCGGGGGCGACCACGGCGGCCAGACCTGCGTACCCGGGGGCACCCAGTTCGAAGGAGACCGCGAACCCGGCACTGTCCACGGCCGCCGGACCGGGCGGCCCGAGCACGCCCAGCGCGGCGGTCAGCCCGTACCGGTCGAGCGTTCCGGCCAGCAGTTCGGCCCCGGGCGAGTGGACGGCAGCGCGGTCGCCGTGCCGGAACCTGGTGGCGACCACGGCCCGGCCCGGCGGACACTCCGCCGACGCAGTCAACTCGCCCACCACGCAAGACCTGTTCATTCAGCCGCTTCCGCTCGGGATCGGCGCCAGCATCCCAGCAGCGGCCGGCCCGGCCCCGGCGCGACGCGCACCGCCCACCGGTGACCGGGAGCGCACGGCGCACAGGGGCGCGTTCCCGGGGGCGCGGGGTCAGCCCCTCCCGCCGCCCGCCGGGGTGAAGGCGAGCACCGCGTTGTGACCGCCGAACCCGGCCGAGGTACTCAGGGCCAGTCGCAACTGCTGGCGGCGCGGGCCCGCACGGACCAGGTCGATCGCCCGGGTGTCCTGGTCCCCCACCCGGAACCCGGCGGTCGGCGGCACCAGCGCGTGCTGCACGGAGAGCACGGTCAGCGCGGCCTCGATCGCGCCGGCGGCGCCCATGGTGTGCCCGAGGGCTCCCTTGGCGGACGTCACGGACGGTGGGCGCCGCCCGAAGACCCGGTCGATCAGGCGTGCCTCGGCGGCGTCGTTGAGCGGGGTGCCGGTGCCGTGCGCATTGACGTGGTCGACCTCCGCAAGCTCGGCGCCGGCCTCGCGGACCGCGAGCCGCAGGGCCGCTTCGAGCCCGCGTGCCCCGGGGTGCGGAGCGACCGGATGGTAGGCGTCGGCGCTCGCCGCGGCGCCCGCCAGCAAGGCCCGGGGCGGCACCCACCGGGCCCGCGCGTCGGCCTGGCGTTCCAGCACCAGGAAGCCGGCTCCCTCGCCGATCACGAAGCCGTCCCGCTCCGCGTCGAAGGGGCGGGCGGCGCGGGCCGGGTCCGGGTTGCGGGACAGCGCCTTCATCCGGGCGAACCCGCTCACGCAGACGGGGGTGACCATGGCGTCGGTGCCGCCGGCCAGCGCCAGGTCGCAGGCTCCGGCGTGCAGCAGCAGCGCGGCGGTATGCAGGGCCGAGGCCCCGGAGGCACAGGCGGTGGCGGTGTGCAGCACCGGGCCGGTGATGCCGAGGTCCAGGGCGAGTTGACCGGCCGCCATGTTCGGCAGGAAGGCCGGCAGGGCCAGCGCGGAGACCGCGCCGGGGCCCTGGGCCCGGTAGCGCTCGACCGCCCGCTCGTAGCTGCCCACGCCCCCGGCGGCCGAGCCGAGCACCACGGCGACCCGGGCGCCGTCCCACCCGCGGGGGTCCAGGCCCGCGTCGGCGACGGCCTCCCGGGCGGCCGCCAGGGCGAAGTGGGTGGCCCGGTCCAGCCGCCACGGCTGGCGGACCCCGGGCGCACCCGCCGGGCCGGCCACCCGGCAGGAGAGGCCGACCGGCAGTCCGGCCAGCTCCGGGTCCGGTGCCGCCGTGGGGCGGGCGTCGAGCACGCCCTGCCAGCTCGCTGCGACCCCGGAGCCGGCCGGGGTGACCAGGCCCAGCCCGGTGACGGCGAGCGGCTCGCGGGCCGGCGTCATTCGACCGGGGCGGGCCGGCCGAGCAGTTCCTGGACGCGCTCGACGAGCCGGCCCACCGTCACCTCGGCGGCGGAGTCGGTGTCGTCGTCGAGCGCCACGCCCCAGTGCTCCTGGAGGGTGACGACCAGTTCGACCCGGGCCAGCGAGTCCAGGTCGAGGTCCTCCAGGGTGCTGGCGTCGTCGACTTCGGCGCCCGCCGCGTCGAACTTCTCGGTGAGCAGGGCGAGCAGGTGTTCACGGATCGGGTTCACGGGATGCTGACCTCCTGGTGGGCGCGCGCCAGGGCGCGCGGTTCGGGGACGGCCGTGCGCACGGGTGCGTCCGGCCAGCGCAGGGTGACGGAGGCCCAGGTGAGGCCGCCGCCGAAGGCGGAGAGCAGGGTCGGGGCGCCGGGTGGGCAGACCCCGCGGGCGACCGCGTCCGCGAGGGCGAGCGGCACCGAGGCGCCCGCGGTGTTGCCGACCTCGCGCAGGTTGCCGAAACGGTGCTGCGCCGCGATGCCGAGCCGGTCGGCCACCGCGTCCAGGATCCGCTGGTTGGCCTGGTGGCCGACGAAGGCCCGCACCTCGTCCGGCGGCCAGCCAGTGGCGGCCAGCACGGCCGCCGCGGAGGCGGTCATGTGCCGCACGGCCTGTGCGTAGACCGGTCGCCCCTGCATCCGGAAGTAGCGGTCCGCCCGGTCGGGGCCGGCCGCCGCGGGCAGCCGCGAGCCGCCCGCCGCCACGGCGATCAGGTCGCTGCCGCTGCCGTCGCTGCCCCAGTCGGTCGCCAGCAGCGCCCCGGGCTCGGTGCTGTTCCCGGCCCGCAGCAGCACGGCCGCCGCGCCGTCGCCGAACAGCGGTGCGGTGTCGCGGTCGAAGGGGTCGATGATCGCCGAGTACTTCTCGGCCGCCACCACCAGCGGCGCGCGGCAGGTGCCGCTGCGCACCAGGGCACCTGCGGTGGCCAGCGCGTACAGGAAGCCGGAGCAGACCGCGGACAGGTCGAACGCCGGGACCGGCCCGAGGCCGAGGCGGTGGGCCACCTCCGGTGCGGTGGCCGGGCAGGGGCGGTCCGGCGTGGTGGTGGCCAGCACCAGCAGGTCCGGCGGCCCGGCGGCCGGGCCGGCGGCCTCGGTCGCGGCCCGCGCGGCGGCGGTGGCCAGGTCACCGGTGCTGATGCCGGGACCGGCCAGCCGGCGGCGCCGGATACCGGTCCGCCGGGTGATCCACTCGTCGCTGGTGTCCAGCGCGCCCCGGTCGATGATCTGAGCGTTGGTCAGCTCCCGCGGCGGCAGGCTGGCGCCGAGTCCGGCGATCACCGCCGTGCGGGCGCCACGGGCCGAGGTCGGGGCGTTCACGGCAGGACGAACGGGGAGGAAGGCTTGGGGATGCCGGCCAGCCCGCCGTCGGGGACCGACAGGCCGCCGTCCACCACCACGGCCTGACCGGTGAGGAAGCCGGCGGCGGGCGAGGCCAGGAAGAGCGCGGCCGCGGCGACCTCCTCCAGTTCGGCCCAGCGCCCCATCGGCACGTGGGCCAGCAGCCAGTCGGTCAGCGCCGGGTCGGTGTGGACGGCGGCGGTCATGTCGGTGCGGACCCAGCCGGGGCACAGCGCGTTGACCCGGATCCCGGCCCGCGCCCAGCCGGCCGCCAGGCTGCGGGCCAGCGACACCTGGGCCGCCTTGCTGGCGGCGTAGGCCTCCATCATCGGCGTGCCCACCACGCCCGCCACCGAGGACATCAGGACCAGGCTGGCGCTGTCCGAGCGGGCCAGGTGGGGGTGGGCGTGCCGGCAAAGGGCCGCGGTGGCGTTGAGGTTGACCGCGACCACCTCGTCCCAGACCGGCTGCGGCAGGTACTGAAGCGGTGCCAGCAGGGTGCTGCCGTCCGGGGCGGTGGGCAGGATGCCGGCGTTGTGCACCACGATGTCCAGGCCGCCCAGCGCCTCGGCGGCCCGGTCGACCAGCGCGGCCTGGCCGGTGTCCGCGAGGTCGCCGGGGACCAGTACGGGCGGGCCGCCGTAGCGGGCCACCTGGTCGGCGGTCGGCTTGAGGGCGGTCTCGGTGCGGGCGGAGAGGGCGAGCCGCGCGCCGGCCTGGGCGAGCGCGAGGGCGACGGCCCGTCCGATGCCGCGCGAGGCACCGGTCACCAGGGCCCGGCGGCCGTCGAGGTGGAAGCGGTCGAGGATGGTCACGGCGGGGTCCTCCGGTTCTGACGCATGTTCAGGTACTGACGGGGGCGCGAAGTGCGGGCGCGCCGGTCCAGGTGAGCAGGGCGCTGCCCCAGGTGAGGCCGGCGCCGAAGACGCAGATCAGCACCCGGGCGCGGTCGCGGAGCAGACCGCGGGCGGCGGCGTCGGCCAGCGCGTAGGGGGCACAGGCCGCGCCGATGTTGCCGGTGCGGTCGCCGGTGATGTGCAGCCGGTCGGGCGGGATGCCGATCCGGTCGGCGACGGTGCGCAGCAGCAGCGGGTTGGGCTGGTGGGTGACGAAGGCGTCGATGTCCTTGAGGTCGAGCCCGTGCCCGGCCAGGGCCCGGTCGACCAGCCGGGGGAAGATCTCGGCGATGAAGTCCCGCACCACCCGGCCGTCCATGTGGATGTGGTGCAGCCCGGCGCTCAGGGTCGCGGCGTCGGCCGGGATCCGGCTGCCGCCGGCCGGGATCAGCACGTGGTGGGCGCCGCGCCCGTCCGAACCGAGCTGGAAGCCGTGGAACCCGGCGTCCGCCGGTACCGGCCCGAGGACGGCGGCGGCGGCGCCGTCGGCGAAGAGCACGGCGGTGCCCCGGTGAGTGGGGTCGACGAATTTCGAGTAGGCCTCGACGCCGACCACGGCCGCGTACCGGGTGCCCGGACTGGTGGCCAGCCAGCTGTGGGCGACCTTGGCGGCGAAGAGCCAGCCGGAGCAGGCCGCGCTGACGTCCAGCGCCACCGCGTTGACCGCTCCGGTCAGCGCCTGGATCCGGCAGCCGGTGGCCGGCCCGAGCTCGTCGGGGGTGGAGGTCGCCGCCACCAGCAGGTCGAGCTGGTCCGGGCGGATCCCGGCGGCCTCGCAGGCGGCGAGCACCGCCGCCGCGGCGAGGTCGGAGGCGGCCTGTTCGGGACCCGCCACGTGCCGTTCGAGCACGCCGGTCCGCTCGGTGATCCAGCCTGCCGAGACGCCGGCGGGCGGGCCGACCTCGTCGTTGCCGCGCACGGTGGCCGGCAGACAACTGCCCATGCCCAGGATCCCGAGGCCGGGAACAGTGCGGTTCACGAGGTGCTCCAGTCGTCGGCGAGTTGATGGGCGGCGAGCAGTGCGGTGGCGTAGTCGGGCGCGTCGAACGCGGTGCGGGCCGGGTCCGGACCGGGGTCGAGCGCGGCCGCGAGGTCCGCGGCGGCCGGACCCAGCCGGTCGCAGACGGCGTCCATGGCGGCGGGCAGGCCGCGCACGGTGGCGGGGGTGAGCACCCGGGCCGCGAGCAGCGGGCCGGCCAGCCGCCGGGCCTGGCGCAGGCCGTCGAGGGCGGCCAGGTCGGCGGCGTGCGGGACCGGCCAGCCGCAGCCGGCCCTGGCGGCCGCGGCCGCCAGGCGTCGGGCGCGCAGGTCGCCCAGTTCCAGCAGGTCCGCCAGCAGCGGGTTCCACAGCTCCAGGTCGCGGTGCCCCGCCGCCTCCCGGGCCCGGACGGTGGCGGCGAGCCGCTCGGCGAGCCCGGCCTCCAGCAGGGCGGCCGCCGCCGGCCACCACCGGGCCTCGGTCGGGTCGGCCGGAACCTCGGGGGGCGGGCCCGGCGGCTGCGGGTCGCGGGCCCGCTCGGCGGCGATCGCCCGGCCCGCGTCCAGCAGGATCAGGGTGTTGTCGCCGCCCGCGTTGTCGAAGGCCCGGGCGAAGCCGAGGTAGCCGGCCAGCCGGTTGCGGTCGACGAAGCCCGACACCCCGCACCGGTGCTGCAGGTCGTCGACGAGTTCGGCGGCGGCCCGGGTGGTGTGCGCCTTGAAGAGGGCGAGCGAGTGGTCGACGGCCGCCCACGGGGAGAAGGTCATCGCCGCCTGCCCGGGCGCGGCGGCGGGCGGGTCGGTCCAGGCGGCCAGCGCCGCCCTCGCGGTGCAGCGCAGCGAGTGGGCGGTGGCCAGGGCGCCGAGCACGGCGTGCTGCTGGGTCCGGTAGGCCAGCACCGGGAGCCCGGGCGCCAGTCGGCCGTGGCTGCGGCGGCCCGCGTTGAACCGCCAGGCCATGGCGGCGCTGCGGCCCGCCAGCGCGGCCATCGCGGCGGGCAGCGTCGCCCACAGCGCCTGGCCGCAGCCGAGGGTCCGCTGCAGGCGGGCGTCCGGGCCGGGCTGGGGGTCGTGCAGCCCCCCGCCGGTGTCGAGCACCGCCCCGTCCGCGAGCCAGCGCTCGTAGCCGACGCGGGCACCGTCGAACCGGACCAGGCCGTAGGGCAGCGGCAGCGCGGCCACCGGCATCAGCGCGGAGACGGACACCCCGGGGACCGGGAGGCCGTCGCTGCCGGTGATGTCGACCAGGAAGGAGAACACGCCGCCGTCCTGCCCTGCCGTCAGCAGCCGTGCGCAGACCACCGCCTGCTGCGGCAGCCCGGGCGCTGCGACCGAGGAGAACTTGGCGGCCCGGGCGTCGGGGGTGTGCAGGCTGAACTCCCGCCGCACCGGGTCGAACCGGGCCTCGGTGCGGATCGCGAGGTGGCTGCTCGCCTCGCCGACCTCGGTGACCATGAAGGAGCCCTTGGTCCGCGCGTGCGCCAGCCCACCGTCCGGGTCGGCGGCCTTGCCGTCCAGCAGGACCAGCGAGCCGACGCAGAGGACGTAGTGGGAGAGGAAGGTCTGGTAGAGCGCGGGGTCCGCCAGCACGGTCGCCTCGCCGAGCGCCGCCAGCAGCTCGGGATCCCCGAACACCTCGGCCGCCGGCGGCAGTGCGGCCGCCAGCCGGGCCAGTCGGCGGTGGGCGCTGGTGCCGGTGGACGACCACGGCTGATACTCCGTCAGCAGCGTGTTGATCGCCGTCACCTGGCTGGAGCTCAGCCTGGTGCGCAGTCGGGCCAGCACGCCGGGGGTGTGGGGTGGGGTGCTCATAGCTGCCTCCGGGCGGCGGTGTCGGTCGGTCGGCGTCGGCAGCCGCTGTCCTGGGCGCGGCTCGGCGCACGTCCGTCCGGAACGCGGCCTCCGCGCGGGCACCTGCCGAGCCAGGACCCTTCGGCCAGCGGGGCGCACACCCGCTGCCGGGGGTCGATCAGCCGCACGGAGTTCGCCAGCGCCCGGCCGGTGCCCGCCTCGACGGCCAGCGAGCCGCCGGGCAGTGCCGCGCCCAGCACCGCCGGCAGCGTGAACGACCGCACCAGGCAGGCCGACAGGGCCCGCGGCAGGTCGTTGTCCGGGCCGTAGAGCCGGCCGGCCACCACCGAGAAGACAGGTCGGCGCGGCGGAACCAGCCGGAGCCGGCGCGCGTAGTGCGCGAAGGCGCCGGCTTCGCGGGCGAGCGCCGGATGGTGGCTCATGAACGGCAGCCGCAGCCGCTGCACGGAGACGCCCTTCCGGGCGGCGAACCGCTCGACTGCCGCCAGCGCGTCGAGCGGGCCGGAGAGCACCGTCTCGTCGCGGTGGTTGACGCAGGCAGGCACGACGGTGTCGGCCGCGGGACCTGCCCGGTCGAGCAGGGCCCGAGTACCGGCCGGACCGACGCCCACCAGCGTCATGCCGCCGCCGTGGCCGGTCAGCAACTGCCCGAGCCGGCCGGCCAGCCGGGCTCCGTCGGCGACCGAGCAGCACCCCGCCGCGGTCAGCGCGGGGATCTCGCCGAAGCTGACCGCGACCAGGCGGTCCGCCCGGCAGCCGTCCGCCTCCAGCGCCCGGTGGACCGCCAAGGAGACGCCGAACAGCGCCAGTTGCACCGCCCCCGGCGGCTCTCCGGCCAGCGCACCGGCGCTGGGCGGGGAGCTGCCGAGCAGCCGGGGACCCAGTGGTGCCACCCCGAACTCGGCGGCGGCGCGGTCCGCCTGGGCGAAGACCTCGGCGACCGCCGCCGCCAGGGAGGGCACCCGGGGCAGCAGCCGCAGCAGCGGTGTCAGGGCGAAGTCACCCTGCCCGGAGAAGAGGTGGACGACACTGCCGGCGAACACCGGACTGGACGGGGCCGAGCGCACGGTTGCTGCCTCCTTCCGAGGGCGTACCCGAACCGGGTTGCCGATGCCCTCGATGATGGATCCCGGCGCCACCGCGGACCCGCCCCCGAAGCGGCGGATCTGTCAAGAGTTTTGGTCCGTCAAATTTGTTAAAACACAGCCACATTGACATCACGTCAGTTACGCTCGCCGTGCCGAGACCCCACCGTGCCCGAACACCGGAGGGAGACCATGGCCGTCCGCCGCATACCGAACAACCGCCTTCGAGGGCTGCTCACGGAAGCCGGCTGGACCGGGGAGCAGCTGGCTCGGGCGGTCAACCAGATCGCCGCCGAATCCGGCCAGAGCCTGTCCTACCAGCGCGCCTCGGTGCACCAGTGGCTCACCGGGACGGTGCCCCGGCCGCCCGCCGCCCAGCTGGTCTGCGCGGCACTGGGCCGCCGGCTCCGCCGGCGGATCACCCTGACCGAGGCCGGCTTCGGCGCGCCCCGGCCCGAACCGGCGGTGCCGCCGGACACAGGCGCGCTGCTGGCCCGGCTGGCCGCCGCCGCCCTGACGCCGGACCGGCGCGGGGACTTCCTCGTCTACCAGCCGCTCTGCGCCGACCAGCTCACCGACCCACCGGACCCACCGGGCCCGCCGGACCAGTTCGAGGCGACCGCAGCGCCCGGGGGCCGACCGCCGACCGATCCGGACACCCTCGCCCTGCTGCTGCCCGCCTTCTCCGCGGTCGACCGGATCCAGGGCGGCGGCCAGGCCAGGACGGCGCTCGCCGCGTTCCTGGCCACCACGGTGGCGCCCATGCTCGCCGCGCCCGCCCCGCCCGTCCGGCGGGCCGGCATCCTGAGCGGCGCCGCCCGCCTGTCGTACCTGTGCGCCTTCATGCAGCTGGACGACGAGCTCAACGGGCTGGCCAACCAGTACTACCGCCTGAGCCTGACGCTGGCCCGCGAGGCCGGGGACACCGCCGGCCAGGCGATGGCCCTGCGCGCGATGGCTGCGCTGGCCTACGAACTCGGCCTGCGGGCGCAGGGCCTGCGCTTGGCGCAGGCCGCCGCCGACTGCCACCTGGCCCCCTCCTCGGTGCGGCTGCGCGCCGCCGTGCTCGGGCAGCTCGCGCTCTCCGAGGCCGCGGTCGGCGACCGCACGGCGGCGCACCGCCACCTCGGCGAGGCCCGGGACCGCCTGGCCGGTGCCACCGGCCCGCCACCGGCGGTCGGCGACTACCACCGCGCCTCCTGGGACCACCAGCGCGCCCTGGTCCACGTCGAACTCGGCGACCGCGCAGGGGCGATCAAGTTCCTGGAGGCTTCCACCGCCCACCGGCCACGCACCGAGTCGCGCTCGCGCGCCGTCGTGCTCAGCCGGCTCGCCGAGGCGCAGCTCGCGGCCGGACACCTGGCGGCCGCCTGCACCACCTGGCACGAGTTCCTCGACCTCTACCCGCTGCTGGACTCCCGCCGGGCCCGCTCGGCAGCCGAGCGGCTGCGCCGCCTGCTGCTCCCGCACCGGCGCGCACCGGGTGCGGACCACCTGCTGCAGCGCGCTGCGAGCCTGCACCCGCACTGACCCGCGCCGGTCCGCGCCGGCCGTGCTCCAACTGCGCGGTCCGCCCCACCCCTTGCGCCCCGGTGACCCGGTGCTCCTACTTCACCAGATGGAGTGAATTCGCATACGTACCACCATATCGGGCCTCGGCGACAGGCAGACTTCCGCCACGGGGCGAGGAACTCTGCCTCCCCCACGGTGGCGCACGGCCCGGGGGTCCGGGCAGCGAGGACGGGTCGCGGTGGACCAAGTCGCCCATGGCAGAAGCGTGGACGTGTTCTTCGACGGAGTGTTCGTCAGCCTGGTGCGGCACCGCACCAACAGCCTCGGACCGGGCTCGACCCGGATCCCGATCCCGATGATCACCGAGCTGCGCTGGCGCGAGGCCGGCCGCTCCTCCATGGGGGCGCTGGTCTTCGCCACCGCCGGCGAGGTCGGCGAGTACGCCACCGCCGGGTTCGACCGCACCGAGCAGCCGGCCTTCGAGACGCTCAGGAACGCGGTCGCCCAGGCCATCGCCCAGCACCACGACCTCGCCGCCGGCCGCTCCGGCGTCGCCGCCGGCCTGCGGGCCTTGGCGGACCTGCTGCGGGACCAGTTGCTGACCCCGGCCGAGTACCAGAGCGCCAAAGCCCTGATCCTCGGCAGCGGCGCACCCGCCCCGCCGAGGAGGCCGTGAGACAGCGTGAGACAGACAGACCCTAGTACTCACCCTTGATCACGAAGAACGAGCCGCGGATCTCGCCGGCCAGCTTGGACTTCTGCCGCGCGAACTTGAACTTCGTGGCGAGCTCCTCGGGCACCTCCATGCCCTCGGAGAGCCTGAAGCCCACGGCCCGCTTGGCACCGGGCTCGATGCCGTACATCACGTTGACCGCCAGGCCCGACCGGTAGAACACGTAGTCCATCCGGAACCCGCCCGCCTCGAAGGAGCTGACCTCCAGGGCGGGGGCGGCGATGACGATGTCGCGCTCCTCGGCGAGGATCCGGGTCACCCGGTCAAGCGCCTCCGGGGCCTCCTTCGCCGGGGTGACGGTGAAGACGTGGTCGTACTTGTTCTTGAAGTAGCGCGCCTCGTTGGCCCGCAGCCCGGCGAGCCGTTCCGCGACCGGGGACGATTCCAGACCGGTGGTGGAGACGTTCTCGAAGTCCACGGTGTACGACACGGGGTCCTCCTGCTGGTGGCGGCCGGTGGCGGAGCACCGCGCCGGGTTCGTTCGGCGACGTGTTCACGCTACGGCCCGGGCCGCCGCCCGGCTTCTCGGTTCCTGATCGATCGCGGCGGGGCGATCAGCGGCCGGGCAGCCGGGCGGCCAGCCCGTCGAGGAGCAGCCGCAGGCCCAGCTCGAAGCCGCGCTCGTCCAGTCCGGCCGGCCCTCCGCCCGCCCCGCGTGCGGCCTCGCCCCGGTCGCTCTCCCCGCGCGCGGCCCCGTCCCGCGCATCCTCGTCCCGCGCGGCGGACGCCTCCAGCGCACCGGCCAGCGCCGGATACGCCGGGCGGTATGCGTGGGCCGGCCGGGTGAAGCCCGCGCTGAAGGTCTCCAGCGCCGATCCGAGCACCAGGTAGTCCAGCGCGGCGGCCGCCTCCGCGGCGTCGGCCGGCGCCAGGCCGACCCGGCCCAGGGCGGCCAGCAGGGCTTCGTAGCCGAGGAGTTGGCGCTCGGCCGCGACCTGACGGCGGGCCAGCAGCGCGATCGTGTGCGGGTGGCGCAGGAAGGCCGCGCGGTAGCTGCGCGCGTAGGCGGCCAGCGCGTCCCGCCAGTCCCCCGTCTCCTCGGCCAGCGGGGTCAGGTCGATCTCGGCGTTGACCAGTTCGGCGAGCGCCTCGATCAGCGCGTCCTTGCCGCTGGTGTGGTGGTAGAGCGAGGCGGCCTTCACCCCGAGCCGGTCGGCGATGGCGCGCATGGTCAGGCCGTCGGCCCCCTGCTCGTCGACCAGGTCCAGTGCCGCCCTGGCAATGCCCTCGCGGCTCATCCCCGGCCTGCTCGGTCGCCCCACCTGTGCCGCCCTCCCCCGTACCTGTCGCCGCTCACGCTAGTACATCCCTGGTCACAGCCCGGTCACGGCTCTTCCGCCGACGTGCGGGAACGGGTTACCGTCCCGGACTAACAAAGTTAGTTTATCGACGGCGAGGTGGACGAGCATGACCGACAGCCCTCCGAGAACGCGGTTGACCGGCCCCGGCGCGACCGGTGGCACCACCGGCTCCGACGGGAACGGCACGGACGCCGACCGCCTCGCCGCCCTCGGCTACCGCCAGGAGCTGCGCCGCAGCCTGGGCGTGCTCGGCAACATCTCGATGGGCTTCGCGGTGGTCTCCCCCGTGGTCGGCCTCTACGCGGTCAGCCAGGTCGGGCTGAGCGTGGCCGGCGGCGCGTGGGTCTGGGCCCTGCCGGTCTGCCTGCTCGGCCAGCTGCTGGTGGTGGCGGTCTACTCCGAGCTGGCCTCCCAGTGGCCGCTGGCCGGCGGCGCCTACCAGTGGAGCCGGCGCCTGGCCGGCCCCGCCTTCGCCTGGCTGACCGGCTGGATGTGGCAGTTCGCGGTGATGTTCGCCAACACCACCGTCGCCTACCTCGCCTCACCGTGGTTCTTCGCGCTCTTCGGCCTGACCCCGACGCCGACCCGGCTGGTGCTCGTCTCGGTGGTCTTCATGCTGGTCTGCGCCCTGGTCAACGCCTACGGCATCAACCTGCTGCGCTGGTTCGTCTCGCTGGGCATCGCCGCCGAGGCCGTCGCCTCGGTGCTGGTCGGCCTCGCGCTGCTGCTCTTCTGCCGGCGCCACGGCTTCGGCCTGCTGACCGACCTGCTGCACGCCCCGGCCACCGCCGGGGTCTCCACCACGGCGGCCTTCCTCGCCGTGGTCGCGGTCGGCGGCTGGGCGTTCATCGGCTTCGACGCCTGCGTCTCCACCGCGGAGGAGACCAAGGACCCCGCCCGCCAGGTGCCGCGGGCGATGTGGTGGGCGCTGCTGAGCGTCGGCACGGTGGTGATCCTGAACGCGGTGGCCGTGGAGCTCGCCCACCCGGACCCGGCCGCGGTGGTGCGCGGCGCCGACCTCGATCCGGTCACCACCGCCGTGACGACCGCGTTCGGCGGCTGGTCGGCGAAGCCGTTCGTGGTCGTCGTGCTGGTCTCGTTCACCGCCTGCCTGATGGCCTCCCAGGGCGGCGCGGCCCGCGGCCTCTACTCGCTGGCCCGCGACGGCGTCTTCCCGTTCTCCGCCAGGGTCCGCGCGGTCAACCGGCACAAGGCGCCGATCGGCGGCCTGGTGGCGGCCACCGTGATCAGTTCGGCGGCACTGCCGCTTGGCCTCAGGTCGGCCGCGATGGGCAGCCTGATCACCTTCGGGACCGCCGCCACCTTCCTGCCGTTCTTCCTGCTCACGGTGGTCTCGCTGACCGCCCGGCTGCGCGGCACCTGGCGGCCGTCCGGCCCGGTCCGGTACGGCCGGGCGGGCACCGCGATCAACGCGCTGGCGGTGGTCTGGACCGGGCTGGAGGTGGTCAACATCTGCTGGCCCCGCACCATCCTGGCCCCGCCCGGCGCGCCCTGGTACCAGGTCTGGGCGGCGGTCCTGGGAGTCGGGCTGGTCACCCTGGCCGGCCTCGGCTACCTGCTGGTGCGCCGCCCGCAGCGGCTGATGCGTGACGCGCCGCCCGAGCGGCCGGAGACCGGCGAGCCGACGCCCGCGGTGCTCTGACGGACCGGGAGAAGCCGAACGGCTCCCCGGGGA
>NZ_PYBW01000043.1:66706-169222 GCF_003205575.1 Streptomyces tateyamensis
TCCCCGGGGAGCCGTTCGGCCGCGGCCGGTGGTCCGTGCGTACGATCCGTCAGTCGGCGCCCGTCACCGGCCCGCTGCCGGGGCTACCAGCCCCAGCCGCCGCCCTGGCCGTCGTCGTCCGAGTTGCTGTCCCAGCCCTCGCCGACCTTGCGCACGATGGTGTAGTGGTCGATCTGCTGGCCGGTCTCGGTCAGCGCGGTGACCTTCATCTCGGACTTCTGACCCAGGTGCGCCGGGGTCACGTCGACCTTGATGAAGGAGTAGCCCAGGTAGCGGACCCGCGACCACTCGACGGTCTCGGTGACCTTCTGCTGGCCCTTGGCGAAGTAGAAGCTGTTGACCGCCTCGACCGGGTTCTCGTGGCCCTCGTAGGTCTGCGGGGCACCGAAGGCGTACAGGCTGCGGCCGGCGGCGCCCGCCGTCACGTAGACCACGCCGTCCTTCTGCGGGTCCAGGGTCGCGCCGCTCGGGATCGCCTTGGAGACCTTGTTGCCCAGGATCGCGTCGGTCCGCTCGTAGACGTGGTTGTGACCGTTGATCACCAGGTCGACCCGGTACTTCTCGAAGAGCGGCACCCAGGCCTCGCGGACGCCGCCCTCGGAGGCGTGCGCGGTGGTGGTGGAGAAGGCGCAGTGGTGGAAGAAGACCACGACGAAGTCGATGGTCTCGTCGTTGCGGAAGTCCTTGAGCTGGCGCTCCAGCCACTTGGTCTGGCGACCCGCGGTGATCCCCAGGTTGACCGGGATCTCGTACGAGACGTCGTTGGCGTCCAGCGAGATGACACCGACGTTGCTGTAGCGGAAGGAGTACACGCCGGGCGCGACGCGCGGGTCCGGGCCGTTGTCCGGCAGGAACCACCGGGCGTCCTCGCCGCCGTACCCGTTGTGCGAGTACCAGGCCTCCATGTCGTGGTTGCCGTAGGAGACCATCCACGGGATCTTCGCCGCCACGGCCTCGGTCTGCACCAGGAAGGCGTCCCAGGTGGTCGCGTTGTACGCGTCCTTGTCGGCGTCCAGGCCCTGGCCCTTGGGGTCGGCGTAGCAGATGTCGCCGGCGTGCAGGTGGAACTTGGGGTTCTGCGCCAGGATCACGTTGTCGTTGGCGGCCGCGTGGGCGCTGACGCCCTGGTCGCCGAAGGCCGTGAAGGTGAACGGCTCGTAGACCTTGCCCCAGCGGTGGTCGCGCGAGGCGGCGGTGCGGAAGGTGCCCAGGGTGGAGACGGCCTGCTTGGTGGCCGGGTCGAAGCCCTGGTGGCCGACACCGTAGTAGTAGGTGGTGTCGGGACGCAGGTCCTCCAGCGCCACGTGCAGGTAGTACTGGTCCACCGGTGTCTGCCCGGGCACCAGCGCCGGGGTGTGCAGCGGGCGCAGCTCGGCCTCGACCTTGTGGCTCAGGTCCCACGGGGTGGTGCCGTAGCGCAGGAAGGGCTTCTTCACCGGCACCGGCACCTGCCAGGAGATCCGGAACTGGGTGTCCGGCTCCGGGCCGAACTGCAGGTGGCGGCCGACCGGCACCACCTGCGAGCCGTCCACGGCCGCGGCGGCGTCGCCCAGCAGGGTCGGCGAGGAGGGGGCGGCGGCCGAGGCCGTACCGCTGCCGAGCACCCCGCCGACGGCCAGGGCGCCGACCGAGATCGCGCTGCCGCGCAGCATCCGCCGCCGGGAGAGCTTGCTGCGCAGGTACTCGTGCTGCTCCGCCATGCTCATGCGGTCAGCAAGCTTGGCGGGCACACCCATGTTCGGAATATCCATGATTCCACCACACTGGCACAGCGTGGCGGGATCCCTTCCCATCAGTGAACCGGAATCGAACACTTGGTGAGCAGCCGTCAGCTGGACCGCGTCGTCCGCGTGCGCCACGCACTTTCTCACGGCAGGGTGGGCGCCCGGTGGCGCTCCGTGTCCGGGACCGGCGGCGGGACCGGGGCCGGGCCGAGCGTCGTGGTGCCCGGCCGGGCCAGCCGCAGCAGGCCGCTGCGGTACGCCGCCACCGCCTCGCGGGTGCGGCCCTGGCGGTCGAGCAGGTCGCCGAGCAGGCGGGCGGTGTCGGCCAGGTCGCCGGTGACGTCCGCCTCGCGCTGCAGCTCGAGGGCGGTGCGGTAGTGCTGCTCGGCCGCCGCCGGGTCGTCGGCGCGATCGCGGATCAGGCCGAGCAGGCGGTGGGCCGCCGCCGCGTGGACGGCGCCGCGACCTGGGCCCAGACTCGCCAGCAGCTGGCCCAGCAACTCCTCGGCCTCGGCGGTGTGCCCGAGCCGCCACCGGACGTCGGCCAGCTCCACCTCCACCTGGACCGCGTAGAAGGCCGCACCGCTCTCCCGCAGCATCCGCGCCGCCGTGCGCAGCTCGGTCTCGGCCTCGGCCAACCGGCCCTGCTGCGCGGCCAGGTAGCCGCGCATCCAGTGGCACTGCGCGAACTCGACCCGGATACCCCACTGCTGGTACACCTCCTGGGCCCGGACCAGCGCGGCCTCGGCCTCGGCGTACCGCCCGTGCGCCACGTGGGTGCGGGCGACGGAGCGGTGCAGGGCGGCAACGGCCGGCGGGTCCGCCACCCGGGGGGCCAGGTCGAGCGCGAGGCCGGCCGCCTTGGTGGCGCGCTCCAGGGCGCCCAGCTCCAGGTAGGGCCCGATCACCGCGGCGTACAGCAGCATCAGCGAGCCCGGGTCCGGCAGGCCGCCGCCGTTCAGCTCGTTGATCGTGCTCTCCAGCAGGTAGCACGCGTAGCGGACGTCCCCCTCCAGGTAGTGCGCCGTCGCCCGGCCGCGGACGGCGCGGACCCGGGCCGGCAGCGGCTGGTCGGCCAGCAGTGCCTCGGCCCGCTCGAACTCCTCCCGCCCCTCGGCCAGCGCACCGCGGCGCAGCAGCAGCGCACCCCGGGCAGTGTGCAGTTCGGCGACCAGGTCGGTGATCCCGTACCCGGTGGCCCGCTCCGTCAGCTCGGCCAGCAGCTGTTCGCCGGCCGCGCCCTCGCCGCCGTCCACCAGCTGGTTCGCCTCGGCGATGCCGTCCATGATCTCGGTGCGCAGGCCGGCCGGCACGCCGCTGACCAGTTCCTGGTAGCTGACCTGGAGGCGGTCGGCGAAGTAGCGCAGCACCGCCTCGGAGGGCCGGGCCTTGCCCGCCTCCACGGTGGAGACGTACGCGGCGGTGTACCCCGGCTCCGCGAGCGCACGCTGGGTCAGCCCGCGCTCGGTGCGCAGGCGTTGGAGCCGCGCGCCCACCTGGTCGGCGGGCGGCTCACCGGGGGTGGGGACGGACATCGCGGGGCCTCCTCGGGCGGTTCACGTTCCTGCTCGCACTCCTACCACGCGGCGCCCGAGGTCTTGCGGGGCACCGGGGCATGGCCTAGCTTAACTCCCGCAGTAACTGGAGTTATCGCGATATTTATCGCCAGCTGCCGCCCGGGCCCCGCCGAACCACCCCCACGATTCCGCGCGCCACCCCCACAGGAGGACCCTCATGCTCCGCAACCCGCGCACCGCCGGCGCCGCCCTCGCGGCCGCCACCCTCGCCGCGACGATCCTGCTCCCGGCCACCAGCGCCCAGGCCGCCCAGTGCTGGTACGGCGCCTGCTTCAGCTATGTGACGGGGCGCCAGCAGACCACCGCGACCGGAGCCGCCGTCACCATGCAGGTGGCGGACCCGGCGAACGTGGCCGCCGACGGCCACTCGCTCCAGGAGCTGGCCCTGCAGAGCGCCGGCGGCACCGCCAGCGGCAACACCGTCGAGATCGGCTGGACGGTCGACCCGCAGGTCAACGGCGACTACCGGCCCCACCTGTTCGTCTTCCACTGGATCAACGGCCAACCCACCGACTACAACACCGGCTTCGTGCAGACCTCAGGCACGGCCCGCCCGGGAATGGCGCTGACCCCGGGCAGCCCGGTGCGGCTCGCCTGGTGGAACAGCAACGGCAACTGGTGGGCGTACCTCAACGGCTCGCCCATCGGCTACTTCCCCGGCAGCGACTGGAACGGCGCCTTCGGCACCGCCCAGATCATCTCCGCCTTCGGCGAGGTGGCCGCCGACGGCCAGACCAGCTGCACCCAGATGGGCGACGGCACCTTCGGTAGCCGGTCCGGGTCCTCCTGGATATCGGGCTACCAGCTGTACGGCTCCGCGGACCAGCCCCGGTTCACCGTCACGGCCTCCGACCCCACCTCCTACAACTTCGGCGCGGTCGGGGCCACTTCCTTCCGCCTGGGCGGCCCGGGCGGCTGCTGACGCGCCATCGGGCCGCACCGCTCAGCCGCCGTGCCGGGCCCGGGCCCGGGCGTGCTCGGCCCAGTCCACGATCTGCATCGCCGCGCCGGCCGCCTCCCGGCCCCGGCAGGCGGCGTGGTGACGGCGGGTGATCGCGTCCAGGTCCAGGTGGCGGCCGAAGGCCGGGTGTCCGGCCAGCCGGCGGGCGTAGTCCCAGACCTGCGGGTGCTCGGCGATCCGGTGCACGGCGGCGGCGTCCAGGTGCCAGCGGTGCACCGTGTCCAACTGCACCAGGGTGACCCAGAGTCCGACGTCCGCCAGGGTCGGCTGGTCGCCCAGCAGGTACGGCCGGGCGGACAGGCGCCGCTCCAGGCCGGCCAGCCCGTCCAGCAGGCCGCACAGTGCCGCCGCGCGCTCGCCCTCGTCCGCGTCGGCCCGGCCGGCGCGCTGGGCCGGCTCGCTGATGCTCCGTTCGTACCGCCGGTCGGCGGCCGCGACCGCGGCCCCGGGGGCGTGCGCGCCGTGGCCCGGTCCGGCGAACCGCTCGGCCAGGTCGGCCAGGATCCCGGCCGGATCGGTGCTGACGGTCCGTCCGCTCCAGTCGTCGCTGAGCACCGGCGGCAGGGCCGGCCCGGGGTGGCGGTGCGAGCTCGCCTCGTACAGCGGGCGCAGTTCGGCGTAGCCGTCCGCACCGGCGTCCGGCAGCGCCGGGAGCAGGGTCACCTCGATGACGTCCTCGAGGCCGAGCAGGCTGTGGGTGACGGCGATCCGCAGACAGTGCGGACAGGACAGGGCGAGGTGCAGGCGGTAGCGGTGCGGCACGGGGTAGTAGCCGCTGCGGGCGTCGCGGCCGATCCGGCCGCTCAGGGCGGGGTCGGTGGCAGGGTGCGGGGCGGACATGAGTCTCCCAGGCTTCGAGGGTGCGCGCGGAAGCGCGAGGCGGCGGGCGGGTGAAGGGGACGGGACTCAGGAAGGAACGGCGGCCGCCGGTGCTCGGCCGGCGGCACGGCACCACAAGGCACGGCCGGGCTCGGGGGCTCGGGGGATCGACGGCCCGACGGGGCGCGCTCACGCCAGGCTGCTGCACACCCGCTGCAGGTCGATGTGGCGACGGCAGGTCAGCGCGGGGAGCTGCCGGATCGCGTGAGCCGCGCCGTCGCTGGCCCGCTCCGCTCGCCTCACGGCTCTCCCGCCCACGCTTGGGGAATTCCTGCTCAGGAGTCTCTGCCCGGCACCGGACCGCGTCAACCGCCTGGACCGGACGGATCGGTCGTGTCTCATCCTGTGGAATGTCAGGTCTCGGACCGCACCGGGCTGCAGGCGGTCGGCCGACGGGTGCACCCCGTCCCGTCAGTCCATCGCCGCACACCCCTGGGGCCTGTCTTCACACTGCCGTCTGCCCGCGACGACGCCAATGTGAAGACAGGCCTAGACCAGGCTGCGCAGGATCGCCCGGGCCGCCGCGTCGTTCTGCCGGAAGACCGGGGCGTTGGTGGCCGGCCGGGCGAAGGCCGCGAAGGCGCGGCCGTTGGCGTACGGGCCGAGCGCGCGGCGCCGGGGGTGCGGCCGGCCGCCCAGGCTGGGGTCGAGGATCCGGCCGTCGGCCGGGTCGACGGCCACCAGCCCCGAACGGTGGGTGCCGGTGCTGTCGGTGACCACCTCCTCGGCGAGCTCGCCCGCCCGGTGCAGTGCGCGCAGCACCGGTGAGTCGGTGCGGGCCGTCGCGTGCCGCGGCAGGTACGCCTCGATCAGGGCGCTGGTGCGCACCTGGTGGCCAGGGACGCTCGGGCTCGTGGCCAGGAAGCTGCCGGTGGCCTCGTCCGCCGTCACCCGCAGGTCGGCGCCGAGGAAGCGCACCACGCCCGCCTCGGCCAGTGCGAGCAGTTGGCGCAGCCGGAACCCGGGCGGCCCGGACGCGAGGTAGTTGAAGAAGCCGGTCCACCAGCCGTCCAGCTCGGTGGCGGTGGAGCGGGCGCCGAGCCGGCCGGAGGCGACCAGCCTCGGCAGTTGGCCGAAGAGCGAGAGCAGCGCGAGGAAGGCCCCGAGGTCGGCGCTGTGGGCGGGGTCGGCCCGGCGGTCCGCGTCCTCGGCGATGCAGGCCCGCAGGTGCTTCTGCAACTGCTCGCTGGAGTCGAACTCCAGCCCGGCCAGCGGTCGGTCCAGCGCCTCGAAGTCCAGCCGGTCGGCCGGGTCGGGGACCGCGGCGGCCAGCAGCCGGGCCAGCGCCGGGGAGTACCAGTCCAGTTGGTCGTAGGCGGTGAGGAACTGCGCCCAGGAGCCGGTGGTACGTGCGGGATGGGCGTGGAACAGCTCGTGGTAGTGGCCCAGGCCGATCTCCTTGGCCATCAGCGGCCACACGTCGCGCCTGAACTCCAGCGGGTGCGGCCGGGAGAGCAGCCCGTCCACCGCCGCGGCGTCGAAGTAGCGCGGCAGCGGCGCGGGCGGACCCTGCAGCCGGTAGCCGGTCTTGGACCGGTAGGGGACGCCGCGCCGGGAGCCGACGTGGATCACCGGCTCGCGCCCGGACGGGCGGTAGACCAGCTCGGCCCCGGCCGGGCCGGTCCCGGCCTGCTCGAACCGGCCGCCGCGGCCCTCGGTGAGCAGCGCCATCAGGTCGACGAAGGCCAGCCCGAAGCCGCGCACGATCACCGGCTCCCCGGGGGCCAGGCCGCTGAGGTCGGCGTCGGAGGTGAAGGCGGGCGGCAGGTGGAACAGGCCGTGCCGTTCGGCGAAGTCCGCCATGGCCTGGTCCCGCGGCTCGGGTTCGGAGCCCAGGTGACCCAGCGTCAGCACCACCTGGTCCGCCAGCAGTGTGGTGGTGGCCAGCCGGACCTGCTGCGGGCCGTCGGGCGTCCCGGTGACCGAGTCCACGGTGGCCCGGTGGACGGTGACGGTCAGCCGGTCCGGCCGCTCGGCCAGGGTGCGGCGGAACACCCAGTCCAGGTAGGCGCTCTGCGCGCGCCGGGTCGGGAAGTCGGTCGGCGCGAGGGCGGCCAGTTCGGCGGCCACCCCGGGGTCCTCGGGTGGCTGGTACGGCGCGAACTCCGCCATCCGGGCGGCCCACTCGGCGAGCGAGGGGCCCGGGCGGACGGGCCCCTCGATGGTCGAGCCGGCGTCCGTGAACATGGTGACGTCCTCGGCCATCGAGTTCATCCGCAGCAGCGGGGACTGTGCGTGGCGCCAGACCCGGCCCGCACCCGGCGGGTACGGGTCGACCAGGTGGACGTGCAACGGGCGGTCACGCGGCAGCAGTTCGGCCGCGTTGGCGACCAGGCGCTCCAGCAGGCCGGTCGCCCGCGGTCCCGCGCCGACGATGACCAGGGTGCTCACGCCGCACCGCCCGAGCGCTCACCGCGGGCGAAGTGGCGCTCCAGGTAGTGCTGCCCGACGGCGAGCACGCTGGTCACCACGAGGTACCAGAGGGTGGCGACCGTGAGCAGCGGGATGATCTGGTAGGTCTGGTTGTAGACCAGCTGGACCGAGTAGAGCAGGTCGTGCACCGCCAGCACGCTCACGATGCTGGTTCCCTTGAGCGCGCTGATCAGCATGTTGCCGGCGGCGGGCACGATCACCCGCATCGCCTGCGGCAGCACGATGCGGCGCAGCACCCGCAGCCGGCCGAGCCCGAGCGCCTGCGCGGCCTCCAGCTGGCCGCGCTCGACCGACAGGATCCCGGCGCGCACCACCTCGGCCGCGAAGGCGGCTTCCAGCAGCGTGAGTCCGATCACCGCGGTGAGGGTCGGCCCGAGCAGGTTGACCGTCCTGGCGTGCAGCAGCTGCGGCCCGCCGAACGGCAGCCCCAGGCTCAGGGTCGGGTAGAGCGCGCCGATGTTGAAGAAGAACAGCAGCTGCACCAGCGGCGGGGTCGACCGGAAGACCCAGATGTAGGCCCAGCTCAGGCCGCGCAGCACCGGGTTGTCGGACATCCGGCAGACCGCCAGCAGGGTGCCGAGGAGGAAGCCGGCGCCGAGCGTGGCGGCGGTCAGCCACAGGGTGAGCAGCAGGCCGTCCAGGACGGCGGTGGAGGTGAAGTAGTGCCCGACCACCGCCCACTGGAAGGCGCTGTTGCGGGCAAGCGATTCCAGCACCGCCGCTGCCGCCACCGCCAGCAGCACGGCGGTGAGCACCCGGCCCGGGCGGCGGCGGGCGACGATCGGGGCACCGGGGTCGGGAAGCGGTTCGGGCCGGGCGGCGGCGTGGGCGGGGACGGGCAGGACATCCTGCGAGGTGGCCATGGCGGCTTGACTCCAGAGCGGCGCGGCGGGTCACGGACTGCCATCACGCGACCCGTGTCCCTCAACACGGGCGGGCACCAGGCCCGTTGCTCACTCGCTCCGCCTACGATCGTACGCGTGTGCGCAGGCATGCTGTCAAGCGGTCTCGGCCTGGCCATGGTTGACGAACGGTGGGGTTCGCTGTTCCACTTACGCCATGAACGCCGTGGAGCCCCTGGTCACCCGCGACCACATCGACTTCGGTCGAGTGTGGTCGGCGGCGTGTCGCGGCTGACCCGGCAGCGGGCCGCCTGATCGGCCCCTTCTCCCTCGGAGACCTCCCTCGGTTCCCCCGTCCTGGGCCGAGCACCCCGTCCGCCGTCCGCTCCCCGGACCGGCCGTCACGGGTACCGGGCGCACGCTGCCGCCACCCCACCGCCGCTCGCTCCAGCTGACCGGCCATCACCCGCACCCTTCCTTCCGTCTTCCGCACTGCACCTCCCGTCTTCCGTGCTGCCCGCCGACTGCCCGCCGCCGTCGGCGAGTTCAGCATCGCTCCGCCCCGAAAGGCGCACCGCCATGCCTGTCGAGTTCCTGGGAATCGCCGCCACCGGCGACGGCTCGGAGACCAACTCCCGCACCACCGCGGCGTTCGACCGCGACTACACGCTCCGGCTGGCCCGGGCGCACGAGGAGCACGGCTGGGACCGCGTGCTCTTCGCCTACGGCGCCGGCTCGCCGGACCCGGCCCCCGCGGCGGCCTACCTGGCCGCGAAGCTGGACCGGCTGCAGATCCTGCTCGCCCACCGGCCCAACGTCTCCTACCCCACCTTCGCCGCCAAGACCTTCGCGACCCTCGACCAGATCAGCGACGGCCGCCTGACCGTGCACTTCATCACCGGCGGCAACGACCACGAGCAGCAGCGGGAGGGCGACTTCCTGACCAAGGACCAGCGCTACGACCGGACCCTGGAGTACATCCGGATCGTCAAGCGCGCCTGGACCAGCACCGAGCCCTTCGACCACGAGGGCGAGTACTACCGCTTCCGGGACTTCGTCTCCGACGTCTTCCCGGTCCAGCAGCCCCGGCCCGGCGTGTCCTTCGGCGGCTCCTCCCCCGCCGCCTACGCGGCGGGCGCGGCCGAGGCCGACATCTACTGCCTGTGGGGCGAGCCGCTGGCACGCACGGCCGAGCAGATCGAGGCGGTCAGGGCGGCCGCCCGCACGGCCGGTCGGACCGACCTGCCGCGGATCCAGGTCGCCTTCCGCCCGATCATCGCCCCGACCGAGGAACTGGCCTGGGAGAAGGCGTACCGGACCGTGGACGCCATCAACGCCCGCAAGGCGAGCGGCGACCAGCTGGCCCGCCGCCGCTACCGGCCGTCGGCCGACGGCAGCTTCCGGCCGGAGAACACCGGTTCGCAGCGCCTGCTGGAGATCGCGGCGGCCGGTGAGCGCTACGACCGCGCGCTGTGGACCCCGACCGCCGCCGCCACCGGTGGCGCCGGCAACTCCAACGCCCTGGTCGGCACGCCCGAGACGGTGGCCCAGGCCCTGCTCGACTACTACGACCTGGGCGTCGACATCCTCTCCGCGCGCGGCTACGACCTGTTGGACGACGCGATCGACTTCGGCCGGTACGTCATCCCGCTGGTCCGCGAGGAGGTCGCCAAGCGGGACGCCGAGCGGGCCGCGGAACGCGCCGCCCGCGCCGAGCAGGACCGCCACCAGCTGATCGCGCTCCAGGCGTGAGCCGCCCCCTGCTCGGCCTCGCGGCGGCCGCCGCCGCGGCAGCCCTGCTGCTCACCGCCTGCGGTTCCACCAGCCCTGCGCCTAGACCGAGTTCCGCACCTGACGTGGTCTCGGGCGAGCAGCGGGTCGACGCCGTCGCGGCCCTGCTGCCCGCGGAGGTCCGCCAGGCCGGCACCCTGCGGGTGGGGAGCTCCTTCGGCTACCCGCCGTCCGCCTTCTACCCGGACCCGGCGACCAAGCGGCCGGCCGGCGTCGACATCGACGTCACCGACGCCGTCGCCAAGGTGCTCGGCCTCACCGTGGACCGCCAGGAGGCGGCCTTCGAGGGCATCCTGCCCGCGCTCGGCAGCGGCAAGTTCGACGTGGGGACCGGCAACTTCGGGGTCACCACGGCCCGGCTCCAGACCATCGACTTCGTGACCTACATCGACGACGGCCAGGGCTTCGCGGTGCGCAAGGACAACACCGCCGTCCAGCCGGTGACCGACCTGCTCCAGCTCTGCGGACTGACCGTCGGCACCGGCGCCGGCACCACCTTCCAGAGCACGCTCGACGCCAAGAAGGGCGTCTGCGCGGCCGCCGGCAAGAAGCCGTACCAGGTGCAGGTCTTCTCCGACACCGCCGCCATCCTGACCAGTTTGCAGCAGGGCCGGGTGGACGTCGTCATGTCGACCATCAACGGCCTGCGCTACCAGGCCGCCCAACCCGCCTCCGGCACCAGGTTCCTGGGCGAGTTCCACCGGCTCGACGTCGGCTTCGCCTTCAAGAAGGGCTCTCCGCTCACCCCCGCGTTCCAGGCCGCCGTCAACCAGTTGATCAAGGACGGCACATACGACCGGATCCTGCGCAAGTGGGGCGTCACCGGCTCCGCCGTCCCGCAGTCCCTGATCAGCCCGCCCGAACACCCCTGAGGAGGAGCGCGCGATGCCCACTGACGACGTGATGGTCGACATCCGGGGCGTGCACAAGAGCTTCGGCCCGCTGGCGGTCCTGCGCGGGGTGGACCTGCAGGTCGCGGCCGGCTCGGTGACCGCGGTGCTGGGCCCGTCGGGCTCCGGCAAGTCCACCCTGCTGCGGGCGGTCAACCACCTGGAGAAGCTGGACCGGGGGTTCGTCGCCGTCGACGGCGAGCTGATCGGCTACCGGTACCAGGGCGGCCGGCTCCGCGAGCGGCCCGAGCGCGAGGTGCTGCGCCAGCGCACCGGCATCGGTTTCGTCTTCCAGGACTTCAACCTGTTCCCGCACCTGACCGTGCTGGAGAACCTGGTCGAGGCCCCGGTCGGCGTGCTGCGGCGGCCCCGGGCCACCGCCCGGGCCAGGGCCCGGGAACTGCTGGACCGGGTCGGCCTGTCCGACAAGGCCGACGCCTATCCGCGCCGGCTCTCCGGCGGCCAGCAGCAGCGGGTGGCCATCGCCCGTGCGCTCGCGCTGGAGCCCAAGGTGCTGCTGCTGGACGAGCCCACCTCCGCGCTCGACCCCGAGCTGGTCGGCGAAGTGCTGGACGTGATCCGGGACCTGGCCGACTCCGGCACCACCATGATCGTGGTCACCCACGAGATCGGGTTCGCCCGCGAGGTGGCGGACACCGTGGTCTTCATGGACGGCGGGGTGGTGGTCGAACAGGGCCCGCCCGACCAGGTCCTGGACAATCCCCGGCAGGAGCGGACCCGGGCCTTCCTCGCGAAGGTCCGGTGAGCCGGGGTTCCCCGCTTCGGCGCGAGCGTTCACTCGCGCCCGCGCTGCGGATGCTGACGGGTCGTCGTACGGCAGGTGTCGTACGACGGCCCGTCGGCGTGCTCGCGGCCGGCTCACCGGCCGCCGGTCCGCACCGCCGTCGAGCCGACCGGTGCAAGCTCGCCGGGTGCGGGTGCGCGTCGCCTTGACCGGCCGTAGGGTTCCCGAATTCACTTCCGGTTGACCGCCTGCAGCGCCTGTGGCCAGGGCGTCACCTTCAATCGTTCGTCCCGTCCCCGCATCGTCCGCGACGGGACCGTCCACCTTTGCGGGCGGCAGACCTGCCCGAGCCGGCGGCCCGCCCACGTCGTTCCCGCGATTCGGAGGAGAATCCATGTCCCTGGACACCCCTGCAGCCGCCACACCGTCCGACGGCCTGTCCCGCCGTCACCTGATGCGCCAGGCCGCCGCCATCGGCGCCGCCGGCCTCGCGGTGACCCTGGCCGGCGGCGCCGCGCCCGCCGCTGCCGACGACGGCAGGTCCGAGGACCAGCCGGCCGGCCCCGCACCGGTCGACCACTTCGAGCCGATGATCGTGCACCTGCGGGACGCGCGCACCGGCCGGCTCGACCTGTTCAGCGGCGACCGCCACCACCGCGTCCAGGACCCGGAGTTGGCTGCCGCCCTGGTCCGCGCCCTCGGCTGAGGACCCCGAAGCTCTCTCCACACCGGCCGGCTCCCGGCGGCGGCACCGCGGGAGCCGGCCGGCAACTCCTGTCCGCCCACCCACCCGACCCCCACAGCGAGGTACCAGTGTCGTCCCACCGCGAAGCCCCCGAGATCTCCAAGGACCCGGTCGCCGACAGCACCGACGTCTACGCCTTCGTCAGCCCCGACAGCTGCGACACCGTCACGCTGATCGCCAACTACCTCCCGCTGCAGGGCCCGGCGGGCGGCCCGAACTTCTACGAGTTCGGTGACGACGTCCTCTACGCCATCCACATCGACAACGACAACGACGGCCGCCCGGACGTCAGTTACGAGTTCCGCTTCGCGGTCGAGGTCCGCAACCCCGACTCCTTCCTGTACAACACCGGCCCGATCACCGCGCTGGACGACCCGAACTGGAACCGCCGCCAGACCTTCACCGTCACCCGCGTCGAGGCCGACGGCCGGCGCCGCGTGCTGGCCGAGGGCCTGGCCTGCCCGCCGTGCAACATCGGTCCGCTCTCCACCCCCGACTACGCCGCGCTGGCCGATGCGGCCGTGCACCAGTTGGAGGGCGGACGGAAGGTCTTCGCGGGCCAGCGCGCCGAGGGCTTCTACGTCGACCTCGGGGCGATCTTCGACCTGGGCACCCTGCGGCCGTTCCAGCAGCTGCACGTGATGCCCGCCTTCACCCAGCCGGCGCCCGGGGTGAACACCACCAAGGCCCTGAACGTGCACAGCATCGCGCTGCAGGTCCCGATCACCGACCTGACCTGTGGCGGCCGCAAGCCCGGCGACGTGCTGGACCCGCACGCCACCATCGGCGTGTGGACCACCGCCTCCCGCCGGCAGGCCCGGGTCATCAACACCACCGGGCACGACACCTCCTCCGGCCCCTTCGTCCAGGTCTCGCGGCTGGGCAACCCGCTGTTCAACGAGGTCCTCGTCCCGATGGGGCGCAAGGACCTGTGGAACTCGCAGCCCCCGGCCGACGACAAGAACTTCGCCCAGTACGTCGCCACCCCCGAGCTCGCCAAGCTCCTGCCGGTGCTCTACCCGGGCGTGTTCCCGAACCTGGCCGGGTACACCAAGCCGCGCGCCGACCTGCTCGCGATCCTGCTGACCGGCATCCCGAGCGGGGTCGTCCCCGGGTTCCAGAACTACACCGGCGACACCCAGGCCGACATGCTCCGCCTGAACGTGGCCGTCCCCCCGGCCGCCAACCCCAACATCCTGGGCCTGGTGGCCGGTGACGCGGCCGGGTTCCCCAACGGCCGCCGGGTCTTCGACGACGTCGTCACCGTCGAACTGCGGGCCGTGGCCGGCCTGACGCTGCCGCTGGTCGACCCCTCCTTCACCCCCGACGCCGCCACCAGCGCGATCACCGACGGCCTGACCCCCGCCGACGTCAAGAACCCCTACCTGGACACCTTCCCCTACCTCGGTGTCCCGTACGACGGCTACCACAACCCGTCCAACTGACCGTCGCGGCGCGGCGCGAGTGTCCCGAGCACCCGCGCCGCCGCCCGGCGGCAGCCCCCGCCCCGCCCGCGCCCGCGGCCCCGCCCTCGCAGACAAGGCAAGCAGCGGAACCATGACCGACCAGCACACCCACAGCCGCACCCACACCCACGCGCACACCCACGCGCCCCTGCCGGACCCCTCCCGCGAAGGAAGCGTGGTGCTGGAGATCGGCGGCACCCTCGGCGCGCTGATCATCCACACCGGCCTCGCGGAGGAAGGCCTGGAGATCGAGGTCAGCCCCACCGAGGACGGCACCACCCGCACCCACGCGGCCGTGCGCCCGCGCCACCTGGGCGGGCACACCAGCCACTGCGCCGTCATCTCCCCACTCCCGGAGGGCGGGTACACACTGTGGCGCACCGCCGACACGCCGGAGGCCACCGTCGTCGTTCGCGGCGGCGAGGTCACGGAGTACCGCTGGAAGTAGGACGAAACCCGTCGGCGGGCGTGGCCCGGGACGGGGCCGAACTACCGGTCCCGGGCCACGCTCCAGGCCGGCAGGTGCTCGAAGAACGCCACCGCCTCCGGCCGCCAGCGCCCGTGCCAGCCGGCCGCCCGGGTGGCCGCCTGCCGGGCGTGGCGCTCGGCCACGCGCCGCACGGCCCGGTCGACGCCGTGGTCCCGCGCGATGCGGCAGATCCGGTCGAGCTCCTCGTCGGTGCAGTCGGGGTTCCCCAGCGCCGCGTCGAGCACCGCCCGCCCGGCCGGGTCCACAGCGGCCAGCAGGGCGCTCACCAGGTAGGTGCGGCGGCCGGAACGGATGTCGGAGCCGACCGGCTTGCCGAGCGCGTCGGGGTCGCCGAACAGGTCGAGCCAGTCGTCGTGGATCTGGTTGGCGATCCCCACCGCGGTGGCGTAGGCACGCAACTCCGTGTCGTGCGGGGCCAGGTCGGCGCCGGCCGCGAGCAGGCCCAGCCGCAGCGGGGCCAGCACCGAGTAGCGGGTGGACTTGTACTCGGTGACCGCGTGCAGCAGTCCGGGCTCCGGGGCCGGGTGGAAGTCGCGCTCCAGGTCGAGCAGTTGCCCGCCCACCGTGGTCGCCCCGGCATCGGTGACGACGGCGGCCATGGCCAGCGCCCGGTCGGGCGGCAGCGCGCCGGCGAGCAGGACCCGCACGGACAGGAACGCCGCGAGGTCGCCGGCCAGTACCGCCAGTGCCAGCGCGGTGTCGGGACGGTCGGGGAACTCCCGGCGGTAGGCGTAGTAGGTGGAGGGCCCACCACGGCGCACGGGTGCGTCGTCGATGATGTCGTCGTGGATCAGGCCGTGGGTCTGGAGCAGCTCGACACTGATCGCCGCCTCGGCCAACCCCGGCACCTGCTGCTCTCGCTCCTCCGCCACCAGCGCGGCCGCCTCGTGCAGCAGGGCCACCCGCAGGCGCTTGCCGCCGCGCAGCGACAGCTCCCGCACCAGTTCGAGCGCCCGGGCCGGGAAGGCCCCGTTCGGGGGCAGGTCCAGGGCCCCGCCGGCCGGCTCGGTCAGGGTGGCGAAGTACTCCGCGAACCGGGCCTCGAACCCGCGCTGGTGGTCGGCGGCCCGCCGGAGCGCGGCCGTGATGGTGTCGTTCACCCGGCAAGCCTCCCACTCCCTCCGCTGCCGGCAGCCCACTGCTAGCCCCAGTAGGGTCGCCGTTCGCCCGCGGGCAGTGCTGGGCTGACGGCCCGGCAGCCGCCCCGCCTCACTCCGGGCGCAGCGCCTCGAAGCCGAGCAGCAGGGCGTCGAGCGCGAAGGCGAAGCGCTCGGCGTCGTCCGTGCCCGCCCCGTCGGTCGCGGCGCGGACCAGCAGCGGGTACCGGCCTCCCGCCTGCGCGGCGATCCAGTCGGCGCCGCCCGCCTCGTCCGCGCCCACGACGATCCGGGCCTCCGCCGTGGCGTGGCCGATCACGAAGACGGCGAGGGAGTTGAGCATGTTCAGGGCGCGGCCGAGCGGGAAACCGGCTTCCGTGAGCAGGCCCAGCAACGCCTCGACCTCGTCGAGGGTGGCCGGGGTGGCGGCGGGCCGGGAGATGGCCAGCGGGAGCACGGCCGGGTGGCGCAGCAGGCCTGCGCGCAGCGCGGTGGCGTACGTGTGCAGGGCGGTGCGCCAGTCGGCGGCGCCGTCCAGAGCCGGGGTCGCGGCCGTGAACACCTGCTCGACCAGGCCGTCGAGCAGGGCGTCCTTGTTGGGCACGTAGTGGTAGAGGGTCATCGCCTCCACGCCCAGCTCCTCGCCGAGCGAACGCATCGTCAGGCCTTTGAGCCCGTCCCGGTCGACCAGGCCGAGCGCCGCGTCCAGGACCTGCTGTCTGCTCATGCCGGCCCGCTTGCCCGGGCCGCGTCGGGCCGCCTCCCGCTTTCGTCCGCGCTGTGCCACCGTCACTTCTCCCCTCCCTGTCCGGGCTTGACTTTCTTACAGCATAAGATGACACTCGATCGAGCAAAACTTACCATGTAAGAACGAAATGCCCGCAGCTGTCACAGGGGGAACCGCCATGTCGACGACCGCCGCCAACAAGCAGGTCATCCGCGACTTCGTCGCCGCGCTCAACGACCGCTCCGGCGAGGGCTGGGTGCCGCTGCTCTCCCCTACGGTGATCGACCACAACAAGGTCATCTTCGGCGAGGAGGACACCCCCGGCGCCGCCATCGAGGGCTTCCGCCGCCAGCTGGCCGCCTTCAGCATCGAGCAGGCAGGCGACGGCTTCCGGATCGAGCAGCTGGTCGCCGAGGACGAGGAGGTCGTCGCCCGGCTGCGGGTGGCCGGGGTCCACACGGGCCACCACGCCCGGATGCCCGAGCCGACCAACCGCCGCTTCGACGTCGAGCAGATCTGGATCTTCACCGTCCGCGCCGGGCAGATCGTCGAGATCCGGGCGGTGAGCGACCGGCTCGGCATGTTCCTCCAGCTCGGCTGGGACTGGCCGACCACGGACTGACCGGGCTGCGGGCGATCGCGCCCGCAGCCCGGGGCCCAGGTCCCAGGGCCAGGTCAGCCGACCGGCGTCGCCAGCCGCTCCTCGGTCGCCGGCTCACCCGCCGGCAGGTACCGGTCCGCGTGGCCCTCCACGTGCAGCTGCGGGAGCCGGCGGTCCAGCCGACCGGGCAGCCACCAGTTGCCGCGGCCCAGCAGGTGCATCACGGCCGGGACGAGGAGCAGGCGGACCAGGGTGGCGTCGATCAGGATGGCCGAGCCCATGCCGATCCCGATCACCTTGATCGCCAGGTCCGGTGACGGGACGAAGGCCGCGAAGACGGCGACCATGATGGCCGCCGCCGCGGTGATCACCCGCGCGGTGCCGGCCAGTCCGCTGACGATCGACTCCCCGTTGTCGCCCGAGCGCAGCCAGGCCTCGCGCATCCGGCTGACCAGGAACACCTCGTAGTCCATCGAGAGGCCGAACAGGACGGCGAAGGTGAGCACGGGGACGAAGGCGGGCAGCGGGGTCGGGTTGTCGATGCCGACCAGCTTGCCCGCCGTGCCGCCCTGCAGCACCAGCGCGACCACGCCGTAGGAGGCCGCGACCGAGAGCAGGTTCATCACGGCCGCCTTGAGCGCGACCGCCAGGCTGCGGAAGGCCACCACCAGCAGCAGCATCGACACCGTGACCACGCCGCCGACCAGCAGCGGGATGCGGCGGGAGATGTTCTCGGTGCTGTCGATCGCGCTCGCGGTCGCACCGCCGACGTGCACCCGGACGCCGCCGCCGACCGCGGGCAGCACGTGGTCGCGCAGGTCGCGGACCAGGTCCCCGGTGGCCGAGCTCTGCGGCCCGGTGGTCGGGACCACGGTCAGCATGAACGACTTCCCGTCCGCGCTCGGCACCGGCGCGGTGACGGCCGCGACCCCGGGCACCGCACGCAGCAGGCCGGGCAGCGCCGACGCGGCGTCAGCGCCCGCGCCCGGCTCGGAGACCAGCAGCAGCGGCCCGTTGCTGCCCGGGCCGAATCCGGCGGCCACCGTGTCGTAGGCCTGCCGGTTGGAGCGGCCGGCCGGGTCGTTCCCGGCGTCGGGGAAGCCGAACCGCACCCCGAGGAACGGCGCGGCCAGTGCCAGCAGCACGACCACGCCGGTGACGGCGCCGAGCACCCGGTGGCGCTCCACCAGCCGGCTCCAGCGCAGCCAGCCCGCGGACACCGTGTTGGCGGGCCGTCGGGCACCGCGCCGGGGCAGCGGCAGCCGCAGGCGCTCGATGTGCCGGCCCAGGCAGCCGAGCAGCGCGGGGAACAGGGTGGCGGAGGCGGCGAGCACGATCAGCACGGACAGGATCGCGGCGACCGCCGCCCCGCGCATGAACGACAGGCCCATCGCGAACAGGCCGAGCATGCTGACCACCACGGTCGTCCCCGCCACCACCACCGCGCGCCCGGCGGTGTCCAGCGCGGCGACCGTCGCGGACTCGGCCTCCAGCCCCTCGGCCCGCCACTCGCGGTACCGGGTGACCAGCAGCAGCGCGTAGTCGATGCCGACGCCGATGCCGAGCATCGCGGCCAGCGAGGTGGACCAGTCCGGCACCGGCATGAGCGCGGCGAGCACCGGCAGCAGGGTGCTGCTGACGGCGAGTCCGCCGACCGCGGTGAGCAGCGGCAGCCCGGCGGCCACCACCGAGCCGAAGGTGAGCACCAGGATCAGGGCCGCGGCCGCCATGCCGATGCCCTCGGAGCCGATCGAGCCCTGCTCGGCCTGCTGGACGGCCATGCCTTCGAGGGAGACGTGCAGGCCCCCGGTGGCCGGGTGGGCCAGGTCGAGCAACTGGTGCGTGTCGGCCTTCGGCATGTCGGGGGGGTTGGCGACGTCCAGGTGGATCTGCCCCAGCGCGGTGCGGCCGTCGGGCGAGACCTTGCCGCGCGGCCCCAGCGGGTCGTCGATTCCGCTGACGTGAGTTACGGCGGCCATCCTGGCGACCAGGTCATGCACCTCGGTGCGGGTCGCGGCGTCCGCCAGGCCGCCGTCGGCGTGCAGCACCAGGCTGATCGACTCGCCGCCCAGCCCCGGGAAGTCCCGGCCGAGCAGTTGCTGGGCCTGCTTGGAATCGGAGCCGGGCGCCGAGTAGTCGGCGCTGTACTTCGCACCGAAGCCGGCCGCCAGACCGACGGCCACGCCGACGGCCAGCAGCCACAGCAGCACCGTGCGACCCCGGTGCCGGAAGCTCCAGCCGGCTATTCGGCCGAGCGGACCGGGCCGGTGCGGACCGGTGTCCGCGGCGGCGGTGCGCCGATCGCCGCGCGGTTGCTGGGACATGAGGCCCTCCGTACGTCGTGGGGGCCACTGCCCCGCAAGCGTTACGCTTCATAACGGTCCTTACGAAGCGTAACGTTTCCGTCGATGGGTACGGTTTGTCAATGTCGCAGCGGTGTACGAAGCGGATGGAGACGCGATGACGGGTTGGGCGACAGAGGTCGGAGCAGGGGCGAGCCGGCGCGACCGGGTGCGGGCGGCCACCGTCGAGGAGATCAAGCAGGCGGCCTTCGGCCTGATCGTCGAGCACGGCACCGCGAACCTCCGCTTCACGGACATCGCCCGCAGCATGGGGATCACCCCGCCCGCGCTGTACCGCTACTTCGCCGACCGCGACGAGCTGCTGACCGCCCTGGTCGCCGATTCCTTCGACAGCCTCTCGGACGCCCTGCGGGCGACCCGGACCACCGTCCCCCCGGACGACCTCGACGGTCGCTTCGTGGCCACCTGCACGGCCTACCGCGGCTGGGTGCAGCACAACCCCGAGCGGTTCGCGCTGATCTTCGGCTCCCCCGTGCCCGGCTACGCCGCCCCGCCCAAGGGCCCGACCGTGACGGCCGCCCGCCGGGCCCTGGAGCACGTGGTCGAACTCGCCGCCGACACGGCCGAGCAGGGCCGGCTCGGCACCCCGCTGGTCCCGGACATCCACGAGGCCACCCTGCTGGCCTGGGCCACCGTGCACGGCTTCGTCACCCTGGAGGCCCACGGCCACTTCCACGGCCTCGACCAGGGCGCCCGTGACCGCCTCTTCGCCGCCCAGTCCGGCCTCGCCGCCCGGACAGCCGGCCTGGCCCCGGCCGACCCGGGGGCCGCTGACGGGTGATCAGGCGGCGGGGCCGGGCCCGAGCAGGCGCAGCGGCTGCTCGGGCCCCGACTGCGGCAGTGCGGCCGCACCAGGTGATCGCGCCCGAGGTCCTGAGTAGGCCGGCGGCCGGGCAAACAAAAAGGACCCGGCCGACGCATCGAGTGCGCCGACCGGTTCTGGTAGTAGCGGGGACAGGATTTGAACCTGCGACCTCTGGGTTATGAGCCCAGCGAGCTACCGAGCTGCTCCACCCCGCGTCGGTAAATCAGACTCTACGGCACAGGTGACCGAATAGGAAATCCATTTCCCGGCCGCGCCACCCGGGCTACCCGGACAGGTCCGCGCGGCGGCGGTGTCAGGCAATGCCCGCGACCGGGGGATCCTCTCGGGCACAGGCGGGCTGCGGGCAGGGGCCTGCCTGACCGTCAGAGCACCGCTGCCGCCGGAGAATCCGGCGAACAAAAAGGCCGACCGGCGCACAATGTGCACCGGTCGGCCTTCGTAGTAGCGGGGACAGGATTTGAACCTGCGACCTCTGGGTTATGAGCCCAGCGAGCTACCGAGCTGCTCCACCCCGCGTCGGTGAACCAGACTCTACGGCACAGGTGCCCGAATCAGGAAATCCATTTCCCGACAGCGCGGCGGTCTTCCGCGCGAGGGTCATCGGGACCGCGGTCATCGGCGGCGGCGGTGTTCGACGCTGCGGGCTGACGGGCGCTCTCACTGACCGGCTGGACGCCGGCCCGCTCGATGCTCTTCTCGAGGTTGGCGACGAAGCGCTCCAGGTCGTCACGCGACTGGTAGGAGAGGTTCAGGCGAATCGACCTGCTCCGCCCCGGAAGCCGCAGGAAGAGCACGTTCCAGGTCCTGCCCCGCTTCACCTTCGCGATCAGCCCGGCCGCCTGCTCGAAGGGAACCACCTGCACCAGGATCTCGGGCTGGTCCTCGGGGCGCGAGCCCCGGTGGACGTACACGGCTCGGTCCGTGAGGGTGAGGAAGTACGCGCTGGTCAGGAACATGGCGAGCACCCCGCCGAAGGTCAGCAGGAGTGGCGGGTGAGGCCCGCCCACCGCCAGGAGCACCGAGCGGCACCGCTCGGTCGGGTCCACCCGCCGCACCGCCCGCCTGGCCTGGGACTGCAGATCGAGCTTCCGATCGTCCGTCAAACCCTTCATCGAACCGTGCCTTTGTTGGAGAAACTGTGCCCGCTCTGAGCACTGGGGCAGAGCGTAGCGGCGCGGGGCTCCGGCCCACCCCGCGGGGGGTGAGTGGGTGGATCGACACCCTGTGCCGTGCGTCCTGGGCCCGCGACGCGGCCGAGCCCGGCGTCATGACCACTGACGCCGGGCTCGTCGACCGGGGCGGGACAGCTGACGGGTACTCAGCGGTGGCTGGCCGAAGGTGAGGGAGAGGGCGACGGCGACCCGCTCGACGAGGACGGGGACGGGGACGCGGCCGGCGAGGCGGGGGCGCAGGCCGACGGAGTCGGCGAAGGCGCGGTCGCGGTCGGCGACGGCGTCGGGGCGGCCGTCGGGCTCGGGCTCGGGGTGGGGGTCGGGGTCACCGACGGGGAGGGCGAGCCGCTCGGTGCGGGCGACGGGCAACTGGAGGGCGACGGCGAGGGTGTCGGCACGGCGGTCGGCGACGGCGTCGCGCTGGGCGTGGGCGACTTCGACGGGGACGGCGAAGGCGTGGCCGTGGGCGAAGCCGAAGCAGACGGGGTCGGAGTCGAGGACGGCACCGGCGTGGGCGAAGCGGTCGGCGTGGCGGACGCGCTCGGCGTGGGCGAGGCGCTCGTCACGGCAGCGGGGCTGCCCACCGCGTCCGGCACCACCCTCCCATCCGCCTCGAAGTAGGCCTGCCACGCCCGGACCGTCCGCAGGTACGCGTCCGAGTGGTTGTAGCCGAGCACGGCGCGGTCGAGCTGGGCCGGGACGGCCAGGTCGCGGCCGTCCGCGCACAGGTACCGGCCGGCGGCCAGCGCCGCGTCCCAGACGTTGCTCGGGTCGGCGATCCCGTCGCCGTTGCCGTCCGCGCCCCAGTCGGCCCAGGTGGAGGGAATGAACTGCATCGGCCCGACGGCCCGGTCCCAGACGGTGTCGTGGTCGTACCGGCCACCGTCGGTGTCCCGGATCGCGGCGTTCCCGCCCGTGCCGTCCAGCACGGGGCCGAGGATCGGCGTGTAGCTGGCCCCGGCGGCGTCGACCCGGCCGCCGTCGGCCTGGCTCGACTCCACCTGGCCGATGGCCGCGAGCAGTTGCCACGGCAGGTGACAGGCGGGCACCGAGGTCGCCAGCGAGTCCTGCGCCTTCCGGTAGGCGGCGAACACCGTGGACGGCAGGCCGCCCCCGCCTGCGACGGGCGCCGGGCCGACACCCGCCCCGGGGCTCGGCGCACTGCTCGGTGCGGCCGGTGGCTGCGGCAGGCTCACCGCGCCCCCGCCGTCCAGCGCCGGCTGCGCGGTGGGATCGCCCCCCGCGGCGGGGCGGTCCGTCGGCACGGACACCGGACCGGCGGCCGGCTGCGCGAACGCCACCGGCGACACCCCCTGCCCCGCCGGTGCGGTGACGGCGGCGATGGTCGCAATCGCCCCCGCCACCCGTCGCAGTGCCGGTATCCGTATCCGCCAGGTCACGCGCATCCCCTTTGACGATCCATTTGGTCAGTACATGGACGAACCAACAGCCCGTCAGGTTCCATCAGATCACAGGCGGGATCGACGCCGGGCCGCCGCTGCCTGCACGCCGGCCGGACTGCGCAGGTCAGTGACGTCGGGGAAGCCGGCTACGAGGACGGGTCGAACAGCTTCCAGTGGCCCTCGGAGACCAGCTCGACCTCTCCGTCGACCACCTTGATCGCGGTCTGGGCATCAATCGCATAGGCCGGACCCGCAATCCCGGCGGCCCAGCACTCCGCGTCGGCCATGGTGTTCTCCGGGCAGTCCGGAGAGTCGAGGTGCGGGAAAATGGAGAAGTCGACAAGTCCCAGCGTGCGGTCACCACCGGTAGGCGGCTTCCAGTCGACGAACTCCGCCCCGACCCGGGGAGTCAGGACCATGCTTCCGGCGCTGAGCCCGACGTAGACGGTGTCGGACAGCGACGGGAGGAGGTCGGCGAGTCCGGACTCCCGCATCCAGTGGCACAGGTACAGCGCGTCGCCCCCGTTCACCAGCAGGACGTCCGCCGCCCGGACCCAGGAGACCCAGAGGTCCCGGTCGATGCTGGGCAGCGCGGTGAGCTCCAGCAGCCCCACCGACTTCCACCCCAACCCGGTCATCGGGCTGGGGGCCTGCCCGCTGACGAACCGCCACGGCCCACCGGGGTCCGCGTACGGGCCCCCGTACCCGGCGGTCGGGATGCAGAGGGCGTCGGCCTCACTGATCGGTTTGCCCAGGAGATCGACCAACGCCGCCAGGATGCTCGCGTTCCTGACGCCGGAATCGGTAAGGAGAAGTTTCATCACGCCCCCGCACTGGTTGCTTTGAGACTGACTGCCGTGACCACTGATCGCCTTCACGATGGTCGGCTCCGGACGAGTCTTCCAGCTGGTCGCCTCGGTGGCGGCACCGGAGCGAGGTGCCAGGGCGGGGGCCGAGTACCGGCCGAGCAAGGCGGCCAGGGCCGGTCCGTCAGCCACGCCGATCCCGGCCCGCCGCGCGAACCGGACCGCCCCGGCGGTGATCTCGTCGCGGGCCACCATCCATCACCACCGCATCGACCTCCGGCAGTTGCGCGAGGTGGCAGCCCGCCCCGCCGGCGCAGCCACCGAGGCACGGGGCGGCGAGCTGGGGCGAGGCAGCTGCCGCCCACTGCGTCAGAGCCGTTCGCCATCACCAGGGGACGACACCGTCGTCTTCGAAGAACGAACCGTTCGGGCCGCCGTCGGGCAGGGTGGCGAGCCGGATCGCTGTCACCGCGCCCTGTGCGGGGGTGCGGGGTCCGTGGAAGCCGGTGAAGTCGGTGGCGACCAGGCCCGGGCAGGCGGCGTTGATCAGGATGTTCGTCCCGCTGAACTGCCGGGCGTACTGGACGGTGAGGGCGTTCAGGAACGACTTCGACGGAGCGTAGGCCGCCATGACCGGGCCGATCTCGGTGTCGGGGTCCGCCTGCCGGGCCAGGGAGCCGACGCTGCTGGAGACGTTGACGATGCGTGGCGAGGCCGAGCGCCGCAGCAGCGGCAGCATCGCGTTGGTCACCCGGACCACTCCCATGACGTTGGTGTCCACGACCGTGCGGAGCACGTCCAGGTCGAGCGCGGTCGGGTCCTGCTCCCACCCCGGGCCCATCTCGCCCGGGATGCCGGCGTTGTTGACCAGGGCGTCCAGGCGCCCGACCAGCCGGTCGACCAGCTCCGCGGCCGCGGCGACGCTCCGGTCGTCGGTCACCTCCAGCGGCACCCCGAACGCGTCCACGCCGAGGGCGCGCAGCTTCCCGACGGCGGTTTCGCGTCGGGTCTCGTCCCGAGCCCCCACCCCCACGCGGTACCCGAGGCTGCCCAGCCCGGCCGCTATCTCGTATCCGATGCCCTTGTTCGCGCCGGTCACCAGCGCGATCATCGTTTCGCTCATGCCGAGGATGGTGGCCCTGGGACGAACAGCGCGGCCAACACCGATACGGTGCCCTGTCATACCCGGCGGGTATCACCGCGTATGCTGCGGCCGTGGATACCCTGGAGACCCGCGAGTTGAGGTACTTCGTGGCCGTGGCCGAGGAGTTGCACTTCGGGCGCGCCGCCGAGCGTCTCGGCATGGCCCAACCGCCACTGTCGCGGGCGATCCAGCAGCTCGAACGGCGCCTGAGGGTCTGTCTGCTGGAGCGCAACCGCCGCGGTGTCCGCCTGACCGGTGCCGGGGAGGTGCTGTTGCAGGAGGCCCGGGCGGCACTCGACGCGGCCGCTGCAGCCGTCCGCCGCACCCGGCGCGCCGGGGGTGCCGACGGTCCTGGCGGCCCCCGCGGTCGGCTGGTCCTCGCGGTGAAGGCCGCCGCGTCCCACGAACTGCTCCGGAAGCTGCTCGACGCCTACGCGGCCGAGCCCGACAGCGCCGAGATCGAGGTGCTGCCGTGCGGCATCCGCGAGCAGGAGGAACTGCTGCGCGACGGACGCGCCGATGTCGCGCTCATGCACACGCCGTGGAACTCCCTCGCCGGGTTCGACAGCGAGGCGCTGGCGGCCGAGGGGCAGGTCGCCGTCCTGCCGGCCGGACACCCCCTCGCCGCCCGCGAGACCTTGTCCCTGGCCGAGGTGAGGGACATCCCCGGATTGCCGCTCGCCCGCTGGCCCACCCGCGGCAGCTACGTACCCGGCCCTGGCCCCGAGATCCACAACCAGACCCAACTGGCCCAGCTGATCGCCCTCGGGCGCACCGTGGCGGTCGTCCCCGAGTCCGCCCGCTCCTGGCTGTGGGCCGAGCACGCGGCCGTTCCCGTGCCTGACGCACCGCCCGTGGTGACCCACCTCGCCTGGCCCGCGCACAGCCGCTCCCTCACCCTGGCCGGCCTGGTCCGCACGGCCGCACGGCTGTGACCAGGCTCGGCCCCCACCGGTCAGCGCCCGGCACGGCTCGGGCGCCGGGTCAGCGGGCGGGCACCGGCTGCGGGGCGGGGATGCCGGTGTACCGGGCGGCAGGGCGGATGATCTTCGGGTCGGCGGCCTGCTCCAGGATGTTGGCACTCCAGCCGATCGCCCGGGCCGCGGCGAAGGTGGGCGTGAACATCTCGCGCGGCAGACCGCAGAGGTGCATGACCACTCCTGCGTAGAACTCCACGTTGGTGTGCAGCTCCCGGCCCGGCTTCAGCTCGGCGAGGATCGCCTCCACGCGCTGCTCCACGGTGACCGCGAGCTCCACCAGGTCGCCGCCGAAGCCTTCGGCGATGCCGCGCAGCATCCGCGAGCGGGGGTCCTCGGTGCGGTAGACGGGGTGGCCGAAGCCCATGATCCGCTCGCCCGCCAGCACCCGGGTGCGGATCCAGTCGTCGATCCGGTCCGGGGTGCCGATCGCGTCCAGGGTGTCCAGCGCCCGGCTGGGGGCACCGCCGTGCAGCGGGCCGGAGAGCGCTCCGAGGCCGCCCAGCAGGCAGGCCACCAGGTCGGCGCCGGTGGAGGCGATCACCCGGCTGGTGAAGGTGGAGGCGTTGAAGCCGTGGTCCACCGTGGAGATCAGGTACTGCTCGACGGCCCGGGCCTCGGCGGGGGCCGGCTCCTGACCGGTGAGCATGTAGAGGTAGTTGGCGGCGTAGCCCAGGTCCTCGCGCGGCTCGACCGGCTGCTCGCCGTGCTGCAGCCGGTGCAGGGCGGTGAGCAGGGTGGGGACCAGCGAGGTGGCGAAGAGGGCGTCCTCGATCCGCTGCTCGGGCGTGGTGTCGTAGAGCGGGCGAATCCCGCGGTCGGCGGCGGCCACCGAGAGGGCGGCGCTGAGGCCGCCCAGGGCGCCGCCGCCGGCGGTGGCCGTGGCGAGCGCGGGCAGCAGCGGGCGCAGCGCCTCGGGCAGCCGGCGCAGCGGGACGGTGCGGGCGCGGAAGGCGGCCAGCTGTGCTGCGTCGGGGAGTTCACCGAGCAGCATCAGGTGCCAGACCTCCTCCAGGGTGCACTGCTGGGCGAGGTCGATCGCCGAGTACTGGCGGTAGTGGTAGAAGCCCTCGGTGCCGCGCACGTCGCTCAGGCCGGTCTCGGTGACCACGACGCCCTTGAGCCCGCGCGGGACCTCGATCTGGACGGCGGCGGCGGGGGCTTCGGCAGTGGTGGCGGCGTTCATGGTGGACCCCATCTCGGAAGTTCGTGCTGACTCTTCGTACTGTCCGAGTATGGATCCATATTGTCAATGTTGATTGCTAGTCAATGTATACATGGATAGTCCATACTGATGCCGGCAAGGTGATACAGATCAACATCGCCCGGGAGGCAGATCCATGGTTGAGCGCCCCACCGAGAGGTTGACCACCCAGCAGGTCGCCGACCTGCTCGGCGTCAAGGTGGAGACCGTGTACGCCTACGCCAGCCGCGGTCAACTCAGCAGCGAACGGCTCCCCGGCGGCAAGGGCAGCACCTTCGACGCGGCGGAGGTGGCTGAGCTCGCCGCCCGCGGCCGGCGCCCGCCCCGCCAGTCCCCGCACGAGCCGGTCACCGTACGCACCGCGCTGACCCTGATCGAGGACGGCCGGCTCTACTTCCGGGGCACGGACGCCATCCGGCTGGCCCGCGAGCACGGTTTCGAGGCCGCCGTCGGCTGGCTCTGGGGCCTGGGCACCACGCCCGGGGTGGCGCTGCGCTCCCCCGCCGGGCTGGCCCCGCTGCTGGCCCGCACCGCCGAGTCACTGCCGCCGCGGACCAGGCTCACCGACCGGCTCCGCATCGCGGTCGCGGTGGCCGGCACCGCCGACCCGAGCCGCTTCGACCTGCGCGAGGAGAGCGTCCGCGCCTCCGGTGCCGCGCTGATCGGCACCATGGTCGAGGCGCTGCCCCGCCGCACGCCCGAGGGGGCCGAGTACCCGCAGACCACGCTGGCCGCCCGCCTGTGGGGCCGGCTCGCCCCCGATATCCCCAGCCCCGCGGCACTGCGCTGCCTGGACCTGGCCTTGGTGCTGATGATGGACCACGACCTCGCGGTCTCCACCGTCGCCGCCCGGGTCGCCGCCTCGGCCCGGGCCCACCCGTACGCGGTGGTCTCGGCCGGCCTGGGTGCGCTGGACGGCCCGCTGCACGGCGCCATCGGCTCGCTGGCCCACGCCCTGCTGATCGACGTGATCAACTCCGGCAACGCCACCGACGTCGTCTCGTTCCACCACCGCACCGGCCGCGACATCCCCGGCCTGGGCGCGCGGATGTACCCGAACGGCGACCCGCGGGCCGCCGAACTGCTCAGCGCGATGCGGGAGTTGCCGCTGGCCGCCGAGGTGCTCGTCGCGCTCGAGGCGGTGGTGGACGCCGCTTCCGGCCCGGGAACCCGGCAGTACCCGAGCATCGACCTGGCACTGGCCGCCTTCGCACTCGCCACCGGCATGCCGGGCGAGGCCGGTGAGGTCATCGTCGCCGTCGCCCGCACGGCCGGCTGGCTGGCGCACGCGATGGAGGAGTACCAGGAGGAGCCCCTGCGGATGCGGGCCCGCGGCGTGTACACGGGGCCGCGCCCGGCGGCGGACTGAGGCGCGGGCAGGGGCCGGCGAGTCAGCACAGCGCCGCATGCACGCGGACGGGTCAGGTACGCGAACAGATCCCGGTGCATACGAGGACCACAGGCCGGCCCGGGCCCGGGCCCGGGCCAGGCCGCGTCAGCCGTGATCCGTGCTCACCGGCTGAAGCCCGTGCGGCATGTGCCAGCCCTCGGCGAGTCGCGACGGGTGGAGGTTGGCCCCGCCGCCGAAGAACTCGCAGAACTTCATGATCAGCGGGTCCCAGCCCAGCGGGTCCACGTAGTGCGTCCCGGGGATGACCAGCTTCTCCTCGACGTGGGCGCGCAGGACCTCCACCTCGAAGGCGGTGGCGCGCGGGTGGGGGGCACCGAACGGATGGGCCGAGACGACCCGGCATTCCAGCTGGACCGGGCATTCCGCGACCCGGGGCGCCCGGACCAGTTCCGAGGCCTGTTCGGTCAGCTGTGCGGCTGTGAACTTGTCCGGCTCGTACCGGTAGCCCTGGCTCGCCTTGGTGGCCGACACGGTCGGCTTTCCGGTGGTGAGCGCGATCCGGTCGACGGCGTCGACCATCGCCGACGAGGGCAGGTTGAGGACGCACTCGCCTTCCCGCAGCAGGTTCGCGGTGGTCTGGGCGCTGTTGCCGAGACCGAGCATGCAGGACTGGCCCAGCCACCAGGCCGAGGACATCGGCGCCAGGTTCGCCGTGCCGTCCTCGTTGAGCGAGCTGATCAGCACCACCGGAGTGCCGAAGTAGAGGACCTTGAGCCCGGGGACGACGTGCATGGGGTGTGCCTTTCACGAAGAGCCGAACGGACCGGCCCGCGATCAGGAACCCGGGCCGTCCCTGACTCTCCCCTGGGCGAACCGGCGCCGCTGGCGGGAATCGGACCTCGCGCTTGCCATTGCGCCCTGTCACCAAGTCACTTGTCAGACCGATTCATGGTGTGACGGCGCTTCCTCGACGCCCACCTGTTGGGCCGCCGCTCGTAGCTTCCGTCCCGAACGCGCCGGGCCCGGCAACAGCCGCACGACACGGCACGGCACGGCCGGTCAGCACCGGCGATGCCACCATGCCAACCCCTGGTCGGCCGAGGGCTCGTGATGCGTTCGCCGGAGCAGTACGGCGTCCAGGCGCTCGACCCGCACCCGCAGTTCCCCGGCCGCCCTGGGCGGAAGCCCGAACAGCGCCTCCTGCAGCTTGTCCCGGGCCCAACCCTCCCCGCAGCACGGGCAGGTGAACTCGGCTTCCGAATGCCGCCACCGCCGGCTGGTGCCATGGACGCGCACGGACCACACGCTCAGCGCCACCGCGACAAGGCCCGGAGCCAGTCGCTCCCGTTCGACCACCCGGACGGCGGCGTTCGCCGCTCCCGACAGGCCCGGGACATCGCGGTACCGCACCCACGGTCGTCCCCAGCCGCACGTTCGCGGGCGGAGTGAAGCTGGTGTTCTACGAGGCACGGCCCCTTCGGGTGCCCGTCCGGATGCAGGTCATGGACGGCATCCTGCCACGCGCCGAGATCCACCGACCGGCGCGCACCGGGGCACGGGGCCAGCCGCCCCGCACCCCGGGCGCCCCGCACCCCGGGCGCCCCGCGCCCCGCGCCCCTCACGACTCGCGCAGGCTCAGCACCAGCTCGCGCGGCAACCCGTGCGTGTCGTGCAGGTAGTTCAGCTCCTCCTCCGTCAACTGCCGGCCCTGGTAACGCGGCCGCGACAGCACCTGCCGGCCGCGCCGCAGTAGTCGGCCGAACCCGCGCTCCTCCTCCAGCAGCACCTGCCGGACGAGCCCCGGGTCCACGTCCTGGCCGAAGCGGTCCAGGGTGTGCCGGACCAGCTCCTGCGGCAGGTCGCCGAGGCTCCGCCCCGGCTCGTCCTGCCACAGCACCGTGAGCACCCGCCGCACCAGCCGGCGCAGCACGTACCCGCGGCCGGTGTTGCCGGGGCGCACGCCGTCGCCGATCACCACGACGGAGGAGCGCAGGTGGTCGCTGACCAGCCGCAGCGACGGTTCGTCCAGCGGCCACAGCGGCGGCAGCAGGCGGCGCCAGGGGTCGAAGACGTCGCAGTCGAAGACGGAACGGCGGCCCTGCAGCAGGGTGGTCAGCCGCTCCAGTCCCAGGCCGGTGTCGACGTTGCGCTGCGGCAGCGGTACCAGCGAGCCGTCCTCCAGGCGCCGGTGACGCATCATCACGTGGTTCCACACCTCCACCCAGCGGTCGTCCCCGGTGGGCGTCGACTCGGGCGGGGTGTCGCCGGTCCACAAAAAGATCTCCGAGTCGGGGCCGCACGGGCCGGTCGGCCCGTTGGACCACCAGTTGTCCTCGACGGTGAGTTCGACGGGGACTCCGTGCCGCTGCCACAGCTCCAGGGACCGCGTGTCCGGGCCGCACTGCTCGTCGCCGCCGAAGACGGTCACGTGCAGCAGGCCCGGGTCGATCCCGAAGCCCTCGGTGAGCAGCCCGTAGCCCCAGTCGAGGCTCTGCGGGCCCTCGTAGTCGCCGAGCGACCAGCTGCCCAGCATCTCGAAGACGGTCAGGTGGGTGAGGTCGCCGACCTCCTCCAGGTCCGTGGTGCGCAGGCAGCGCTGCACGTTGACCAGGCGCCGGCCGAGCGGGTGCTCGCGGCCCTCCAGGTACGGCGTGAGCGGGTGCATGCCGGAGGTGGTGAACAGCACCGGGTCGCCGGGCGGCGGCAGCAGGGCCGAGCCGGTGATCCGGCGGTGTCCCCGGTCCTGGTAGTACTCGACGAACGTGCGCTTGACCAGTTCGGAATTCACGGGAGGCTCCTTCGCGGATGTGCGAGCGGGAGGCACCGGAGAACGGATCAGCACGGACTCGGGACCGGAACGGGAGTACCCGTGGACCCACCGGCGGACCGTTTTCCGGTTGCCGGTGGGAGGTGAGGGAACGTCAGGCGGCGGCAACCGGCGAGTTGGTCGCTCGCGCGGTCGCGGTGGTGGTTCGGCCAGTGACGTTCATGCCGGCCAGGTTAGCCCGTTCCGCACGGCCGGGGCGATCGGATTTCCGCTCAATCGGGCGCGTTCGGCGGGCAGCCCGCACCCCGTATGCTTACGCGAAAGACTTCACAAATCAGCACGGAGGAATGCAGTGGCAGGCGCGAAGCAGGGCGACTGGGTGATGGCCGCGGCAGATCAGGTTATCGCCGAGGGCAAAAACCGTCCCGCCGGTGCGCCGCTCGTCTGCGCCTCCGGGATCAGCCCCTCCGGCCCGGTGCACCTGGGCAACCTGCGCGAGATCATGGTGCCGCACTTCGTCGCGGACGAGCTGCGCCGGCGCGGGCTGGACTGCAAGCACATCCTGTCCTGGGACGACTTCGACCGGCTGCGCAAGGTCCCGGCCGGGGTGCCGGAGTCCTTCGCCGAGTACATCGGCCGGCCGCTGACCTCGGTGCCGGACCCGTGCGGGGAGCACGAGAACTGGGCCGAGCACTTCAAGGTGCCGTTCCGGGCCGCGCTGGCCGAGCTCGGCGTCGAGGTCACCGAGATCAGCCAGACCGAGATGTACCGGGCCGGCGCCTACACCGAGCAGATCCTGCACGCGATGCGCCATCGCGGACAGATCGACGCGATCCTCGGCCGCTACCGGACGGCGAAGACCGCGCAGGCGGGCCAGGCCGCCGGCCAGGCGGCCGGTCAGCCGGAGGACCCGGAGGCGGCGGACTCGGTCGCGAACGACACCGAGGACGAGACCACGGCCTCGGGCTACTACCCGTACAAGCCGTACTGCGGCGCGTGCGACCGGGACTTCACCACGGTCACGGAGTTCGACGAGGAGAGCGCGCGGATCTCCTACACCTGCCAGTGCGGCCACGCCGACACCGACGTGATCGGCGTCAGCGGTCGCGGCAAGCTGGTCTGGAAGGTCGACTGGCCGATGCGCTGGGCCTTCGAAGGGGTCACCTTCGAGGCGGGCGGCGTGGACCACTCCTCCCCCGGCTCCAGCTTCACCGTCGGCTCCCAGCTGGTCCGCGAGGTCTTCGACGGCCGGCCGCCGTCCTATCTCGGCTACTCCTTCGTGGGCACCAGCGGAACCGCCAAGATGAGCGGCTCGGCCGGCGGCGCGCCGACCCCGGGTGACGCGCTGCAGATCCTGGAGGCCCCGCTGGTCCGCTGGCTGTACGTGCGCCGCAAGCCGAACCAGTCCTTCTCCATCGCCTTCGACCAGGAGGTGGGCCGGCTCTACGACGAGTGGGACGCGGTCACCCGCCGCCTGGCGGACGGCGGCGGCGAGCAGCTGGAGCAGGCGGTCCGGGCGCGCGCGCTGGGGACGGCCGAGCGGACCCTGCCGGTGACCAGCCGCACCGTCCCGTTCCGCATGCTGGCCTCCGCCGTGGACATCACCACCGGGGACGAGCAGCAGATCCTGCGGATCCTGAACGACATGTCGGAGAGCTCCTCGCTCACCTCCCTGGACGAGGTGCGCCCGCGCCTGGACCGGGTGCAGGCCTGGGTGGCGAAGCTGCCGGCCGAGGACCGCACCCAGGTCCGCACGGCTCCCGACCGCGAGCGGCTGGCGCAGCTCAGTGCCGACGAGCGGGCGGCGCTCAAGCTGCTGCTGGACGGCCTGGACGAGCACTGGTCGCTGGACGGCCTGACTTCGCTGGTCTACGGCGTGCCGAAGCTCCAGGCGGGCCTGCCGCTGGACGCCCCGGCCAGCCCGGAGCTGAAGCTGGCTCAGCGCACGCTCTTCTCGCTGCTCTACGAGCTGCTGGTGGGCCGGGACACCGGTCCGCGCCTGCCCACCCTGCTGCTGGCCCTCGGCGCCGACCGGATCCGCTCGCTGCTGACGCTCTGACAGCATCTCGCGAACGTGGCTGGGGCCGNNNCGGCCCCAGCCACGTTCGCGTACCGGCCGACAGTGGCGCGGGGAATCCTTCGGGAATGGCGACCCGCGGGAATTCGGAAATGGGGTGCCGGAAAGCCAGCTATTCAGCGCGGACGGAGTTCCGCGCGAGTCCGCGGGCGGCAGGCCCGAAGGGCGCCACGCCGGGCACGCTTCCGCCGCACCGCAAGCGACGGTCACGGAACCGGCGAGCCGTTCAGTCCTCCTCGACACCCTGGCGGACCCGCCGGGAGGGCTGGAACGCGTAAAGGTCCAACACGCCCGGCGGATCCGCCAGGCCTGGGCCGCCGGCGGCGACCCAGGCGGTGATGTCGCGGGCCGCGTCCACGTCGTTGACCAGGCCGAGCCAGACCGGGCGCCCGCCGGCCCGCCGACCCTCGGCCGAGGGCTGAACCACCATCACATTGGCCTGCTCGCAGGCGTCCAGGCAGTCGGTGGGGCGCACGTTCGCCACCCCGGCGAGGGATTCGCGCAGGTCGACGAGCTGCGCGCGGTGGTCCACGCCCGGGACCTTGGCGGTGCCGCAGCAGCAGCCGCGGCAGACCGTGACGGTGCAACGGGCCGGTGCCCCCTGCGCGGGCACGGCGTCGGCCTTCTTCCCTCGGCGGCTCACCGGTGCCCCTCCGCCCGCGCCTTGGTCCACGCGGTCTCCCGCAGCAGCCGTAGGCCGTTGAGGCCGACCAGGACGGTCGATCCCTCGTGGCCGAGCACGCCGAACGGCAGCGGCAGGGTGGCGACCAGGTCCCAGACCACCAGGGCCGAGATGAACACCGCGGCGATCGCCAGGTTCTGCACCACCAGCGAGCGGGCTCGCCGGGAGAGCGCCACCACGGCCGGGACGGTGGCGAGTTCGTCGCGGACCACGACGGCGTCGGCGGTCTCCAGTGCGAGGTCGGAGCCGGCCCGGCCCATCGCGACACCGGTGTGGGCGGCGGCCAGCGCGGGGGCGTCGTTCACGCCGTCGCCGATCACCAGCACCTTGTGCCCGGCCGCCTCCTGCTCCCGGACGGCGCGGACCTTGTCCTGCGGCAGCAGTGCGGCCCGTACGTCCGTGATGCCGACCTCGGCGGCCAGTTGCGCCGCGGCACGGGGGTTGTCACCGGTGAGCAGCATCGGAGCGGCGCCGGTCAGCGCGCTGAGGGCGGTGACGGTGGCGGCGGCGTCGGGGCGCACCCGGTCGGCCACGCCGAGCACCCCGATGGGGACGCCGTCGAGCGCCACCAGCACGGCGGAGCGGCCGGCCTGCTCCAGCTCGGCCACCGCCGCCGCTGCCGCTGCCGACTGCCGGCCAACCAGCAGTCGGGCCGGCGCACCGACTGCCACCGTCCGGCCGCCGACGGTCGCGGTCACTCCGACACCGGGGGTCGCGGCGAAGTCGCGGGCGGGGGCAATGGTCAGCCCGCGGGTGCGGGCCGCGTCGACCACGGCCCGGGCCAGCGGGTGCTCGCTGGGGTGCTCGGCGGCCGCCGCCAGCGCGAGCAGCTCCCCCTCGGTCACGCCGGAGCCGGTCAGCGGGCGCAGCTCGGTCAGCTGCGGGATCCCCTCCGTCAGGGTGCCGGTCTTGTCGAGCGCGACCGCGTCGACCTGGCCGAGCCGCTCCATCACGACGGCGGACTTCACCAGGACGCCGTGGCGCCCGGCGTTGGCGATCGCGGACAGCAGCGGCGGCATGGTGGCCAGCACCACGGCGCACGGAGAGGCGACGATCATGAACGTCATCGCGCGCAGCAGCGAGCCGGTGAAGGCCGCGCCGAGCGCGAGCGGCACGGCGAAGACGGCCAGGGTGGCCAGCACCATGCCGATCGAGTACCGCTGCTCGACCTTCTCGATGAACAACTGGGTGGGGGCCTTGGTCTGCGCGGCCTCCTCGACCATCGCCACGATTCGGGCGATCACCGAGTCGGCGGCGTCCCGCCCGACCCGGACCCGCAGTGCACCGGTGCCGTTCAGGGTGCCGGCGAACACCTCGTCACCAGCCGCCTTGGTCACGGGCAGTGGCTCGCCGGTGATGCCGGCCTGGTCCACCTCGCTCGCGCCGTCCAGCACCTGGCCGTCCGCGCCGATCCGCTCGCCGGGCCGCACCAGCACGGTGTCTCCGACGGCGAGCGCCTCGGTGGGGACCGTCTCCTCGGTGCCGTCGGCCGCCAGCCTGGTCGCGGTGCTCGGGGCCAGGTCCAGCAGGCCGCGCACCGAGTCGGCGGTGCGGGCGGTGGCGATCGCCTCCAGCGCGCCGGAGGTGGCGAAGATGACGATCAGCAGCGCACCGTCCGTCAACTGGCCGACCGCCGCCGCACCGAGGGCGGCCACGATCATCAGCAGGTCGACGTCGAGGGTCCGCTCACGCAGTGCCTTCAGGCCCGCCCAGGCCGGCTCCCACCCGCCGGTCAGGTAGGCGAGCGCGTACAGCGGGACCCAGGCCGCGGCCGGGGCGCCGGTCAGCTGCAGCGGCAGCGCGAGCAGGAAGAGCAGCGCCGCCATCGCGGCCCAGCGGGCCTCAGGCAGGGCGAACACCCGGGTCCGCCGCCGGGGCGCGACGCTCGCGGGAGCGGGGGCCGCCGCGGGCGCGGGGCGCTCGATCAGGGTGGGGGGCATGGCGGGAGAACCCTTCCGGGCAGGGTGGGACCAACAGCTCGTCCACCATACATGAACATATGAATGCTCTTTCATTCGTTCGTTGTAGGATGTCCCGCATGGGTCATGGAGCCGCCCCCGCCACCGCCGTCCAGCACACCCGCCTGGACCAGGCCAGCGCCGCCCGGGTGGCCAACACCTTGCAGGCCCTGGCCACCCCGTCCCGGCTGCTGATCCTCTCCCGCCTGCGCGAGGGCCCCTGCGCCGCCACCGAACTGGCCACCGAGGTCGGCCTGGAGCAGTCAGCCTGCTCCCACCAGCTCCGGCTGCTGCGCAACCTCGGCCTGGTCGTCGGCACCCGCAGGGGCCGCTCGGTGGTCTACGCCCTGTACGACAACCACGTCGCCGCCCTGCTGGACCAGGCCGTCTACCACATCGACCACCTGCGCCTGGGCCTCAGCGACACCCCCGACACCGAGGACGCGGAGGACGCCGCCGGCGGTCCCACGACCTGAGGCCGCAGCACCGCCGGGGCCGCCGCTCGCGTCCGTCGGCGTGACGAGGCCGTATCCGCACCGGCGGAGCTGCCTGGCACCGTCATCCGGGTGGGCGTTCGAGGTGCTGCAGCCCGCCGCCCAGGGAGAAGCAGAGGGCACCGGTCAGGGTCCCCCAGTTGGCGATGTCGGCGTTGATCTGGCTGCCGGTGGCGGGGCGGGTGTAGGCGGCGAGCGCCGAGACCATGAACAGGACCGAGCCGAGCTGGTTGACGGCCACGATCCACCAGCCGAGGTCGCCGCGGCGGTGGCCGCCGGACCGGACGCTGTGGCGGATCTCCACGAAGGCGAGGTGACCGGAGATCAGGAACAGCACGCAGCCCACCACGTCGGGGGCCCAGATCAGCCGGTTGACCTGCTGGACGCTCAGGCCCGCCAGGAACGAGTCCAGCAGGTTGACGCCGAACACCAGGGTGCCGGCGAAGAGCAGGAACGCGCCCAGCCAGTCGACCCGGGTCGGCTCGTAGCTCCACCAGCGCCAGCGGTGGGTGAGCAGCCGGCCCTCCCCGCCGGGGACGTGCCGGGGTGCGTTGACCTGGTCGTGGTGGTCCTGGTCGCCCAGGCGGCGCACCACCTCGCCGGGCAGCTCACCTGGCGCGGGACGGGCGAGTACGGCGCGGTGTTCGGGCTGGTCTGGATCGCCTGGCTGAACGGCAGCGCGCACCACGAGCTGCACGGGCACGAGGACGCCCGGGCCCGGGTCACCTTCCTGCTGCAGATCCTGGTCCTGGTCCCGCTCGGCGGGTCCATCCCGCAGGCCGGCGGCGAGCGGGGCACGGCCTTCGCCGTCGCGGCCGGGGTGCTGTTCGCGGTGCTGGCTGTGCTCTGGGTGCTGGCCTCGCGCGGGGACGAGCCCGGCATGCGCCGGGCCGGCCGGCCGTACGTCGTCGGCACCGCCGGGTGCGCGGTGGTCCTCGGGGTGAGTGCGCTGCTGCCCGCCGGGGCACGGGTGTGGACCTGGGGCGGCCTCGACCTCGCCTACCTGGCCGGGCTCTCCGTCCTGATCCTGCGCCAGAGGCCGGGCGCCGCCACCACGCTGGCCGTCACCGACGCGCTCATCGAGCGGTTCGGGTTGCTGATCATCATCGTCCTGGGCGAGACCGTGACCGGAGTCGTCACCGGGCTCTCGGCCGAGCCGACCGCCGCGCTCACCCTCGCGGTCGGCCTGGTCGCCGTGGTGGCCGGCTTCGGTGCCTGGTGGACCTACTTCGACTTCGTCGGCCACCGCCAACCGCGCGCCACGCCGCCCGCAACCTTGCAGTGGATGCTCGGGCACCTGCCGCTGACGGCGGCGGTGGCCGCGATGGGCGCGGCGATGGTCGGCCTGGTCGAGCACGCCCACGCGGACCGCACCGCCACCGCGACCGCCTGGGTGCTGTGCACGGGGGCCGCCCTGGTCCTGGTCAGCACGATGACGGTGGCCGGCAGCCTCACCGCCTGGCGCAGCAAGCGCGAGTTCTACCGCCCGCTCTCGCGCACCTGCGGCGCCACCGCCCTCGCCTGCCTGGGCCTGGCCGCGCTGCGCCCGGCGCCGCTGCTGCTCGGGGTGCTGCTGGTCCTGCTGCTGAGCATCCCGTGGGGCGTGGCCGTGGCCTACCTGCTGCGCCATCCCGAGCCCGAGCCGGACGCCCCCGCCGGGCTGTAGGGCGAGCGGGGCGGTCGGCGGGGTGACCACGACTCAGAACTTAGGTTAGCCTTACCTTATGACTGCTGCGCTGCTGGCCGCGAACACGGCCGGGTACACCATGCCTCCGCTCTGGCGGATCCTCACCAAGTCCGGCTACTTCCTGGGCCTGTGCGCGGCCATCGGTGCCACCGTCACGTACGCGACCACCGTCCGCCCCGCCCTGCGCGCCCGGACCGACGGGGTCGACCGCGCTGCCGCCGACGTGGCGGTGCTGCGCCAGCGGTCGGCGCGCTACCTCGCCTGGTCCGGAGTCGTCCTGCTGGTCACCGGCTATCTCCAGCTCGCCGCCCGGCTCGCCCGGGCCGGCAAGGGCATGCCGTTCGCCGACGCCCTCGCGCCGGACCGGATCTGGCACTTCCTGCGCGCCCCCGCCGCCCCGGGCGCCTGGCTCCCGCAGGGCACCGTCTACCTGGTCCAGAACGCGGTGCTGGCCCTCACCGCCGCCACCCTGACCGCCCTCTTCGCGCCGGCCGCCCGCCGGCACCTGGACACGCTCGCCCGCACCGCGCTGCCCCTGGCGCTCGCCACCACGCTGATCGCCGCCGTGCCCGCGACCAGGCCGAAGAACGCGGACAGCGTGACGGACCTGGTGCTCGATCAGGTCCACATCGTCAGCGGCACGGTGTGGCTGGGCGGCCTCGCCCTGCTGGCCGCGCTGGCCGGCACCCGAGGGCGCCTGGGCGCCGGCGCCGGCCTGCTCTGGGCCGAACTGTGGCGCCGGTTCAGCCTGGTGGCGATGGTCTGCGTCGGCGCGGTCGTACTGTCGGGCCTGTGGCTCAGCTGGCGGCACGTCGGCGCGGTCGACCAGCTCTGGACCACCGGCTACGGCGTGGTCCTGCTGGTGAAGCTGCTGCTGGTCCTCGGGCTGGTCGCGGCCGGTGCGGTCAACCAGTTCTGGCTGATGCCCCGGATCGTCCGGGCCCGTCGCGCCGACGACACGTCCTCGCTGCTGCACCTGACGCTGCGCCACTTCCCCAGGGTCGTCTGGGGCGAGGTCGCGCTCGGCGTCGGCGTGCTCGCGGTACTCCCCCTCCTCGCCGGTTCGGCCCGCAGCGAGGCGCACAGCCCGCAGGCCGCGTCCTCGGCCGCCGTCTTCTCGGCCGGCGCCGCCCTCGCGCTCGCGCTGGCCGTCTCGCTCTACGCCACGGCCAAGGCCTCCGACGCCCTGGCAGGACCCGCTACGGCCGATGCGGCGACCGCCCCGGTGCCCCTGCCGGCGCCAGCAGCAGAGCACCCGTCCCGGTCCAAGGCCTGAAGGGCACCACCCTCGGCACAGACCGACGCTCGATCATTCGTGCACACTCGCCGGGGCGAACGACTCCGCGGGCGGCACCCCGAGGAACTCCAGCACCTTCGCGTCCACGACCGCAGCACCGGCGAGGGGCAGCGCGTGGTGCCCGACCCCCGGCACCACTTCGACCCGGGCCCGGGGCAGCAGCCGGCGGGCCCGGCTCGCCCTCGCCTCGGCATCGTGCACCCGGCTGCGGCCGGCGAACAGCACCAGCACCGGCATGGCGAGCCGCGCCGGGTCGAGCGTTCGCCCCACCACCGGCCGGCCCCGGCCCCGCTGGGTCGCGCCCAGCACGTAGAGGCGCTTGAAGTCCTCGTCCAGGCCCGTCCCCGCGCTCTCCCGGTCGAGGTACGCACCCACCCGCCGCGCGGTGGGCCGCAGCAGCATCGGCAGCACGCTCAGCAGGTAGCCCGGCCGGTATCCCCCGAACACCTGGGTCGGGTCGAGCAGCGCCAGGCGCTGCACCCGCCGCGGCGCGTGCAGCGCGTACGCGGCGGCCACCCAACCGCCGTACGAGTGCCCGCACAGGGCCGCCGCCGACAGCTCCAGCCCGTCCAGTACGGCGTCCAGCCAGGCCATGAGGTCGTGCGGCGTGCGCAGCGGCCGGCCCGCACGTTCGCTGCGGCCGACGTCGCCGAGGATGTCGACCGCGTACACCCGGCACCGGGCGCCCAGCGCCGGGGCGTTGGCGAACCACGCCGTGCCGGTGGCCCCGCCGCCGGGCAGCAGCACCAGCGGCGGCCCGTCCGGCGGCCCGTAGGCGTGCACCCGGGTCGGACCGTAGGGCGTGGCCACGGTCAGCTGGGCGGTGCCGGCCGGCCAGCGGGCCAGCAGCGCGTCGTAGGCGGCGACGAAGGCTTCGGACACCACGGCTCCTCGGGAGATCGGACCAGATATTCTCTCGCTCAGCGAGATACTAGGTGAGCGAGCGGACTGCGCGTCAATGGGTACGATGCGGCAATGAGTACCGAGGAGAGTCGAACCGACCCCCGGCTGCGGCTGGTCCACCAGCTGCGCGCGGTGACCGTCGAGTTCGACCTGCTCGCCGCGGAGTTCGCCGCCCGCCACGGCCTGCACCCCACCGATCTGCGGGCCCTGATCGCCCTGCTCGATGCCGACCGCGCCGAGCGCCCCATGACCCCCGGCCGGCTCGGCGCGCAGCTGCGCCTCAACTCCGCCGGCACCACCACCCTCATCGACCGGCTGGAACGGCTCGGCCTGGTCCGCCGCGAACGGGACACCACCGACCGCCGGCGGGTCCTGCTCACCGTCGAACAGCGGGCGGTCGAGCTCGGCTGGTCGTTCTTCGGCCCCGCCATCGACACCCTGCTCGGCGCGATGGACGCCTTCGGCCCGGCCGAACTCGACACCGCCGAGCGCTTCCTCGCCGCGATGGCCACCGCCACGGCCGCCTCTCGTACCGACGCCGCCCGCCACCATCTCTGAACCGCGGGCATGGTCGGGCGGACTTCGGGCAGGCGATGAGTCAGCCCGAACACCCGATACCGAGGGAGGACGTGCGATGAGCATGGTGCAGGAACAGATCGACGTGGACGTCCCGCTGCACACCGCCTACAACCAGTGGACGCAGTTCGAGGAGTTCCCCCACTTCATGGAGGGCGTCGAGCAGGTCACCCAGCTCAGCGAGCGCCACAACCACTGGACGACCAAGGTCGCCGGCGTGACCCGCGAGTTCGACACCGAGATCGTCGACCAGCTGCCCGACGAGAGGATCGCCTGGCGCACCACCGGCGGCGAGGTGCGGCAGATGGGTGTGGTGACCTTCCACCGCCTGGACGCGGAGCACACCACGGTGCGGCTGGCCATCGACTTCGAGCCCGAGGGCGTGGCCGAGAAGGCCGCCGACGCCATGGGCATGGTCGACCGGCGCGTCAAGGGCGACCTGCGGCGCTTCAAGTCCTTCATCGAGGAACGCGGCGTCGAACAGGGCGGCTGGCGCGGCCGCATCACCCCCGGGTAAACGCAGCACTCCCGGGTAACCGCGGCAACCCCGGGTAGCGGGGTCCACCCGCCTCTGCTCCGTGCCCCCCACCGGCGTGGGGGGCACGGAGCAGAGCCGTTTGCGCCCTCAGGCCGCGGGCACCGGGCGCCGCAGCGCCTGCTCCAGGGTCTGGCACACCGTCAGGACGGTGTCCGCACCGGTGACCTCCAGGACCCGCCGCACCCGCTCGCTGGGCGCCGCCACCACCAGCTCGGTCCGGCCGGCCCGAGCGCGTTGGTGGGCCGCGAGCAAGGTGTTCAGGGCGCTGCTGGTGAACAGGGCCACCGCCGACAGGTCGACCGCCACCACGCGCGTCCCCCTGGCCTGGTCGAGGGCCTCGTCCAGGATCTGGCGCACCAGCTGCGCGTTGTCCGCGTGCAGGTCACCGGCGAACGAGCAGACCGTGCCGGCGCTGGTCCGCGCGGTCTCGACGTGCAGATCCGGCACCCACAGGAGGTGCTGGGCGTGCCGCTGCGAATGCTGGTCGAGCGCCATGGCGCGCCTCCCGGGTCCCTTCGAAGCGCCCGGCGAGCGGTGACGCCGCCGGTCTGCACCCGCCCCTACCCCGTCCGCGCCGACCCACACGAGCCGCGCTCGCGCCGGTCTACCAGGGGAGCGGCAGTTCGGCGATCACCCGGGTGCCGGTGATCGTCGTGATGACGGTGCAGCGGGTGGCGTAGGCGCTCACCAGCTGCAGGCCGCGGCCGCCGCAGCCGAGGGTGGCCGGCGCGGGTGGCTTGACCTGGGGTTCTCGCCACTGACCGTGGTCCCTGACCTCCACCGTCAGGGTGTCGGCGCCGATCCGGAGGGTCAGCACCAGGTCCGCGCTGCCGCTGTGCCGGACCACGTTGCCCGCCAGTTCGCTGACCACCAGTGCGAGCGCCTCGTCCACCTCGCGGCCCAGGCCCCAGCGGGCGGCCATCGTGCGGGCGAAGCTGCGCAGTGCGGGCACCGAGGGGCCGGTCGCCGCCACGGCGCAGCCGACGGTGGTCCGCGGGTCGGGCCGTTCCTCCGGTCGGCTGCCGCCGGCGCGGCCGATCGTGGTGGCGGAGAGGCTGGCGTACATGGCGCTCCCGGGGTGGGCGGGTGGTTTTCCCCGCTCTCCACGGTCGGCCTCGGCGGTGCCGGGAACAATGCGGGTCGCGCTTTTTGGGTGTGCGCGGATTGTGGGTGTTCGCCGGATTCGGGCGCGGCGGGCGAGCCGTCGGTGATCGACCGGTTCCGGGGCGCAGTCAGCTCGTCCGAAAGTCCCATCCGGACAGCCCGAATAGGCTGAGCTGCGGCGTCACCTTGCCTACGGAGGGATCCTTCACCGTGCCCACCCCACGCACCACCACTCGTCCCGACGGCCCGCCGCTCCCCCGCTTCGGCCTGGGCACGGCCGCCACCGGGCGGCCCGGCTACCTCACGCTCGGCCGCGAGCTCGACCTGCCGGCCGAGCGCACGGTCGAGGCGATGCGCGCCCGCACCCACGCCCTGCTGGACGCGGCGTACGCGGCGGGCGTGCGGTACTTCGATGCGGCGCGCTCCTACGGTCGCGCCGAGGAGTTCCTCGGCGAGTGGCTGGACACCCGCCCGCAGGCCGCGGCCCAGGTGCTGGTGGGCAGCAAGTGGGGCTACACCTACACCGCCGGCTGGCGCGCTTCGGGCGTGCCGGTGCACGAGGTGAAGGAGCACTCGACGGCGGTGTTCGACCGTCAGATCACCGAGACCAGGAAGCTGTTGGGCCGTCACCTGGACGTGTACCTGGTCCACTCGGTCACCCCGGACAGTCCCGCGCTGACCGACCCCGAGCTGCACGCCCGGCTGGCCGCGCTGGCGGCCGACGGGGTGCGGGTGGGTCTGTCGACCAGCGGCCCGGCCCAGGGCGAGGCCGTCCGGGCCGCGCTGGCGGTGACGGTCGACGGCGCGCCGCTGTTCACCGCCGTCCAGGCCACCTGGAACCTGTTGGAGCCCTCCGCCGCCCCCGCCCTGGCCGAGGCGCACGCGCGGGGCGCGCTGGTGGTGGTGAAGGAGGCGATGGCCAACGGCCGGCTGGCCGACCGCAATGCCACCGGCCCCGACACCGCCGCGCTGCGCGCCTTGGCCGCCCGCACCGGCGCCTCCTGCGACGCCCTCGCGCTGGCCGCGGCCGCCGCGCAGCCCTGGGCGGACCTGGTGCTCTCCGGAGCGGCCACTCCCGAGCAGCTGGCCTCGAACCTGACCGCCGCCGAACTGGACCTCACCGAGGAGCAGTTGGCCGAGCTGGCCACCCTCGCCGAGCCGGCCGCGAGCTACTGGCGGACCCGCTCCGCGCTGGCCTGGAGCTGAGCCGGCCAAGCAGCGCCGGGCGCTGGGGCAGGTCAGGCAGGTGAGTCGCGCGGCGGTGCCGGCCGGGCCGCGGGCCGGGGAGTTGTGGCGCCCGCTGCCCCTTCGGGGCTCGGTGCGGGCCGGTTCAGCGGAACCTTAGGGCTTGGTTAGGTGCCCTCCCGGGAGCCGTTCGCGGGCGCCCGGCGACCCTACGATCGCTGCTGCCGGGCCGCTGCGACGAGCGGCCCGGACCATCACCCTCGCCTGCCCTTCCGGGAATCCATGACCACGTTCTCGCTGCTCCTCGCGCAGCACACCACCGCCGCGGCCCCCATCCCGGGCTCCCCGCTCGACGCCTACGACCGCGGGATCGCCTACGACCCGGGCGTGCACCACATCGCCCGGCTGGCCGCGCTGATCGCCTACGTGCTGATGGTCGCCACCGTGGTGCTCGGCATCGTGCTGCGGATGCGCTACTTCCAGCGCCACGTCAACCGGAGCACGGTGTACGGGGCGCACATGACGCTGGCGCTGTCGGCCCTGATCTTCGGCGGCCTGCACGGCGTGACCTTCCGCTACCAGCCGGTGTGGCAGCTCAGCACCCTGGACCTGGTGCTGCCGTTCGCCGGCGGTCAGCAGCGGATCCCGGTGGGCCTCGGCGTGCTCGGCACCGAACTGGCCGTCGCCGTCGGGTGCTCGGTCTGGCTGCAACAGCGGCTCGGCTACCGCCGCTGGCTGAAGTTCCATCAGTTCGGCTATTTCGCCTACGCGTTGATCTGGCTGCACGTGTTCACCGTGCACCCCGAGCCGCGGCGCCTGAACCTGGTGGCGATCGCGGTCGCCGGCGGGGCGCTGGGCTGCCTGCTGGCCTTCCTGATCCGCGCGCTGCCGTCCCGGTCCCGGCTGCGCCACGGCCCCTTCTGATCAAGGTGTACCCGCTCCCATGACTCTCCTCACCCAGCAGTACGCGCACCCGTACCCCGACCCGGCCCCGGCCCTGGCCCCGGACCCGGCTCCTGACCCGGCGCTGCCCGAACTCGTGCCCGAGAGCGCGCCCGCGAAGGTCAGCGTGGACAACAACCGCTGCCACATCTACGGCATCTGCCAGCAGGAGGCCCCCGAGGTCTTCCGGATCTCCGAGGGCGGCTCGCTGCACTACTCCGGCAGTGTCCCGGCCGAACTGGCGGCCCGGGCCCGGCAGGCGGCCCGCTGCTGCCCGATGCAGGCCATCGCGATCACCGCCGCCCCACCCGTCGCCCCTCCTCGCCGCACACGAGCCGCCGCCCGAACCGCCACCGGCACCACCACCGGCACCGCCACCCGCACCAGCACGCCCGGCTCGCCGCACTCCCTGCGCCGCATCGTGGTCGCCGGTGCGGGCCTGGCCGGCCTGAGCGCCGCGAGCCGGCTGCGCGAGCGCGGCTTCGACGGCGAACTGGTGCTGGTCGGCGAGGAGTCGCACCGCCCGTACAGCCGCCCGCCGCTGTCCAAGCAGTTCCTCGGCGGCGAACTCGGCGGCCAGGAACTGCGGTTCCGGGCCGACGACGCGCTGGAGGCGCACTGGCTGCTCGACACCCCGTTGATCGGGCTGGACCCGCACCGCCGCGAGCTGCACCTGCGCGGCGGCGAACGGCTGCCCTACGACGGCCTGGTGCTCGCCACCGGCGTGGACGCCAGGCGGCTGCCGCAGCTGCCGGTGCTCACCGACCGGATCCGCACCGTCCGTACGCTCGCCGACGCCACCGCGATCCAGGCGGCCATACAGGCGGCCCGCGCGCGGCACGTGGTGATCCTCGGCGGCGGCTTCGTCGGCTGCGAACTCGCCTGCACCGCAAGGGACCAGGGCATGGAGGTGACCCTGGTGGTGCACAGCGCCCCGCTGCTGCGCCGGGTGCTGGGCAGCCGGCTCGGCGAACTGGTGGGCCGGATCCAGGCCAGGGCGGGCGTCGACGTCCGGCTGAACACCCGGATCAGCTCCTGGACCGACACCGGCTCCGGCCTGCGGCTGCGGCTGGACGACGGCGAGCAGGTGGCCGCGGACTTCGTGGTGCTGGGCCTGGGCAGCGTGCCGCGCACCGAGTGGCTGCGCGACAGCGGACTGGACGTCACCGACGGCGTGCGGTGCGACGCGAGCTGCCGGGCGCTGGACGCCTACGGGCGGCCGCTGCCCGAGGTGGTCGCAGCCGGGGACGTGGCGCGCTGGCCCAACCTCCGCTTCGACGCGGTGCCCCGTCGGGTCGAACACCTCATCCACGCAGTCGAGATGGGGCAGCACGCGGCCGACACCCTGCTGCGCGGACCGGAGCGCTCGCGGCCGTTCACCCCGGTGCCCCGGTTCTGGTCCGAGCAGCACGGCACCCGGCTGCAGGCGGTCGGGATGCCCGCGCTGGGCGAGCGGATGGAGGTGCTGGAGGGCTCGCTGCGCGCGGGCAGCTTCGTGGCCGGCTACCACCGCGAGACCGCGCGCGGGACCCAACTGGTGGCCGCGGTGGCCTTCGACATGCCGCGCCAACTGCTGGACTACCGCGACGCGGTCGGCCGCACGGGCGGCGGCTCACTGCGCCCGGCCGGCCGCCGGCGGCGCCGGTGAGCCGCCGTCGCGCCGACCGCCGCCGCCGTGGCCCGCGCTCGCGGTCCGGATCGCGCTCCCGCCCGCGCTCGCGGTCCCGGACCCGCCTGCTGGGCCGCCTGCCGGTACGCGGCAGCCTGCTGGCCGGACTGCTCAGCCTGCCCGCCCGGCTCGGCGTCCGTTGGCCGGTGATCACCTGCGTGCTGTTCGCCGCGGCCGGCCTGTACCTGCACGTGCTGCTGACCGCACCGCCGCTGCCGCCGGGCCAACCGCCGGTACCCGCCGGCAGCGGGATCCAGGCCACCGACGCGGTCCGCCCGGTCCGTTGAGGCCCCCGTTCGACCACATTCGGAAAGGTGCTCGAGGTGTTCGGCGACTCGGTTACGGTGTCCGGCATGACCTCCGTCCTCGTCGTCGAAGACGACCCCACGATCCGCTCGTCCCTGATCGAGATCCTGACGAGCCACGGTCTCCTGGTGCGCAGTTCCCCCGACGGCTTCGGTGCACTGCGCGAGGTCACCCAGTGGCAGCCGGACGCGGTCGTGCTCGACCTCGGGCTGCCCGACCTGGACGGCGCGGACGCACTGCGGATGATCCGCGGCCTTTCCCAGGTGCCGGTGGTGGTCGCCACGGCGCGCGACGACGACGCCGAAGTGATCAAGCTGCTGAACGCTGGGGCCGACGACTACCTGGTCAAGCCCTTCTCCGGCGGCCAGCTGATCGCCCGGCTCTCGGCCGTACTGCGCCGCAGCGGCCGGGCGCTGGTAGCCGACGGCAGCGAGGCCGGCCCGGGCGCGTTGAGCGGCCGGTCGGCGGGCGGTTCGGCCGGCCGGGCCGCGCCGATCCTGGTCGGTGACCTGCGGATCGACCCGGCGGCCCGCACCGTGCACCTGGCGGGCTGCGAGATCGCGCTGACCCGCCGGGAGTTCGACCTGCTGGAGTTCCTGGCCCGCAACCCGGGCCGGGTGGTCGCCAAGCGCGAACTGCTCGCCGAGGTCTGGCGGCTGCCGTACGTGGACGAGCAGACCGTCGACGTCCATCTCTCCTGCCTGCGCCGCAAGCTCGGCGAACCGGCCTCGCGGCCGCGCTACCTGCACACCGTGCGCGGTGTCGGGGTGAAGCTGGTGGCTCCGCGGTGAGAGCCACCCTGGCCATGGTCGCGCTGGTGGCGACCACGCTGGTGGCCGTCTCCTTCCTGGTGCCGCTGGCCCTGCTCCTGCGCACCCAGGTGCACACCCAGGCCGCGCTGGCCGCCGAGCAGCGCGCTGCCGCGGTGGTCCCGGTGGTCGCGCTCTCCACCGACCTGACCGAGTTGCAGCAGGCGGTCAGCCGCCCCGGTACGGCCGACCGGCTGGCCGTGCTGCTGCCGGACGGTCAGCTGATCGGCACCGAGCACACCCCCGCCGACCTGCTGAATCGCGCGCTGACCGGCCGTCAGCCGGTCTCCGGCGCGGTGGCCGGCGGTACGGAGTACCTGCAGCCGGTGGTGCTCGCCGCCGACCGGGTCGCCGTGGTCGAGGAGTTCGTGCCGCAGGCCGAGCTGGACCGCGGGCTGGCCCGGGCCTGGACGGTGATGGGCCTGCTGGCCGCGGCCCTGGTCGGCGGCTCGGTGGTGGTGGCCGACCGGCTCGGCAGCCGGGTGGTCCGGGCCTCCCGGCGGCTCTCGGAGGCCTCCTGCGCGCTGGGGGCCGGCCAGTTGGACGCCCGGGTGGAGCCGGCCGGACCGGTGGAGCTGCACGAGGCCGGTGTCGCGTTCAACCTGATGGCCGATCGGGTCAGACAGCTCCTGGCGACCGAGCGGGAGCTGGTCGCCGACCTGTCGCACCGGCTGCGCACGCCGCTGACCGCATTGCGGCTGGCGGCCGAGCGGATCGGCCCGGTGCCGGGATCGCCCCGGCTGACGGCGGCGATCGGCCAGCTGGAGACGGAGCTGGACTCCATCATCGTGACGGCCCGGGCCCCCTTGGCCGCCCGTCCGGCGGGCGCCGGAGCAGCCGACGGCGGGACGGAGGGCGACTCCTGCCTGGTGGCCGAGCTGGCCCGGCACCGGGTGGGGTTCTGGTCCGTGCTGGCCGAGCAGCAGGGGCGCACCTGCAGCTTCGAGGCCACCGACGAGCCGACCACGGTTCGGCTGCCGGAGGACGCACTGGCCGCGGTGGTCGACTCCCTGGTCGGCAACGTCTTCCGCCACACGCCCGAGGGCACCGGTTTCGCGGTGAGCGTGCGCCGCACCGCGCAGAGCGTGGTGCTGGCGGTGGCGGACGGCGGCCCCGGGATCGCCGACCCGGCCGGTGCGCTCTCCCGGGGTGTCAGCAGCGGCGGGTCCACCGGGCTCGGGCTGGACATCGCCCGCAGCGCGGCCGAGTCGACCCGGGGGCAGCTGCGGATCCTGCGCAGTGAACTGGGCGGCGCCCTGGTGGAGGTCAGCCTCGGCCTGGCAGCCGCCGAGCCGCGGCGCGGGCTGCGCCGGCGCTGGCGGCACCGGCGGCGGCGCGTGGGCCGCTGAGCGGGACCGCAGAATCCGGACGAGCAGTGTCACAGTCGATCAGAATGACGAACCGTCGCTTCCCGCACCCGCCGTCGAAGACTCCGCTGGTATGGTCCCTCTCCGGAAGGCCCGCACCTCCCGCCCCGCCCTCCGGCTCGCGCCTGTCCCAGTGCGCGAGTCCCGGAGCGGTCCGCAGAGGAGAAGTGATGTCAGAAGCGGCTGCCGCGACACCACCGGACGGCGCGGAGCCCCCCGGGCGCGGCCACGGGGCCCGCCCCCGTCCCCTGTCCGGCCGCCGGCGGCTGCTGGCCTACTCCGCCGCCGCCCTGGGCGGCGCCCTGGCCGCTGTCGCCCTCGCCGGGGTGGTGCTGGCGGCAGTCGACTCCGCCGGTACCCCCGCGCCGCCGCCGATGGACTTCCCCGCCCCGGTCCCGGCCGCCTCCGCCTCCGCCCCTGCCTCCGCCGGCACTACCACGCCGGCCCCCGCCGCCTCGGCCACCGCGTCGGACTCCCTGGCCGCCACCGACTGAGTCACCCGGACCTGGTGCGCAGGTGAGTGAAACCTTAGGCACTGCTTAGGAGTTGGCGGGAGCACTGGTGGGGCGGCCCCGGGCGCCTAGGATCACCGGTACCGGCAGGCAGCGAGATGCTCCGCACCCGCCGCCGGTCCCCCTGCGCCACCGCGCTCCCCCTTTCCCTGTGCCCGGAGGAATCCGCATGCCGCACCGCTCCCCTCGCCCCCGGGCCGATCAGCGCCGCGCCCAGCACCGTTCGCGCGGCCGCAGCCGCCGGGTGCTCGCCCTCAGCCTCGGCCTCGGCGGCACGCTGAGCGCGGCGGCGGCGCTGCTCGGCGTCTCCTTCGCGGCCACCGCACCGGCGCCGGCCCAGCCGAACCAGAACTGCACGCTGACCGTGCCGGCGAACCCGCTGTCCGCACAGGGCCTGGCCACGCCCTACCAGTTGAGCGCGACCGACCCCGCGCAGGGCCCCTGCCACGAGGCCGACCCGAACCAGTCCGCCTTCGTCCAGGCCACCGTGCTCGACCCGGCCACCGGTGCGCTGTCGGTCTACAGCCCGCTGGTGGTCGACCGCGGCACCGCGCCGGCCCTGCCGACCGTGCTGCCGACCCTGCCCGCGCATGCCGTGGTCGGCATCTGGTTCGGCTTCAACGCCGGTGTCCTCAGCCTGCGGGGCCAGACCGCCGCCGGGAGCTGCGTCGGCGGGGCCGCGCGGGGCACGCCCTTCGGCCAGTTCGCCTACTGCAACGCCCCGGCCTTCTTCGCCGCCGCCAACGCCGCCGAGCAGTCCGGCAAGCTGACCGTGCCGCCGCTGGGCACCGCCAAGGACGGCAAACCCTGCCTGACCACGCGTGACTTCGGCCTGGTCGACCAGGACCAGAGCGACAACGTCACCACCGAGTACCTGGCCACCGCCCGCGGCCGCACCGCCCAGCAGACCGCCAAGAACGCCGCCGCCCTCGGCCGCAACCGCACCATGCGCAACGGCGGCTCGGCCCTGCTCAACGGCAGCGACAACCTGCTCCTGGTCAAGTTCGAGGACCCGGCGCTCGGTTGCACCCCCTGGACGGCTCCCGACCTGGCCGACCCGGGCGCCTCGGTCACCTCACTGGCGCTCAACGAGCTCCAGGCGGCGAAGTTCCAGTCCGCACCGGTCGCGCTGGTCCCACTCAACGACCCGATGGTGACCACGAACAACAGGCCGGACCGCGACAAGGCCGACCGCTACCGCGCGGGCGTGGACCAACCCCCACTGGGCCCGGGCGCCACCGGCGATCCCAGGGCCTACTGCACCCAACTCGCCACCGTGGGCGCCCGCCGGATCCGCCTGGACCGCCGCTTCACCCTCGGCGCCCCGTCCCCGCAGGCGGGCCAGAACCTGTTCGCCTTCCTCACCCAGCGCCTGACCGCCTCCCTGACCAACCTCGGCTGCCCGGACGCAGCCCGCGCGGCAGCCTTGGCCCCGGACACCGAAACCTCGGCCACCCCGACTTCCGGCGAAGCCACCGACAGCGCCCCGACTCCCTAGGCTCTCGGGAGCAGCTCCGCCCTTGCCCATCCCGTCAGTTGGCGAGGTCCAGGTCCTGCCAGGCCCGCCCTGGCCCGCCGGCGGCCCAGGCATCGAGGAGGGTCCCGACCTCGGCCGCCGGCGCCGCGAGCGAGACCTGCTGCGTGCCGGCCCGGACACTGCGCTGCTGCTCATGGCTGCCCTCGCTGCAGCACTTGCAGAGCAGGTTGACGCTGCTCGCCGGTTCCGCACCGAACCCGCGCTCGGCGAACAGCTCGACCAGGGCTTCCAGATCTGCCGGCGCCGGGGCGGTCAGGGTGACGGTGTGCGTGGGCAGCGCGGAGGGCTCGAACAGCATGATCTCCTCGAAGACGCCGTGCCGTTGACCGTCGACGACGCGGTCACCGACAGGCGCACCGTCGTGCAGCACGACCTCACCGAACCGGCGCCCCGGGGTAACCGGGACGCTGACGACCCGCGCCCGGGTCGGACAGAGCCGCTGCACCCAGACCACCTCCTGCTCACCGGCCGTCTCCAGCCGTACGCAGGCCATGCCGAAGTTGCCGACGATCTCGCCCTCGCCGTCCGGCAGCTCGATGCCGAAACCCGACCAGGCGTCCCGGGCCGCCGGCCAGTCGCGCAGCACGGTGGCGGCGATCCCCAGGTTCCAGTACGCCGGGTCGCCCTCGCCCCGCGGCGCTCGGGCGGCGGCCTCCTTGCCGAGTTCGAACGCCTTCTCCCAGTTTCGGAGGAACTTGTGCGCCAACGCGGCGTCGAACCACCAGATCCCGCTGGGCTTCTCGTCGGGGTAGTGCCGCAGCACCTCCTCGTAGCGGTCCGCGGAGAGCTGCCACTGCTCCGCGTCCCAGGCTTCTCCGGCCTGCTCCAGCAGAGCCTTCGCCTCGTCCTTGCGCACCGACGCCACTCCCCGATCCACCGCGCCCAGGCCTGCCACCTGGGAATCCACCGCCGAAGTGTGCCACGGCCCGACCCGGGCCCCGCACCCGGCCCTGCTCCCGCACCTGGCGCCACCGTCGGGCCCGGCAGCTGCCAGGCCCGGTGCGGAATTCCCCATGAATATAAGAGTCCGACACGCGCATATCCGCCGCCCATGCCAATTCGCCGACGACTGCCGGGAATTATCGGTAAAGTAGGGAGAGAATTCCAGATATTCCCCCACCTGATGCACGTGAGGTTGCCCGCAATGAGCCTGAGCATTCGCAATCAGATCCCCGGCACCGTCACCTCGGTGACCACGGGCGAGGCCATGGCCACCGTCAAGGCCCGGCTGCAGGGCGGCCAGGTCATCACCGCTGCCGTCACGGTGGACGCCGTCAAGGACCTCGGCCTGGCCGAGGGCAGCGCCGTTCTCGCGGTGGTCAAGTCCACCGAGGTCGCCCTCGCCACCGATGCGGTGTCCGGGCTGAGCATTCGCAACCAGCTCCCCGGCACGGTCACCGAGATCGCCACCGGCAATGCGATGGCCACGGTCAAGGTCGCCGTGGCGGGTGGCGAGCTGACCGCGGCCATCACCAAGGACGCCGTCACCGACCTCGGCCTCGCGGCCGGCAGTTCGGTGGTCGCCCTGATCAAGTCGACCGAGGTCGCCCTCGCCACGGCCTGAACCGAACCCGCCTCGAGGACGCCCTCGCCACGGTGTCCGCTCCCCGATCCCGGGGAGCGGACACTGTGGCCCGGCGGTGCTCCGCCGGCTGGTCCGTCAGGGGGCGGCCGGGGCGGTCCGGTAGGGCGCGAAGTCGGGGTTGGACTTGCAGCCGAGGTTCTCGAAGGTGCTGATCTTCGTGTTCGGATCGGTGGCGGTCAGGTGGTACTTGCAGGCGCCCTTGAGGTACCGGCCCTCGACCCCGCCCGGGAAGTCGATCTCCTTGTTCCACAGGTACGGCGACTGGTACCCGTTGAGGCGGGCGGTGGCGTTCACGTCGATGCCGCCGGGGGCGTAGATCTCGTAGACCCAGCCCGTCTTGGCCTCCCCGTAGGTGGCGAACTTCTGCGCCACCCACATCGCACAACTGGTGCTCAGGTGCGCGCTGTCCTGCCCGCCGCCCTTGACGATGTACTGGTCGAGCGGGATCAGCTGGTCGCCGCGCGGAGTGAAACCGGTACGGAAGATGTCCGCCACGTTCTCCCGGGTGTCGCCCCGCCAGAGTGTGTTGACGTCGTTGCGCCACTGCCAGCGCTCGTCCGTCGCCGTGGTCGCCACCGTCTGGGCGATCTGCGGTTCGGTCGTCGTGCGCCACCAGTCCGAGGCGCGGTAGTCGACCACCGGCCCGCACGGCGTGGTGAGATCGTCGTCGGCAGCGCCCCGCACCGCCGGGGCGGCGGAGGGGGCGGCCTGGGCCGGGGCGACGGCGACCGTGGAGACGGCGGAGGCGAGCGAGACAGCGGCGAGCACCCGCAGAGCGGCCTGCAGCATGGTGAGTACCCATCAGTTGATCAACATGACGGGCCCCTTTATAGGCGTGCCGCTCACGGTGCACCGGGAGCGATACGCCGGAACCACCCTGAGGAGTGGATAAGTCGTACCGCCTCCGGGTTCAGCCCGGGTCGGCCGGCGTACGGGTCGGCAGCTCTCGGCGTCGGCCCGGCACCTGCCTGGCCCACGAGGACACCGACGAGGGCATCACCGCGGCCACGGCTGCGGGCATGACGGTGATCGACGTCCGGCCACGCCCCTGGCACTGACGGCGAGGCGGGCCGGGGGCCAGGTCGGCGACGGCGCCACCCCCGTCTGCCGAGTCCTCCTGGGGCAGGCTCAACGCGGACCCGCGGCCCACTCCGCTAGCAGGGAGAAATCCTCCGGGCTCAGCCCGAACCGGGGGTCGATCCGGTGGAGCAGCGCTGGGCCGTCGTGGTTCTCGGCCACCCAGTCGCGGTCGGCTCGGGTGATCTCGTCGTCGACCCAGGCGAAAGCGCGACCCGCGGCCCACGACACGACGGTCGGGGTCTTCCAAAAGACCTTGCCCGCCGGAGTGGGCCGCGGGACTGGCCACGGGATGACCGGGAGTTCCGGCAGGCCGATCAGTGGAGCGATGAACGTGTTGGCCTCGGCCTCCCAGGTGGTCGCCCAGACCAGGTCGAAGGGAAGGGCAGCCAACTCAGCCCCGTGGCCGGGGTTCAGCCACACCGGCAGCGGCGTCGGACGCTTCCCCGGCCGTCCCCAGGCCTCCAGGCGCGCAAGCTCGGCCGCCTCCCAGCTCGGAGGCATCAGCCGGTGTGTCTCGAACCCGTCCGGGCGGCGGTTGGGCATACCGGCGAACGGGTTGAGCGGCCCGTCGACATCAAGCAGCAGAATCGGCCGACCCTGCTCACCACCCGTACCCATGCGGGCACGGTACCGCGGGCAGGGCCGGGAGCGCCCCGGATTTCCGGCCGGGAAGCGAGCAGGGTCGCCGGACCGCAGGCCGGGCCCGGACTTCCTCCGAGGTGGCGCACAGGAGGGCGACTCATGCAGTGCAGGTCGGAGCACCTGCTGGCGGCTCCTGCCGCCCCAAGGCTGGTCCCCCGTCAGTCATCGAGGGCCGCCACAGCGCGCCTCCGCCGCTGACCTGACATCAGGTTCCTTCCTCGGGTGGTCGCGATGTACAGCGCACCGGCTGGGCGCCAGGCAACTGTGCTCGGCCGGGCCGGAATGTGGGGGTTCGTCAACTGAAGATGCGTGCTCGTCCCGCATGACCCGGCTGATCTTGCAAGGCCAGGATGGCGCTGCAGCCGGACGCCGGCCGGCGACGGCGGTCTCCAGGGAGCGGAGGAAGAGCGATGGCAGACGGGTACACGGCGGGTCAGGCCTCGGCAGATCCGTACGCCGCGCTCTTCCCCGACCTGGTCGAGGCGGTGCTCCGCAGGCAGGGTGCGCGGGACTGGGACGTCGACCTAGACGACTTCTGGTGCCGGGTGTCCCCGGACGATGCCGCCGCGGGACGGCGGCAGGGGTGGAAGCTGCACGTGTCGGCCGTCCCGCTCTCCGCTCCGATGGTGCTGACCCGGGCCGCCGAGGTGCTCGTCGCCGCCCGGGCCCCGTTCAAGTGCGCCGGTACGCCGGGCCGACTGGCGGAGCTCGTCTCGGGGCACTACGACCGTGGCGGTGGCGGGAAGTTCATCACCGTCTACCCGCAGGACGACGACCAGTTCCGCTGGCTGGCCGAGGAGTTGCACCGGGTGACCGCGCAGCTGCCGGGGCCGGGCATCCTGTCCGACCGTCCGTATCGGCCGGGCAGCCTGGTGCACTACCGCTACGGCGCCTTCCGCGGCTTCCCCCGGCTCACCAACGACGGCTCGCTTGAGCCGATGCTTCAGGCACCCGACGGGACCTTCGTCCGGGACCGGCGGCAGGCCGGCTTCCGCCCGCCCCCGTGGGCGGTCTCCCCTCTCCCGCTGCCCGCCGAACCGGCGCCCGCGCCCGCCGCCGGGACGAGCGTCCTGTTGAACGACCGGTACGTCGTCCGCAAGGCCGTTCGGCACGCGTACAAGGGCGGCGTCTTCCTCGGTACCGACCGGCGGACCGGCCAGGAGGTCGTCATCAAGGAGGCCCGCCGACACGTCGGGGCCGCCCTGGACGGCTCCGACGCGGGCGACCGGCTCGGCCACGAGGCGGAGATGCTCACGCTGCTCGCGCCGCTCGGCCTGAGTCCGCAACCGCTGGGCGTCTTCGGTCAGGGCGGCAACCGGTACCTCGCCGAGGAGCGCGTCGCCGGGCAGACGCTGCGCGCCTGGCGGACCGAGCGGCTCCACCCCGACCGGGCGCAACTGCTTGATCTGGCAGCGCAGTTGGTGGGCGTCGTCGGGGCCGTGCACGGACTCGGCCTGGTCCTGCGGGACCTGAACCCCAACAACCTGATGGTCACTCCGGACGGCGAGCTGCGCCTGATCGACCTGGAGGCCCTGGCCCGCCCCGGCGACCGGGTGGTGGGGATCCACACCCCGGGCTACGGCGCGCCGGAGGTCGTCGACCTCGCCCCGACCGGGCTGGCCCCGGCCCTGGAGTCCGACCTCTACAGTCTGGGCGCCGTACTGTTCCACCTGCTGACCGGCGCCGAGCCCGTGCTCGCCCCGGACCGCGGGGCAGCGCGCGGCCGTCGCGAGCGCCTGGCCGCCCTGCTGGCCGCCGCGCTCGCCGACCGCCCGGAGCTCACCGCCTTCCAGCCGCTCGTGCTGGGTCTCCTGACGGACAGTCAGCAGGACCGGTGGAGCCTGCAGACGGTCCGCGAGACGCTCACCGGGCCGCTCGCCACCACAGGCGCGGCCGCACCTGCCTCCCTCGCGAGTTCCCCGCCCGCTGGGGTCGTCCTCGACGGCCGGACCGCCGAACGGCTGCTCGCCGACGGGCTGACCCACCTGGTGGACACCATGACCCCGCTCGACCCGGTACGGCTCTGGCCCGCCGATCCGGCCACCGAGCGGACCGATCCGCTGAACGTGCAGCACGGTGCGGCCGGCGTCCTGTCCGTCCTCACCGCCGCTGCGGCACACCGGTCGGATCCGCGGCTGCGGGCGACCGTGGCCCAAGCCGCGCAGTGGATCGCCGCCCGGGCCGAGGTCGGCGGGCAGCAGTTGCCCGGACTGTACTTCGGGCGCTCCGGCACCGCCTGGGCCCTGCTGGACGCCGCCCGGCTGCTCGAGGACGACTCGCTCGCCGAGCACGCGGCCAGGCTGGCCCGCGAGGTGCCGGTGCGCTGGCCGAACCCGGACGTGTGCCACGGCGTGGCCGGCGCCGGGCTGACCCAGCTCCGCTTCTGGCAGGCCACCGGCGACAAGGAGTTTCGGGAACGCGCGGTGAGCGCCGCCGAGCACCTGCTGAGCACGGCGGCGAAGGGGCGGTCGGGCGTGGTGTGGCCGGTCCCGGCCGACTTCGACTCCGAGCTCGCCGGCATCACCCATCTCGGCTTCGCCCACGGCGTCGCCGGCGTCGGCACCTTCCTGCTGCTCGCCGGAGTCGCCGCGGAGCGGGAGGACTTCGTCCACGCGGCCCGGGCGGCTGCCGAGACCCTGCTGGCCACCGCACGCGTCCGGGACGACGGAGCGGGCTGGCCAGTCGACGATCGTCACGCGGATCGCGGCGAGCACCGGGGCGAGCACCGAGGCGGGAACCGTGGCGAGCACCGCGACGCCGAGGCCCCCGTCCACGCGCCGCACTGGTGCAGCGGTGCCTCCGGCATCGGCACCTTCCTGGTCCGCCTCTGGCAGGCCACCGGGGATCCCCGGTACCGCCGGAGCGCCGAACAGGCCGCGACCGAGGTGTACCGCTGGCGCTGGCGGAGCACGCCGGCCGCCTGCCACGGCCTCGCCGGCAACGCCGAGTACCTGCTCGAACTGGCGCAGGCCCTGAACGACCCCGCCCACCGGCGCCGCGCCGAGGAACTCCTCGCCTGCGCCCACGCACGTCACGTCGTCCACGACGGACTGCTCCTGATCCCCGACGAGACCCTGACCAGGGTCGGCGTCGGTTACGGCACCGGACTCGGCGGGCCGCTCGGCCTGCTGGTGCGGCTCCACCACGGCGGGCCACGCCCCTGGCTGCCCGCCCTCGACCTGGCCGGAAGGAGGTGACCACCATGACCGACGACGTCAACGCCCTGCAGCTGCTGGACAGCGAGGAGGAGACCACCACGGGCTACGTCTGCTACCCGTTCTCGATCTTCACCTGCGGGAACTGGAGCATCAACGACGCGTGAGCCCGACCGGGCGGACCTGAGTGCGGGAACCTCCCGTGACCGCGGACCGCCCCACGACGGCGCGGGTGACCGAGACTCCCCCTCGGCCACCCGCGCCGTCGGTCCGACGAGCACACGTGCACACGAGCACGAGCGCACGAGCGCACGGCGGTCCTGCCCCGGTACTTCGTGGCTGACTTCCCGTCACCGATAATGGGGCCACCCCAGCGAAAGGTGTCGTGCCATGTCCCACGAGGTCAGCGGAGTCATCGCCCCCGGCAAGGGAGAGCCGGTCCGGGTGGAGACGATCGTCGTCCCTGATCCGGGCCCGGGCGAGGCACTGGTCGCGGTGCAGGCCTGCGGCGTCTGCCACACCGACCTGCACTACCGCGAGGGCGGCATCAACAACGACTTCCCGTTCCTGCTCGGCCACGAGGCCGCAGGGGTGGTGGAGGCGGTCGGCGACGGCGTCACCGAGGTCGCCCCCGGCGACTTCGTGATCCTCAACTGGCGTGCGGTCTGCGGGCAGTGCCGGGCGTGTCTGCGCGGGCGTCCCTGGTACTGCTTCAACACCCACAACGCGAAGCAGCGGATGACGCTCGCCGCCACCGGCCAGGAGCTGTCCCCGGCCCTGGGCATCGGCGCCTTCGCCGAGAAGACCCTGGTCGCCGCCGGCCAGTGCACCAAGGTCGACCCCGCCGCCTCCCCCGCGGTCGCCGGCCTGCTCGGCTGCGGCGTGATGGCCGGCATCGGCGCCGCCCTCAACACCGGCGGCGTGAGCCGGGGCGACACGGTCGCCGTGATCGGCTGCGGCGGGGTCGGCGACGCGGCGATCGTCGGCTCCCGGCTGGCCGGTGCGGCGAAGATCATCGCGGTCGACATCGACGAGCGCAAGCTGGTGACGGCCCAGCGGATCGGCGCCACCCACACGGTGCACTCCGGCGAGGCCGATGTGGTCGAGGCCGTCCGCGAGTTGACCGGCGGCTTCGGCGCCGACGTGGTGATCGAGGCGGTCGGCCGCCCGGAGACGTACCGGCAGGCCTTCTACGCCCGCGACCTGGCGGGCACCGTGGTACTGGTCGGCGTTCCGACCCCCGAGATGAAGCTGGAGCTACCGCTGCTGGACGTCTTCGGCCGCGGTGGCGCGCTGAAGTCCTCCTGGTACGGCGACTGCCTGCCCTCGCGCGACTTCCCGATGCTGATCGACCTCTATCTGCAGGGCCGCCTGGACCTGGGGGCCTTCGTCACGGAGACCATCGCGCTGGACGAGGTCGAGCAGGCCTTCGAGCGCATGCACGGCGGCAACGTCCTCCGCTCGGTGGTGCTGTTCTGATGGCGGCCCGCATCGAACGCCTCGTCACCTCGGGGACCTTCTCCCTGGACGGCGGCACCTGGGAGGTCGAGAACAACGTGTGGCTCGTCGGCGACGAGGTGCAGGTCCTCGTCATCGATCCGGCCCACGACGCCGAGGCCATCGCCGCGGCCGTCGGCGACCGGCAGGTGACCGCGCTGGTGTGCACGCACGCCCACAACGACCACGTCAACGCGGCGCCCGCGCTCGCGGACCGCACCGGCGCGCCGATCCTCCTCCACCCGGACGACCTGCCGCTGTGGCAGCAGACCCACCCCGACCGCGCGCCCGACGGCCGCCTCGCCGACGGTGGCCTCCTCACCGTCGCGGGCACCGAGGTCCACGTCCTGCACACGCCCGGCCACGCGCCGGGCGCGGTCTCCCTGCACGTACCGGCCCTGGGCACCGTCTTCACCGGCGACACCCTCTTCGCCGGCGGCCCCGGCGCCACCGGCCGGTCCTTCTCGGACTTCCCGACCATCATCCGCTCGATCCGCGACCGGCTCCTGGTCCTCGCGCCGGACACCGTCGTCCACACCGGGCACGGAGACTCGACCACCATCGGCGCCGAGGCCCCCCACCTGCCCGACTGGCTCGCCCGCGGCCACTGAGGCGGCGGGTCTCCGGCAAGGCCGTTCCGGGGACGTCAGGACAGGGCAGCAGCAGCCCGACCGGCCCGGGCACGCTCCCCCGTGGCGTGCCGGGCCGCCGACTCGTGCCGGCCCTCGGCGCCCGGCCGACCGGTCGGGCGCGAGTGGGCAGGCGACGTGCCGCCGCGTTCTTGGTCGAGGATGTCAGGGCGCCGTCGGGTCGTGTTGGCGCTGCGTCGACAGTTCCTTGGCGCTGCGTCTACTCAGCTACTCGCTCTCGCCCCCGGACAGCGCTCGCTGCCGGTGCTCGGTGGGTGAGAGGCCGTACGCGGCACGGAAGCCGCGGCTGAAGTCGGCGGCACGGGGGATGCCCCAGCGGGCGGCGACGGCGTGCACCGGCAGGGTGCACAGCGCGGGGTCCGCCAGGTCGCGGCGCGCCTTCTCCAGCCGCTGCCGACGGATCCAGGCGGCGACCGTCTCGCCCTGCGACTCCTGGGTGAAGAGCCGGTGCAGGTAGCTGACGGAGATGTGGTGCGCGCCGGCGATCGCGGACGGCGACAACTCCGGATCGTGCAGGTTCCGTTGGATGAACGCCGCAGGCCGGGGGTCGGGCTGGACGGTCACCTTCCTCGGTGGCGATGGCGGGCGGCGCCGGTGCGGCGTCCGCCGAGTCCGCAGCGTGGTGCCGGCGAAAGCGGACCCGGGCAGCAGGCTACCGGCCCCCGGTCCTCGGCCAGGTGGTCGAGGACCGCAGGCATCCGGTGTATCGGAGTGTGCGGTCGGCCGGGCCTCGGCCGACCGCACACCACTCGAGCCTGGTGCCGTCCTGGAGCGTGGGGCTACGCGGTCAGCCGAGGTGCCACTGCTGGTTGCTGCCACCGTGGCAGGTCCAGAGTTCGACCGGGGTGCCGTTGGCGGTGGCCCCTCCGGTCACGTCCAGGCAGAGCCCGGACTGCACCCCGGTGATGGTGCCGTTGGAGTTGAACTGCCACTGCTGGTTGCTCGCCCCGTTGCAGGGCCAGATGATCACCTTGGTGCCGGCGCTGGTGCCCTGGCCGTTGGCGTCCAGGCAGTCGGTCGTGCCGTTGTTGGTGACGGTCAGCTGGTTCGACGGGGTGTGGGTCCAGGTCTGGTTCGTCTGCCCGTTGCAGCCCCAGATCTGCAGTTGCGTGCCGCCGGTCGTGGTGCCGTTCGGGTCGTCCAGGCACTGGCCCGCGCCGTCCGCGTGCAGGGCCCCGGTGGTGGCGCCGCCACCACCGGCGGGGGCGTATCCGGCGGCGGTGATGTTGGCCTGCACGGCGTTCTCGGTGGCGTCGGAGGGGTAACCCGCCGTCATCGCGCCCTCGTAGAAGGTGCCGGCGGCGCCGTTGCTATTGTCGCCGCCGATGCCCAGCAGGATCGCACCCTCCTTCTTCATCGGGTTGTAGCCCGCCGGACGCGCTCCGCTGAAGAGGGTGGACAGGCCCCCCGACTGGGCGTCACCGCCGCGGAGCGCCCACTGGTTCGACTCGCCCTTGACCACCGCGGTGGTGAACCGGTGACTGATCGACGGGTTGTTGGGGTTCTGGCTGTTCACGTTGGAGCCGGAGAACAGGCCGTTCTCCAGGTCGGCCATGACCCACGGGCCGTTGCCGGCGCCGGTGTCCCAGTACGTGGCGTTGCCGAAGTAGAGGGCCTCCATGGTGCCGTTGCCGTCGTCGTTGTTGGTGGTCTCGGCGTTGCCGTAGTCGAAGCAGCACTGGTTGTTGTAGTGCGTGCCGTCCACGATGCCGTAGATGCCCTCGGGGCTGTCCCCGGTGGCGACGCCGTTCGTGCTGTCGTCGCGGTAGCCGACGCCGGGGGAGATGAACACGCCGTACGCCTTCTGGCCGCCGACGGTGACCGGCGCCGAGGTGGCGTTGGCGGGGTTGTCGGGGGTCTTCACGTACCCGCCGGCCGGAGCCGGTGTCAGGTTGTTGCCCCGCCCGGACTGGTCGTAGATCACCGTGATCACACAGCTCGTGCCGGCGCAGAACGAGTCCTGCGCGGCCGCGTTGGCGACCCCGCCCTGGGCGAGCAGGCCGATGTTGGCGGTCGCCCCATCCGAGGCGCGCTTGACCTGGTACAGCGCACCGGAGTAACCGGCGTACAGCGCCCGGGTGGTGCTGTGTGCCGCCACGCACGGCGTGCCGCCGGCCTGGTAGATGTCACACGGCCCCTGCGCGGCGGCCTGCGCCGCGCCGGTCGAGGCCGCGGTGCCGACGAACGCACCGAGGATGACCACCATCGAGGCGCCGAGACTGCCGAGCTTCCGGCGGCCACCCCATCCGCTTGCCCTCATGCCGACTCCCTGCTCTACGTTGAGCCCGTCAGTTGTTAGCGCTAACATCCTGTCCCGCACTGCACCACCGAACGAGGCAGGCGGCTGGAGGCGGGGCGGATGTTCCGTCACAAGACGCTGCCCGACCCTCCGCTGCCTGTCAAGAGACATGACAAGCAGCAGTGGTCCCGGCCTGACGCGCCCTCGGCGGACCACCGGATCACGTGCCGGAGCCCGCTGCCCCTCCGCCTGGAGGCGGTGGAGGGGCAGCGGGCGACGGGTGACCTACCGGCAGGTCAGCTCCAGGGCTGGTCGACCAGCCAGCTGGTGTCGTCCTTCCAACTGGTGCTGCTGTCCCAGGCGTTGCTACCGCCGTTGCTGGCGATGTAGACCGTGAAGTCGTAGTGGCGCAGGTACTTCGTCGGGTAGTTGGCGGACTGGAACGAGAAGCCCGTACCGCTGTTGCCCGTCCCCGGGCAGAAGGTGGCGTCCTGGGCGAACGCGGCACCGCCGTCGTCCGGGCTCAGGTGGAGCTGGAAGTTGTAGTGCCGCAGGAACTGGCCGGGGTCGTTCGCCGACTCGAAGGACAGGCAGGAGCTGTTCGCCAGCCCGGCCCGCACGATCCAGGACGCGTCGGCCTTGAGGGTGGACGAGCTGGCGGAGTTGACGGCCGAGATGACGACATTGTTGTCCGCGTCGTCGTGCGTAAGGTAGTCGCCGGTGCAGCAGGCGGTGGTGGCCTGCAGCGAGACGCGGGAGCCGGGCGTCAGGGTGGTGCCGGCGGTGCTGGTGCTGCTGTAGCCGGCCGCGGTGACGTTGGCCTGGACGGCGTTCTCGGTGGCGTCGCTCGGGTAGCCGGAGGTCATCACGCCCTCGTAGAAGGTGCCCGAGGAGCCCTTGCTGTTGTCACCGCCGATGCCGAGGATGATCGCGCCCTCCTTGTGCATCGGGTTGTACCCGGCCGCGTTGGGCCGCGCCCCGCTGTAGAAGGTGGACAGGCCGCCGGACTGGGCGTTGCCCGCGCGGATCGCCCACTGGTTCGGCTCACCCTTGACGATCGCGGTCAGGAAGCGGTCGCTGATACTGGGGTCGTTGGCGTTGAAGCGGGTGTTGGCGCCGGAGAACAGGCCGTTCTCCTGGTCGGCCATCACCCAGGGGCCGTTGCCGCTGCCGTAGCCCCAGACCTTGATGTTGCCGAAGTAGATGGCCTCCATGTGGCCGTTGCCGGTGTCGTGGTCGTTGGTCTCGGCGTTGCCGTAGTCGAAGCAGCAGCCGCCGTCGTAGTGCGTGCCGTCGAGGATGGCGTACATGCCCTCGGGCTGGTCACCGGTGGCGATGCCGTTGGTGTGGTCGTTGCGGTAGCCGGAGCCCGGGGCGATGTAGACGCCGTACGCCTTGTGGCCGCCGACCGAGATCGGCGCCTCGACGGCGTTGGCCAGGTTGTCGGGGCCGCCGGCGGCGCCGCCGGCGGGCGCCTGGGTGAGGTGGTTGCCCTTGCCCGACTGGTCGTAGATCACCGTGATCACGCAGCTGGTCGCGGCACAGAACGAGTCCTGCGCGGCGGCGTTGGCGTAGCCGCCCGCGCTCAGCAGGCCGATGTCCCTGGTCGCCCCGTCCGAGGCGCGCTTGACCTGGTACAGCGCGCCGTTGTAGGCGCCGTACAGGGCGCGCGTGGTGCTGTGCGCCGCCACGCACGGCGTGCCGCCGGCCTGGTAGATGTCGCACGGCCCCTGGACGGCGGCCTGCGAGGGCGTAGCCGTACCGGCGATCACACCGGCGGCCAGGGCGAGGGTCGCCCCGACCCCCATCAGGGTGCGCCGGACCTGGCGCACCCACAGTCTCATGACCATGGTTGAACTCCTCCGAGTGGGAAGGAAATCGGATTGAGCGGTGGGGGATGGAGAATAGTGAGCGCTAACAATTCGGCGCGGCCCGGCGGGCCTGCGGCTGCCGGGGAGGCGGCCCGGTGGGGTGCGGGAGAACCCGGCACCCCCGTGGAGCAGCCCCCGGGAGCCGCACGCCCGCCGCGAGTGTCGCGGCGGCAGGCCAGTAGCGGCGTCAGGCCCGTCGCGGCATAGCGTCAGCTCGGCGTCGTGTCAGTTGCGGCGTCCTGCCGTTTGCGGCCTCGGGCCCGTCGCGGCGTCGGGCCTGGAGGCGTCCGTCAGGCCTGACACGAGGTCAGGCCTGTCATGACGTCAGGCCCGGCTGGAGAAGTGCTTGGCGCGGAGCCGGTCGGCGAGGATCGCGATGCCGAGCACACCGCCGAGGACGATGTTGGTGTAGTTCGAGTTGATCTGCAGCGTGGTCAGGCCGTTGGTGATCAGCTCCAGCAGCACGGTGCCCGCCACGATGCCGAGGATCCGCCCCTGCCCGCCGGTGAGGCTGACACCGCCGATGACGGCGGCCGCGATGGCCTGCAGCTCCCACCCGACACCGACCCCGCTCGCCGAGCCGACGCCCATCCGGCCCAGCACCAGCATGGCCGCGAAGCCCGACAGCAGCGAGCTGGTCACGTACATCGACACGATCCGCCGGTCGCCGCGGATGCCCGCCAGCCGCGCCGCCTCGGGGTTGCCGCCGACGGCGTAGACTTGGCGTCCGACGAAGGTGCGCTCCAGGAAGAACCAGGCCGCCCCCGCCACGATGACGAAGAGAATCAGCGGGACCGGTAGCTGGGCGATGTACGACTGGCCGATGTTGCCGAAGAAGCCCGAGATGCCGACGATGGACGTCCCGGAGGTGATCGCCAGGGTGATGCCCTGCGCCACGGTGTAGGTCACCAGCGTGACCACGAACGGGGGCATCTTCAGCCTGGTGACCGCCAGGCCGTGCCATAGGCCGATCAGCCCGGTGATGGCCAGGGTGGCCAGCATCGCGACGCCGGCCGGCAGTCCGGCCCGCACGTTGAACCAGGAGATGAGGATCACCGAGGTGCCCAGCAGCGCGCCGACCGACAGGTCGATGCCGCCGGTGAGGATCACCAGCGACTCGCCGATCGCGATCAGGCCGTACTGGGCCAGGTCGAACCCCATGCCCTGCAGGTTGACCGCACTCGCGAAGGTGTCCCTGGCCAGCGCGAGCGCGATGAACACCGCCGCGCACGCGACGACGACGCCCACCTCGGGAGTCTCGACCAGCGAGCGCAGCCGGTTGCGCGAGGTCACTCCTGCCCCCCTGGCGGCGGGGGTGGTCTGCGTGGTCATGCCGTTGCCTCCGAGCCTGCGGTCAGCGGCTGCGTGCCTGCCGCCGCTGTCATGATCCGTTCCTTGCTGAACTGCTCGCGCGGCAGGTCGGCGACGATCCGACCCTGCGCCATCACGACGATCCGGTGGCACATCCGCAGCAGTTCCTCCAGCTCCGAGGAAGCCACCAGGACCGCCAGGCCGTCCTGCGCGGCGTTGTCGATGAGCTGGTAGATCTCGGCCTTCGCCCCGACGTCCACACCCCGGGTGGGCTCGTCCAGGAACAACAGGTCGGGGTCCGCGTGCAGCCAGCGCCCGAAGACGACCTTCTGCTGGTTGCCGCCGGACAGGTCGCCGATCGGCTGCTCCTGCGAGTGCATCCGCACCCCCAGGTCCTTGACGATCCGTCGCGAGCGCTCCTTGTCACCGCCGGGGGTGAGGATGCCGCGCCAGGAGTCGCGGCGCAGGGTGGCCAGGGTCGCGTTCCACCGGACCGGGTGCTGGAGCAGCAAGGACTGCTCCTTGCGGTCCTCGGGGACCAGGCCGATCCCCGCCGCGACCGCGTCGGCCGGGTGCCGCGGACGGAACGGCCTGCCGTTCAGCTCGGTCTCGCCGCCGGTGCGCGGTTGGGCGCCCATGATGGTGTGCAGCAGGCGGCTGCGGCCGGAGCCCATCAGGCCGGCGACGCCCACGATCTCACCGGCCGTCAGCTCCAGGTCGACCGGGCCGAGGCCGTCGGCGGTCAGCGAGCGGACGACCAGGACGGTGCGGTCCGTCCGGGAGTCCGGCGGAGCCCCGTCGGAGTGGGCCAGCTCGCTGCCGACCATCTCGCGGATCATGCGTTCCTCGGTGGCCTGCTCCGGGGTGAGGTCGGCCACCAGCTTGCCGCCGCGCAGCACCACCACGCGGTCGGCGATGTCGCGGACCTCGTCCAGGCGGTGGCCGATGAACAGGACCGCTCCGCCGCTCGCGGTGTGCCGGCGAGCCAGGTCGAGCACCTTGCCGGCTTCGACGGGACCGAGGGAGGAGGTGGGCTCGTCCAGGATCAGGACCAGCGGGCGGTTGCCCCAGCCCTTCGCGATCTCGATCATCTGCCTTAGCGGTACCGGGAGTTGCTCGACCGGGCGGTCGACGTCGATGCCGTCCACCCCGACGTCCGCGAGGAGTTCCCTGGCCTCCTGGCGGGTTCCGGAGCGGTCGAAGAGCACCCGCCGCAGCCGGCCTGCCTGCTCGGCGGCCCGACTGTGGCGGCCCAGCAGCAGGTTCTCGGCGACGCTGAGTCCGCCCACCAGGGGGAACTCCTGGGCGACCATGCTGACGCCGAGCGCCTTGGCGTGGTCCGGCCGGCCCGGCTGCAGGGCCTGCCCCGCGATCAGGATCTCCCCCGAGGTCGGGGAGACGGTGCCGGAGAGCACACCCATCAGGGTGGACTTTCCGGCGCCGTTCTCCCCCACCACGCAGGTGATCTGACCACGCTTCAGCTCGAGCTCGGGGATGTCCAGCACGGTGACCGGCCCGTAGCTCTTCTGCACCGCGCGCAGCACCACGGCCGGCCCGGTACGGTTCGGGGAAGCGTTGGTGATCACCTAGCTCACCCCGTGATGCCGAGCTGGGTCTGCTTGGCCTGGTAGTCGCTCTGGTTGCCCTGGGTGACCACGCCGACGCCGGAGCTCAGCGTCGTCCCGTCGGACTCCAGGTACTGCTTGACCAGCGCCATGGTGGCGTCCTTGCCGAGCACCTTGAGCGCGGCCAGCAGGTAGGCACCGGTGTAGCCCTGCTGGTAGGGCGACTGGACCACGGTGGCCTGGATGACGCCCTGCTGGATGAACTTCAGGGTCTGCGCGTCGGAGTCGTCCGAGATGACCTTGACCTTGCCGGCCTTGCCGGCGGCCTGCACGGCCTGGGCGGCGGAGGGACCGTCGTAGGAGTAGACGCCGTAGAGGCCGGCCACGTTCGGGTCGGTCTGGATGGCCGTCTGCGCGTTGGTCAGGGCCTTCGAGGCGTCCATGTTGTCGGACAGCTTGTTGACCACCTTGATGTCGGTGCCCTTGAGCGAGTCCTCGAAGCCCTGGATCCGCTGCACGGCGTTGGACGCGGTCAGCGAGCCGACCAGCACCACGACCTCGCCCTTACCGCCCAGCGCGGCCTTCATCGCCTCGCCGGCCTTCTGCCCGGCCTGGTAGTTAGGGGTGCCCAGGTAGAGCGCGGCACCGTCCTCGGGGGGCAGCGGGGAGTCGATCGCCAGCACCGGGATGCCGGCCGAATTCGCGTCCTGGATCGGTGCCTTGATGGCGGTCGGGTCGATCGCCGAGACCGAGAAGGCGGATATGTTCTGGCCGCGCAGGGTCTGGATCATCGACAGCTGCTGGTCCAGCCGGCCGTTCGCCGGGGCCTGGAAGGTGCCCTGGACGCCGAGGTCGGCCAGGCCCTTGTTGAAGCCGACCTTGCCGGCGTTCCAGTAGTCCACCGAGACGTTGACCACCATGGCCAGGTCCAGCTTCGACAGGTCCTTGCCCTGGAGGGCGCCCTTGAGCGCCTCGTCCAGCTTGGACAGGTTCGCGTCGTTGAACGTGATGTCGCCCTGGATCACGGGGGCGGCCGCGGCTCCGCTGGAGCCGGAGCCACTGCCGCTGCTGCTGCTGCTGCTTCCGGCCCCCTGCTTGGAGCAGGCCGTCGCGGTCAGGGCGAGTGCGGCGACGGCGGCGATGGCGGCGAGGCGGAGGCCTCTGTTGGAGCGGATGCTGGTGGCGGGCATGGTGTCCTCTTCTGGTCTTTGCCGGGTGGTGTGAAGGGGTGGGTGGAAAGCGGGTGGTACGGCGGTGTTCCGGTCTTCGACCCGGCTGCTGCGCGGACCGAACGGATTCGCATCCGACGGAGGTCAGCGGCCGGGCCTGGCGCTGCTGGCTCTGACGATCAGCTCGGGAGCGACGACGGCCACCTGGTGGGCGCCGTCGACCCCTGCGGCTTGCGGGTCGGGGAACTGGACGCGGCGCAGGAGCAGTTCGAGACCGCAGCGGCCGAGTTCCCCGAAGTGCTGGCGGACGGTGGTGAGCGGCGGGGTGAGGAACGCGGCCTCGGGGATGTCGTCGAACCCCACGACGCTCACGTCCTCCGGCACCCGCCGCCCCGTTTCGTGCAGGGCCCGCACGACCCCGAGGGCCATGTGGTCGTTGGCGCAGAAGACCGCGGTCACCCGCGGGTCGTCGACCAGTCGCAGGCCTGCCCGGTATCCCGACCGTGCCGACCAGTCCCCCGGTAAACTCTCGGGCACCGGCCGCTCGTGGTCCTCCAGTGCACGGCGCCAGCCCGTTCGACGGGCCTTGGCCTCCAGCCAGTCGTCCGGTCCCGCGACGTGGTGGACCGTGCCGTGCCCCTGGTCGAGCAGGTACCGGACCGCGGTCCGGGCGCCGGCCTCGTTGTCCACACCCGCGCCGGGCAGCCAACCCGGGTCGGTGGGGCCGACCGTGACCATGGGGACGGTGGCGGTCTGGCGTGCCAGCGCCGCCATCGCCGAGACGCGCGAGGCGATCACGGCGATTCCCTCGACGGCCTGGTCGCGGAGCCGGTCCACGGCTTCGTGGACGGACCGGGCGTCGTGGTTGCGCAGGCTCGCGATGGTGATGAAGTAGCCTGCGCCTCGAGCGGCCTGCTCGATTCCGTAGAGCATCTGGGAGGGCCCGTAGAGAGTGGTGTCGAAGCTGATCACACCGAGGGTCTGGGAACGGCGGGTGACCAGCGCCCGGGCCGCGGTGTTGGGACGGTAGTCCAGCTTCTGAATTGCCGCAAGCACCCGCTCCCGGGTCTGCGCCCGCACGTTCGGGCTGCCGTTGAGCACCCGCGAAACGGTCTGGTGGGACACACCGGCCAGCGCGGCCACGTCCGCCATCACCGGCTGTGCGCCGCTGGCGGTTCTAGCTTCCGGCATGGCCTCTCCCGAATCAGGGCTTGCGAGTTTCTCAAGAACGGTGCGCGGGCGGCCTGTTGCCGCCCGTTCCGACGTCCGTATTGTTAGCGCTCACAAAACCTTCCGTCAATGGGGCGGGTGGGTCACGTTTGGGTCACTGCTACCCCTCCGCCCAGGGCCGGCCCATGGCCCCACGGGGCGCGCGCACGGAGGACGGGGGGCTCGACGGCGAACGGCCGGCACGCCCGGGGGCGCGCCGGCCGTAGCGGGCGGAGGTGGGTTGCGTGCGACGTTGCACGCCCTCCACCCACTTGCCGGACCTGCCGCACACACATGGCGACAGGACCGCTGCCGGTGGCCGCTGCGGGAAGCGGGGCAGCCATGGGCCACCGGCAGACACTCGGGTACTCGACAGCCAGGCCCAGCCTCGACGGCGGTCCCGCCATCAGCCCCAGCAGGGGCGTTGACCGGGGGCGACCCCGCCCCTGGAGGGCCTGCAGCAACGCGCGGCCAGGGCCTGCAAATTGTTAACGTTAACAGCTGCCCGAGTCAACCCACCGTCAGCTGACCCCGCAGCAGATCGGTCCGGCGCACGGCCGCCGGCCGCGAGGACTCCCCGCGCCGGGCGAGGGTACGCCCGCCACGGCCTCCCGGGGGTGCGCGGGCTTCCGCGGCCCGCCCCGACGCGCGTCGCGTGCCGCGGGGTCCGCCCGGGCCGGGTTGAGTAGGCTGCGCTGGGCAGCTGGTTCGTGGGTGCCGCAGTGGGACAGAGCCGTGGAGGGGCATGTGAGCGAGGCCGCCGACAGGCGCGCGCCGACGATGGCGGATGTCGCCAAGGTGGCGGGCGTGTCCCACCAGACCGTGTCACGCGTCCTCAGCGATCACCCCAACGTGCGCGAGTCCACCCGCGCCCGGGTGCGGGAGGTCATCGCCGAGCTGGAGTACCGTCCCAATCCCGCCGCGCGCGCCCTGGTCACCAAGCGCTCCCGCACGCTGGGCGTCATCGCCGCGAACACCACCCTGTACGGGCCGGCCAGCATACTGGCCGGCCTCGAGCACGCCGCTCGCGCCAAGGGGTACCTGATCGCGGCGGTGAGCCTGGACGAACTGAGCGAGACGGCGCTGCGCAAGGCCCTGGAGCACCTGGCGGCCTGGGGGGTCGAGGGCGGCGTGGTGATGACGCCGCACGAGCGGACGGTCGCCGCCCTGCTGCGGCTGGCGGCGCCGTTCCCGATCGTGACCGTCGAGGGCGGCCACGACCTGGACGTGCCGGGCGTGGCACTGGACCAGTACGCCGGCGCCCGGATGGTCACCGAGCACCTGCTGTCGCTCGGTCACGCCTCGGTGTGGCACGTCACCGGGCCCCGCGAGTGGCTGGAGGCGGAGGGCCGCTTCCAGGGCTGGCGCGCGGCCCTCGACGACGCGGGAGCTCCGGTCCCCCAGTGGCTGGGCGGGGACTGGAGCGCCGCCTCCGGCTACCGGGCCGGGCAACTGCTCGCGGCGGCCCACCGCAGCCTGGACCAGGCCTCGAAGCCGACGGCGGTGTTCGTCGCCAACGACCACATGGCCCTGGGGGTGCTGCGGGCCCTGCGGGAGGCCGGGCTGCGCGTCCCGGAGGACCTGGCCGTGGCGGGGTTCGACGGACTGCCGGAGTCGGAGTACTTCGCCCCGCCGCTGACCACCGTCCGCCAGGACTTCGCGGCCGCCGGCCGGGCGGGGATCGACCTGCTGCTCCAGCGGATCGAGGACCCCTCCGCCACTCCGGTGCACACCACCCTGATGCCGGAGCTCGTGATCCGCTCCAGCACGGCTGCCAGACCCTAACCCACCGGAACGGTGCCGAAGCGGTAGACGGTGGTGGAGCGGTACCGCTCCCCCGGGCGCAGGACGGTGGAGGGGTAGTCGGGGCGGTGCGGGGAGTCGGGGTAGTGCTGGGTCTCCAGGGCGATGCCCGCGTGGCGTCCGTGCGGCGCGTCGGCCGGCCCGGTGGTGCCGTCGAAGTGGTTGCCGGTGTAGACCTGCACCCCGGGCTCGGTGGTGTGGCACTCCAGGCGGCGGCCGCTGGCGGGGTGGTCGAGTTCGGCCACCAGGCGCGGGCCCCCCGCGTCCGGTCCGGGGCGCAGCAGCCAGTTGTGGTCGAACCCTCCCCCGGCGAGGCGCAGTTGCGGGTGGTCGGCGCCCAGGCGGTCGGCCAGCCGCACCGCCCTGGTGAGGTCGAACGGCGTACCCGCGACCACGGCGGGCGGCCCGAGCGGGATCAGCTGCGCGTCGACGGGCAGGTACGCGTCCGCGTGGACCCGCAGCGTGTGCTCGCCCACCGTCCCGCCGCCCGCGAGGTTGAAGTACGCGTGGTTGGTGAGGTTCACGACCGTGGGGGCGTCGGTCACCGCGCCGTACCGGATGGTCAGCGCACCGAACGCGTCGAGCAGGTAGCTGACCTCCACCTCCAGGGTGCCGGGGAACCCCTGGTCCCGGTGCGGGCTGGTCAGCTGGAACCGCACCCCCGCGCGGTCCTCCTCGTGGATCGGGCTGCCCCGCCAGACCCGGGTGGCGAACCCGTGCGGGCCGCCGTGCAGGGTGTGGCCGGTGGCCTGGCGGTCCAACTGGTGGACGGTGCCGTCCAGCGGCAGTTCACCCCTGGCGATCCGGTTGCCGTACCGGCCCACGGTCGCCCCGAAGTACGCTCCGGCATCGAGCAGTTGGTCCCACCCCTCGGCGCCGAGCAGCACATCGGCGGTGCGGCCGTGCCGGTCGGGGGCGCGGACGGCCTGGAGCCTGGCGCCGAACTCGTGCAGTTCCGCCGTCACACCGGACGGCGAACTGACGGTCCAGCGCGCCGACACACGCCCGTCGGGCAGCGGATCCGTGCCCGTCCGGTGCACGGTGGGGCTTCGGTCGGACATGGGCGCGGTTCCTCGGGGTGTCGGTGTCTGGTGGGAGGGAGGCCGCCCGGGCCGGTCCGGAGGTCGGGGCGGAAGCACGGACCCGGCCCGGGCGGCAGACGGGGTGGGGCTAGAAGCCCTGGGCGAGGCGGTAGTAGGCCTGGTTCCAGCGCAGTTCGCGGGTGAACCGGCGGATGCTGGTGCTCTCGTCGATGACGACGAGCTCGACGGCGAGCATCTCCGCGAGGTCGTCCAGCGCGTCGACGCCGAGGGCCCGGGTGAGCACGGTGTGGTGCGGGGCACCGGCGGTCAGCCAGGCCTCGGTCGAGGTGCGCAGGTCGGGCTGCGGCTTCCAGACCGCGCGGGCCACCGGCAGGCTGGGCAGCGGTTCGGCGGGCTCGACCACGTCGATCGCGTTGGCGACCAGCCTGAACCGCTCGCCCATGTCCGCCAGGCCCACCACGACGGCCGGGCCGGGCTCGGCGTCGAAGACCAGGCGCACCGGGTCCTCGCGGCCGCCGATGGAGAGCGGATGGATCTCGCAGGAGGGGGTCCCGGCGGCGATGGAGGGGCAGACCTCCAGCATGTGGGCGCCCAGGATCAGCTCGTTGCCGGGCTCCAGGTGGTACGTGTAGTCCTCCATGAAGGAGGTGCCGCCGGGCAGGCCCTCGGCGGCGGCCTTGAGGGTGCGCAGCAGCACGGAGGTCTTCCAGTCGCCCTCGCCGCCGAAGCCGTAGCCGTCGGCCATCAGGCGCTGGACGGCCAGGCCGGGCAGCTGCCGCAGGCCGCCGAGGTCCTCGAAGTTGGTGGTGAAGGCGCGGAACCCGCCGTCGGTCAGGAAGCTGCGCAGGCCGAGCTCGATCCGCGCGGCGTAGCGCAGCGCGTCGTGGCGCTCGCCGCCGGCGCGCAGCTCGGGGGCCAGGCGGTAGAGGTCGTCGTAGTCCTTGACCAGTTCGGTGATCTGCGCGTCCGCCACCGCGTCCACGACCGCGACCAGGTCGTTGACGCCGTAGGTGTTGACCGAGACGCCCAGCCGCAGCTGCGCCTCGACCTTGTCGCCCTCGGTGACGGCGACGTCGCGCATGTTGTCGCCGAAGCGCGCCAGCTTGAGCGTGGCGAGTTCGGCCCGGCCGGCGGCAGCGCGGGCCCAGTCGGCGATCCGGGCGGCGACGGCGGGGTCGCTCGCGTGGCCGGCGACGGTCTTGCGGGGGACGCCGAGGCGGGACTGGATGTGGCCGAACTCGCGGTCGCCGTGGGCGGCCTGGTTCAGGTTCATGAAGTCCATGTCGATGGTCGCCCACGGCAGGTGCGCGTTGGCCTGGGTGTGCAGGTGCAGCAGCGGCTTGCGCAGCGCGTCCAGGCCGGCGATCCACATCTTCGCCGGGGAGAAGGTGTGCATCCAGGCGATCAGGCCGATGCAGGAGTCCTGGGCGTTGGCCTCCAGGCAGATCCGGCGGATCGAGGCGGCATCGATGAGGACCGGCTTCCAGATCAGCCGGACCGGTATGCCCGCGAGGGCGAGCTGGTTGACGACCTGGCGGGACTGCTCGGCGACCTGCTGCAGCGTCTCGTCGCCGTACAGGCCCTGGCTGCCGGTGAGGAACCAGACCTCACGCCCGGAAAAGACTTCAGTCACTGGGAGTTGCTCCTTCAGCGGGCAGCGGGCTGCTGGCCGTAGACGTTCTGGTAGCGGAAGTTCAGGCTGTCGATGTCGGCCTGGGCGATGGGCAGCGGCTCGCCGAGCTGGCGGGAGATGTGGACCGTGCGGGCCACGTCCTCGCACATCACGGCGGCCTTGACCGCGGCCTTGGCGTCCTTGCCGATGGTGAAGACGCCGTGGCTCTTCATCAGGACGGCGGGCGAGCGGTGGCCGCGCAGGGTCTCGACGATCCCGCGGCCGATCGAGTCGTCGCCGATCAGGGCGAACGGGCCGACCGGGATCTCGGCGCCGAACTCGTCGGCCATCGCCGTCAGCACGCACGGGACGGCCTCGCCGCGGGCGGCCCAGGCGCAGGCGTAGGTGGAGTGGGTGTGCACCACGCCGCCGACCTCGGGCAGGTGCCGGTAGACGTAGGCGTGGGCGGCGGTGTCGGAGGACGGGCTGTGCCCGCCGGCGACCACGTTCCCGTCCAGGTCGCAGACGATCATGTTCTCCGGCGTCAGCTCCTCGTAGGGGACGCCGCTGGGCTTGATGACGAACAGGTCCTCGCCGGGGACCCGGCCGGAGACGTTGCCGGCCGTCCAGACCACCAGGCCGTAGCGGACGAGTTCCTGGTGCAGATTGCTGACTTGACGGCGAATCAGCTCGATGGCGTCGGTCATGGCCGGTCAACCTCGCAGTTCGGGGTCGCTGGAGGCCTGCTGGGCCTCGCTCAGGGCGGCGTTGCGGATGGCGCGCAGGCGGTGCAGTTGCTTGTCGGGGCCGGTGCCGAAGTGGTCGTGCAGCAGCCGGTACTCCGCGTAGAGGGCGTCGTAGGCGTCGGCGCGCGCGGGGTCGGGCAGGTAGGCGTGGCGCTCGACGCTGCCCATCGCGGCGGCGGCGGTGCGCACGTCCGGGTAGGCCCCGGCGGCGACCGCGGCGTGGATCGCGGAGCCGAGCGCGGGCCCCTGCTCGGAGGCGGCCAGGGAGACCGGGCGCCGCAACACGTCGGCGTAGATCTGCATCAGCAGGGCGTTCTTCTTCAGCCCGCCGGCCACCACGAACTCGGAGACCGGCACCCCGCCCTCGTGCAGGGCCTCGACGATGGCGCGGGTGCCGTAGGCCGTGGCCTCCAGCAGGGCCCGGTAGACCTCCTCGGGCCGGGTGGCCAGGGTCAGGCCCACGACGACGCCCGACAGGTGGTGGTCCACCAGGACCGAGCGGTTGCCGCCCATCCAGTCCAGTGCGACCAGGCCGTGGCCGCCGACCGGCTGGTCGGCGATCTTGCGGGTGAGCAGCTGGTGCGGGTCCTCGCCGGTGGCCTGCGCCTCCTGCAGGTAGTCGGCGGGCAGCCCCTGGCGCAGCCACCAGGCGAAGATGTCGCCGACCGCGCTCTGCCCCGCCTCGTAGCCCCAGGCGCCCTCGACGATCCCGCCCTCGACCACGCCGCAGATGCCCGGGACGTCCGCGAGGGTCGGGCCGTTGACGACGTGACAGGTGGAGGTGCCCATGATGGCCAGCAGCTGGCCGTTGTCCACGGCGCGGGCGGCGGGGGCCGCGACGTGGGCGTCCACGTTGCCGGCCGCCACCGCGATGCCCTCGGGCAGGCCGGTCCGGGCGGCGGCCTGCGCGCTCAGCGATCCCACCCGGGAGCCCAGCGCGGCGAGCGGGTGCTCCAGCCGGGTGCGGGCGAAGTCGGCGAACTCCGGGTGCAGCGCGGCCAGGTACTCCTCGCTCGGGTAGCCGCCGTCCTGGTGGATGCCCTTGTAGCCGGCGGTGCAGGTGTTGCGGCTCTCGGTGCCGGTGAGCTGCCAGACGATCCAGTCGGCGGCCTCGATCCAGCGCTCGCAGGCGGCGTAGACCTGCGGGTCCTCCTCCAGCACCTGCAGCGCCTTGGCGTACTGCCACTCGGCGGAGATCCGGCCGCCGTAGCGGTGGATCCACTTCTCGCCGCGGTCGTGGGCCAGGGCGTTGATCCGGTCGGCCTGCGGCTGGGCGGCGTGGTGCTTCCAGAGCTTGGGCCAGGCGTGCGGGCGGTCGGCCCACTCGGCGGTCTCCGCCAGCGGGGTTCCGTCGGTCCGGGTCGGCAGCACGGTGCAGGCGGTGAAGTCGGTCGCGATGCCGATGACGGCGGCGGGATCGACGCCGGCGGCGGCCACCGCCGCCGGCACGGCGGTGTGCAGCACCTCGCGCCAGTCCTGCGGGTGCTGCAGTGCCCAGTCGGGCGGCAGGGGCCGGCCGGTGCCCGGCAGGCGGTCCTCGATCACGGCGTGCGGATAGTCGTGCACGGCGGTGCCCAGTTCCGCGCCGTCGCGCACCCGCACGACCACGGCCCGGCCGGAGAGCGTCCCGAAGTCGACGCCGACCACGTAGCGATCGTCCTGGTCGTCGGCGCCGGTGGCCCGGGCGGAGGTCGTCTCGGTCACAGTTTCGTCCTTCGTGCGGGGCGGGGGTGGTAGGCGGCCGACCGCCGAACGGTCTGGCACGACGGTACGGCGGCCGGCCTGGAGTTCCGCCGCCTCACCCTCATAAGGCGCGGAACCACGACCGCCGGCACCGGAGCGGCCAGGAAGGGGCCGCGAGCCGGCCGGCGGGGTGGGCGGGACGGCAAGGAGCGGGGCGGTCAGGGTTGTTGACACGTTCCCCGCGCTCCGAACCGCGGGATCAGTGAGGATGTTAGCGCTCACAATAACCCGGCACAAGAGCTTGTTCCGCGGGTCCGGCGGCCCGGGCGGCGCGGCGGAGCCGACCGGCGGGAGTCGGCACCGCCGCCGCGACGGGGCGCACCGCGTTCTCTTGACGCCTCCGAGCTCCCCGTGGACACTGCCGGGTGCCCATTGTTAGCGCTAACGCTGCTCAGGATGACGCAGCCCGACGGAGGTCTCATGCGTCGCCACACACCTCGCCGGATGCTGTTCCCCCTGCTCGCGGTCGCGCTGGCCGCCGTGCTGCTCCCCGGCCTGACACCGGATCAGGCCACGGCCGCCACCGGAGCCTCCGTCCTCGACGAGGACGCCGTCCTCGCCGCCCAGGGCCTGGCCGAACCGCAGTGGTACAAGGACAACATCCCCTTCCTGGACACGCCGGACTCGAACATCAACGGCGTCTACTACTACCGGTGGAGCACCTACAAGCGGGCCCTTCGCTACACCGCGCCGGGCACCGGGTACATCGCGACCGAGTACGACCAGCCCGTCTGGTACTCGGGCGGCGCCTCGTACAGCGGCCTGTCGGACGCGGCCGGCTACCACATCCTCGACGGCCGCTGGCTGCGCGACCCGACGTACCTGGACGACTACCTGGACTACTGGCTCCGCGGGTCCGGCGAGGCCGGCGCCCGCGGCTTCAGCGAGTCGATCACCAGCGCCGCGTACCAGCGGTACCTGGCCACCGGTGACGCCACGCAGCTCGAGGCGGACCTGCCGCAGCTCATCGCGCTCTACGACAAGTGGAGCAGCAACTACACCCAGAACATCAAGGTCGACGGAGCCCAGACGTCCGACAGCCTGTACTTCCAGTCGCCGGTGTCCGACGCCACCGAGTACACCGAGACCTCGATGCACAGCAGCAACTGGTTCTCCGGCGGCACCGGCTACCGCCCGACGATCAACAGCTACCTGTACGCGGCGGCCCAGGCCATCAGCAAGGTCGCCGCGATGCCCGGGGACAGCGCGACCGCGAACACGTACGCCGCGAAGGCCGCCTCGCTCAAGGCCGGGGTGCAGGATGCCCTGTGGGACCCGCAGCGCAAGTTCTTCATGCAGGTGTACAACGACAACTCCACCAACAACGGCCTCGCCTGGACCCGCACGAGCTGGCGCGAGGCCATGGGCTACACGCCGTGGGCGTTCGAGCTGCCGGACCCGCAGTACTCCGCCGCCTGGCAGTACGTGGCCGATCCGCAGCGCTTCGCGGCGCCCTACGGACCGACCACGCTGGAGCGGACGCACGACTTCGAGGCCGAACAGGCGGCCGTCGTCCATGCGAACCTGCACAGCAGCCCGAGCGCCTCCAACGGCGGGTACGTCGGGCAGATCGACTACCCCGACAGCTCCGTCTCGTTCACGGTCGACGCCCCCGGCGCCGGCACCTACCCGGTGACCGTGTACTACGCCAACGCCACCGGAGCCCCCTCCACCCACAGCCTGACCGTCAACGGGTCCACCGCGCCGATCACGGTGACGTATCCGCCCACGCCCGCCTGGGGCTCGTTCGCCGGCACGCAGGCCGTGACGGTCCAGGTGCCGATGAACGCCGGTGCCAACACCCTGAAGTTCGGCAAGGGCACCGGCTTCGCCGAACTCGACCGGATCGCCGCGAATCCGTACTTCGACTACCAGGCCGTCCCCGCCGTCCAGAACCACAACGACGCCAACTGCTGCCACTGGAACGGCCCGAGCTGGCCCTTCGACACCTCCTCGATCCTCACCGGGATGGCGAACCTGCTGCAGGACTACCCCGCGCAGGGCTACGTCACCAAGCAGACGTACGACACGATGCTCAGTCAGTTCGCCACGCTGCAGCACAAGAACGGCAAGCCGTACGTCGCCGAGGCGGCCGACGGCGACACCGGCAACTGGATCTACGACGCCTCGGACTTCAGCGAGAACTACAACCACTCCAGCTTCAACGACCTGGTGCTGACCGGCCTGCTCGGCATCAAGCCGCAGGCGGACAACACGCTGGTCCTCAAGCCGCTGGTGCCGGACAACTGGAACTACTTCGCCCTCCAGAACCTGCCGTACCACGGCCACACGCTGACGCTCCTGTGGGACAAGGACGGCACCCACTACAAGCAGGGCTCGGGCCTGCAGGTCTTCCAGGACGGCACCCGCATCTACCAGTCGGCCGGTCTCGGAAACGCCACGATCCCGGTGGCCGCCCCGGTCCGCCCGGCGCCGGCGACCCGGTTGGAGAACGTGGCCGCCAACGCCTGGACCGCCGACCAGGAGTGGTTCAAGGCCTGGGACAACCGCAGCTACACCCCCACCTACCCGAAGGCGTTCGCCTCCTACACCAACACCGCCGCCAACGGCCTGCGCTGCCGCAGCGCCGACAACCCCCGCTGCACCCAGGCCTACGACTCGCCGTTGAAGGCCATCGACGGCTTCACCGGGTACGACCCGATGCCCGACGACCGGTGGACCAATGCGGGATCGCCGAACAGCACCGACTACCTCGGCGTCGACTTCGGATACCAGCGGCCGGTGGACGAGGCGAAGATCTACACGTACGACGACGGGCAGAACGTGCGTGCGCCGCAGAGCCTCGACGTGCAGTACCTCTCGGGCGGCAGCTGGATCTCGGCGCCGGGGCAGACCAGGAAGCCCGCCGCTCCCGCTGCCAACGGGCCGGTGGAAGTCACCTTCCAGACGGTCACCACCTCCCAGCTGCGGGTCGTCTTCACCCCGCAGCCGGGCAAGTCCGTGGGCGTGACCGAGCTCGAGTCCTGGTACCCGCGGACCACCGTGCGGCTCGTCAACAGGAACAGCGGCCTGCCCCTGGGCGTCTCCGGCGCGTCGACCGGTTTCGGTGCCGCCGTCGTCCAGCAGGCGGCCGGCAGCGGTCTCGACCAGCAGTGGCAACTGGAGCCGGCCGGGAGCGGCTACTACAAGATCATGAACCGGAACAGCGGCCTCGTCCTGGGAGTCTCCGGCGCCTCCACAGCCGCCGGCGCCGCCGCCCTGCAGTGGGGCGACAACCTGACCCCCGACCACTTGTGGAGCCTGGTCGACGCCGGCGGCGGCTACAGCAAGCTGGTCAACAAGAACAGCGGCCTGCTGCTCGGCATCCAGAACGCCGCCACGGCCGCCGGAGCCGCCGCGCTCCAGTGGAACGACAACGGCACGCCCGATCACCTGTGGAAGCTGGAACCGGCCGGCTGACGGACCGCCGGGACGGCCACCCCCGCAAACCAGGACCCGGGCAGTGCTCCGCTGCCCGGGCCCTGGCGCGCAGACCCGCTCCCGACGAGAACAACCCCGCCTCGCTGCATCGCGGCGCCGCGGGCGGACCGGCTCAACGGCCGTGCCGGCGCCGGCGGTCGGTGCCCCCGTGCCGGCGCCTGGGGACCAGGGTGGCGATACCGGCCGCGGCTGCCAGGGCCACGGCCACCGAAGCGAGCACCTCACGGCCCTGGCCGCCGTGGGCCGCCGGGGAGCCGGCGGCGGTGGACCCCGCAGGGGCTGAAGCGCCGGTCCGGCCCGGAGGCGCGCTGGTTGCGCTTGCCGAGGCCGAGGCCTGGGCGCCCGCCGCCTGGGCCGTCAGCTCGAGGTGACCGCCCGTCCGGGCGATCGAGAAGACCGCTCCTCCCACGCTGAGCGTGTCGCCGGAGACCTCCACCTCCTGGGAGCCCACGGTGAGGCTTCGGGCTCCACCGGGCAGGATGACCTTGGCGCCCGTGACCACGTCGAGCTTGCGCAGCGTCGTCGACGATGCCGCGCCGAGATCGAGGACTGCCGACCCGTCGGTGAGGGCGACGCCACTGGACGAGGAGAGCGACGCGCCGACCACCGCGAGCGTCCCCCTGGCCACGGTGGTGGCGCCGGTGTAGGAGGCGGCGGTCAGCGTCGTCGTGGCGGTGCCGTCCTGGGTGACCGATCCGGAGCCGGACACGGCCGGCAGCGTCACGGGTGTCCGGACGTTCTGCACGATCAGCGAGCCGTTGTCACTGACCGCGTCGAGCGAGCCCTTCGCATAGAGACTGCCGTCCGGTCCCGCGGTTCCGGATCCCAGGCGCAGCGTGGCGCCCTGCTGGATGGTGGTGGAACCGTCGTAGAACTGGGCGGCGGCGAAGGTCACATCGTTCCCGGCGGTGCCCGCGATGACGATGTCGCCCGCCCCCGGAGCGGCCAGGGTGTCGTGGAACCTTCCCCCGCCGATGGGCAGGCCCAGGGTGACGGGGCCGTTGTAGTCGAAGGTCAGCCGCGAGCGCTGCGAGTTGGCGTGCAGGTTCACGTAGGCCGTTTCGGCCGTGCCCGGCATGAAGATCTGGTGGGTGGTGCCGTCTCCCCAGTGGACGTCGGCGCCCTCGATGTTGGTGCCGCGCTTGTTCAGCTGGTGCGCGACCGTCACCCAGTTCAGCTTGCTGTCGCTCAGGGCCGGCACGGTGGTGCCGGTGTTGTCGCTGTAGCTGTAGGTGCCGGTCAGGACGACCTTGCTGCCGGGCCGGGAGTGGACGTTGACGTCGTTGCCGTATTCACGGCTGAAGAAGTTCTGGCGTTGGACGACCGTCTGGTTCAGCGGGGTGTCGATGATCCATGAGCCGCGGTTGACCACCGCGCCCGCGTTCGGCAGCTCCGCCGCGCAGGTGGTGCTCGCGTAGTTGGCGCCGGTGCCGATGTCGAACACCCCGGAGAAGGGACTGCTCCCGCACAGTTGGAGCGTGCCCCACATGCCGCGGGGCTGGACGATCGTCCCGGAGCCGCTGATGGTGCCCAGGTCGAACAGGCGGGTGAGCGACAGGTTCAGGGTGCCGTCCACCCTGATGTTGTCCTGGTTCTGCTGGTAGCCGGGCGAGTTGTAGGGGAAGGCGCCGACCAGTCCGGTGGTGCCGCCGTTGCCGTACTGCAGCGTGGCCCCGGCCTCGACCGTGATCGCGGGCTGGTCGGGATTGCTCACGACCACGTAGGGGTGGTTCCCGCCGGGGATGCTGACGGACTGGTGCTGCTGGGAACCGGGAAGCGTGAAGGTGCTGTCCTTGGTCAGCACCAGGGTGCCCGTGCCGGAGATCCGCAGGGTCCCCTGCCCGCTGATGACCCCCGCGTACGTGTGGGTCCCGGGCGGTACGTTCACGACGGCGTTCCCGCCGAGGACCACGTCACTGTCGGCGAGTATCGACGAGGTGATGTCGCCGTCGGCCGCGACGGCACTCGCGGGTGCCAGGGCCGCGGGAACGGTCGTCGTCCCCGCCACCACCGCGGACGCCAGCAGTGCATGCCATGGACGCTTCATCGAGAGTGCTTTCTGGAGTGCTGAGACGGGTTCCCGGGACAGGCCGAAGGCCCGGCGCGCCCCCACTGGCGGATGGGTGCTGCTGCCGGGCCGTCGGCCTGACGGTGTGCCACCTACGGTCACTGCCCGTACTGCGGATCCTTGTTGATCAGCAGCCCGTTCGGGCCTGCGCCGCAGGTGCGCACGGCGTGCGGCGGTGCGTGCGGCCCTGCCGCGAGGGCTGTTTGGCGGTGGTCGGGTCGTCAGGTGACACGGGTGGCTCCCGATCGGAGGTGCGTGGATGCGGCCGGGCGGGGCGGCCTGACCGCGGCTCGCCCTCGTCCGTCACCCCTCAGTGGCCGCCCGGCGCGAAAAGGTTGCCGTCCGAGCGGAAAATTTTTGAGCAGTGGCTGCACGGGAGCCCCCCGGCCCCCGTGCGGCCGTCCTCCTCGCTACTGCCGGCCCCACTTCTGGTTCGTGCCACCGTTGCAGGTCCACAGCTGGACGAGGGTGCCGTTGGCGCTACCGGCGCCGGAGACGTCCAGGCACAGTCCGGACTGGGCGCTGGTGACGGTGCCGTCGCTGTTGACGTTCCACTGCTGGTTGCTGCCGCCGTTGCAGTCCCAGATGACGGCCTTGGTGCCGGGGGAGGTCCCCGCGCCGTAGGCGTCCAGGCACTTGCTCCCGTAGACGCGCAGCTCCTTGGCGGAGCTCAGGGTCCACTGCTGGTTGCTGCCGCCGTTGCAGTCCCAGATCTCGGTCTGCACGCCGTTGGTGGTGGCGGCGTTGGGCACGTCCAGGCAGCGGTTGGACCCGGCGCCGCGCAGCACGGTGCCGGAGCCGGAGCCGCCTCCGCCGCCCGGGTTGGTTCCGGTGCCCCAGCCCCACTGCAGCCGGTCGAGGCCGGACTGGTTGGTGACGGCCAGTGAGAGGTTGGTGCCGCTGCCGTTCAGCGAGGTGATGGCGCACGAGGCGTTCTCGCACGGGCCGGGCCCCTGCGTCTGGGTCGGCCCCTTGACGCCGGTCCACAGCACGGAGCCCATGCCGAGGCTTCGCACCGTGTCGGTGATGGCGTAGAGGTAGGACAGGTCGTTGTTGCCGTCCTTGGGCCCGTTGTAGTTGGCGCCGGTGTTCATCGGGACGCCGAACTCGGTGAGCACGGCCCGGTCGGCGTGGCCGCAGAGGGCGCCGGTGAAGTCGTTGACCCAGTCGGCCTCGGTGGTGTGGCTGTCGCCGAACATGCCGTAGATGTGGATCGACAGCAGGGTGCCGGACAGCCGGGAGTCGGAGCCGACGGCGCACAGGTTGCCGTCGGACCACAGGCCGGGCACGACCACGTGGCCACGCGGGAGACCGGGGTAGCGCGCCAGCCAGTTGGCCTCGAAGTCGGTCAGGTCGGTGGCGCTGTAGCCGTAGGGCTCGTTCATGATGTCGAAGTAGAAGTTGCCGTGCGAGCCGTACTTGTTGACGACCGTGTCCCACATCTTGTTGAAGGACGCGAGGTCACTGACCTTGCCGCCCTGCAGCCAGGGCGCGACGATGACGTTCATGCCCAGCGCGGTGGCGGCGTCCAGCGCCGCGGTATAGCTGTTCCACCAGGACCCCGACGTGGTCGCCGAGTTGAAGCCCAGGCGGACGGTGTTGGCGCCGAGGGCCTGGAATCCCTTGAGGATCGCCGTGGACTTCGTGTACGTCGTCGCGTAGTCGTCCGAAGTCGACAGGCCCACGGGCACGTTGGGGCCGGTGATGAAGTTGTCGTCGGGGTCGGCCCAGTTCACGCCGTGGAACTGGCTGGTGGCGGATGCCGCCGGGCCCGGCTGTGCCGCCGGCACGGCCTGCGCCGCGCCGGCGGTCCACAGGCCCGACAGCGCCAGGGCCGCGGCCGCCAGGCCGGCGACCAGGTGTCGGGCGGCCCGCCGGCGGCTGCGGCCGGGGCGCGGTCGGGGCTCGCGGAAGCGGTTGCCTGTCGTGGTGTCCACGCAGTCTCCTTGGAGGTGGGGTGGGAGCTCGGCAGAGCGGAAGGTGAGCGTTAACAGTGCGGCCCGGGCGGGTCACCCGGCCGTGCGGGCAGGGCGTTCAGGTCACCCGGCGGTCAGCGCCGTCCACTGCTGGTTGGGGCCGCCGTTGCAGTCCCACAGCTGGAGTTGGGTGCCGTCGGTGGCGGAGTAGCCCGGATCGTCCAGGCAGCGGCCGGAGACCGGGTTGCGGTAGCTGCCGTTGTAGGGCCGCCAGACCTGGTTGGCACCCCCGTTGCAGGTCCAGAGCTGCACCTTGGTGCCGTTGGCGGTCCCCTGGCCCGCGGCATCCAGGCACTTGCCCAGGGAGCGCAAGGTGCCGTCGGTGTACGCGGACCAGAGCTGGTTGGCGCCGCCGCCGCAGCTCCAGATCTGGACGGACGTCCCGTCAGCAGTGTGCGCGCCGTTGACGTCGAGGCACTTGCCACTGATGCCGGAGCGGACAGCGGCGGCAGCGGGCGCCGGATTCCGCAGCCACCCGGCGCTGTCCGCGGCCTGGATGCCCCGGTGGAAGGCGTCCGCCATCTTCTGGTAGCCGGCGTCGTTGGGATGCAGGGAGTCGGCCAGGTCAGCCGTTGTCAGCGTGCCCATGTCAACGTATCCGACATGCCTGCCCGCCGCCTGCTCGTTGCTCACGATGCCCGGGACGGCCTGGTTGTACGCCGCGCGGTACGGCTCCTCGCTGGAGCTGGTGGACACGATCAGCGAGGCGACCAGCACGGTGGCGTCCGGGACATCGGCGGCGATCTGGTCGATGAGGGACTTCAACCGCGCACTGACGGTGGAGAGTTGGTAGTTCTGGTTGAGATCGTTGGTGCCGATCTCCAGCGTCACGACATTGGGCCGGTACCGGCCCAACGAGGCGTCCACCAGCGGGGCGATCTGGTCGATGCGGTATCCGGAGTGCCCCTCGTTGTCCGGGTCGGGCATCGAGCCGTTGCGTACCGTGCCGACGAAGTCCAGCGGGTGGCCGTCCGCCGCCAACTCTTTCCACAGCGGCCCGCGGTAGCCGTTGCCCGTACTGCTCCCCACGCCCCAGGTGATCGAGTCGCCCAGCGGCATCACCCGTAAGGGCGTGTCCGGCGCGGCGGAGGCCGGGGCAGCGCCGGTGGTCAGACCACCGAGCACGGCGACCAGGAGCGGGACTAGGAGCCGGGCGAGGACTGCCGTCCGGGGCTTTCTCATCAGATGTCCTTCTCTGTCGGCGGATCCTGAGTGGGGCCGGACCTGTTGGCGCTCGCATCGTAGAGATATCACGCCAACCAGGTCGGTGAACATCCCATGTATGCCGGAACTTCGGGCTCCGTGACAAGGGGACGATCCGGCAGATCTCATTCCACCTTGCTTACTTCAGCCATGCGGCCTGGATCGACGGCTCCACCCGCCAGCCGGGATACATCCCATGTATCGGGACAGCCAGCTCATCCTGTCCGATGTCTTGACAGTCGCCCTGAGGCTGCCAGAATCGGCTGGGCCCCGGTCCTGTTATCGCTCACATCGCGCTCCTGCGCGCTGCAGGCCGTGCCGAGCCGCACGATCCGCGCCACCCGAGCCCCGGTGTCGTGGACCGGCACCTCCCCCACCCAAGGACGAAGGATCCAGCCATGGCGATCAGCAGACGTGCGTTCCTGTCGAGTGCCGCCGGCATCGTTGCCGCCGCGACCGCGAATCTGACGATCGGTACGGCGCGGGCCCTCGCGGCTCCGTCGTCCTACTCGCCCACCTGGGCCTCGGTGGACCAGCACCCGGCGGCGCCGGAGTGGTTCCAGGACGCCAAGTTCGGGATCTACTTCCACTGGGGCGCCTTCAGCGTCCCCGCCTACGGCAGCGAGTGGTACCCGCGGAACATGTACATCGGCGGGAGCGACGTGAACAACCATCACATCGCCACCTACGGGGACCCGTCGGTCTGGCCCTACAACAACTTTCTCGACGGGGCCCGCGACAAGGCCGGCAACTGGGTGCAGTTCGCGCCCAAGCTGGCCTCCCAGGGCGGCAGCTTCGACCCGGACGCCTGGGCCCAGCTGTTCGTCGACGCCGGCGCCAGGTTCGCCGGACCGGTGGCGGAGCACCATGACGGGTTCTCGATGTGGAACAGCTCGGTCAACGAGTGGAACTCGGTGCAGCGCGGACCGAAACTGAACCTCCTGCAGATCTTCCGCGACTCGATCCGGGGCAAGGGCCTGAAGCTGCTGGTGGCGATGCACCACGCCTACAACTTCAACGGCTACTACGACCACGCGCCGGCCCAGCCCACCGCCAGCCTGCAGAAGCTCTTCGGCCAGTTGGGCAGCACGGCGGAGAACCAACTCTGGTACGCCAAGCTCAAGGAGGTCATCGACCTGGCCCAGCCGGACATCCTGTGGGAGGACTTCGACCTCTCCAGGGTCGACGAGACGCAGCGGCTGAACTTCCTGTCGTACTACTACAACCAGGCCCTGGGCTGGGGCCGGGAAGTCGTCGCCACGTACAAGGACGGCTACGACAACCTCGGCGAGGTCTTCGACTACGAGCGCGGCGGCCCGGGCGACATCGCCAACCCGTACTGGCTGACCGACGACAGCATCAGCAGCTCCAGCTGGTGCTACACCGTCGGCATCGGCTACTACTCCACCCAGCAGATGCTGCACTCGCTGATCGACCGGATCAGCAAGAACGGCAACATGCTGCTCAACATCGCTCCGATGGCGGACGGGACGATTCCGCAGGGCCAGAAGGACGTCCTGCTGGGCATCGGCGACTACCTCGGCCGGTTCGGCGAGTCCCTGTACGCCACCCGGGCCTGGACGGTCTACGGGGAGGGGCCGACCAAGATGGGAGGCGGCTCCTTCACCACCCCGGTGGCGGGAACGAACAAGGACTTCCGGTTCACCCGCAACAAGGCCGGCACCGTGCTGTACGCCACGGTGCTGGGCTGGCCCGGGAGTTCCACCACCATCAGCACGCTGGCGAGCGGCCGGATCGACCTCAGCTCCCTGACCTCGGTCCAGTTGCTGAACTCGACCACCGGCACGTACCTCGGCCTGCCCGCCCCGACCCAGGGCAGTGACGGCCTGCACGTCACCCTCCCCTCGTCCTCGGCCCCGTTCGGTGCCCTCGCCTACGTACTGAAGTTCACCTTCTCCGGTCAGATCCCCGTTCTCCAGGCCGGGGGCACCGGCGTGGTCACCGCGTACAGCGACGTCTCGTACGCGGGGACGGCGGCCGGGCTGGTGCTGGGCACCTACACGGCCGCTCAGCTGCAGAGCGCGGGGCTGAGCCCGCGGACCATCTCGTCCCTGCGGGTTCCGGCCGGCTACCAGGTGACCGGCTACTCCGGCGACAACTTCACCGGGACGGCGTGGACCTTCGGCGCGGACAACGCCGACCTGCGCAACACCGGCAACAACGACGCCATCACCTCGCTGAAGGTGGCCTTCGATCCGGCCGCCTACTTCCGGATCAGCAACGTCACCGACGGCCTGGCGCTGGACAGCGGCGGCAACGTCGCCTCGGGCAGCAACCTGAAGCAGTGGAGCTGGAACGGCAGCACCAACCTCCAGTGGCAGGCCGTCGACCTCGGCAACGGCTACTACAAGCTGGTCAACCGCACCAACGGCATGGTCGCCGACGGCTGGGGCTCCACCGCCGACGGGTCGCCCGCGCAGCAGGCGGCCTGGAACGGCGGCAACAACCAGCAGTGGCAGATCACCAACCGCGGCAGCGGCCTGTACAGCATCGCCAACCGCACCACGGGCCTGGTCCTGGACGGCGGGGGCCAGGTGGCCTCCGGCTCCGTCACCAAGCAGTGGAGTTGGAACGGCAGCCCGAACCTGCAGTGGTCCTTCATCGCCCAGTAGGCCTCGGCAGCGCGGCAGGCGGCGCCGAGGGCCGGCCCGGCAACGGCCGGCACTCGGCACCGCCGCCTTCACCCTTGTTCTCCCACCGCTCCATCGCTCCTGACACCGGGCCGGTGCCGCCGCAGCCGGGTGCTGCCGCGGCACCGGCCCGGCGGAACGAAGTTGTGGCACCGGTCGGTCGTGGCACAGATCAGGAGAAGGTCCACGTCTGGCTGCCGGCGCTCTGGCTCCCACCGGGCTCCTGGTCCACCGCCGCGCCCTGGACGGTCGAGCCTGCGAGCCCGATGTTCAGGCCGCTGCCGATGCTCACCAGCAGGTAGGTGCTCCCGGTGTAGCTGCCGGTCAGGTCGAGGGCCCACTGCTGGTTCGTCCCGCCGTTGCAGGTCCACTGCTGCAGCTGGACGCCTGCGGTGGTCGACCTGCTCGGCACGTCCAGGCAGAGCCCGCTCTGCACGCTCGTGAGCGTGAAGATGTTGTCCGCCACCCGCGTCAGCGTCCACTGCTGGTTGGCGGCACCGGTGGACGCCCACTGGATGATCTTGCCGCCGTTCGCCGTGGAGCCGCCCGACACGTCCATCAGCATGGCGGTGCCGACGTTCTTCAAGGTGTGGACCCCGGCCGACGGGATCCCACCGCCTGGCGTCCAGGTGCCGGCGGCGGCATCGAGGGACCAGCTGGGGTACTGGCCGAGGTTCACCGTCGTGCCGCGGATGGTGAGCGGCAGCCAGATCAGCTTCGAGGCACCCAGGTCGGCGGTGTCCCAGCGGTCGCCGGCGTACACGTAGGTGGTGCCGGCGGTGCCCTGGACGGTGATGACGTTCGCCGTCTGGCTGCCGTACGTGTGGGTGCCGGGAGCGGCGAAGTCGCGCAGCGGCGACCACGGCCCGCTCAGTGAGGTGGCGGTGGCGTAGATGTTGTCGTTCAGGTTCCAGCTCGTCAGGTGGGAGCCGAGGACGTAGTACCTCCCGTCGCTCTTCACCATGGCGGGCGCCTCGATGCTGCCGCCGCTGCCGCCGCTGCCGCCGCTGCCCAGCAGCGCCACCGCGCTGTCCACGGAGAGGTAGTCGGCGGCGAGCCGGTAGACGTGCAGGCCGTTGTTCCGGTCCTCGCTCAGGAGGTAGCCGGTGCCGTCGGTGTCCTGGAACAGGCCGAGGTCGCGACTGAGGTTGCCCATCGGCCGGAAGCTGCCCCGGTAGGTGTAGGGGCCGCAGGGGGTGCTGCTGGTGGCCACGCCGACCTTCGCCTCGGCGTAGTTGGTGCTGTCGATGTGCGCGTACATCACGTACGTGCCGGTCGACGCGTTGTAGATGACCTTCGGCCGCTCGACGATCCGACCGGGGCCCAGCTCCCCGTCGCTCTGCCTGCTCAGGGCCTGGCCCCGGTAGGTCCACTCGGCGAGGTCGGTCGAGGTGTAGCAGGGGATGTCCTGGAAGGACGTGTCCGCCGCCGTCTCGCCGGTCTTGTCCTCGCCGAAGCCGTACCAGGTGTCGCCGGCCCTGACGATGCCCAGCCCGTGGAGCTGGAGGGCGTTGCCGTTCTGGTCGGTCCGGGCGGCGCCGGTGGTGAAGGTCACCGCGGCCGCCCGTGCCTGGGCGGCGGGCACCAGCAGGGCGGCGAGGCAGCCGACCAGGGTCAGCAGGGCGGCGGCGCCGGTCCGCCAGCGGCCGTGCGGTGACTGTGCGCGGCGCGAGGTGGTGAGCGCCGGACTCGCCTCCTGCGGAGGACGGTTCATCGGGTCTCCTCGGTACGGGTGAGGTGGTAGAAGGCGCTCGCGGTACCGGCGAGGATCGCCGAGGTCTCGTCGGCGGAGCACCCCTCGATCAGGACGTCCACGGTGGCGGCCCAGCGGTTCCAGCCCCCGGCCAGGTTCGCCACCGGCCAGTCCGAGCCGAACATCAGCCGGTCGGGGCCGAAGGCGCTCAGCAGCACGTCCCACACCGGCCGGATGTCGGCGACGGTCCAGGCCTGGTGGTCGGCCTCGGTGATCAGGCCCGAGACCTTGCACACCACCTGGGGATGCCGGGCCAGCCGGCGCAGCCGGTGCTCCCACTCCCCCAGTTCGCCGCCGGCGATGTCCGGTTTACCCGCGTGGTCGAGCACCTGGGGCAGGCCGGGGAAGCGCTCGGCGAGCCGGACCGCTTGGTCGAGCTGGTGGCTGCGGACCAGCACGTCGTAGCCCAGCCCGCGCTCCTCGATCGCCGCCAGCCCTCGTTCGACGTCGGCCCGTTGCAGCCAGTGCGGGTCCGGCTCGCCCTGGACCAGGCTGCGCAGCGACCGGAGGTAGCTGCCGCCTGGCCCGGCGAGCAGCCGGTCGAGCTCGTCGCCGACCGCGGCGGACCTGAGGTCCACCCAGCCGACCACGGCCCCGATCAGCGGCTCCTGCGCGGCGAGCGCCAGCAGGTCCTCGGTCTCGGGCACCTCCGGGACGCACTGCACGGCCACCGTGCGGTGCAGCCGCCGGCCGGCCACCGTCCGGGTGGCCGTGGCGCGCAGGTCGTCAGGGGTGAACCTGCGGCGGATCGAGGCCAGGGCCGGGTCGTCGAGCCAGGGTTGCGGGCGCTGTGCGAGGTCCCACAGGTGGTGGTGGGCGTCGATCAGCACCGGCGGCGGGCTGGGAGTGGTCACGGGAGGCTCCGGGTGGGGTTGTCGGGGTGGACCGTCAGCCGGCGGCGGGCCCGTCGGCTTCGCCCAGGTGCCAGACCTCGGTGAGCTCCGTCCACTGGCGGGAGTCGCCCCGGTCGGGCCAGGGCTCCTGGCAGGGGTCGGTGAGCTTCCACCACTCCTGGGTCACGGGGTCGGCCTCGAGTTCCGCGATGTCGGCGTCGAAGTCCTCGCCGTGGTACTCGAAGTACCCGAACAGCACGTCACCGTGGAGGTAGATGCTGTAGTTGCGGATCTGTGCCCGGCGCAGGGCCGCCTCGACTCCGGGCCAGACGGCCGAGTGGAGTCTCAGGTACTCCTCCCGGTGCTCGGGGCGGAGCCTGATGCTCTGTGCGAAGCGCTTCATGCGGATTCCTCCGGTGTCTCGGTGTCCGCCGCGTCGGCGAGGGTGCCGAACGGCGAACGGTAACTGGGGGTTCGGGTGCGCAGTGCGAGCCGCAGCGTCAGCCGGATCCGGGTGGAGGCGGGCAGACGGACCGTCAGGTACGGTCCGTCACAGACCGCCTCCACCTGACGGACCACCGGTTCGGTGTGACCGTAGTCGTACAGGTCGCCGATCCAGCCGTCGTCCGTACAGGTCGTGTACCGGACCGAGCTGATGGTGTGCTCGGCGAGGGCGCCCGCCTGGACGATCACGGTCCGCTCCTCCCCGGGCGAGAGGTTGACCAGTTCGACGGTGGTCGCCGCGGGATCGATGGAGGTGACCAGGGCTGCCACGTCCTGCGGCAGGCCGGCCCGGCGGGCCCGGGCATCGTGGTAGCGCAGCCGGGCCTGCTGGAGGCCGCCGTTGTAGAGCACCTGGGGGCCGCCCCAGGTCAGCTGGACCAGGGCCTCGGTAGCCACCGGGTTGCACTGCTGCCACACGTGGATGTCGGCCTCCGCCACCTCCAGGCCGCGGTAGCGGTCGATCCGTCGCAGCCGGTGGCGGACCTGGGCCTGGGCGGCGGCGAGGATCCGCTCGGGGTAGCCGGGGTCGTCCCCGGCCAGGAAGGCGAACCACGCCTTCTCGTGCCCGGACTCCTCCTTGGCCCGGAACGACCGCACGGTGCTCCAGTCGAGCCCGTCCGCGGCGCGCAGCTTCTCCAGCCGGGTGCGGTCGGCCTCGGAGCCGGTGTGGTGCCACAGCGCCACGGGCACCGGAAGGGTGACCGGGTTGTAGTCGAACCAACCCGAGTCGTTGTGACGGAACGGCAGATGGAGCGTCGGCCGGTCGAGGTCCGAGGCGAGTTCCACCGCCCACTTGGACTGCAGGCTGGAGTCCGCCTCGGTGAAGGGCATCAGTACGGCGCGGGAGATCAGGGCGTCGAGCGAGGTTCCCACCATCGAGAGCCAGTCGTCCTCCCCGGTGGCCACCGCCGCGGCGAGCGCCGCCACGCAGGCCGCGTGGCCCACGCTGTGCCAGCCGTGCGGCCAGGACCAGCCGTAGTGGCCGCCGTACCAGCGCCCTTCGAGCAGGCTGCCGACGACGCCGTCCGGACCGACGTTGTCCGGCAGGAGACCGCCGTTCGCCTCGGTGCGCTCCCGCCAGGCACCGACGTACTCGGCGATCCAGTCGCGGTAGCGCTGCTCGCCGGACAGGACCCAGGCGTTGAGCACCAGGCCGGCCGCCGCCAGGTTGACCGCGGTGTCGCCGGCGCCCATCCGCTCGCGCATCTGCGCGCCCAGCCGCGGGTCCGCGTCGAGCGGGAACGGGCCGCCCTGGGCCTGCGGAAGCCACTCCAGCGGGTAGCCGTAGGTGTCCGCCTCCTTCGGCAGCCACGGGTAGACCTCGCCGTCGGACAGGCCCTGCCGGTCCGGGTCGCTGCCGTTGTGCGGACGGGTGATGATGCGGTGCACGGGGTCGTAGTTCCCGTTGGCCGGGTCGACGAACAGCTCGGCGAACCGCAGGGCCCGCTCGGACCAGCGCTCGGGGTCGGCCATGCACAGGAAGTAGAACAGCAGCAGGCTCTCGCCCTGGTGGAACCAGTCGTAGCCGCGCTCGTACTCGTCGCGCAGCATGTCCAGCTCGGTAAGGTGCCTGGTCACCCCCTCCCAGTGCTTCTCGACGGCGGCCAGCAGGTCGTCGGCACCACCGAGCAGGTAGAGCTGCGGCCAGTTGAAGAACACCTCGTAGAAGTCGTCCACCCCGTCCCTGGTGGTCAGCCGGCCGCCGTAGTCCAGCCGGCCGTCGGGGCCGGTGAAGTCGCGGGCGAAGCGGCGCCAGCTGTGGTCGAGCAGGTCGAACAGCGCCCGCTGCGCCACCGCCCAGCCGGGCGGTTCGAGCAGCGGCACCCCCGCCTGGATCTCGAGTCGGGGCGCTGCGGCGTGCTCGCCCGCGGAAGGGTCGGTGGAGCTGGGTGACATGACGGGGATCTCCGATCGGGGTATCGGCGCGAGCGTCATTCCTTGGTGGCGCCGGCGAGCATCCCGCTGACCAGGAAGCGCTGGGCGAAGAGGAAGACCACGAGCACCGGTGTGATGGCGACCAGGGTCGCGAGAGCCAGCTGCGGGCGTTCGATCGCGAGTGAACCGACGGTCGGGTTGAACTGCGGCACGCTGCTGAGCAGCGTGCCGATGCCCACCTGCACCGGCAGTTGGCCGCTCTCGGGAAGCATCACGTAGGGCAGGAAGTAGTTGGTCCAGTTGGCGACGAAGCTGAAGAAGCCGACCAGCGCGATGACCGGGGTCGCCAACGGCAGTGCCACCAGGCGGAAGACGCCGAACTCGGAGCAGCCGTCGATCCGTGCCGCGGCCAGGAGGTCCTTGGGCACGGCGGTGGAGAAGTAGATGTACGTGAGGTACACGCCGAAGGGGTAGAACGCGTACGGCAGGACGATCGACCACATGGTGCCGATCAGGTGCACCGCGTTGAGCTCCATGAACAGCGGCACCACCAGGGTGGCGCTCGGCATCAGCATGACGACCAGGGTGGCGACCAGCAGGGTCTTCCGGCCGCGGAACTCGGTCATGGCCAGCGCGTAGCCGGCGGGCACCGAGAGGCAGAGCGTGATGACCAGCGAGACGACGGCGTACAGGGCGGAGTTGCCCAGCCAGAGCAGGATCGCGCCGTCCTGGAATCCGGTCAGCGCGTGCCAGTTGTCCGCCAGGGTGCTCCAGGAGCCGAAGGAGAGCGGCTGACCGTGGACCAGCTGATCGTCGGTCTTGGTCGCCGCGAGGAGGAGCCAGAGCACCGGCAGGACGAAGAACACCACGAACACCGTCAGGACCGAACCGGCCAGCAGCCGGTACGAGGTGCGGCGTGCGGGTCGGCGGGGCCGCCGCGAAGTCCGTTGCTGCGCGCGGCTCATGGCGCTCCGTTCCCGTTCGGTACGTGGCGCGGCGGCAATCGGGTGGGCGGGAGTCTCAGTCGGCATCGAAGAACCTCGACCGGGCGATGAAGATGCCGGCGACCGACACGCTGACGACCAGCAGCTCCAGGGAGACCGCGGCGGCCCCGTTGATGTCGTTCATCTGGAAGGCGAAGTCGTAGGTCAGTTGGTTGAGCGAGTAGTCGCGGCCGGCCACGCCCACGCTGGCGAGCGAGAGCAGCTGCGGCTCCACGAAGAGCTGGGCGCCACCGGCGAAGGCCAGGATCACCATGTAGACGATCCACTTGCGCAGCATCGGGATCTGCACGTGCCAGGCGGTCTGCCAGGCGCCCGCGCCGTCGATCCGGGCGGCTTCCAGCACGTCGGTCGGAATGTTGTTGAGCGCGCCGTACATGACGACGATCCAGCCGCCCGCGCCGGTCCAGAACGCGATGACGGTGAAGAGCACCGGCAGGTTGCCGGGCGCGATGACCTGGCCGAAGGTGTGGAATCCCAGTGATCCCAGCATCGAACTGACCGGGCTCACCGTCGGATCGAGCATGAACAGCCAGACCAGCACGCTCGCTGCGCCCGCCAGCGCGCCGGGGATGTAGTAGAGGAAGCGGAGCGCCTGGCCGGCCCACCCGGAGGAGACCCGGTGCAGCAGCAGGGCGAGCCCCACCACGAACACGACCAGCGAGAGCAGCCAGAACAGCAGGTAGAGCGCCACGTGGCCGATCGCGTCCACGAACCGGAAGTCCTGCGCCGTGGTGACGAAGTTGGCGAAGCCGGTGAACGAGCCGCCCCCGTCGGTGAAGGCGAAGTAGATCGCGTAGCCGATCGGCAGGACGCCGAAGGCGAGCAGCAGAAGCACGTAGCCGGCGACGAAGGCCGGGCCGGCCCAGCTGCGGGCGGTGCCACGGGGGCGTCGACCGGAGCCGGCCGGGGCGGCGGTGGCGGTCACTGGGAGACCTTGTACCCGAACGACTCCGCGTGCTTGACGATCGAGTCCTGCCAGGCCGGCAGCAGGGACACCAGGGTCTGGCCCTGGGTCAGGCCGGGCTTGACCGTGGCGGCCCAGATCGCCTCCTGGCTGAACTGGGCCGAGCCCCAGCCCGGCCACACCTGGGAGGAGGCGTCCTTGAGGGCGCCGAGGTCACCGTCGAAGTACCCGGAGGCGGCCTGGGCCTTCAGCCAGTTCTCGGCGGCGGGTGCGTACGCCGGGAAGCCGGGGGCCTTCTCGCCCTGGTAGGCGTTGTCGGTGGTGACCCACTTCAGGAAGTCGGTGGCCGCCTTGAGGTGGGTGGAGTGCTGGGACAGCAGCCAGGTGCCGCCGCCGACGTTGCCGGTGGCCGGCGCGCTGTCGCCCTGCCACTGCGGGATCGGGGCCGCGCCGATCGTCTTCTCCGGGGTCTTCAGGGTGTCGTGGAACACCGCGCCGCCGTACCACGCCGGGCCGGGCATCAGCAGGACCTTGTCCTTCTCGTTCTTGGCGAAGTCGGTGCTGAAGACGCCGCTGATCGACATGGACTTGTTCTTGATCAGGGTGTCCATGAGCTGGGCCATCTTGGTGCACTCCGGACCGCCGGTGTCCGCGGAGACGGCCTTGGGCCCGGTGATGTGGTTGGCCCCGCACTTGCTCGCCCAGAGGTAGATCTCCGGGGTGAAGGTGTCGCCGGCGTCGCCGACCAGGTAGCCCGGGTGCTCGGCGGCCACCTTCTGGCCGAGCGCCTGGTACTCCTCCCAGGTCTTCGGGACGGTGTAGCCGAACTGCTTCATCAGCGGGGCGTCGTACCAGAGCACCACCTGGGAGAGGTCGTTGCGCAGGCAGTAGACGGTGCCGTTGACGGTACAGACGTCGTTGGCGCCCTTCGCGAACCGGCCCAGGGTGTCGGCCGCGATCAGGCCCTTGTCGAGCGGCGCGGCGAAACCGGCGTCGACCGCCCAGGTCACCTCGTTGTTCTGCGAACTGAAGACCACGTCCGGCCAGCCCTTGCCGGTCCGGTTGAAGAGCTGGACCTTGGTCTGCAGGTAGTTCGACCCGTTGGCGTCACCGTCGTAGCTGACGATGTCCAACTTCACCTCGGGGTGCAGCTGCTGGTACTGCTTCGCGGCGGCCGTCCGGGTCGCGTCGACCCAGACCGTCACCGCACCGTCCGTCTGCGCCGCCTGGGCGAAGCCGTCCTCGGTGGTCTTCGCGGGAGCCGCACCGCCGCACGCGGACAAGGCCGTGGCCAGGGCCACGGTGACCGTGCATGCGGCCGGCCACGCCGTTCGTCGCTTGCGGGGCACTGCCTTCTCGTCGGCCAGAGGCTTGTTGACGGTCATGAGCGACTCCACTGCTGACGCCCCGACAGAGGTCGGGTGGTGGGGTGGGGCGACGCCTGGCCGTCGCGGTCAGGCGTCGGGTACCGAGGGCGGCCGTTCCGCTGCCCTCGGGGATAAATTAGCCGCCCTATCGAGAAGAGCGTCAAGGGCTTGCACCGATCCAATCGCAAGCAGGTTGGGACCGAAAACCAAGCATCGCAGTGCAGTTACGCGAGTTCCATGCGGGCTTGCCTGATTTGTCCTCAGACAATGCCTCGGCATCCGCTGGCATATGAGTAGGACTTATTAGTCCGCTGCGCTATGCTGAGCCGGCTCCCATGCGGTCAGTCGGCCACCCGCCAGTCATCCCGGAGGCAGGAAAGATGAACGACACGCCCACGACCGAAGCCACCCTCCCTGCCCAGACCGCTCCCGCTGTCGCGGCAGCGGTGAAGAGCTCGGGCGAGGAGCGGCGGGACTACCGGCCCGGGTACGAGATCGTCTCGGAGCAGATCCTCGAGTTCATCGCCGAGCGACACCTGGTGGCGGGCGACCGGCTGCCCACCGAACACGATCTGGCCAAGACGCTCAACACCAGTCGGGCCGTGGTGCGGGAGGCCGTGAAGATCCTCTCCGCACTCGGCCGGGTCCGGGCGCACAAGGGGCGCGGCCTGTTCGTCGCCGACGACGAGGGCATGCTCATCACCAGCCGCTGGGGCGGCTTCTTCCGGCCGGTCGACCTCGATCACCTCCTGATGCTCTTCGAGTTCCGCAAGGTCCAGGAGACGGCCGCCGCCAGTCTCGCGGCCACCCGGGCCACCCCGGCCGAGCTGCGCACCATCGAGGTCGCCGTGCAGCAGTGCCGGCACGGCGTCGTGCACAGCCAGGTCGACGTGTTCAACCAGGCGGACGACGACTTCCACACGGCCGTGGCCACCGCCGCGCACAACGCCTTCCTGCTCAGCTCGGTGCGCGATGCCCGCCGCCTGCAGCGGCAGTCCAGCGCCATCGGCATCCACGGCATGCTCGGCGAGTCCGCCAAGGCCGCGGCCGAGGAGCACGAGGCGATCTACCGGGCCATTCGCGACGGTCGCCCCGAGGAGGCTGCTGCGGCCACGGTGGTGCACCTCGACCGGACGCTGGAGGACTACCGGCGGGAGATCCAGCGCCGCCTGTTCGGCTGACGGAACGCCAGCGTCCTCCAGCGGGCTGACGGCCCGGCCCGGTTGCCCCGCGTGCCCGCTCAGGACCGGTACCGCGCCACCGGCGGCCCGTCGGCCGCCGCTTGCCGTTCGTGGTTGAGCCGGCCGGAGGCGAAGGCGTCGACGGTCAGCGGCAGTCCGCCGAAGCCCGCCCCGGCCACGGCCTGCGCCAGGTCGGGCAGGCGGGCTGCCTCGCCCGCCACCTCGCCGTCGAGTTCGATCCGGACCCTGTCGCCGAGGTCGCGCACCCGCAGTTGCGCGGAACGCAGTCCGGCCCGGTCGAGCACCTCGCGCACCGCCGTCTCGGCCCGGTCGATCCGGCCCAGCCGGTACCTGGTGACCGGAATGCCGTAGCGGATCCGGCTGGCCAGGCAGGGGGTGGCGGGCTTGTTCCAGGTCGGCAGGGACCACAGCCTGCTGATCGCCCGCACGTCGGCCTTGGTGAGGCCGGCCTCGAGCAGCGGGGTGCGGATGCCGCGCTCGCGCCCGGCCCGGATGCCGGGCCGGAACAGGTCGGCCGCGTCGTCGGCGTTGGTGCCGGTGGCAACCTGTCGGAAGCCGTGTTCCCGGGCCACGGCAGCGATGCTGTCGAGCACTTCGGACTTGCAGAAGTAGCACCGGTCGGGGCCGTTGGCCCGGTAGCCCGCGCTGTCCAACTCCCGCGTCGACCGCGCCACATGCACCACCCCGAGGGAGCGCGCCAGGGCGCGGGCGGCGGTCAGCTCGCCGGCCGCGAGGCTCTCGGACTCCGCCGTCACCGCGAGCACGGCCTCGGCTCCCAGCGCGCGCACCGCTGCCGCGAGCACCAGGGCGGAGTCGGCGCCGCCGGAGTAGGCAACCGCGAGCGGGCCGGTGTCGCGCACCGCCGCCAGCAGCGCCAGCGCCTTCTGCGCGACGGTGGGCCCGTCGCCGGATCCGTTGTTCATCAGGTACCGCCTTCCCGTTCCGAACTGCCGGTCTGCTCCGCCTCGGCGAGGCGCCGGGCGCGCTCGGCCACCGCGCGCAGCGGCAGGCCCAGGCGCGCTGCCGCGACCGCTGCGTCCTCGTGCTCCGCCTTGGCGCCGAACGGTCCGTGCTTGACCCGGATCGGCACGCCGTCCACCTCGACCCGGCGCATCCGGCGGGGCGCCGCGACCCGGGTCTGGCGGGTCTGCCGGATGCCGAGCGTCCCGGTCTCGGCAAGCACCAGAGCCCGAAGCCGCTCGGCGTGCTCCGGCCGGGTCAGGACGTGCAGCACCTGGGCCGGCCGGCCCTTCTTCATGACGGCGGGTGTCGTCCAGGCGTCCAGTGCGCCCTCCGCCATGGCCCGGGCGACGGCGTGGGCCAGGGTCTCGCCCGTGACGTCGTCCAGATTGGTCTCCAGCGTCACCACCTCCTCGACCGCCGCGCCGTCCGTCGCCGGGGGCGGGTCCGGGGCCGGAAAGGGGCGGCCCAGGGTGACGGCCACGACGTTCGGCCGGTCCGCCAGGACGCGGGTTCCGGCGCCGTACCCGGTGGCCACCGGTGTCATCGGCGGCGGCGGGCCGAAGCGGGCGGCCGCGGCCCGCAGCAGCGCGGCACCGGTCGGGGTGACGGTCTCCCCGGCCAGGTCGGTGCCGGTGACGGCCGCGCCGGCCAGCAGCGCCATGGTGGCCGGGGCCGGGCAGGGCAGCAGCCCGTGGGCCGAGGCGACCCGGCCGGTACCGAGCGGCAGCGGGGCGCAGACCAGCTCGGCGACCTCGAGGGCGTGCAGCGCCGCAGCCACCCCGACGATGTCCACCAGGGCGTCGTGGCCCCCGAGTTCGTGCAGGTGGACCTCGGCGGGGTCGACGCCGTGCAGGCGGCCTTCGACCTCGGCGATCGCGGTGAGCGCCGCCACGCTCAGCGCGGCCACCGGCTGCGGGTGTGCTGCGCCGGCCAGCCTGAGCAGTTCGGCCGCGCTCCGCTCGGTGGCGGTGTCCGTGACCCGCACCCGGGCGCTGGTGGCTGCGATGCCGTGCGAGCTCACCCGCACGGCCTCCAGTTCCCAGCCGGTCAGGCCGGTCGCTGCGATCGAGGACCGTACGCGCTCCAGCGGCGCCCCGGCGTCGAGCAGCGCGCCCAGCAGCATGTCGCCGGCCAAGCCGGTGAACGGGTTGATCCAGCAGATCACGCGCGCCGCCTCCCGGCCCAGGCGAGCCGGTGCGCGGCCATCGCCGCGCCGAACCCGGAGTCGATGTTGACGACCGTGACGCCCGCGGCGCAGGAGGCGTGCATGGCCAGCAGGGCGGTCACGCCCTCGAGTGACGCCCCGTACCCCGTCGACACCGGGACGGCGATCACCGGGCAGCCGACCAGGCCGCCCACGACGCTGGCCAGGGCGCCCTCCATGCCGGCCACGACGACGACGGCGTCGCTCCGCCGCAGCTGCTCCTCGACGCGCAGGACCCGGTGCAGGCCCGCGACGCCCACGTCCTGCACGATGCTGACGGCCAGGCCCACGGCCGCGGCCACCGCGGCGGCCTCAGCGGCCACGGGCAGGTCGGAGGTGCCCGCGGAGACAACGGTCAGCGCGAAGCCGTCCGTCGGCGCCGGTCGCCAGACCAGCAGCCCGGCCGGCGCGTCGTAGGCCCCTCCCGGCACCTCGGCGAGCACCTTCGCGGCGGTCTCGGCACCCACCCTGGTGACCAGGACCGGACCGCAGTTGTGGCGCAGCAACTCGCGGACGATCGCGCGGATCTGATCGGGCGTCTTGCCGGGGCCGTAGACGACCTCGGGCAGCCCCTGGCGTTGCTCGCGGCCGAGGTCCAGCTGCGCGAACTGCAGGTCGTGGACACGGGTGTCGTTCATGGGATCCGCTCCTTGCGGTACTGGGGTCAGCCGAACCGGCGGGCGAGTTCGACGCCGGTCTCGTGGAGCAGTCGGCGGGTCTCGGCCATCGCGGCCCTGGGGCTGCCGGCCCGCTCGGTGAGCGAGTATGCGGTCTCGATACCGTGAGCGGCCAGCTCGGCGGGCGACACTTCCAGCCGGCCGGCCACGGCGGCGACCGGCACGCCGGCGCGGTGCGCCCGGTCGGCCACGCCGATCGGGGCCTTGCCGCGCAGGCTCTGGCCGTCCAGGCAGCCCTCACCGACCACCACCAGGGCGGCCGCGGCCAGGGCGGTGTCCAGGCCCAACTCGGTCAGCAGGACCTCGACCCCCGCCTCCCGGTGGGCGCCCAGCACCAGGGCCGCGAACCCGGCACCGCCGGCCGCGCCGGCTCCGGGTCGGCCGGACAGGTCGGTGCCCGACTGCTGCGCCAGGACCTGGGCGAGCCGGGTCAGCGCGAGCTCGAGCAGCGCGACCTGATTCGCGTCCGCGCCCTTCTGCGGTCCGAAGACGGCGGCCGCGCCGGCGGGTCCGAGCAGCGGGTTGTCCACGTCCGAGGCCAGCACCAGGCGGGTGGCGCGCAGTCGGGGATCGAGGCCGGTCAGGTCGACGGCAGCCAGCTCGGCCAGGGCCGCGCCGCCGGGCGGAAGCTCGCCGCCCGCGGCGTCGAGGAACCTGGCGCCCAGGGCGCTCAGCAGCCCGGCTCCGCCGTCGGTGCTCGCGCTGCCGCCGACGGCCAGGACCACCTCCCGGCAGCCCAGGTCCAGGGCCGCGCGGAGCAGTTCGCCCGTGCCGTAGGTGGAGGCGGTGAGCGGTTCGGCTCGGCCGCCGGGCAACAGGTGGAGCCCGCCGGCCTGGGCCAGTTCGACGACCGCCCGGTTGCCCAGCACGGCCAACTCCGCGGTCACCCGCTCCCCGGTGGGCCCGCTGACCGGGACGGGCACGGTGCGGTAGCCGGCGGCACGGAAGGCGGCCACCGTGCCCTCGCCGCCGTCGGCGACCGGCGCCTCGCGGACCCGCAGTCCCGGAGCCGCCTGCCGGATGCCGCCGGCGAGCCAGCGGCACGCCTGGACGGCGGTGGCCGAGCCGCGGAACTTGTCCAGGCAGACCAGGACCTGATGCTCCGTCATATCCGTTCCTCGGTCGGCCGGAGGTAGGGGATGGTCATCGGCCCCTCGGGCAGGACGCACAGCCGGGCCTCCGGGCCGGCCGCGGCGAGCGCCTCGGCCACGGTCGCCGAGATGTCGGAGGTCTGCTCCAGGTGCGCAGTCGCAAGCTCGGCGTCGCTGAGGTGGGAGGTGTGCATCACCACCCGGCAGGAGGCCTGGATCCGTGCCTGGACCTGCACCTGCCACTGGTCGGGCACGGTCCGCGGCCTGGATGCGATGTCGGCGAGCAGGGCCTGCGGGGAGGCGGCCGAGGCGAGCACCTCGCGGTACGAGCCGTGGTCCGGGAACCCGTCGCGGCACTCGGCCGCACAGACGATCAACCCGCCGGGCCGGACCACCGTGTGAGCGGCGGACATGCCCTTGACCGACTGGTAGAGGTTCTGGTCCAGCGGGTGGCCGGCGTTGGTGGTGACCACCACCTCGTAGCGGCGCTCCACCGGACGCATCGCCAGGCGCCGGGCGGCGGCGGTCGCGGCGGCATGCATGGGCAGCAGGTCTCCCCCGAAGGCCTCGACGATGCGCTGGTCGCGGTTGAGCACGACGTCGAAGGCGAAGTCGACCCCGGTGCCCGCGGCGATGGCGCGCACGTCGTCGTGGACGGGGTTGCCGTGGGTGACGCCCCAGGTCGCCCGCGGGTCGCCGATGCGCTTCGCGTCGTGCAGGACCAGGACCGTCTCCAACCCGGCCAGACCCGGCGCCACCAGCTTCGGACCGCCGGAGAAACCGGCGAAGAAGTGCGGCTCGACGAACCCGGTGGTGATCCGGATGTCGGCCTCGACCCACTGGCGGTTGAGCCAGACCGGGACATCGTCGCCCCAGCGGCCCACCCAGGCGAGCTGCGCGGCGTCGCGCGCGTCGTGGTTGACGATCCGGATCCGGTCGACGACCTCGTCGCCGAACATCCGGCGCAGCTCGTGCGGGTCGTTCCCCCGGTGGGTACCGGTGGCGACCAGGATCACCACGTTCTCGTCCGGGACGATTCCCTCGAGTTCGGCGAGGACGGCGGGAATCATCAAGTGGCGCGGCTGCGGCCGGGTGCCGTCGCAGGCCGAGATGGCAACGGTCTGCCCGGGCCGGACGCGTTCGCGCAGCGGTGCCCCCGCGATCGGAGCGCGCAGCGCGGCTCGCAGCACCGCTGCCTCGTCGGCGGCGCCGGGGTGGTGCAGCGGTTCCACCACGGTGGTGCGGGCGGGGTCGACCTCGAGATCGAGCCCCGTCCCGCCGTAGGCGAGTCGGACCCTCATGCCGACAACTCCGTTGCGCCGCACAGCCCGCAACTGCGCCTGTCGGTTCTCACGCGCGATCACTCCTCGGTCGACGGTCGGGTTCGGGCGGGTCCGCGGCGAGTCGTTCACTCTCGGAGAGGTGCTCCCGCAGCCAGCGCTCGGTGGCGCTGACGTGCAACAGCGCCGTGATCCTGGCGACTTCCGGGTCCTGGGCGACGAGGGCCTGGTAGATCGCCTCATGCTCGGTGACGGTCCGGTCCGCCGCGGCGGCGTCGACCGTCCCGCGCCAGATCCGGGCCCGCAGGGTGTGCCCGGAGATGTGCTCCAGGAGCGCCACCAGGGTCTCGTTGCGGGTGGCGCGGACCACCGCCCGGTGGAAGGCGGCATCGTGCAGGTTGAGCAGCTCGATGTCCTCCCCGGCGGCCTGCATGGCCGCCAAGTGCCGCTCCACCTCCGCGAGATCCTCCGCGGTGGCCCGGGTGGCAGCCACGCCGGTGGCCGCCGGCTCGAGCATCCTGCGCACCTCGAAGAGCTCGAGGACGGTGTCGCCCTGCAGGAGTTCGACCACGCCGCCGAGGCCTTCCAGCAGCAGTCCGGGCTCCAGACTGGTCACGTAGGTGCCGGCACCACGCCGGATCTCCAGGACACGTGCCACGACCAGTGCCTTGACCGCCTCGCGCAAGGTGTTGCGCGAGAGTCCGAGCTGGGCCGCGAGCTGCGGTTCGGCGGGCAACTTGCTCCCGGGAGCCAGCTCTCCGTCCCGGATCAGCCCACGTATGCGCGCGATGGCCTGGTCAGTCAGTGACACGGCGGCAACCTCACAGGTGATGCTTCGTCCGGGGAAGCCCGGCGGTGGTCATGCGGTCAGCTCCGTTGCGGGTTCGGTGGTGGTGGAGGCGAGGTCGGCGGTCCAGAAGGTGCCGTGGGGGTAGCTGTAGGTGTCGATGGTGGTCTGGTGCATTTCGGCGGAGAA
>NZ_PYBW01000383.1 GCF_003205575.1 Streptomyces tateyamensis
CCAGCCGCCCCCGCCGCGGGCCAAGGGCCGCCCGCGCAGCGCCACCGCCGACCAGGCGATCCTCGACGCCGCCCGGGCCGCCCTCGCCGAGCTCGGCTGGGGCGGGCTGACCATGGGTGACGTCGCGGTGCGCGCGGGCGTCGCCAAGCCCCCCCTGTACCGCCGCTGGCCGTCCAAGAACGAGTTGGTGATCGACGCCATCGCCAGCCTCTTCGACCAGTTGGAGATGGTCGACCGGGGCAGCCTGCAG
>NZ_PYBW01000384.1 GCF_003205575.1 Streptomyces tateyamensis
CGGGCTGACCATGGGTGACGTCGCGGTGCGCGCGGGCGTCGCCAAGACCACCCTGTACCGCCGCTGGCCGTCCAAGAACGAGTTGGTGATCGACGCCATCGCCAGCCTCTTCGACCAGTTGGAGATGGTCGACCGGGGCAGCCTGCAGGCGGACATGGAGGGCGTGGTCACCCAGTTCGCCGACCTGCTGGCCCGCCCGGAGAGCCAGGCCGGCCTGCGGGCGCTGTTCGCCGAGGGCAACCGGGACACCG
>NZ_PYBW01000385.1 GCF_003205575.1 Streptomyces tateyamensis
GCAAAGGCGACGTCCGGGTCAAGGGCCGGCGGGAGGCCGGTGGGGGGACCACGCGACCAACGGGAGGGCCTTTGAGGCGGGCGGCCGGCTCCGGATACGGGGCGGCGGGAGGGGGGGCGGGGAAACCGCGCGGCGGGGCGCCCGGCAAGAGGAACGCAGCGCGGAAGGCGGTCCCGCAGCCGCCGCCGAAGGCGGCCGGCGGCAACGCCGCCCCGACAACACCGCCGCGCCAACGGCGCGACCAACCCCCCGGGACGGTGTTTCGAGGCAGGTGGCGTCTCGTCTACGCTGGAGGTTCTGCACGCCCCGCCTGCGGGGTGCTGTGGTCTCTGGCCGGTGGACCGTGCCAAC
>NZ_PYBW01000386.1 GCF_003205575.1 Streptomyces tateyamensis
GGCGGCGGAACCGGCGCACCTGGCGGACGGCGAGCAGGATCAGCAGGGGGGGGACGGCGGTGCCGACCCCGAGCTGGGAGAGCGCCACGTCCGGGGCCTGCAGCACCGGGAAGAGCACGGTGAGGGTCAGCCCGAGCAGGGCGAGCACCACCGCCTGCCGGGCCGGGTCCCGGGTGAGCGCGGCCCCGGTGGCGGCAACCGCCACCAGCAGCAGAGCCAGCACGACCAAGGTGTCGCTCACGTCCGGTCCGCCTCCTCGCGCCGCAGCGTGGTGCGGCCGATCGCCATCGTGGTCACCGTGCCGCCCACCGCCAGCAGCGCGCCGATGACCAGCAGCTTCGCCGCGCCGCGCCCCGGGCCGGTCTCCACCGCCAGGGCCAGCGAGATCAGCGGGGCGCCGAGCGAGGAGGCGGGGGAGAGCGCGTGCAGGCGCAGGTACGGGGC
>NZ_PYBW01000387.1 GCF_003205575.1 Streptomyces tateyamensis
AAGCGCTTGGCCGACAGGTGGGCCACCTCGATCGCCATCGGATCGCCGTTGGCCAGCCGCAGCCGCTCGATCCGCAGCACCCGGCTGCCGGGCTTGATGTCCAGCAGCGGGGCGATCCGGTCGTCGGCGGTGATGGAGCCGACCTCGATCAGCCGCGAGGGGGGCTCCAGCCCCTGGGCGCGCATGTCCTCGGGGTAGGAGGGCAGCTGCAGGGCCTGCGCCACCTTGGGCTTGGCGACGAAGGTCCCCT
>NZ_PYBW01000388.1 GCF_003205575.1 Streptomyces tateyamensis
GAGCACGGCTTCGACAACGTCAGCACCGACCGGCTCGGTGCGGCGGTCGGCATCGCCGGGCCCAGCCTCTACAAGAACTTCCCGACCAAGGCCGACCGGCTGGCCGCCGCCCTGCTCCACTCCCCTCTCCTCCTCTCCCCCCTCTTGCCCTCCTTCCTCCCTTTCCCTCCCTCTCCCGCCCCCCCCCTGCGCCAGGGGCTGGACGCCTACCGGAAATTCGCCCGCCGGCACCACCACTACCTGGGGGCCATGGTCAGC
>NZ_PYBW01000044.1 GCF_003205575.1 Streptomyces tateyamensis
GGATCCGCGACAGCAAGGCCAGCGGCCTGGGCCTGTTCCCGTCACAGGAACTGAAGGTCAACCAAGCATGGCTCTCCATCACTTTCCGTGAATCGATGGTCAGCTGTGCCTCAGCACCTGGCGAGCTGAGCGTTCAGCGTCAGAGCTGGCATGATCGCCGAGTGACAGATGTTCGCTTGCCCGCATTCCGGGGATCGGTGCGGTTTCGCTGCTGGGGTGGTTGCTGATGGCTTGGTGGTTCCGTCGACGGTCGGAGCCGGACGACGAGGTGGTGTCGGTCCGACTGCCGGCCAGCCACGAGGTCGAGCTGCCGCCCGACGAGGAGCTGGCCGAACTGACGGCCGGGGCGGAGCACGGCGACGACGTGGCGATGGGCAACCTGGCGGCGGTCCTGCATCGGAAGGGCGACCGGGCCGGCGCGATGCGCTGGTGGGGCCGGGCCTGGGAAGCCGGGAACGTGGTGGCAGGCTTCAATCTGGGGATGCAGCACGCGGCCGCCGGTGACGCGAACCGCGCTCAGGTGATCTGGGAGAAGGCCGCAGCGCTCGGCGATCCGGACGCCATGCTGGGCCTGGTCAAGCAGGCGCTCGACCGCGGCGATGCGGCCGGTGCCGAACGCTGGACGCCGGTGATCCTCGCGCAGGGCGAGGCGTTCCCGATCACCGCCCTGGGCGTGGCGTTCCGGGATCGCGGCGACCTGGCACGGGCCGTGCAGGCGTTCCTGCGCGCCGAGGAACTGGGCGACGGGTACGCGATGGAGTACCGAGCCCGGATCCTGGCGGCCCAAGGGCAGCACGAGGAGGCCGAGGCACTACGCGCACGGGCGGCGACAGCTGAGCGGATGCTCTGAGACGTAGCAGCGCGGCGAGCCGGCCCAGTGGACGCTCAACTCGCCAACTGCAGCGCTCAGTCACATCAGCTCATGAGGAGAATTCGGCGCCTGAGAAGGCTGAAGCTGGCCCGGCCGTAGCCCGTTCTCTTGATCATCTTGATGCGGTTGACGTGGCCCTCGACAGCGCCTGAGCTCCAGTGTTCAGTGAGCCCGGCGGTCACGGCGGCGAGGTCCTTGCGCAGACCGGTGGCGAAGCTGGTGATCTCCTTCACGCCGCATACCTCGGCTTGGGTGATCCAGTCCATCAGGCGCCCGCCTTCGCGCTTTCGCAGGATGAGAGCGAAGGCCTGCGCCTGGCGGGCGGCGGTGTCGATCTCGGTGCAGCGGGCCCGGACGTCCTTGACCTTCTGGTGATCGTCCTCGCTCAGCCGGGAGGGCCGGCCGATGATCCAACGGACGATGTCCCTCACGGGCGGTGGGGGTTCAGGAGGCGGCAGCGGGCGGCTGCCCGATTCGACAAGGGAGTTGAGGAAGCGGCGGATCGTCTTACGGCTGCCCGTGTAGCCCATAGCCTGGATCTCCGCTCGGAGCATGGCGGCGTTGTCGCAGCCGCCGCGCCACCGCTGTTCCAAGTGGTCAGCGAACGGCCGCAGCACTGTCGCGCGCCAGCGCGGTCGGGCGCGGAGCATCTCGTCGGCGGTTGCCGCCTGCACATAGCGGCGCACGGTCTTGCGGTCCCGTCCGAGTGCCTGGCTGATCTGGTTGATCGTCAGCCCGCGCTGCTGCAAATCATGGACCTCGGCATGTCGCTCACGGATCCGGCGGCTCTCCACCGTGTCCTTCGGGCGCTCATCGACGTCCTGGCCGCTGTCGGCCGGCTGGCTCGCCGGCTGCTTGAGGGACCTGTGGTGCCGAGCCACGGTCCGCTCGACCGCTTGGGCGAGGTTGTGCAGCAGGTGCCACCTGTCGGCAACCTGCGGAATGCCCGGCAGAGCGCGGCGGGCGCCTTCGGCGAAGGAGCCCCCGCGGTCACGGCAGATCTTCTCCACCCCCGGGTGCTGTTCCAGCCAGGCCGCGAAGGAGTCCGCGGTGCGGTCGGGCAGGACGTCCACAGGTCGGCGGGTCTCCATGTCGATCAGGATGGTGCCGTAGGTCCGACCGCGCCTGAACGCGAACTCATCCACACCGAGCACCTTCGGCGCTTTGACGTCCGGCAGCGGCAGTCTGTGGACCATCCGTAGTAGCGTGGCAGGGCTCGTCTCCGCCTGCAGCTGGCGGGTCAGCCGCGCGCCGGCCTCGCCGCCCAGGGCCAACGCGACGCGCTCAAGCAGTCGTTGGAGCGGCACGCTCCGTCGGCCATGGCGGACCGTTAGCCCGTCGACTTGCTCGGCGAAGGTCTTCTTCCGGCAGTGGGTGTTGTCGCAGAAGAACCGGCGGACCCGCAGGTCGAGCTCGACGGTCTGCCCTCCCGTCGGCCAGTCGGCCACGCGCCGTTGGTAGCGACTGTGCACACGGGAGGACACCGTCTCGCAGCACGGGCACACCGCCGTCGTGGCACCGCTGGTGACTTCTATCCGCACCCGCTGACCGATCCGGAACACCGCCTCCATCACCACCCCGGTCAGCTGCGGGAACAGGACATTAAACCGCCCGCACGCGCATTCCCCCACGTCACAGGGCTACCCAAAAGATCGCAAGCTGACCATCGATTCACGGAAAGTGATGGAGAGCCAGCTCCTACCGTCCCTTGACAGGTGGTCAACGGCTTTCGCCGTCGCGCCATGGTCCGGATCTCGAGCATCGCCCAGCCTCGCAGGTATGTGCCTGCTGTCCAGTCATCGACCTTGCGGGCCATGCCTTCCCCCGTCCCCCAGTCTCCGCGCTCCCTGCGGCACGGTATCGCGCGGGCGGTGGAGCGGTTTTGGCCGGTGTCCTGTCTGGTCTGGGTCCGAGCATGATCGGGGGGCCGTAAGCTGCTGCGACTCGGTCAGGGCTTTTGGGCCTGACCGCAGTTTGGCCGAGTGGCCCCCCGGTCTTGCTCGGTGCGGGTCCCGGTCCGGGCAGGTGGGTAAAACCGCGGAGCCGCCGACCCCAGCCACCGCGCTGCCCCGTCCTGGCGGTCGCGCCGGGACCGGGCGCCAGCCCGCACGCCCGGCGTCGGCCGCCAGAACGGGGCAGCGGCGCGCGCAGGGCGCGCGCCCTTGACCTGGTAGAGCTGAATTCGGCAGTGGGACCGTGTCAGTTGTTGGCCGTGGCGGTTACAGGGTGACGGTGGCGACGGTGGCGTCGTCGTGGGCTTTGCCGCGGGGCCAGCGCTTGCCGTCGGGGTCGGAGTGTTCGGCAGCGCGGACCTGGCGGATGACCTCGGCCGGTCCGTGGTCGCGGATCAGGGTGAGGGTCTCGGTCCAGTCGGAGAGGGTGAACCGGTCGACCAGGCGGGAGGCGCCGTCGCTGAAGAGGCTGAACCCGCTCACCTTGTCCCGCGTGAACGTGCCGGTCATGGCCTCGTGGGCCGCTGCCGGGTCGGCTGCGGCGACCCAGAACCCGCCCGACCGGTTGCGGTGGGCCCGCATGGCCTCGACGTAGGTGCACAGGGCCTCGGCGTGCGCCTGGGTTCCGGTGGCCTCGGCGTCCATGGGCCGGCGCAGTTCGGCGCCGACCTGGGCTTCGCGGTCGTCGGTGATCGTCACGTATGCGGGCTTGTCGGACCGGTCGAGCACGAGCGAGGAGTCCGCCAGGACCAGGTACTCGATGTCGTGCTCGCGAAGGCGCGTGATGATGACGGTGGCCGACGGTGTGCCCGGGTGGCTGAGGTCGCAGGTGTCGCGGTGGAGTTCGGCAGTCTGCGTGATGGCCTTGGCCAGGCAGTCGGCGAGCGGCTCATCGGGCCGGTTGGTCACCTCCGCCAGCAGGCTGACGCCGAGTCGGGAGACGTACCAGGCCACCCCGTGCACGCAGCCGCTGTCCGATCCGGCGGGGGTGCCGGCGCCGTCGAGCAGGACTACGGCGTTCGGACTGGCGGCTACGAAATCCTCGTTCGGGCGGTCGGCGTAAGCGGGCTCGGTTGCGATCTCTATGCGCACCCGCTCAGTGTGCCTCGTGGCGGTAGAACGGCGACAGCAGCCGCACGTTAACAGGCTCGTTGTCGGTGGGGTTGTACTCCACGTTGACCAGCACCGAGAAGCAGCCGGTGCCGACCTGGGAGTAGAGGTCGGCGAGGTCGTTCACGATCAGGTGGATCACGCCGAGGGTGCCCTGCGGGTGAATCCCCGTCAGCACCATGATCAGACCCTTGCCGTCCGGCCGGGGCAGGCGGCCCAGGTACGCGACGTCCGAGTTGGCGGCCGGCGTGGAGTCCATCCCGGACCGGTACGCGACACCGGCTTCCCGGTCCCGCAGGGTCCAGGGCCCGTCCTCGGCGCGCTCGAAGCAGATCGAGGGGTCCTGGGCGAGCACCCCGGCCACATGACTGGAAAGCCGCGGACCGCAGATGACGATCATGTCTTCGCGGTTCAGGTCGATCTCGCCGCCGACCGGGACGTGCTCGAAGGTCGGGTCCAGCTTGTACGAGCGGGCCAGGTCGCCGAGGCGCTGGGCGGCGGCGAAGTCCTCGGCGGCCAGGACCGGCCGGGCGTTGCCGGCCTCCTGCTTGAGCGGGGTCGCGATGATCAGGCGGGCGTTGCCCAGGAACGCGCCCTCGGGGGCGGGTGCGGACTGCTTGAGCTGGTGGATGCGGCCGCGGGTCAGTCCGGCCTCGGCTGCGATCTGGGCGTAGGACATGCCCTGGTCGTGGAGTTCGGAGATGACCCGCTGGCGGAGTCTGGAGAGCTCGGTGACCTCGGTCTGCGCTTCGGCGAGCCGCACGGTGGCGGCCCGCAGCAGTGCGAACGGGTCCTTGATGGCGGCGATCCGCTGCGTCTCTCCCGCCATGGCCTGCTCTCTTCCGTGGGGCTCACCGGTCAGGGCTGAGTCTAGGGGGATAGACAGGATCAGCAAACGGCAAGACCGGACAGTTTGCTGGGCGTCGGGGTTCATCGCGGTTTCTCCGGCGGGTTCTCGTGGCGATCAGCTGTCTAGGGGGCTATACACCCCGAGTTTCCGGCCGCAGCGCGGGCTGCTGCCGATCTTCGTGCTCGGTGAATGTTAGTTCGGCCCACACGGTGTGGCAGTTTTCGACCTCGCTGCGCGCGCCCCAGTAGTCCGCGAGCGCCTGGACGATCGCCAGCCCCCGGCCGAAGTCCTCCACCTCGTCGGAGGAGCGGAAGCTGAACCTGCTCTCGGGCGCCCCGTCGTCCGTGACCGCGATGCGGATCCAGTTCTTGCGGCGGGTGATCTCCAGCCAGACGTGGCCGCCGCGGCCGGACCGGGTGTGGATGATGGCGTTGGTGACGAGCTCGGAGGCGATCAGCTCCGCGTCACGCATCTTGGGGTTGCCGGCGAGGGCGTCGCGCACCATGGCGCGCGCCGCCCCGACGGTCTCGGGCGCTCCGGGGAACTGGGCGATCCAGGGCATGGCTGACACCTTCCGTTGCAGGAGTGGCTCTGATCAACTACTTTGCGTCAAGCTCGAATCCGAGCTTGAAAGCTAGCATTCGAGGTTGTCAAGCTGATCTGAGGAATCGTGAGGATGGGGGCAGCGTGGGCGACTTGGGTCGACCGGCGTATCTGCGGCTCGCTGATGCCCTGCGCGCCGAGATCCTCTCGGGCCAGCGCCCGCCGGGCTCGCGCATCCCCAGCATCGCTGAGCTGCACCGCGAGTACGGGCTGTCCGAGCAGCCGGTCCGCCAAGCGCTGCGCGTGCTCACGGCCGAGGGGCTGATCGAGGGGCGCCCGGGGTCGGGTACGTACGTCCGGGAGCGCCCCACGCTCGTACGGGTCGCACGTGGACGCTACCGGGCGCCCGGGAGTCCGTACGCGACGGAGAGCCGAGCACGGGGCGTCGAACCGAGCTGGTCGCACGCCTCGCAGAAGACGTACGCGACGGCGGCCCTGGCAGCTCGGCTCGGCGTCGTCGAAGGTGATCCGCTGATGCAGACGCAGTACGTGTTCCGGGGTGACGGCGCACCAACCCAACTGGCGACCAGCTGGGAGCCGCTGGCGCTGTCCGGTGGGACACCGATCGCATTGCCCGAGATGGGACCGCTCGGCGGTGAGGGCGTGGTGGTGCGCTTCGCGTCGATCGGGCTCGCACCAGACCGAGTCACTGAGGATGTGGCCGCGCGGCCGATCCTGGAAGCCGAAGCGACCTCGCTCGGGGTTCCGCTCGGCACCACCGTGCTGACCATCGAGCGCACGCACTGGGCCGGCGAAACGCCCGTCGAAACGGCGGACCTGGTCATGGCAGCAGACCGGTTCCGACTGGCCTACGAAATCGATGTACCACCCGAAGCAGCCGGAGCTCCCGCTCCGGAGCTCATCCGCGAGTGATCGATGGAGTGCCTACTGCCGGCTGGCCCACCACGAGCGGGGCTGATGGATCCGCAGACGTGGGCGGCGCTCTGGGGTCAGTTTTGATTCACCGGCCAGACTGCTGCCGGATCACAGTGAGCCGGGCACGCGAGCAGGTAGACCTCGTTGCCCAGGAACAGGTTGTAGGTATCAGCGCCAACGCTGTAGGGCTGCTCGGGCTGACCGGGATGTGCGGCGAAGTCCATGCCTTCCGGCACCTGGCAGAGGTAGACCAGATCCGTACCACACGCACACGTGTAGTACTCGGGATCCTGGGCCCAGGACGGCGTACCGCCCACCTTGAACCCATAGGCTCCTCGCCCGAACCGATCCGTGATGTCGGCGAAAGCCCGCAGTGACAGCTGCAGGGCCCGCACGGCCGGTTCTACCTCCGCTCGTGCTACGGCGTTGCATTGGAGCACCACGCGCCAGAACGGACCCGGGTAGGGCGGCTGTGGTGCGTCCCAGTACCGCTGCGCGAGCTGGCCCCCGTCCCACGGGGGATCTGTTGCGTCGTTGTGCGCACGACAGTGAAAGACAAGTAGGTGGTCGCCGCCGAAGCTCTCTAGATCCGCAGGAAGGTCGAGCTGGAAGAACATGGCCATCCGCTCTCCGCAGAAGCACTCAGGCCATTCCTGGGCCTCGTCTAGGAACGGCCAGCCACCCACCGAGTTCCGCACTGGCCGGCTCAGCAGCTCAGTTCCGACCTCGATCTCGTGTGCAGGCAGCGCCACCTGCATCTCATCCGTAGCGTGTTCGACCATGCGCTCACCCTAGAGCTGCCCGATGACGGACAGCTGCGGACCGATGTCGCGACTGACGACACGTCAAGGTCGTTGTACAGCCCCCTAGACAATCGCCTCGGAGTGTCCTACCTTAAATGTCCACCCCCCTAGACAGCATCTTCGGGGCGGTCGAGCTTCGACTGTCTAGGGGGGGTGGACGAGAGGAAGCGTCATGGGCATTCGCGGTGCGATCCCGGTCCGGTTCGAGGACGTGTTCCCGGTGGGGGCGTTCGCTGTCTCCGTGGAGCCGGCGGCGGACTTCGAGGCGAGCAAGAGCGGCGGCAGGGTGCAGGCGCGGGACAAGGCGACTGGGCAGCCGCTGTGGGTGGTCTCGGTGGTGGACCCGGACCCCGAGGCGCGGGACACGTCGGCGCGGGTCAAGGTGGCCGCGGCCGTGCTGCCGGTGCTGCCCGACCCGGCGCCCGGGTTCCCGTTCCGCCCGGTCGAGTTCGAGGGCCTGACGGTCACGCCCTACGTCAACGGGTCCGGCCGGGTGGCCTATTCGTTCCGCGCGTCGGGCGTCCGCGTGCCCGCCGCGTCCCGCTCGGCCGCCAAGGGTGCGGCCTGATCGACCGTCCCGGTAGGCGCCGCCCGGGGCCCGGACGGCGCCCACCCGGTCCAACAACTCCCAGCAACAGCAAAGGAAGTGAGGTGAGAGCCATGCGCAACCGCAACGCCAAGAGCACGCTCAGGACCGCCGTGCTCGTCCTCCTGGCCGCCTGGATCGGGTACTCCCGGGCCCTCGCCCGGCTGGGCTCCGGCGGCGGCATCACGGTCCTGGCCCTGTACATCGCGGGCCCGCTCGCCTGGTGGGCCTACCGGACGCTCTCGCTGCGCGCGCGCATCCGGCGCGGCTGGCCGGCGCTGAGCTACGCGCTGGGCCTGTGGCAGCAGGCACCGCTCCCCCGCTTCGATGCGAGCTACGAGTACACCTGGCCACGGCTCGCACGCTTCCGCAAGCACTCCGACGGCCTCGACGTCCTAGTGGGCCTGCTGCCCGGCCAGGTCCCCGAGCAGTTCGCCGAGCAGGCCCAGGCCATCGCGCACGCCTGGCGCGTGCACCGGGTCGAGGTCACCAGTCCCCGGCGCGGCGCCGTGGTGCTGCGGGCCTGGACAAGTGACCCGCTGGCCGTGCCGTTCACGGACGCGACCCCGAGCACGCGCCCACCGAGGCCCACCCTGCGCCAGCGGCTGCGCGCCTGGTGGAACGCGGCCGCAGCCCAGGCAGCGCGGAGCCGATTTCGCCACCGCCACCTGGCCGTTCAGGCACTGCACACTCTCGAAGTCGCTTGGTCGGCTTCGGCCCTGGGCCTTCCGGGCGCTCGTCGCGTCCCTGCGGCTCTCGCGCCGACTGGCGGTGCTGGCCCGATCGCTGCACCAGGAGACGGCACTGCGCCCGAACCGCTGGTCGAAGCAGGGCCGCAGTGGCGGGCGGTGACCATCGGCATCCAGGAGAACGGGGCACCCTGGCGCCTGAGGCTGCACGGCACGCACGTCCTGGTCGCCGGGGTGACCGGTGCCGGCAAGGGGTCCGTCCTGTGGGGTGTGGTCCGCAAGCTCCTGCCCGCCGTCGCTGCCGGGCTGGTGCAGATCTGGGCCCTGGACCCCAAGCGCATGGAACTGTCCTTCGGCATCGGCCTGTTCACCAAGTACGCCTCCGACCCGGAACGCATGGTCGAACTGCTGGAAGAGGCGGTTGAAGTTGACCCAAGCCGGTGGTCAGCGGGTCCTCGCCGAGGACCTGCTGCTGGTAGAGCGGCAGGAAGAAGAACAACGCGATCCACACCGAGCCGAACAGGCCCGTCAGCAGGTTGCCGACGGTCACGTCGCGGGCGGCGAACAGCCGCGGCGGCACCAGAGGGGAGGCGCTGGTGCGCTCGACCCGCCAGAACACCACGGTGAGCACGGCGGCGGCACCCAATGCGGCCAGCACCCAGGTGTCCGTCCAACCCGAGCGGCGGGCCGTGGTCAGCCCCCACACCAGGGCGGTCAGGGCGAGGACGCTCGCGGCGGTCCCGGCCCAGTCGAACCTGGCCCGTTCCGCCCGGCCCGCAGTGGGGACGCACACGGCCGTCGCCGCCAGCACCGCGAAGCTGCCGATCGCCACCGTACGGAATATCCACGGCCAGCCCCACGCCTGGGTCAGCAGCCCGCCGAGCACCACCCCCGCCGCACCGCCCGCCCCCGACACCGCGCCCCAGACCGCCAGCGCCCGGCCGCGGGCCGGGCCCGGCGGATACAGGCCCACCGCGAGAGCGAGGGCCGCCGGCGCGACGGCCGCCGCACCCGCACCCTGGACGGCCCGCGCGGCGATCAGGACACCGGGCGAGGTGGCCAGCGCGGCGACGGCGGAGGCGACCCCGAAGGCCCCCAACCCGGCCAGCAGGACGCGGCGCCGTCCCAGCAGGTCAGCGGCCCGCCCGCCGACCAGCAGCAGCGCCCCGAACGCCAGGCCGTAGGCGTTGACGACCCAGGTGGTGGCAGAGTCGGAGAGGCCGACGCCGTCCCGGATCTGCGGCAGGGCGACGTTCACGATCGAAGTGGCGAGCATGACGGTGAACTGGGCTGTGGCCAGCACCGCGAGGACGGTGCCACGGGACTCACTGGGCATGGGAACTCCAGGAACGGGGCTGGGGGAACAGGCCGGTGGGAGGGGAACGGCGCGGCGGGCGTCAGCGCGCGGCGCGCTCGGCGGCGGACTTCAGGTGCAGCAGCCACTGCGCGAGGGACCGGTCCAGGGCCCGGGTGACGACAGCGGCATCGGCCCGTACGGGCGCACCGTCCCAGGACTCCTCCGTGACGACGAGGGTCGTCCTGGCCGAAGGGGTGAACGTCCACTGGTGGACGGCGGTGATGCCCTGGGAGAGGCCACCCCACAGAATCGACCGGGGTGCGTCCACCGCGTACACGGTGGAGCTGATGTCCACGCCGCCGGTGCGCCAGTGGAACACCGCGCCCGGCGTCAGCGGGGTCAGAGCGCGGGCTTCGGCGATGTCCGGCTGCCAGGTCGGCCAGCCGGGTACGTACGTCAGCAGCGCCCAGACGGCCGGGGCCGGGGCCCGGATCGGCAGCTCACGGCGGGCGAGAACCGGGGCGGCCCGGTCGATGCCCGAGGGCGTGTTCTTCATGTCCCCGAGTTTGGCCGGGCCGACCCGGCGCCCTCATCGGCGACAGTCGCCTAGGCGGCTGCCTAACTGAGCAGGCCCGGCCTAGGCGTTCCGGCCGAGTACGTCGGCAAGCTGGCGGCGCGAGGTGACGTCGAGCTTGCGGAACACGCTGCGCAGGTGGGCGTCGATGGTGCGCGGGCTCAGGAACAGACGGTCGGCGACCTCTCGGGAAGTCGCGCCGGTCGCCACCAGGCGGGCGATGTTCAGCTCCTGACCGGTCAACAGCTCCACCGCGCCGAGCACGGCCGGCCGGGCCTGCTCGCCGGCGGCGGCCAGCTTCACCCGGGCCCTCTCGGCGAAGCCCTCCGCGCCCATCGCGGTGAACAGCCCGTGAGCGGCGCGCAGCGCCTCCCGGGCCTGCCCGCGGCGGCCGTCGCGGCGCAGCCACGCACCCTGGTGCAGCAGGGCGCGGCCGTGCCACACCCGCAGGCCGGCGGCGGCCAGCCGGGCCACCGCCTCGGCGTGGAGTTCCTCCGGGTCCTCCGACAGCAGGGCGGCGAGGGCGGCGCGCACACCCAGCGCCCAGTCGGTGCCCGCCGCCGACGCGTGCCGCGACAGCTGCGCGAACGCCTCTCGGGCGGTGTCCTGCTCGCCGCATCGAACGGCCGCCTCGACGAGCTCGGGCAGGGCGAGGCTGGACATCCCCAGCTCGCCGTCGGCGACGGCCGACCGGGCCGAGGCCAGAGCTGCGCGGTGGTCGGCGGTGCCGTTGGCGTGCAGCGCCGCTGCCGCGTGGACGGTCGCCGTCAGCATGCCCTTGTGCCGGGCGTGCGACTCGGCCAGCACCCGGTCGAACAGGGGCCGCGCCTGCGCGTCCGCCCCGCGCACCGCGGCCGCGAACAGCCGGCCGTACCAGTGCGGCGGGACACCGGTCACTTCGGCTATGCCGTCGGCCTCGCTGTTCAGCGCCGCCGCCCCGAGCAGGTCTCCGCGCTGGGCCGCGGCCATCGCCTGCATCCACAGGCCCACCGGCAGGACCATCAGCGTCCCGCCGGTGCGCGCGGCGTCCACCGCCCGACTGGCGAGCCGGTCCTCCAGAGCGATGTCCCACAGTTCGACGGCAAGCAGGGCGGCCAGCGACAGCCGGCCGGCCCACAGCGGGTCGGTCTCCTCCGACAGCAGTCCGTGCAGCACCGGTACCGCCGCCAGGTCGCCGTCGAGGTAGCGAACGAGCCCGTCCAGCAACTCGTCCGCAGTCGAGCGGTCACCGCTCGCGGCGGGCGCCCGCCGGGCCGCCGCCAGGGCGTTCGCCGCCGCGGCCGAGGACCGGCCCACCACCAGACCCGCCTGGAGTGCGTCCAGCAGGTGGATCCTGGCCCGGCCGGGATCAAGGTCGGCCGCCGCCACCAAGTGGCCGACCGCATCCGCCGCGCCGTCACCGAAGAACGCCGCGCGACCGCGCAGGAGGTGAGCCTGCACCCGTCCGGCGGTGTCGATCGGGCTGCCCTCGGCAGCCTCGACCAGCGTCAGCGCGCTCTCGAACGCACCAGCCTCCAGCGCGGCCCGCGCGGCGGCGAGACTGCGTTCGGCCCGCAGCCGCGGATCGGCCGTCAGGGCCGCGGCCTGCTCCAGGAACGCCGCCTCGGCAGCGGCCCCGCCCCGGCGCCGCGCCCGCTCCGCGCAGCAGGTCGGCCGCGGCCTCCTCGTCCGGCCGGGACAGGGACTGCGCGCGGTGCCACGAACGCCGGTCGGGCGCCGTCAGCGGATCAGTGGCCTCCGCGAGTGCCCCGTGGACGCGGCGGCGCTCCGCAGGCGAGGCCGCCGTGTACACCGCCGAGCGCACCAGCGGATGCCGGAAGCGTGCCTGCCCGCCCAGCTCGATCAATTCGCTCGCCTCGGCCTGCGGCCCCACACCCAGCAGATCGGACGCCCGCCACAGCAGCCCGGGGTCACCCACGGGTTCGGCGGCCGCCACCAGCAGCAAGGTCCGGGCCTCCTCGGAGAGGAGGGAGATCCGCTGCTGGTAGTTCTGCTCGATCCGGTTGGCCGGG
>NZ_PYBW01000389.1 GCF_003205575.1 Streptomyces tateyamensis
GGACCCCGCCGCGGGCGACAGCCCGGTGGCCCCCGTCCCGGTCCGCCCGCAGTCCTCCCCCCCCGCCCTGGCGCCCGCACGGCTCCAAGGTCTACGCCACGGCCGGCCGCCGACACCGCCCTCACCGTGGCGCACCCCGCCCCCCCCCCCGTAACCCCCCCCGTCCCGGTCGGCGGCCTGCCGCTGGGCGTGGCCGCGAGCACCGACGGCGCCTACGTCTACCTGGCCAACGCCGCCGACCACACGGTGAGCGTGCTGAGCACCGCCACC
>NZ_PYBW01000390.1 GCF_003205575.1 Streptomyces tateyamensis
CGGCGGACGGGGCCCGCTCGTTTTGTTCGGCCTGCTCGGTGCGGGCCAGGTAAGGGGCGAGCAACTCCTTGAAGCGCTCGCGCAGTCCGGCGGCCTCGGCGGGAGTGAGCAGGACCAGGGCGCTGAGCACGCCGGCCCCGGCCTGCCACTCGGGGCCCTCCTGGGCCACCTGGTCGGTGTGGTCCAGCACGGCGCGCACCTCGCGCTCCAGCACGGTGCGTTCGAGCTGGCGGCGCAGCAGCTGGTCCCCGGCGGCGGTCAGGCGCAGCTGCGGGCGGCGGGCGGTGACCTGCCACTGGCGCTCGCG
>NZ_PYBW01000391.1 GCF_003205575.1 Streptomyces tateyamensis
GGTGGCCATGGTCCGGGACGGCACCGAGCAGTTCGCCGGGCCGCTGCACGACCGCTACGACATCGTCGGCTTCGACCCGCGCGGCACCGGGGACTCCTCGCCGGTGCGCTGCCTGACGGACCGCCAGCGCGACGCCGCCGACCAGCAGGACGACCCGGCCGACCCGCAGGCCCGCCTGGCCTTCCGGGAGCAGCAGGCCAGGGAGTACGCCCAGGCCTGCGAGGCCAACGCCGGCAAGCTGCTGCCCTTCGTCGGCACCCGCAACACCGCCCGCGACATGGACCGGCTGCGCCAGGCCCTGGGCCAGGAGAAGCTCG
>NZ_PYBW01000392.1 GCF_003205575.1 Streptomyces tateyamensis
GAAGGCACCGCCCAGGCCCTTGAGGGCGTCGCCCACCTCGCTGGGGATGATCCACAGCTTGTTGGCGTCGCCCTTGGCCAGCTCGGGCAGCGTCTGCAGGTACTGGTAGGCGAGCAGCTTCTGGTCGGCGTCGCCGTCGTGGATCGCCTCGAAGACCGTACGGATCGCGGCAGCCTCACCGTCGGCGCGCAGCACGGCGGCCTGCGCCTCACCCTCGGCGCTGAGCACCGCGGCCTGCTTCTCGCCCTCG
>NZ_PYBW01000393.1 GCF_003205575.1 Streptomyces tateyamensis
GGCCTGGCGCCGTTCGGCGAGCGGGCGCAGCAGGCCGGCTGGCTGCACGACGTGCTGGAGGACAGCCCGGTGACGGCGGACCAGCTGCTGGCCGCCGGGGTACCGGCCGAAGTGGTGGCCGCGGTGCGGGCGGTGACGAAGGTGGCGGGCGAGGAGTACCTGGAGCGGGTGCGGGCGGTCACCGCGGACCGGCTGGCCACCCTGGTGAAGATCTCGGACAACGCGCACAACTCGCACCCCGACCGGCTGGCTGCGCTGCCGGCCGAGCAGCG
>NZ_PYBW01000394.1 GCF_003205575.1 Streptomyces tateyamensis
CCAGGTACTCCCGCTCCGGCACGCCGTAGCGGTGGTGGGCCAGCGCGAGAACAACCAGGTCGTGCTCGCGCAGGTCGTCCGCCACCGTCTCAAGGTCCAGCAGCACCGGCCCGCCCGCCCCGACGTGGACGTCGCGCGGCAGCGAGTCGCCGTGGCTCACCCCCGGCGGCAGCACCGGCTGCTGGGCGGCCACCGCGGCGGCCTGGTCGGCGGTGAGCGCGCGCAGCTGGTCCGCGTCCGCCGGGTCC
>NZ_PYBW01000395.1 GCF_003205575.1 Streptomyces tateyamensis
GCGGCACCGACCTGGTCACCCTGACCATCGGCGGCAACGACAGCAACACCTTCATCAACGCCATCCTGGCCTGCGGCTCGGCCGGCGCGGCCACCCTGGGGTTCGGCCACCCGTGCCAGAGCATCTACGGTTCCAGCTTCGACAACACCATCGACAACACCACCTACCCGGCGATCCGCAACGCGCTGGCCGCCGTCAAGGCCAAGGCGCCCCACGCCCGGGTGGCGATCCTCGGCTACCCGTGGATCGTCCCGGCCC
>NZ_PYBW01000045.1 GCF_003205575.1 Streptomyces tateyamensis
GTGATCAGCCAGTTCAGGTTGCTGGCAGCCTGACTCATCTGACTCAACTCAACGCTCCTGGTTCTCAGTGCCGAAGGCGTCCGGTGCCGCAGAACGGTAGCCCTGCGGGCCGCGGCCGGTCGCACCGGGGCGGCCGAAACCGTCGAACGGCTGGCCCTGCTGCTGGCGGTCGGCCGGCGGCGGGGTCTGGACGGGGATGCCCTGGGTCGACTCCGCACCGGCCCGGCGGCCCTGCTGGATGCCGCGGCGCAGGTTGGTCAGCCGGCCGCGCACCTCCTCGGGCGCCCGGGAGACCTGGGGCCCGGTCAGCGGCGCCGCCTCGGCGGTGCCGGCCATCAGGTTGGCCTGCGGGGTGCGGCGCGGCAGCCCGGACAGGGTGACCCCGTCCGAGGAGGGCTCGCGCAGCTGCTCCGCCCGGCGCCAGCGCTCGTCGTTGGCCGACGGACGCCACGGTGCCTGCTCGCCACCCGGCTGCGGGGCAGCCGAATGCGGGGCGGGCGACTGCGGCTGCGGGGTGTAGCCCGGCGCCGAGGTGCCCGGCCGCTGCGGCTGGTACGTCTGCGGGCGGCCCTGCTGCTGCGGCTGCTCGTGCTCGGCGGCCGACGGCTGGTTCACCTGGACCGAGGCCATCCGGTTGGCACCGCCGGTGCGGAAGCCCTGCTGGCTCTCGTCCGGGCGGCCGCCCTGCGGCGCACCGTGCTCCGGCGAGCGGCGCGGCGGCAGCGCGGGCTGCTGCCCGAACTGCTGCCCGCCGGCCGGCTGCTGCGGCGCCGCCTGGGCCGGCCGGGCGGCGAACTGCTGCTGCTGGCCGTACGGCGCCTCGGCGGGCGCGGCCTGGCCGCGGGCCTCGCCGCCCCGCTGCTCGACCGGTCGCTGGGCGCCCACGCTGGGCAGCACCGGCTCGACCAGACCCAGACCCAGCGGGTCGCGCGGGTCGATGTCGCTGGCCTCGAAGCGCGGCCGGGCGAAGGCACCGGTGTCGGCCGGGTCCCCGGTCTGCGGGCCGAGCACCGGCTGCTGCAGGGTCGGCGGACCCTGCGGGTCACCGGCAGGCTGCGGCTGGCGGCGCTGCTGCGGCGGCTGGCCCTGTGCGGGCCGGCCGGCGGACTGCTGCTGGGCGAACGGCGGCTGCCCCTGCGGCGGCTGACCCTGGCCGGGCGGACGCTGCGGCAGCTGGCCGGGACGTCCGCCCGGGCCCACGTCGGTGCGCACGTTCGGGCCCTGCGGCCGGGCGTCCGCCCAGCCGTGCTGAGCCTGCTGCTCGGCGGGCGCGGGGCCGGCGGCGGCAGCGGGCTGCGGGGCCGGTCGCCGGCCGGGCTCCTGCGGCGCACCGCGGCGCGGCAGGCCGGGGCCGCCGGCCGGAGCACCGGGGCCGCCGGTCGGGGCACCGGGACGACGGGCACCCTGCTGCTGCGGGGCACCGGACGCGGTCGGGGTCTCGCGCAGCGCCTGGCCGACCTCGCGGGTCGGCAGGCCGCCGCTCGGCGCGCCCTGGCCCGCCGGAGCGGGCGCCTGCGGGCCCTGCGGAGCCTGGCCGAGCTGCGGGCGGGCCGGGCCGGACTGCGGGGCCTGGCCGAGGGCCGGGGCGCCGCGGCCGGGCAGCCCGTCCGGCAGCGGACGCTGCTGACGCGGCGTCGGTCCGACCCCGCGCGGGGCCTTGCTCGGCGTGCCGCCGGGGCGCTGGGCGCGCCGGTCGGCGGAGTTGGTGACGTCCACCGGGAGCATGACCAGCGCGGTGGTGCCGCCGGAGTCGCTGGGGCGCAGCTGGATCCGGATGCCGTGGCGCAGCGACAGGCGGCCGACCACGAACAGGCCCATCCGGCGCGAGACCGAGACGTCCACGGTCGGCGGGTTGGCCAGCCGCTCGTTGATCTCCGCCAGGTCGTCGGGGCTCAGGCCGATGCCGGTGTCGTGGATCTCGATCAGCACCCGGCCGTCCGGCAGCGCGTGGCCGGTGACCCGGACCCGGGTCTGCGGGCTGGAGAACGAGGTCGCGTTCTCCAGCAGCTCGGCGAGCAGGTGGACGAGGTCGTTGACCACCCGGCCGGCCACCTCGGCCGAGGGCACGGAGGCCAGTTCGATGCGCTCGTACTGCTCCACCTCGGAGGCGGCGGCGCGCAGCACGTCGACCAGCGGGACCGGGCGGGTCCACCGGCGGCCCGGGTCCTCACCCGCGAGGACCAGCAGGTTCTCACCGTTGCGGCGCATGCGGGTGGCCAGGTGGTCCAGCTTGAACAGGCTGGCCAGCTGGTCCGGGTCGGCCTCGCGGCTCTCCAGCTCGGAGATCAGCGACAGCTGGCGCTGGATCAGGCCCTGGCTGCGGCGCGAGAGGTTGGTGAACATCGAGTTGATGTTGCCGCGCAGCAGTGCCTGCTCGGCGGCCAGCCGGACCGCCTCGCTGTGCACCATGTCGAAGGCGTGCGCCACGTGGCCGATCTCGTCGGTGGAGTTGACGCCGACCGGCTCGACCGTGACGTCGACGTCGTGCGGATCGGCCTCGGAGAGCGTCTTGACCAGCTCGGGCAGCCGCCGCTCGGCGACGTCCTCGGCCGCGGTCTGCAGCTTGGTCAGCGAGCGCACCATCGAGCGGGCCACCAGGGCGGCGCCGAGCACGGCGAACAGCAGCACCAGCGCGACCACGACACCGTTGCCGATGGCGTCGTTGTCGGCGGCCGCCTGCAGCGACTGCGCCTTGCCCTTGAGCTCGTCCAGCAGCTGGGTCTCGATCGCCCGCTGGTTGGTGATCCGGACGCTGGCCTGGTCGTACCAGTCCTTGTAGGACCGCACGTCGGCCTGCTTGATGCCGTTGGCCTGCAGCACCTGGGTGGCGAACCGGTCGGAGAGGTTGATCTGCGGGTTGTACTGGAGCCGGGCCAGCAGCTTCGTCGCGTCGGCGGTGCCGTAGATCGAGTTGAAGTTGGTGGAGGCGTTCTCGAACGCGGTGCGCAGACGGAAACCGAAGCTCTGGTCCGAGGGGCTCAGGTCGGCGCCGCCCGGGCGGGCCAGCGCGGCGCTGATCAGCGCGCGCTGCATCGAGCTGCTCTCCTTCTCGGTGGAGAACTGCTGCAGGGCGCGGGTCGACTTGACCAGGTCCGGGTTGGAGGAGGCCAGCGCGATGTCCTGGCTGATGGACAGCAGGTCCTTGATGATCGTGTCGTAGGACGCGACCGTGGCCTCGATGTTGTCCGGCTGGGTGTACGCGTTGTTGCGGAACTGCGAGAGCAGCTCCATGTCCTTGCGCACCTGCATCAGCAGCGAGTTCCCGCCGGACAGGTCCAGGTTGTCGAAGGAGTCGGCGCGGGCGTTGTAGGCCTTGCTGACCTCGTCGGTGTTCTTGCGCGCGGCGGTGACGTCGTCGTCCTGCTGCCCCGGGTGCGAGGTCAGCGGGCCGGCGCTGATGTCGCGCTCGGTCTCCAGCGCGTCGGCCAGCGTGGTGGCCCGGACCGCGAGGTCGCTCAGGTTGGCCATCTGGGCCAGCTGCTGCGAGCTCTGCATCGAGGTGTTGATGCGCAGGCCGCCGAAGACCAGCGCGACCACCACCGGGAGCAGCAGCAGCGCGATCAGGCGGGTGCGGATGCGCCAGTTGCGCATCCGCAGCCGGCCCAGACCGGTGGCCCGGCGGCGGGTCAGCGAGGTCCGCAACCGGGCGCGGCGGCTCGCCTCGTCCTGTTCCGAACCGGCGGCGTCGACCTGCGGCTCCTCGTTGCCGAGCCGGCCTTGGTTGAGCCGATCGCCCGTCACCGGGTCCGGCTCCGACTGGTGGGGGGCACCGAGGGGCTCGGGCGCCGAAGCGCTGCCTGCGGCGCCGCTACCCCTTTTGAAACGTCCCTGCACTGGCGTCGCAACCTCTGGACCGGGCGCCCCTCCGCGTCGCCGCGGACGGAGCGGTGTCGAGTTCGATTTCGGCAGACCCGGCTGATCCGGGAATGCACGCGTGCCGCCGTGGGTAGCCCCTGTGCACCGCACTGTTGCCCGAGCGGTCGTTCGACGCGGTGTTGGGCGGCTGCGATGCCGAGGAGGGTTCTCCTCCGGCGGTTCGTGGCATTCCAGCACAGCGGAAGAACTCCAACAAGGGGCGGGGCTCTTGGCGGTACGGGGCTACCGACCGCGCGCAGCACTTCACGGACGGTGCGACCCGGGGCGCGAATACGGCGCTTTTCGGACACTTGACCACTGAGCGTCCGGAACCGACCCCCTTGGTGCGTTCCCGGTATGGGCGGCTGTGGGCGCTTTGTCGGAATTTACTTCTTGGGTGAAATATCCGGATTGCGGCCTCTACTCAGGAAATTGTGAGCAAACTCACAGGTCTATGTGTAGCTTTGGTCACGGTCTCTGTGAAATGCGGTCCCTACCCTGACTCGTTGTACAGCGCCCCTTTTCACGACGACACCGAGGTGTAGAAGCGATGTCCCAGTCCCCGGCCGCGACCGCCACCAGGTCCACGCTCGGCTCCCGTTCGACCGCGAACCCGCGCCGCACGACCCTGGCCTCGCTGGAGGACTTCAGCCAGCTGCCCGGTGCCCGTACCGCCCTCGAGCCGGTCGAGTACCCCACCGAGCTGCCGCGCAGCACCGCCAACCCGCGGCGCACCAAGCTGATGACGCTGCCGCAGCAGCAGCACCGGGGCTGAGCGGCCCCCGGCCTGCCGTCCGCGCTCCGAGGGCGCCGTCACCACTGGTGGCGGCGCCCTCGTGCGTGGGGGCGGGCGATAGCCTGGAGCCCAATCGACCCCGTACCGGAAAGGTCGCGCAGCGTGCGTATTGCCAGGTTCTCAGTCCGTGAGGGGAGCGCCGCGGGCAGCGTCTCCTTCGGCGTCGTCGAGGGCGACGCGGCCCAGCCCGAGTCGCTGGTGCTGCACGCCATGGCGGGCCACCCCTTCGGCACCCCCCAGCTGACCGGCGAGAGCCACCGCTGGGACCAGGTGCGCCTGCTCACCCCGATGCTCCCCTCGAAGATCGTCGCGGTCGGCCGCAACTACGCCGCCCACGCCGCCGAGCTGGGCCACGAGGTGCCCGAGGTCCCGCTGACCTTCTTCAAGCCCTCCACCTCGGTGATCGGCCCGACCGAGGCCATCGCCTACCCGCCGTTCTCCGGCGACGTGCAGCACGAGGCGGAGCTGGCCGTGGTGATCGGCCGGATGTGCCGCGAGGTCCCGGTGGACCGGGTGTCCGAGGTGGTCTTCGGCTACACCTGCGGCAACGACGTGACCGCCCGGGACGTGCAGCAGCGCGAGGGCCAGTGGGCCCGCGCCAAGGGCTTCGACACCGCCTGCCCGCTCGGTCCGTGGATCGAGACCGAGCTGGACCCGGCCGACCTGGCGATCACCTGCACGGTCAACGGCGAGCTGCGCCAGACCGGGCGCACCTCGCTCATGCTCCGCGGCATCCCGGAGCTCGTCGCGCACATCTCCGAGGCCATGACGCTGCTCCCGGGCGACGTCATCCTCACCGGCACCCCCGCGGGTGTCGGACCCCTGAACGTCGGCGACGAGGTCGCCGTCTCCATCGAAGGCATCGGCACTCTCACCAACAAGGTGATCAAGCGTGGCTAACGCACACCCCACCGGCGGCTCGGCCGCGGACCCGGCTGTACGGGTTCGCTTCTGCCCCTCCCCGACCGGCAACCCGCACGTCGGTCTGGTCCGCACCGCCCTGTTCAACTGGGCCTTCGCCCGGCACAACGGCGGCACCCTGGTGTTCCGGATCGAGGACACCGACGCGGCCCGCGACTCCGAGGAGTCGTACCAGCAGCTGCTGGACGCGATGCGCTGGCTCGGCTTCGACTGGGACGAGGGCCCCGAGGTCGGCGGCCCGCACGAGCCCTACCGCCAGTCCCAGCGGATGGACATCTACGCGGACGTGGCCCGCCGGCTGCACGAGGCCGGTCACGCCTACGAGTGCTTCTGCACCACCGAGGAGCTGGACGCCCGCCGCGAGGCGGCCCGCGCCAACGGCCTGCCCTCCGGCTACGACGGCCTGTGCCGCACGCTGACCGCGGAGCAGCAGGCGATCTACCGGGCCGAGGGCCGGCAGCCGATCCTGCGCTTCCGGATGCCCGACTACACGATCGTCTTCGAGGACCTGGTCCGCGGCACCCTCAGCTTCGAGCCCAAGGACGTGCCGGACTACGGCCTGGTCCGGGCCAACGGCGCCCCGCTCTACACCCTGGTCAACCCGGTGGACGACGCCCTGATGGGCATCACCCACGTGCTGCGCGGCGAGGACCTGCTCTCCTCGACGCCGCGTCAGATCGCGCTGTACGCCGCGCTGGCCGAGATCGGGGTCGGCTCCGGCGCCACCCCGCAGTTCGGCCACCTGCCGTACGTGATGGGCGAGGGCAACAAGAAGCTCTCCAAGCGCGACCCGCAGGCCAGCCTCAACCTCTACCGCGAGCGCGGCTTCCTGCCCGAGGGGCTGCTCAACTACCTCGCCCTGCTGGGCTGGTCGCTCGCCGAGGACCGGGACCGGTTCTCCATGGCGGAGCTGGTGGCCGCCTTCGACATCAGCAAGGTGAACGCGAACCCGGCCCGCTTCGACCTGAAGAAGTGCGAGTCGATCAACGCCGACCACCTGCGGATGCTGGCACCGGAGGACTTCGTCCAGCGCCTGGTGCCCTACCTGCAGGCCCCCGGGCTGCTGCCGGCCGAGCCGGGCGCCGAGCAGTTGGAGCTGCTGCGCAAGGCCGCCCCGCTCACCCAGGAGCGGATGGTGGTGCTCTCCGAGGCGGTCGACATGCTCGGCTTCCTCTTCGTCGACCCGGCCGCCTTCGCGGTGAACGCCGAGGACGCGGCCAAGGTGCTGACCGCCGACGCCCGCCCGGTGCTGCAGGCCAGCATCAAGGCGCTGGAGGAGCTGGCGGACTTCACCCCGGAGCCGATCCAGGCCGCCCTGCGCGAGGCGCTGGTCGAGGGCCTGGGCATCAAGCCCAAGTTCGCCTTCACCCCGCTGCGGGTCGCGGTCACCGGCCGCCGGATCTCGCCGCCGCTCTTCGAGTCGATGGAGCTGCTCGGCCGCCCCGAGACGCTGCGCCGCCTCACCCTGGCCCTGGACGCCCTGCCGGGCGCCTGAGCCGCCGTCGGGCCTGGCCGCCGCACCGCTGCGGGACCAGGCCCGACGGGCGCGCGCGGCCTGCCTGCGGTTATCGATTTTGGAGCGGGGCCACGCGTCGGGTAATGTTCTTTCTGCGCCGCCCGGGAGGGACCGGAGAGGAACCAGAAGCCTCACCGAGATCCACCGAACGGAGTCGGCGCGAACATCGAGCAAGACCCCGCAGGGGGTTGCGTTCTGATGGGGTATGGTGTAATTGGCAGCACGAGTGATTCTGGTTCATTTAGTCTAGGTTCGAGTCCTGGTACCCCAGCGCAGTACGGTAGTTCAGCAGGACGAGCATTACCGCAAGCCCCCGTTGTGTAGCGGCCTAGCACGCTGCCCTCTCACGGCAGTAGCGCCGGTTCGAATCCGGTCGGGGGTACGCAGTGCAGGGTGTTGAGAAGCATCGAACTGCATAGCAGGAGCCCCCGTTGTGTAGCGGCCTAGCACGCTGCCCTCTCACGGCAGTAGCGCCGGTTCGAATCCGGTCGGGGGTACCAGATCCTTCATCAGTCACCATCCGGACGGGCTTTACCCGGAGGCGACGAAGCTGGATCACCAAGTTTGCCCCCGTTGTGTAGCGGCCTAGCACGCTGCCCTCTCACGGCAGTAGCGCCGGTTCGAATCCGGTCGGGGGTACTAGCAGGTCAGCCGGTGGAGCTCAGGAGACTGTAGCCATCGGCTGGTTGCTGTGGGGTATGGTGTAATTGGCAGCACGAGTGATTCTGGTTCACTTAGTCTAGGTTCGAGTCCTGGTACCCCAGCCAGATGTGGGGCAAGCCCCCGAGAGTTCGGGGGCTTTTCGCTTTTCCGGTGCGCTTTTCCCGGGCCATTGGTGCGGCCTCCGAACAATTGGCCCGGCGCAGGTCGGAAGGGCCGCGCACCGGGGTGCGCGGCCCTTTCTGCTGTCGGTGCTCAGGCCCGGCGCAGTGCGTCGGTCAGGCGGTTGGCGGCCTCGATGATGGCCTGGGCGTGCAGCCGGCCCGGGTGGCGGGTCAGGCGCTCGATCGGGCCGGAGACCGAGACGGCCGCCACCACGCGGTTGGAGGGCCCGCGCACGGGCGCGGAGACCGAGGCCACGCCCGGCTCCCGCTCGCCGATCGACTGGGCCCAGCCGCGCCGCCGCACGCCGCTGAGCGCGGTGGCGGTGAACCGGGCGCCCTGCAGGCCGCGGTGCAGCCGCTCGGGCTCCTCCCAGGCGAGCAGCACCTGGGCGGCCGAACCGGCCTTCATCGGCAGCGTGGAGCCCACCGGGACGGTGTCCCGCAGGCCGGAGAGCCGCTCGGCGGCGGCCACGCAGATCCGCATCTCGCCCTGGCGGCGGTAGAGCTGCGCGCTCTCGCCGGTGACGTCGCGCAGGTGGGTCAGGACCGGGCCCGCGGTGGCGAGCAGCCGGTCCTCGCCCGCCGCGGCGGAAAGTTCGGCGAGCCGGGGGCCGAGAATGAACCGGCCCTGCATGTCCCTGGTGACCAGGCGGTGGTGTTCGAGTGCGACGGCGAGTCGGTGGGCGGTGGGCCGCGCCAGACCGGTGGCGGCGACCAGCCCCGCCAACGTGGCGGGGCCCGACTCCAGTGCGCTGAGCACCAGAGCGGCCTTGTCGAGAACGCCGACGCCGCTAGAGTTGTCCATACGCCGATACTGCAGTCTCAGTGGGCGAGACGCAAGTTCAATCTTCGCAGGAACCCGGCACCCTGGATGGAGAAGCCCGGGAGAACCCCGGACGACAGGCACACCCCACGACCACGATCAGGCCGGCAGAGCGGCCGGCTGGAGGGAACCCGATGGGACGGACACTGGCGGAGAAGGTCTGGGACGACCATGTCGTCCGGCGCGCCGAGGGCGAGCCCGACCTGCTCTACATCGACCTGCACCTGTTGCACGAGGTGACCAGTCCGCAGGCTTTCGACGGTCTGCGGTTGGCGGGGCGGCCGGTGCGTCGCACGGATCTGACGATCGCGACGGAGGACCACAACACTCCGACGCTGGACATCGACAAGCCGATCGCGGATCCGGTGTCGCGGGTGCAGTTGGAGACGCTGCGCCGCAATGCGGCGGAGTTCGGGGTGCGGATCCACTCGCTGGGCGATGTGGAGCAGGGCGTGGTCCATGTGGTGGGTCCGCAGCTGGGGCTGACCCAGCCGGGGATGACGGTGGTGTGCGGTGACTCGCACACCTCGACCCACGGGGCGTTCGGGGCGCTGGCGTTCGGGATCGGGACCAGCCAGGTCGAGCACGTGCTGGCGACGCAGACGCTGCCGCTGGCGCCGTTCCGCACGATGGCGATCACGGTGGAGGGCGAGCTGCCCGAGGGCGTGACGGCGAAGGACCTGATCCTGGCGGTGATCACGAAGATCGGGACCGGTGGCGGCCAGGGCTACGTGCTGGAGTACCGGGGCTCGGCGATCCGCGCGCTGTCGATGGAAGCGCGGATGACGATCTGCAACATGTCGATCGAGGCGGGCGCGCGGGCGGGCATGATCGCCCCGGACGAGACCACGTTCGAGTACCTGAAGGGGCGTGCGCACGCGCCGCAGGGCGCGGACTGGGATGCCGCGGTGGCGTACTGGTCGACGCTGGGCACGGACGACGACGCGGTGTTCGACGCGGAGGTGTTCATCGACGCGAGTGCGCTGACGCCGTTCGTGACCTGGGGCACCAACCCGGGCCAGGGTGCGCCGCTGGGGGCGGCGGTGCCGGACCCGGCGAGCTTCGAGGATCCTCAGGAGCGGGTGGCGGCGGAGAACGCGCTGGCGTACATGGGCCTGACGGCCGGCACGCCGCTGCGCGAGGTGCAGGTGGACGCGGTGTTCGTGGGGTCCTGCACGAACGGGCGGATCGAGGACCTGCGGGCGGCCGCGGCGGTGGTGCAGGGGCGCCGGATCGCGGACGGGGTGCGGATGCTGGTCGTGCCGGGTTCGGTGCGGGTGGCGCTGCAGGCGGTCGAGGAGGGCCTGGACAAGGTGTTCACCGCCGCCGGCGCGGAGTGGCGGCATGCGGGGTGTTCGATGTGCCTGGGGATGAATCCGGACCAGTTGGCGCCGGGCGAGCGGTGTGCGTCGACGTCGAACCGCAACTTCGAGGGACGTCAGGGCAAGGGCGGGCGTACCCATCTGGTGTCGCCGCAGGTGGCTGCCGCCACCGCGGTGCTGGGGCGGTTGGCCGCGCCGGCCGACCTGTCGAGTGTCGACGTTGTTGTGGAGGTCTGAGTGATGGAGAAGTTCACCACCCACACGGGTCGGGCGGTGCCGCTGCGGCGCAGCAATGTGGACACGGACCAGATCATCCCGGCTCATTGGCTGAAGAAGGTCACCCGGTCGGGTTTCGAGGACGGGCTGTTCGAGGCGTGGCGCAAGGACGAGTCGTTCGTTCTGAACCGGCCGGAGCGGCGGGGGGCCAGTGTGCTGGTGGCCGGCCCTGAGTTCGGTACCGGATCGTCGCGTGAGCATGCGGTGTGGGCGCTGCAGAACTACGGGTTCCAGGCGGTGATCTCCTCGCGGTTCGCGGATATCTTCCGGGGGAACTCGCTGAAGAACGGTCTGCTGACGGTGGTGCTGCCGCAGTCGACGGTGGATCAGCTGTGGGAGCTGACCGAGGCCGACCCGAGCGCTGAGATCACGGTTGACCTGGAGGCGCGCGAGGTGCGGGCCGAGGGGATCACGGCGGCGTTCGAGTTGGACGAGAACGTGCGCTGGCGGCTGCTGAACGGGTTGGACGACATCAGCATCACGCTGCAGAACGCTGACGACATCACCGCGTTCGAAGCCCGGCGCCCCTCCTACAAGCCCCGGACCCAGCCGGTCGCCTGACTCTGGCACATTCCGAAGGCCCGTTCCCCGTCGGGGGACGGGCCTTCATCCGTTGCGGGGGGGAGTTCACTCCTGACTGGGTGTGAGGATCTGCCGTCAGCTGTGGTGGACAAGGAGTCCTGGATTTGTCGTAAGACGGGCCCCGCGCGTCGCAACTCTGAGTAGATGGCACAATCAAGGCATGCACCGGCACCATGAACCTCCGTACGCGGGTGGCGATCCCGCGTCGTCGGAGTTCACGGACCGGGAAGCCGAGAGTCGAATTGACGATCGGCCGACTGTCGATCCCGAGGCCGGCCCGGTCGGCGCGGGAACCGACGACCCGGAAGTCGCGGCGCTCTATGCCCTTGTCGCAGAGCGGTTGAAGCAGGCTCATGCCCGCGTGCGCGCGCTGCACGCGTCGGCGGAAGCAAAGACCGCTCTCACCCGGCAGCTGTTGATCGTCACCGAGACCGCCAAGCGCGATCTCCCGGCGGCGGCGCGGCGGTTGAGTCGCTTTGTGCAGGAGCTCGACGAGGGGCATCCGCCGCTCGGCTGAGGTCGCAGACGCGCAAATCCATTGCGACACTAGGGTGATTCGCGCGTTTGGTAATTGAAAGTCCGCAAATACATGCCTAACGTGCGAATTGAACGGATGGAATCATCCGGCGCCCGTTTCTGAAGGGGAAGACGTGAACAAGGCTCAGCTTGTCGAAGCGGTGGCCGAGCAGCTGGGTGGTCGCAAGGCTGCCGCAGAGGCCGTCGACGCAGTGCTCGACACCATGGTGCGTGCCGTCGTGGCCGGTGACCGGGTCTCGGTCACCGGGTTCGGCACCTTCGAGAAGGTGGAGCGCTCCGCGCGCTTCGCCCGCAACCCGCAGACCGGTGAGCGGGTCAAGGTCAAGAAGACCGCGGTGCCCCGCTTCCGTCCCGGCCAGGGCTTCAAGGACCTGGTCAGCGGCAGCAAGAAGCTGCCGAAGGACGGCCCCTCGGTGAAGAAGGCCCCCAAGGGCTCGCTCACCCCGGGCAAGTCGGGTGTCGCCGCCACCGCCGCCGCCAAGCGGGCCGCCACCAAGCGGGCCGCCGCTGCCGCGGCCGAGGCCCCCGCGAAGAAGACCGCTGCGAAGAAGGCGACCACCGCCAAGACGGCCGTGGCGAAGAAGGCCACCACCGCCAAGACGGCCGCGGCCAAGAAGACCACCACCGCCGCCGCCAAGAAGACGACCACCGCCAAGACGACGGCGGCCAAGAAGACCACCACGGCCAAGGCGACCGCTGCCAAGACCACGGCGGCCAAGAAGACCGCCCCGGCGAAGAAGACCGCCACCCGCAAGACCACGGCCCGCAAGACCGCCGCGAAGTAATCGCGCGGCCCCTGGGGTCCACTGTCGGTCCGTCAGGACCGGAACGCATCGCCGCGGCGGCCCGCTCCCCGGATTCGGGGGCGGGCCGCCGCGGCGTCTGCATGACTGCGGGGCCGACTCACGGGGCGTCGGTTGAGGGGGATTCAGGCCTCGGTCGGGTCCGGGAAGGTGGCCAGGGTGAGGAAGACCACCCGGCGCACTCCGTCCTGTTCGGCCAACCGGATCCGCACCCGCTGGCCCGGACGGAGCAGCCGCAGGCCCCCGGCGTCGAAGGCGGCCGCGTCGAAGGGCACCGGAGTGCCGTCGTCGAGGAGGACCGAGCCCTCGTGGGTGGCGGCATCGAAGGTGAAAGCGGTGGCCTGCATGGGCCTCAGCATAAGTGGCCGACCCGCGCCGACAGGCCCCGCGCCCCCGGGCGGGCCCCGCGCCCCGACCGGCGCTAGACGAGCGCGGCCGCCGCCGCCCGGGTGTGCGGGCCGACCCCGAGGGCGAGGGCGGCGGCCAGGTCCGCGCCGGTGTCCACGTCGCGGCGCACCGAAGGCACGTCGGCCAGGGTGAGTTCGCGGGCTCCGCCGGCCGCGTGCCGGGCGCGCGAGGCACCCCCGAAGGCGGGCGCGAGCAGCCGGTGGCCGTCGCAGGCCAGCAGCGTGGTGCCGGCCCCCGGCGCATCGGCCAGGAAAGCCCGCCCGGCGCCCGCGGCCGCCGCCAGCACCCGGGTCAGTTCGGCCGGGCGCAGCGCCGGCAGGTCGGCGGACAGGGCGGCCAAGGGCGTGCCGGGGCGCAGCCGCCGCGCGTGCGCGGCGCCGTGCGACAGCGCGGGGTTGAGTCCGCCGCCCGGCTCGTCGGCGACCACCACGGCGCCCAGTGCGGCCAACCGCTCGCTCGCCCGCGGATCCTGCGAGACCACCAGCACCTGTGCCACCAGCGGGCTGGCCAGGGCCGCGGCGACCGTGTCCAGCGCGAAGGCCAGCGCCAACTCGCCGCGCCGGGCACCGGCGAAGGGCGCCAGTCGGCTCTTGGCCCGGTCCAGCGGTTTCACCGGCAGCACCAGGCTCCAGGCGTCACGCGGTGGGCGTACGGTGTGCTGGGTCATCGGCGACATTCTTCCGCCGGGCCGTCCCGCTCCGCCAGGGTGCCCCCGTGCGAGGATGACCCGCGACCGCTTCTCCGCACACCGCGCTCGCGCCGTGCGAATTCCGCGCCCACACCGCGGCACCCCACGTGCCGCAGCACACGAGGAGGACCTGGGGTGGCCCGCCGCTCGTACGCCAGATTCGGCAACGCCGACTACGGGATCTGGTACCGCTTCGCCGCCGTGTTGGTGAAGCCGGTGAACGCCGCCCTGGCCAAGCCCGAGTGGCACGGCTGGGAGCACCTGCCCAAGGAGGGCGGCTTCCTGGTGGCGGTGAACCACAACTCGGTGATCGACCCGGTGCTGTACGCCCACTGGCAGTACAACAGCGGGCGGCCGCCGCGGATCCTGGGCAAGTCCTCGCTCTTCAGTGTGCCGTTCATCGGATTCATGCTGCGCAAGACCGGCCAGATCCCGGTCTACCGCGACTCCACCGACGCCGCGCAGGCGTTCCGGGCCGCGATCGCCGCCATCGAGGGCGGCCAGGCGGTCCAGTTCTACCCGGAGGGGACGATCACCCGGGATCCGCAGCTGTGGCCGATGGAGGGCAAGACCGGGGCGGCCCGGGTGGCGCTGATCACCGGTGCCCCGGTGATCCCGGTGGCGCACTGGGGTGCGCACGAGATCGTCCCGCCGTACGGCCGGGGGCTGGGCGGCAAGCCGGCCAAGGTGAGCCTGTTCCCGCGCAAGAAGGTGGTGGTGGCCGCCGGTCCCGCCGTCGACCTGAGCCGGTTCCAGGGCCAGGAGATCACCCCGCAGGTGCTCAAGGAGGCCACCGAGGAGATCATGGCTGCGATCACCGCGGTGCTGGAGGGGATCCGCGGCGAGAAGGCCCCCGCCGAGCGCTACGACCTGCGCCGCGCCCGGGCCGAGCGGGCGGCCGCCAAGCAGAGCGAGGAGGAGGCGCGGTGACTCGTTGCGCCGTGTTCGGCACCGGTTCCTGGGGCACGCCGTTCGCCATGATCCTGGCCGACGCCGGCTGCGAGGTGGCACTCTGGGGCCGCCGCCAGGAGTTGGTGGACACCATCGCCGCCACCCGCACCAACCCCGAGTACCTGCCCGGGATCGTGCTGCCCGACCGCATCACCCCGACCACCGACGCGGCCCGGGCGCTGGCCGGCGCGGACTTCGCGGTGCTCGCGGTGCCCTCGCAGACGCTGCGCGAGAACCTGGCCGCCTGGGCGCCGCTGATCGGGCCGCAGACGGTGCTGGTCTCGTTGATGAAGGGCATCGAACTGGGCACCGCCAAGCGGATGACCGAGGTGGTCCGCGAGGTGGCCGGGGTCGGCGAGGACCGGGTCGCGGTGGTCTCCGGACCCAACCTGGCGCCCGAGATCGCCAAGCGGCAGCCGGCCGCCAGCGTGGTGGCCTGCACCGACGAGCAGGTCGCCCGCCGACTGCAGCAGGCCTGCCACACCCCGTACTTCCGCCCGTACACCAACACCGACGTGGTCGGCTGCGAGCTGGGCGGCGCGGTGAAGAACGTGATCGGCTTGGCGGTCGGGATGGCCGACGGGATGGGCCTGGGGGACAACACCAAGGCCACCCTGATGACCCGTGGGCTGGCCGAGATCACCCGGCTGGGGGTGGCGCTGGGCGCCGATCCGCTGACCTTCGCGGGCCTGGCCGGCATGGGCGACCTGGTGGCCACCTGCTCCTCGCCGCTCTCCCGCAACCACACCTTCGGGGTCAACCTGGGCCGGGGCATGACGCTGGAGCAGACCATCGCGGCCACCAAGCAGACCGCGGAGGGCGTGAAGTCCTGCGAGTCGGTGCTCGACCTGGCCCGGCGCAACGGGGTGGAGATGCCGATCGTCGAGGCGGTGGTGGACGTGGTGCACAACGGCCGCCCGACCCAGGCGGTGCTCAAGGACCTGATGGGCCGTTCGGCCAAGCCCGAGCGGCGCTGACCGGCCGGCGCCCGCCGGGAGCCGCAGCTACATGGAACCGAACAGCTCGCACGGTAGTCTCCCTCTCGATATGAGCAACGAACCGACCTCCCCGAACCAGGCGGCCAAGCCGCGCGTGGCCATCGTCTTCGGCGGCCGCTCCTCCGAGCACGGTGTCTCGGTCGTCACCGCCGCCAGCGTGCTGCGCTCGATCGACCGGACCAGGTACGAGGTGCTGCCGGTCGGCATCACCCACGAGGGCCGCTGGGCCCTGGTCAGCGACGAGCCGGACCGGATGACGATCACCGACGGCCGGATGCCGGACGTCGACCAGGTCGCCGACTCCGTCGAGGGCCAGCTGGCGCTGCCGGCCAGCCCGGCCTCGCGCGAGGTGGTGTGGAGCGAGCCCGGCGCCGCGCCCAAGGCCCTCGGCGAGGTGGACGTGGTGCTGCCGCTGCTGCACGGCCCGTGGGGCGAGGACGGCACGATCCAGGGCCTGCTGGAGCTGTCCGGGGTGCCGTACGTCGGCTCCGGCGTGCTGGCCAGCGCGGTCGGCATGGACAAGGAGTACACCAAGCGGGTGCTGGAGTCCTTCGGGCTCGGCGTCGGCCCCTACACCGTGGTCCGTCCGCGGGACTGGGAGAGCTCGGCCGGGCGCGAGCAGGCCCGGGAGCGGATCGCGGCGCTCGGGCTGCCGGTCTTCGTCAAGCCCTGCCGGGCCGGCTCCAGCATCGGGATCACCAAGGTCAAGGACGCGGCCCAGCTGGACGCGGCGATCGAGGAGGCCCGCCGGCACGACCCGAAGGTGATCGTCGAGGCGATGCTGGAGGGCCGCGAGATCGAGTGCGGCGTCCTGGAGTTCGAGGACGGCCCGCGGGCCAGCCTGCCGGCCGAGGTGCTGGTCGGCGAGGGCTTCGAGTTCTACGACTTCGAGGCCAAGTACATCGACTCCTCCGAGGTGCGGATCCCGGCCGACCTGACCGGGGCCGAGACCGCGGAGATCCGCCGCCAGGCGGTCGCCGCCTTCGAGGCGCTCAGCTGCGAGGGCCTGGCCCGGGTCGACTTCTTCCAGCTGACCGACGGGCGCTGGGTGGTCAACGAGATCAACACGATGCCCGGCTTCACCCCGATCTCGGCCTACCCGAAGATGTGGGAGGCCACCGGCGTGCCCTACGCCGAGCTGATCGACCGGCTGCTGCAGGCGGCGCTGCGCCGCTCCACCGGCCTGCGCTGAGCGCGGCCGGGCAGCCCGGCGGCGCCGCACCCGTGCCGGGTGCGGCGCCGGACCGGCCGCCTACAGGTGCACCACCGGACAGGTCAGGGTCCGGGTGATCCCCTCGACCTGCTGGATCTGGGCGACCACCAGCCGCCCCAGGTCGTCCACGGACTCCGCCTCGGCCCGCACGATCACGTCGTAGGGTCCGGTGACGTCCTCGGCCTGGATCACGCCCTTGATCCCGGCGATGGTTTCGGCGACGGTGCTGGCCTTGGCGACCTCGGTCTGGATCAGGATGTATGCCTGTACCACTGATGACCTCCCTGCGGCTGGGGGTGGCAGTACTGACGAGCAGTCGGCGCGGCCCGGGCGGGGGTGGACGGGTTACGGCGCGGGCGCGCCGCGAAGACTGGATCACCAACGCTACCGCGCCCCCGCCCCGGGAGGGGAGACCCCGGGCGGGCCGGTGGGCGTACGCTTCGCACGCGGCGCGCGCGCCGCGGACCGCACGGCCAGGCCTAGGCAGACTCTGGAGAGGACGGCACATGCAGGGGACCGTGGGCGAGCTCGGCGAGTTCGGTCTGATCCGGGAGCTCACCGCCAGGCTGCCGAAGACCCCCGCGGTCGAGCTCGGTCCGGGCGACGACGCCGCCGTGGTGACCGCCCCCGACGGCCGGGTGGTGGCCACCACCGACGTGCTGATCGAGGGTCGGCACTTCCGCCGCGACTGGTCCACCGCCTACGACGTGGGCCGCAAGTCCGCCGCCCAGAACCTGGCCGACATCGCCGCGATGGGCGCGGTGCCCACCGCCCTGCTGCTCGGCCTGGTGGTCCCGGCCGACCTGCCCACCACCTGGGCCACCGAACTGATGGACGGGCTGCGCGACGAGTGCCAGGTGGCGGGCGCCGGGGTGGTCGGCGGCGACGTGGTGCGCGGCGAGACCATCACGCTGGCCATCACCGCGCTCGGCGACCTGCAGGGCCGTGCCCCGGTCACCCGCTCCGGCGCCCAGCCGGGCGACGTGGTCGCGGTGACCGGCTGGCTCGGCTGGTCGGCCGCCGGGCTGACCGTGCTGGCCCGCGGCTTCCGCTCGCCGCGCGCCTTCGTGGAGGCGCACCGGCGCCCGGAGCCGCCGTACCACGCCGGCCCGGCCGCCGCCGAGCTGGGCGCCACCGCGATGATCGACGTGAGCGACGGGCTGGTCGCCGACCTGGGCCACGTGGCCGCCGCCAGCGCGGTGGACATCGACCTGCGGGCGGCCGACTTCGACGTGCCGGCCCAGATGGCCGACATCGGCCAGGCGGTCGGGGTGGACCCGCTGGTCTGGGTGCTCTCCGGCGGCGAGGACCACGCGATCGCGGCCACCTTCCCGCCCGGGGTGCAGCTGCCGGCCCGCTGGCGGGTGGTCGGCACGGTCACCGGAGCGAGCCGGCCGGGGGCCAGGGGCCGGGTCACCGTGGACGGCGCGCCCTGGGAGCGCACGGCCGGCTGGGACCACTTCGCCGAGTAGCCTTGCCGCCATGCGTATCGGCGTGCTCACCAGTGGTGGCGACTGTCCCGGCCTGAACGCGGTGATCCGCTCGGTGGTGCACCGGGGGCTGGACGTGCACGGGGACCAGATCGTCGGCGTCGAGGACGGCTTCCTCGGACTGATCGAGAGCCGCGCCCGGCCGATCGGGCACGACGACGTGACCGGCCTGCTCACCCTGGGCGGCACGGTGCTCGGCTCGGCCCGGGTGCAGCGGGAGAAGATCCGCTGGGCGGTGGACCACGCCGAGGAGCTGGCCGCCCGGATCGGCATCGACGCGCTGATCGCGATCGGCGGCGAGGGCACGCTGGGCGCCGCCAAACTGTTCAGCGACGCCGGGCTGCCGGTGGTCGGGGTGCCCAAGACCATCGACAACGACATCGACGCCACCGACGTCACCTTCGGTTTCGACACCGCGGTGCACGTGGCCACCGAGGCGATCGACCGGCTGAAGACCACCGCCGAGTCGCACCAGCGGGTGATGGTGGTCGAGCTGATGGGACGTCACACCGGCTGGATCACGCTGACCGCGGGGATGGCCGGCGGCGCACACGGGATCCTGATCCCGGAGAAGCCCTTCGACATCGAGCGGGTGGCCCGGATGATCGAGGAGCGCTTCGACCGCGGCAAGAAGTTCGCCATCATCGCGGTCGCCGAGGGCGCCGTGCCGGCCACCGGCACCATGCGCTTCGACCACGGCGAGGTGGACCAGTTCGGCCACCGGACCTTCGGCGGGATCGGCACCCGGCTGGCCCACGAGCTGGAGGACCTGCTCGGCAAGGAGGCCCGCCCGGTGATCCTGGGCCACGTGCAGCGCGGCGGCACCCCCACCGCCCGGGACCGGGTGCTGGCCACCCGGTTCGGCTGGCACGCGGTGGAGGCGGTGCACAAGGGCGCCTTCGGGCACTTCACGGCGCTGCGCGGCAGCCAGATCGAGCTGGTCCCGGTGGCCGAGGCGGTGACCCGGCTGAAGACCGTGCCGGCCGACCGCTGGGCCGAGTCGGAGGCCGTGCTCTGAGCGGGGCCCGATAGGTTGGGGCCATGTCCCAGCAAGCACCCCCCCGCGTCCTCACCGTGGCCGGCTCCGACTCCGGCGGCGGCGCCGGCATCCAGGCCGACCTGAAGACCATGCTCGCGCTCGGCGTGCACGGCATGAGCGTGATCACCGCCGTCACCGCACAGAACTCGCTGGGCGTCCAGGGCTACTGGGAGCTGCCCGCCGAGGCGGTGCGGGCCCAGTTCACCAGCGTGGTGGACGACATCGGGGTGCAGGCGGTGAAGACCGGGATGCTGGCCTCGATCGAGCTGGTCGAGACGGTGGCCGAGCTGCTGGCCGGCGTCGCCGCGCCGGTCGTGGTGGACCCGGTCGGGGTCTCCAAGCACGGGGACGCGCTGCTGGCCGCCGAGGCGGTCGCCACGCTGCGCGAGCAACTGCTGCCGCGGGCCACCCTGGCCACCCCCAACCTGCACGAGGTGGCCCAGCTGACCGGGATCACGGTGCTGGAGGAGGGCGAGATGCGCCCGGCGGCCGACGCGCTGCTGGAGCTCGGGCCGCGCTGGGTGCTGGTCAAGGGCGGCCACCTGAGCGGCGATGCCGCGGACCTGCTGGCCGGCCGGGACGGCGAGGAGTACTGGTACCGCAGCCCGCGCTACGACAACCGGCACACCCACGGCACCGGCTGCACGCTGGCCAGCGCGGTCGCCGCCGAGCTGGCCAAGGGCCAGGAGATGCCGCAGGCGGTGGCGGCGGCCAAGGCGTACGTGACCGGGGCGATCCGCGGCGGTTTCGCCCTGGGCGGCGGGATCGGCCCGGTGGACCACGGCTGGCTCACCCGCGGCTGAGCCGTCGGCCCGCCCCGGGCGCCCGCTCGGGGCGCAGCCGGGGCAAGCCGAAGAGCCGGTCCACCCACGAGGGGTGGACCGGCTCTTCGCAAGAGGACCGGCGTGCCGGTCTGCGCGTCAGCGCGAGACCTTACCGGCCTTGATGCACGAGGTGCACACGTTGAGCCGCTTCGGCGTACGCCCGATCACAGCGCGTACCGTCTGAATGTTGGGGTTCCAACGACGGCGGGTACGGCGGTGCGAGTGGGAGATGTTGTTGCCGAAGCCCGGCCCCTTGCCGCAGACGTCGCAGTTGGCAGCCACAGGAGTCACTCCAAGACTTCAGATCATTTACGTTCGAATAACCCCGGCTGATCAACCTGGGCCACTCAGCGTGGACCTGATCGGGTCAAGGGGGAAGCCCGGACTGTTCCAGGCAACCGGAGCAGCATACAACGACCGCTTCGGTCTCACGAAATTACCATGTCCGGGCGGTTGATCGCTTCGACGGCCGGGCTCGCCCGGCGGCCGCACAACCTGCCCGGGCCCCGATAGCCTGCCCAGCGGACCCCCGCCCGTTCCGTCGCGTTCACCTGGAGGAGACCCGGTGCTGGAGACGCTCGACGCCCCCGCCGTCCGGACCTGGTGCCGCCTCGCGCTGTCCGCCCTCGGCCAGGCGCGCGAGGAGATCGACGCGCTGAACGTCTACCCGGTGCCGGACGGTGACACCGGCACCAACCTCTACCTGACCGTCGAGTCCGCCACCGCCGCCGTGGAGCGCTGCTTCGAGTCCGGCGCGGACCCCGCGCTGCCCGCCACCGCCAGGGCGATGGCCAAGGGCGCGCTGCTGGGTGCGCGCGGCAACTCCGGGGTGATCCTGGCCCAACTGCTGCGCGGGGTCGCCGAGGTGCTGGCCGAGCGCGGCGGCGGCCCCGAGGCGCTGCAGGCGGCGCTGGCCCGGGGCGCCGAGTCCGCCTACCTGGCGGTGGCCGACCCGGTCGAGGGCACCCTGCTCACGGTGGCCGCGCGGGCCGCCGAGAGCGCGGGGCAGACCGTCGGCGGCCTGGCCGAGGTCGCCGCCAGCGCCCACCGCAGTGCCCGCGGCGCGCTGCTGCGCACCCCCGAGCAGCTCTCGGTGCTGGCCCGGGCCGGGGTGGTGGACGCCGGCGGGCGCGGGCTGGTCGCGGTGCTGGGCGCGCTGGCCGACGCGGTGGCCGGGCAGCAGCCGATGGGCCCGCTGGCGCTCGGTGCCGACCTGCCGGCGGCACAGGTCACCTGCGCGGAGCCCGAGCGGCTGCCCGGCCACCCGGCCTTCGAGGTGATCTACCTGTTGGACGCGCCGGAGAGCGAGCTGCCCGCATTGCGCGCGAGCCTGGCCGCGCTGGGCGACTCGCTGGTGATCGGCGGCGGCGACGGGCTGTGGAACGTCCACGTGCACGTCGACGACGCGGGCGCCGCGGTGGAGGCCGGGGTGCTGGCCGGGCGCCCGCACCAGATCCGGATCACCCACTTCGCGGAGGCCGCCGCCAGGACCGGCCATCGGGCCGGGGCGGTGCAGGCGCCGGCCGAGCGGGTGGTGCTCAGTGTGGTCACCGGCGCGGGTCTGGCCGAGCTGTGCCGCGAGGCGGGCGCCGCGGTGCTGGCCGCCGATCCGGACGCCCCGCCGTCCAGTGCCGAACTGGCCGAGGCCGTGCGCCGGTGCGCGGCCCGCGAGGTGATCCTGCTGCTCAACGACCCCGAACTGCGGGCCGGCGCCGGGGCGGCGGCCGACCAACTGCGCGAGGAGGGCCTGCGGATCGCGGTGCTGCCCACCCGCTCGCCGGTGCAGGGCCTGGCCGCGCTCGCGGTGCACGAGGCCGGCCGCCGGTTCGACGAGGACGTGGTGGCCATGACCTCCGCGGCCGGCGCCACCCGGTACGCCGAACTCGCGGTGGCCGAGGGGGAGTCCTGGACCATGGCCGGGGTCTGCCAGGCCGGCGACGTGCTCGGGCTGATCGACGGCGACGTGGCGGTGATCGGCCCCGGGATCGCCGAGACCGGCGCCGAGGTGCTCTCCCGGATGCTGGCGGCCGGCGGCGAACTGGTCACCCTGGTGCTGGGCGAGGGGACGGGCCCGGAACTGGCCGACACCCTGGTCGCGCACGCCCGGCGCCAGCGCCCCGAGGTGGACACGCTGGTCTTCGACGGCGGCCAGGAGAGCGCCCCGCTGCTCATCGGCGTCGAGTAGCGGGCGTCGCGCGGCAGGTGCTGTCCCCGCCGTGGTGTTCCATTGGATCCGATGGCTGCTCTCGACGAACCCCTGACCAAGCTGGTCGGCCCGCGCACCGCGAAGGCGCTGGCCGACGGCCTGAAGCTGCACACGGTCGCCGACCTGCTGCACCACTACCCGCGCCGGTACGCCGAACGCGGCCAGCTGACCAGCCTGGACGAGCTGGAGGTGGACGAGCACGCCACCGTGCTGGCCCGGATCGAGAAGGTCACCCTGATCCCGTTCCGCGGCCGCAGGGGCGACCGGCTGGAGGTGGTCGTCACCGACGGGCGGGCCCGGCTCACGCTGGTCTTCTTCAACCAGGGCTGGCGGCAGAAGGAGCTGCGGCCGGGCGCCCAGGGCCTGTTCGCGGGCAAGGTGGGCGTCTTCAACCGGACCCGCCAGCTGGCCTCGCCCGACTACCAGCTGCTGGACGAGGAGGAGGGCTCCACCGCCGCCGAGCAGTTCGCCGGCCGACTGATCCCGGTCTACCCGGCCAGCGCCCAGCTGCCCAGCTGGAAGCTGGCGCTGGCGGTGCAGACCGCGCTGGACAAGCACCTGGGCGATGTCGGCGAGCCGCTGCCCGCCGCGCTGCGCGCCGAGCGCGGCCTGATCCCGCTGCCCGAGGCCCTGGAGCTGATCCACCGTCCGCGCAACCAGGCGGAGTTGGAGCGGGCCAAGGAGCGGCTGCGGTGGGACGAGGCGTTCGTGCTGCAGGTCGCGCTGGCCCAGCGCCGGGCGGCCGCCGCGGCCTCGCCGGCCGTGCCGCGCCGGCGGGTGCCGGGCGGGCTGCTGGACGCCTTCGACGCCAAGCTCCCGTTCACCCTGACGGACGGTCAGCAGCGGGTCGGCGCCGACCTCTTCGCCGATCTGGCCACCGAGCACCCGATGCACCGTCTGCTGCAGGGCGAGGTCGGCTCCGGCAAGACCCTGGTGGCGCTGCGCGCGATGCTGGCCGTGGTGGACGCCGGCGGCCAGGCCGCGCTGCTGGCGCCCACCGAGGTGCTGGCCCAGCAGCACCACCGCTCGATCGTGGAGATGATGGGCGAGCTGGCCGAGGGCGGCATGCTCGGCGGCTCCGAGCTGGGCACCAAGGTGGTGCTGCTGACCGGCTCGATGGGCACCGCGGCCCGCCGCCAGGTGCTGCTCGACATGGCCTGCGGCGACGCCGGGATCGCCATCGGCACCCACGCGCTGATCGAGGACAAGGTGCAGTTCCAGGACCTGGGCCTGGTGGTGGTGGACGAGCAGCACCGGTTCGGTGTCGAGCAGCGGGACGCGCTGCGGGCCAAGGGCGGCCAGCCGCCGCACCTGCTGGTGATGACCGCCACCCCGATCCCGCGCACGGTGGCCATGACGGTCTTCGGCGACCTGGAGACCTCGGTGCTGGACCAGCTGCCGGCCGGCCGCTCGCCGATCTCCACCCACGTGGTGCCGGCCCTGGAGAAGCCCAACTTCCTGGCCCGGGCCTGGGAGCGGATCCGCGAGGAGGTGGGCAAGGGCCACCAGGCCTACGTGGTCTGCCCGCGGATCGGCGACGAGGAGCCGGAGAAGCCGAAGAAGCGCCGGGCCGCCGAGGCGGACCCGGAGGAGCCGGGGGAGTCGGCCCAGGACGGGGGCGCCGGCAGCGAGGAGCGCCGGCCGCCGCTGAGCGTGGTGGAGACGGCCGAGCAGCTGACCCGCGGCCCGCTGGCCGGGCTGCGGGTGGAGATCCTGCACGGCCGGCTGGCCCCCGAGGCCAAGGACGAGGTGATGCGCCGGTTCACCGCCGGGCAGGTCGACGTGCTGGTGGCCACCACGGTGATCGAGGTCGGGGTCAACGTGCCCAACTCCACCGCCATGGTGATCATGGACGCCGACCGGTTCGGCGTCTCCCAGCTGCACCAGCTGCGCGGCCGGGTCGGCCGGGGCGCCGCGCCGGGCCTGTGCCTGCTGGTCAGCGAGATGCCCGCGGGCAGCGCCGCCCGGGCCCGGCTGGACGCGGTGGCGGCCACCCTGGACGGCTTCGAGCTGTCCCGGATCGACCTGGAGCAGCGCCGCGAGGGCGACGTGCTGGGCCAGGCCCAGTCCGGGGTGAAGTCCTCGCTCAAGGTGCTCTCGGTGCTGGAGGACGAGGAGGTGATCGCGGCCGCCCGCGAGGAGGCCGTGCGGCTGGTCGCCGCCGACCCCGAACTGACGGACCACCAGGACCTGCGCGCGGAGCTGGCCGGCCTGGTCGACGCGGACCGGGCGGCCTACCTGGAGAAGGGCTGAGCCGGCGCCGGTTGTCAGTACCCCAAGAGAGAATGAAGGTGTTCAGGGCGCACCTCAAGGAGCGCTCCTGGCACGAGAATTGGGGGTCCTGTCATGGCATTCCGTCACCTCAACGAGCTCCCGCTGGGCGACAAGGTCTTCCGGGTCGAACTGGCCAGCGAGGACGACCGCGAAGTCACCCTCACCCTGACCGGCTGGCGCGAGGGCCACGCGGCCAGCCCGCTCGCCGCCGGCAAGCTGCGCCTGCCGGTGGAGGACGTGGCCAACCTGCGGATCGCGCTGAACCGGGCGCTGCGCGCGCTGGCCATCGTCGCCGACGTCTCCGAGCCGATCCCCGACCGCGACGTGCTCCGTGAGCTCTACCCCGGCCACGGCGCCCCCTGGGTGCCGCAGCACGAGGAGGAGCTGACCCGCCGGTTCCACGAGGGCGAGACCATCGCCCGGATAGCCGCCCGGTTCGGCCGCACGCCGGACTCCGTCCGGACCAAGCTGCGCGAACTCGGCCACGACCCGCGCCGCCCCGAATTCTGCCCGCCCGACGGCTGCCTGTCCTGGTCCCGCTACGCCTCGCCCACCCTGCTCGGCTCGGTGGCCCAGGAGTAGTCCCCGGCGCCCCGCCCACCCCGCACCGCCCCCTCCGGTCCGACCGGCAGGGGGCGCTGCCGTATAGCGTGGTCGGGCAGCGACGAGCGGCAGCGCAGAAGAGCAGGAGAGAGGCGGCCCACCCACCATGACCCGCGTGATCGCCGGGGCGGCCGGCGGCCGCCGACTGGCCGTACCGCCCGGCCGGGGCACCCGTCCCACCTCCGACAAGGCCCGCGAGGCGATGTTCTCCACCCTGGAGTCGCTGCGCGGCACGCTCGCCGGGGCCCGGCTGCTGGACCTGTTCGCCGGCTCCGGCGCGGTCGGCCTGGAGGCGCTGTCCCGTGGCGCGGCGCACGTGCTGCTGGTGGAGGCGGACCAGGCGGCGGCCCGGGTGGTGCTGGCCAACGTGCGGACGGTCGCGCTGCCCGGCGCCGAGGTGCGGGCCGAGCGGGCCGAGCGGGTGGTGGCCGGGGCGCCCCCGCAGTCCCCGTACGACCTGGTCTTCCTGGACCCGCCGTACGTGCTGCCGGATGCCGAACTGCGCGAGATGCTGATCACACTCCGGGCCGGAGGCTGGATCACCGACGACGCACTCGTCACCGTGGAACGCAGCACCCGGGGCGGCGAATTCGCTTGGCCCGGGGGCTTCGAAGCACTCCGCTCCCGCCGTTACGGCGAGGGCACCCTCTGGTACGGACAGGCCGTCTGACCCTCATCGGTCGGCACTGCCCGCCGGGCCCCACACCGAAAGGGACACCCACCCTCATGCGCCGCGCCGTCTGCCCGGGTTCGTTCGACCCGATCACCAACGGGCACCTCGACATCATCGAGCGGGCCTCGCAGCTCTACGACGTGGTGCACGTCGCCGTGCTGATCAACAAGAACAAGGCGGGACTGTTCTCCGTCGAGGAGCGGATCGCGCTGATCGAGGAGGTCTGCGCCGGGTACGGCAACCTGCAGGTGGAGTCGCACCAGGGCCTGCTGGTGGACTTCTGCCGCGAGCGCGGCATCCCGGCCATCGTCAAGGGCCTGCGGGCGGTCAGCGACTTCGACTACGAGCTGCAGATGGCCCAGATGAACCGCGGCCTGACCGGGGTGGAGACGCTCTTCGTGCCGACCTCGCCGACCTACAGCTTCCTCTCCTCGACGCTGGTCAAGGAGGTGGCCTCGTACGGCGGTGACGTCTCGCACCTGATCCCGCCGGCGGTGCACCCGCGGCTGATGGAGCGGCTCGCCGAGCGAGCCGCCGGGTAGCGGACGGCAGGGTCGGGATTCTGACGTACAGTCTGTATCCCCGTCTTGCGGTACTCACGGAAAGACAGAAGCCCCGTGGACGTGCAGAACAGAGTCGACGAGATCATCGCCGTGGTCGAGAACGCCCGAGCGATGCCGATGTCGGCCTCCTGTGTGGTCAACCGCGCCGAGCTGGTCGCCCTGCTGCGTGACCTGCGTGAGGCGCTGCCGGCCGAGCTCGCCCAGGCCCAGTCCGTGGTGGCCGACCACGAGCAGATGGTGGCCGGCGCCCGGGACGAGGCCGAGCGGATCATCCAGGGTGCGCACGCCGAGCGCGGCTCGCTGATCTCCGACACCGAAGTGGCCCACCGCGCCAAGGCGGAGGCGGACCGGATCCTCGCCGAGGCCCGCAGCGAGGTGCAGGCCAAGCGCGAGGAGGCCGACGACTACGTCGACAGCAAGCTGGCCAACTTCGAGGTGGTGCTCACCAAGACGCTGGGCGCGGTCGGCCGCGGCCGCGACAAGCTGCGCGGCGAGGGCAACTACGAGGCCGAGGACGGCGAGGAGTTCCAGCCGCACGCCAGTCCCAGCCCCGAGGTCGACGAGTACGTCGACGCCAAGCTGGCCACCCTGCAGGCGGTGCTCTCCGGCACCCTGGAGGCGGTCGGCCGGGGCCGGGACAAGCTGCTCGGCAAGAAGCCGGTCGACGAGCTGGCCGCCTACCTGGCCGCCGCCGACGAGGCCCAGCAGCTCAGGGACCGGGCCGAGGCGGTGGCCGCGGGCTTCTCCGACGAGGAGGAGCGGCCCTGGTACCGCGAGGAGGAGCAGGCCTGGCCGGAGCAGACTCCCGTGCAGGCCGGCTGGCAGGCCGCGCCCGGTGAGGCCGCCTACGTCCAGGGCTACCAGCAGAGCCAGGAGTACCAGCAGCAGCCGGTGGCCTACCAGGACGCCTACGGCGGCGGCTACGACCAGGGCACCGGGCAGTACGCCGTCCACCCCGGCTACGAGGGCTACCCGCAGCCGCAGCAGGCCGACCCGTACGCGGCCGGCTACAGCTACCCGCAGGAGCAGCAGCACGGCTACCAGCCGGTGCCCCAGCAGGCCGAGTACCAGCAGCAGGACTACGGCTACCAGCAGCACGCCGCCCCCCAGCAGCACGCTCCGCAGCCGGCCCTGGACGAGACCAGCTTCTTCGACACCAGCATGATCGACATGACCCGGCTGCGGGAGCTCGGCGGCCGATAGGCCGACGTCAGGCAGCCTTTTCCCCCGTCGCGGCCCCCGGCATGAACTCTCGGCTTACCGGCCGAAGGCCGGGGGCCGCTCCGCGACAGGCACAGGATGCCCGTCGCAGCCAGCGCCTGGTGGCGGCCGGGGCCGAAGTTGGGCCTGGGCGTGCTCTCGGGTAGTCTGACACCTCCGGCCTTTGGGATGCCGACTGTTCGGCTGCCCGCGCACCAGCGCTCCGAGCGCCGGACCACCCGCCAGACCAACGCGCAGCGCAGCGATGCGCCCGCCACCAGGAAGTCAGGAACCGTGAACCGCCTCGACCACCGCGACCCACTCGTGTTCGACACGCACGAGCTCGGCCGTCGCCCGGGCTCGATGCGCAAGGTGGAGCGGACCCTCCAGGCACCGGCGGCGTTCGGCATCGAGGACGTGATCGGCGTCCCGGTCGGCAGCGAGGTCGTGGTGGAGCTGCGGCTGGAGTCGGTGGTCGAGGGCGTCCTCGTCACGGGCACCGCCGAGGCCCACGTGGCCGGGGAGTGCGTGCGCTGCCTGGAGCCGGTCGAGGACGACCTCGACGTGGAGTTCCAGGAGCTGTACTACTACCCCGAGACCGACGAGCGCGGCCGGGTGTCGTCCCAGGACGAACAGTCCGACGAGGACGAGGAAGAGACTTACCGGTTGGAGGGCGATTTCTTCGACCTCGAACCGGTGCTGCGTGACGCGGTGGTGCTCGCACTGCCGCTGCAGCCGGTGTGCCGGGAAGACTGTCTGGGCCTGTGCTCCGAGTGCGGGGCACTGCTCAACGAGGACCCGGACCACCACCATGACGCCGCCGACCCCCGGTGGGCGGCTTTGCAGGGACTCTCCGCCGGCCACGGCGACGAGGGTGACGAGAACAGCGACACCCGTGAGGGTCTCGCCGAGAACCAGGAGAAGTAGCCGTGGCTGTTCCGAAGCGGAAGATGTCGCGCAGCAACACGCGCCACCGCCGTAGCAACTGGAAGGCTGTCGCGCCGGCGCTCGTCGCGTGCGACCGCTGCCACGAGCCGAAGCTGGCGCACATCGCGTGCCCGAGCTGCGGCACGTACAACCGTCGCCAGGTCCTGTCGGTCTGATCGGCGGGGTGACGGATCGATGTCGGACGTTCACTCCTCCCGCAAGTCGGGTCCCCGCAGAAGTGGGGGTGAACCGGGCGGCGGGCCGGCTTCGACCGCATACGACGTCCTGGAAGGGCGCCTCGGGTACACGCTCGAGCGCGCCCTTCTGGTACGTGCGTTGACTCACCGCTCGTTCGCCTACGAGAACGGCGGACTGCCCACCAACGAGCGCCTGGAGTTCCTCGGCGACTCGGTGCTGGGCCTGGTGGTCACCGACACGCTCTACCGGATCCACCCGGACGTGCCCGAGGGCACGCTCGCCAAGCTGCGCGCCGCGGTGGTCAACTCCCGCGCGCTCGCCGAGGTGGGCCGGGGCCTGGAGCTGGGTACCTTCATCCGGCTCGGCAAGGGCGAGGAGGGCACCGGCGGTCGGGACAAGTCCTCCATCCTCGCGGACACCGTCGAGGCCGTGATCGGCGCCATCTACCTGGACCAGGGCCTGGATGCGGCGACGGAGTTCGTGCACCGGCTGTTCGACCCGCTGATCGCGGAGTCCTCGCAGCTGGGTGCCGGCCTGGACTGGAAGACCAGCCTCCAGGAGCTCACCGCCTCGGTGGGGATCGGCGTGCCGGAGTACGTGGTCGAGGAGTCCGGACCGGACCACGAGAAGACCTTCAACGCAGCGGCCAAGGTGGCCGGCGAGACCTTCGGCAGCGGCACCGGCCGCTCCAAGAAGGAAGCCGAGCAGAAGGCTGCCGAGAGCGCCTGGCGCGCGATCAAGGCCAAGCACGGGGACAACTCCGCCGCGCCCGCCGCCTGAGGGGGCGAGCCGTGCCAGAACTTCCCGAGGTCGAGGTGGTCCGGCGCGGCCTGGCCTCCTGGGTGAGCGGCCGCACGGTCGCCGAGGCGCAGGTGCTGCACCCGCGCGCGGTGCGCCGGCAGGTGGGTGGCGGTGCCGACTTCGCCGACCAGCTGACCGGCCGCACCCTCGGGGTGGCCGTGCGCCGCGGCAAGTACCTGTGGCTGCCGGCCGGGGACGGGCTGGCGCTGCTCGGCCACCTCGGCATGAGCGGTCAGCTGCTGGTCCAGGACCCGGCCGGTCCGGACGAGACCCACCTGCGGGTGCGGCTGCGGTTCACCGACGGCGGGCGCGAGCTGCGCTTCGTGGACCAGCGCACCTTCGGGCACCTGGTGGTCGAACCGCTGTCCTTCGCGCCGGGCGACCCGGACGGGCTGCCGCTCTCGCTGGCGCACATCGCCCGGGACCCGCTGGACCCGTTGTTCGACGACGAGGCCTTCCTCACCGCGCTGCGGGCCAAGCGGACCACGGTCAAGCGCGCGCTGCTCGACCAGTCGCTGATCAGCGGGGTCGGCAACATCTATGCCGACGAGGCGCTGTGGCGCGCCAAGCTGCACTACGACCGGCCGACCGCCACGCTGTCCCGGCCGCTGGCCGCCGCCCTGCTGGGGCACGCCCGGGACGTGATGAACGCCGCGCTCGCGGTCGGCGGCACCAGCTTCGACAGCCTCTACGTCAACGTGAATGGCGAGAGCGGCTACTTCTCCCGCTCGCTGGACGCCTACGGGCGCGAGGACCAGCCCTGCTACCGGTGCGGCACCCCGATCCGGCGGGCCGCCTGGATGAACCGGTCCAGCTACTTCTGCCCGCGTTGCCAGCGACCGCCGCGCGGCACCGCCCTGTGAGCCGCAGCCGTCCGAGGCCTGACTCCCGGCCCGTTCCAGCCGCGGGCGCCTGACCAGGCGTCAGTGCGCGGCCGGCTCCGGTGAGCCGGCCTCCAACTGCAGGGCGCCCTCACCCTCGCCGTAGTGCGCCACCGCCACCGCGCCGGCCACCGCCAGCACGAAGCCGAGCACGCCGAGCCAGCTCAGCCCGGCCCGGGTGGCATCCCCCAGCCAGACCACCCCGACCACGCCCGGCACCACCGTCTCGCCGACCACCAGTGCGGCGGTGGCCCCGTTCACCGAGCCGATCTGCAGGGCCACGGTGTGCAGGTACATCCCGCCCACGCCGCCGACCAGGATCGCGTACAGCGCCGGATCGCTGAGCAGGCGGCCCAGGTCGAAGGGGTCGACCCCGTTCAGGATCCGCACCCCGATGCCGAGCGCACCGAAGCCCAGGCCGGAGAGCAGGCCGGCCACGATCGCCCCGCTGCGGCCGAGCCGGCGCACGAGCAGCGACCCGCCGGCGATCAGCAGCACCGAGACCAGCAACAGCCACCAGTGGGTGGCCAGCGGGGTGGTCCCGGTCCCCTCCGGGCCCGCGGCCACCGCGAGCAGTACCAGCGCGCCGCAGACCACGCCGATCGCCGCCCACTCCGAGCGCTTGAGCCGGATCCCGAGCATTTTGATGCTGCACACCGCGGTGATCACCAGGTTGGCGCTGACCACGGTCTGGGAGAGGAAGAGCGGCAGCAGCCGGGCGGCGAGCGCGCCGAGCAGGAAGCCGACGAAGTCCAGCACGGTGCCGAGCAGGAACTCCCAGGTGACCACGGCCTTGGCGGTCGAGCTCAGGCTCGGGCCGCCGTGCTCGGTCAGCTGGTCGGGCTCGGCCCGCTCGGCCTCCAGCCGGGCCGAGCGGTGTGAGCCGACGGCCTGCAGCACCGAGCCGACGCCGTAACAGGTGGAGGCGGCGACGGCGGTCACCAGGCCGATGATCACTAAGGGACTCCTGAGCGGGGTGGGTGGCTCCCACTATGCCCTGACGTGGGGTGCCGCGGCTCATCCGGTCCGCACCGCGAGGTCAGTCGACGCAGGGGATGCCGCCCATCTTCACGGCCGGGCCCTGCATCGGCAGGCCCGCGGCCGGGTCGGCGGGGGCGGCCGGAGCCGAGCTGCCCGGGGCGCTCTGGGCGCTCGGGCTCGCGGCGGGCGGGGCGTAGCCGGCGCCCAGGGTGACCTGGACGTGGCCCGCCCTGACCTGCGGGCTCGCGGTGGCGGCGACCCCGTAGCGGGCGGCGACCTGGTCGGCGGCCTCCTTCGCACCGACGCCGTAAGTCACCGTGGTCCTGGCCTGGTGCGGGCCCTGCCCGATGCGGCCCTCGGCGAAGCCCAGGGCGACCAGCGCCTTGAGCTCGCCCGCGGCGGCGCCCGGGACGCCGGAGGTGTTGGTCACGTCCACCGTGGCCGAGGACTTGGCGGCGGCGGAGGACGGCGCGGCGGGTGCGCTGGGCGGGGCGGGTGCGGAGGAGCTGTTCTCCACCGCGTCGCCGTCGGTCGGCGGCGCCGGGTCGTGGCCGATCAGCTGCTGGACGATGCGCTTGATCTGCACCGGGTCGACCTTGTTGACGTCCTGGCCGTTGATGGTGGCGAAGCCGGCGATCGGCAGCGTGTTGGCCGTGACGTGGCCGCCGGACAGGTTCGGGGCCTGCTGGGCGAAGTCCAGGACGTCCCACCGGTCGTCCAGCACCACGTCCTTCTTGACCACGCCGAAGAGCTGCTGCATCTTCCCGAAGTCGCCGATCACGCCCTTGTCCCTGAGGTTCTTCACCACCGAGGAGATGAAGGCCTGCTGACGGTGGGTGCGGTCGAAGTCGCCACCGGCCAGGTTGTGCCGCTGCCGGACGAAGGAGAGCGCCTGCGAGGCGTTGAGGGTGTTCAGGCCCTGGTGGAAGTCGGCACCGGAGCCCTGGCCCTCGATCGCCGGGTCCTTGGTGTCGTGGTTGAGGCAGACGGTGACCGGCTCGACCGCCTTGGCGATGTCGTAGAAGCCGACCAGGTTGACCTCGGCGAAGTGGTCGATCCGCACGCCGAGGAAGTTCTGCACCGTGGCCAGGGTGGCCCGGCGGCCGGCCTCCCGGCCCTGCCGCTCCAGTTCCGCCTTGGACAGCCCCTTGGGGGCCCTGGCCTCGAACATCGACTTGGCGATGCCGTAGGCCTCCTTGATCTTGTGCAGCTTCCCGTCGGCGGCGACCGTCTGGACGTAGTCGTCGCGCGGGACGGAGAGCGCGGTGACCTGGCCGCCGTTGGCGGGGATGTGCATCAGCATCAGGGTGTTGGTGTTGTACCCGCCGACCTCGCTGCTGGAGCCGGCGTGCAACTCGTCCTGGACGAACTCGCCGGGCAGGTCGTTTCCGTTCATGTCCTTGCGGCTGTCCAGGCCGATCAGCAGCAGGTTGACCGAGTTGTCCAGGCGCGGCGGGGCGTTCTTCTTGATGTCGTCCAGCGCACTGGAGGTGGTCAGCCCGCTGCGCAGGTCGTGCACCGCGTACCAGGTGGCGCCGCAGGTGGCCAGCACGGCCACCGAGGTGGCGCAGGCCACCGTGCGGCCGACCACGACCAGGCGGCGCCGGCCGGCGGCGCGCGCGGGGGCCGGACGGCGCCGAGCGGCGGAGCGGTCAGCCACGGTGGACCTCCGCGCGGCGCTCGCGGACCAGGCGCACCGCGATCACCAGCAGGGCTGCGCCCAGCGCCCAGGCCATGGTGGGGAAGCAGCCGGCGGCCCACCGGGCGAGGTCGGCCGCCACCTCCCTGCCGCCGGCGTACTTCTCGCGGTGCGCCAGGTACTCGGCGCCCGCGTACCAGGCCAGCACCACCGGGGCCACCGAGCTGAGCACCCACCACCACCCGGCCCGGCGGGCCAGCTGCGCGGCCAGCGCGAAGCCGAGCACCGTCAGCACGGTGAACCCGGGGCCGGGGGAGGAGCCGAGCAGCTCGCCGCCGAGCGCGCCGAGCAGGGGCAGCCCGAGCGCGGCGGTCACCACCACCGCAGCGGTCGGGCGCCTGCTGCGGGACCGGTCGGCCGCGCGGCCGGCGGTCCGGCTGCCGCCCCGACCCGGGCGGCCCTGGCCCGCCGGGTCCGGCTCGCGGCGGGGTGCCGGTACCGGCCCGTGCGCGCCGGTGCGCGGGCGGCGCTGATCCGCAGCCTCCTTCGGGATCATCCGCTGGCCTGCCATGTCCCTACCTCGTCCGGTCAGCCGGTCGACCCGGCGGTCGAGCCGGCCGGGGCCGGCTATGACAGTTGCGAAATCTAGCAAGCATGGGGACGACTACGGGGGAAGGACGGTTCCCGCGGCCGGGACTGTAACGCTTGCGTAAGAGAACAACATTTGATCCGACTTTGAAGAGAGCTTGGTTGACATCCTAAGCACCGTGCCCCGGTGCCGAGTTGACGGCTCGCGGGCCGGTCTGCCCGGCCGGCTGGGGTGGATGCCCCCCGAAGGTGAAGATGCGTCGAGAGGTAGCTTCTGTTTCATGAGAATCGTTCTTCGCCGTTCCTGGGCGCGCGGCCCCGCCGTCGCCCTGGCGACGCTGCTCGGGCTGCTCCTCCTGCTCGTCCCCGGCTCCGCCGTCGCGGCCGGCGGACTCGACGACGCCGCCGCCTCCCTCAAGCAGGGCAAGGTCTACGTGGACCCGGCCATGACCGGCCAGTTCTCCCAGGCCCAGGCCGACGCGCTGACCAAGAAGATCAAGGACACCGGCAAGCCGATCCTGGTCGCCGTGGTGCCGGCCGCCGGCCAGTACCCGGCCAACACCTGGATGGCCGACCTGCGGACCAAGGCCGGCATCACCGGCGTCTACGCCTTCTACCGCGGCCCGGAGTTCTCGGTCCGCGCCGACGCCTCCGCGATGGCCGCGCAGACCGTGCGGAACTACGGCCAGGCCGCCTTCGATTCGCACCACGGTGATGTCAACGGCACACTGACCGATTTCGTCACCAACGCGGCGCCGAAGGTCAAGGGGAAGGCCCCCTGGGCCTCCTCCTCGGTCAGCGCGGCCGTGATCATCGTGCCGCTGGTGCTGCTGGCCCTGGTCGGTGTCGGCATCTTCCTCCTGGTGCGCCGCTCGCGCCGGCGCAAGGCCGCGCAGCAGGCCGAGCAGCTGAACAAGCTGCGCACCGTGGTGGACGAGGACATCACCGCCTTCGGCGAGGAACTGGACCGGCTGGACTTCAGCCCCGGCGCCCCCGGTGCGGACGAGGCCCAGCGGGCCGACTACACCCGTGCGCTGGACGCCTACGAGACCGCCAAGAAGACGATGGACGCGGCCAAGAAGCCCGAGGACGTCAAGGCGGTGACTACCGCGCTGGAGGACGGCCGGTTCTCGCTGGCCACCCTGGCCGCGCGGCGCGAGGGCCGCCCGCTGCCCGAGCGCCGGCCGCCGTGCTTCTTCGACCCGCGGCACGGCCCCTCGGTGCAGGACGCCGACTGGGCGCCGGCCGGCGGCGCGGCGCGCTCGGTGCCGGTCTGCGCGGCGGACGCGCAGCGGCTGGCCACCGGCCTGGACCCGGCGATCCGCACCGTGCAGACCGAGTACGGCCCGCAGCCCTACTGGAACGCCGGCCCGGCCTACGGCCCGTGGGCCGGCGGCTACTTCGGCGGCTACGGCTCGGGGCTGCTGCCCGGGCTGCTGATCGGCACCGTGCTCGGCGAGGCCTTCTCCGGCGGTCCGGCCTACGGCTACGGCGGCGGGTACGAGCACGGCTACGACGGCGGCGGCCAGGACCGGTACGAGGGCGGAGACGACTCCGGCGGCGACTTCAACAGCGGCGACTTCGGTGGCGGCGACTGGGGCGGTGGCGGCGGGGACTTCGGCGGTGGCGGCGACTTCGGTGGCGGTGGCGGCGACTGGGGCGGTGGCGGGGACTGGTAGTCCGCGAACCGCCCGGCGGGGCCGGCCGCAGGACGGCCGGTCCCGCCGGGCGGGTGACCCGGGAGATAATCGAACGGTGCACGAGAACGTCCGAGTGACCGCCTGGGTGCGCGGCAAGGTCCAGCAGGTCGGCTTCCGCTGGTGGACCAGGGCCCGCGCGCTGGAGATCGGCCTGACCGGCTACGCGAGCAACCTGGGCGACGGCCGGGTGCAGGTGGTCGCCGAGGGCAGCCGGGCCGACTGCGACCGGCTGCTCGGCCTGCTGCGCGGCCCCGACACACCGGGCCGGGTCACCGGGGTGACCGAGATCTGGGGTACCGCCGGGGCCGGCTACCCGACCTTCGAGATCCGCTGACCCGCCGCGTTGCGCCGGCCGGGTGACCCCCGGCCGTTGAACGGTTGCGCCGTTCCTGATCTCGTGGTTGACTCCGCATCGAGCAGTGATCCACCGGATGCCGGTGGTGATCGTCGCTGCCCATGGCGTGAGTCGACCGCCATGCAGGTGACAGCGGCGTCGTAGCGCGCGGTGATCGTGTTGACCCGTACGGTCTTTGGTGAGACGCTGGAAGCCCGCGTACGCGACGGCGATTTTCGGGCAGGGTCATGCCCTGTGGCCGCACACCACAGTGTCTGACCTGTTGTGCCCAACCAGCACTGCCCCTTGTCGTGCAGCGCGTGCGTCATCCCTTCCCCTCGACCATACCGTTCTGGTTCGGTCACTCAGCGTGGAGGACCATCAATCATGGCAAAGGCGCTTCTCGGGTACGTCGGCGGTCCCGACCCGCGAATGCTGTCCGAGATGCGGCGGCTTCAGCAGCGCGTCCAGGACCTGGAGGCCGAACTCGTTCGGATGCAGGCCGAGAACGACGTGCTCATCGCTGTGGCCGCCGAGCACTCGCTGCTCGACAGCATCGAACTCGGATCCAGGGAGCCCGTGCTCACCTGATCCACGGAACCGAATCGACCGGGCCTCATCGACCGGCCGGTTTTGCCGCGCACCGACGCTAACACCCCGCGGGACGCGATCACTGGGACGCCTTGACCGGCGTCCCTTCGTCGTTCCCACGGACGTTTTCCTGAGGCTTCCCACGGCCCGGCCGGGCGAAACGGTCCGGGGGCGCCGGATACAGTTGGCCGGGTGCACCTCAAGAGTCTGACGCTGCGCGGCTTCAAGTCCTTCGCCTCGGCCACCACGCTCCGGTTCGAGCCGGGGATCACCTGCGTGGTCGGACCCAACGGCTCGGGCAAGTCGAACGTCGTCGACGCGCTCTCCTGGGTGATGGGTGAGCAGGGGGTCAAGTCGCTGCGCGGCGGCAAGATGGAGGACGTCATCTTCACCGGCACCAGCGGGCGGGCTCCGCTGGGCCGGGCCGAGGTCAGTCTGACCATCGACAACACCGACGGCGCGCTGCCGATCGACTACGCCGAGGTGACGATCAGCCGCACCATGTTCCGCAACGGCGGCAGCGAGTACGCGATCAACGGCGACACCTGCCGGCTGCTGGACATCCAGGAGCTGCTCTCCGACTCCGGCATCGGCCGGGAGATGCACGTGATCGTCGGCCAGGGCCGCCTGGACTCGGTGCTGCACGCCGACCCGATGGGCCGGCGGGCCTTCATCGAGGAGGCCGCCGGGGTGCTCAAGCACCGCAAGCGCAAGGAGAAGGCGCTGCGGAAGCTGGACGCGATGGCGGCCAACCTGAACCGGGTCCAGGACCTGGTCGCCGAGCTGCGCCGCCAGCTCGGCCCGCTGGGCCGCCAGGCCAAGATCGCCCGCCGGGCCGCCGGCATCCAGGCCGAGCTGCGCGACGCCCGGCTGCGCCTGCTCGCCGACGACCTGCTGACGCTGCGCCAGGCAGTGCAGGCCGAGGTGGCGGACGAGCTGGCGCTCAAGCTGCGCCGGGCCACCGTGGAGCAGGAGCTGCTCGGTGCCCGCCAGCGCGAGGCGGTGCTGGAGGCCCAGGTCGAGCAGCTGGGCCCGCGGCTGGAGGCCGGCCGGCAGGCCTGGTACCAGCTCTCCGCACTGATCGAGCGGACCCGCGGCACGATCGGCCTGGCCGAGGCCCGGATCCGGCACGCCACCGGCGGGGCCGGCACCGAGGAGCGGCGCGGGCGCGACCCGGAGGAGCTGGCGGCCGAGGCCGAGCGGGTCCGGGAGGAGGAGGCCGCGCTGGTCGAGGCGCTGGAGGAGGCGCAGTACGCGCTGGCCGAGGCGGTGGAGCGGCGGGCCGAGCTGGAGCGGGAGCTGGCCGCCGAGGAGCAGCGGCTGCGGGCCGCCGCCCGTGCCGCCGCCGACCGGCGCGAGGGCCTGGCCCGACTGCAGGGGCAGGCCGCGGCCGCCGCCTCCCGGGCGGCCGGGGCCCAGGCCGAGATCGACCGGCTGGCGGCGGCCAGGGACGAGGCGGTGCAGCGGGCCGCGGCGGCCCGCGCCGAGTTCGACCTGCTGCAGGAGCGGGTGGCCGGCCTGGAGAGCGGCGACGAGCAGCTGGAGACCGAGCACGAACAGGCGCGCGAGCGGCTGGCCGATGCGGAGCGCGCGCTGAGCGCCGCGCGCGAGGCATCCGGAGCGGCCGAGCGCGAGCGGGCGGCACTGACGGCCCGTCACGAGACCCTTGCGCTGGGCCTGCGGCGCAAGGACGGCACCGGCGCGCTGCTGGCCGCCGCCGACCGGTCGGCCGGGCTGCTCGGCCCGGCCGCCGAGCTGATCACCGTGGTCCCGGGGCACGAGACGGCGCTGGCCGCCGCACTCGGCGCGGCGGCCGACGCGGTCGCGGTGGCCGACCGCCCGGCCGCCGCCGCGGCGCTGCGCCTGCTGCGGGCCGAGGACGCCGGCCGGGCCGCCCTGCTGATCGCGGGCGCCCCCGAGCCGACCCCCGCCACCGCGGGCACGCTGCCGGCCGGCGCCCACTGGGCCGCCGATCTGGTGCGCGCCCCGGCCGAACTGCTTCCCGCGGTGCACCGCCTGCTCGGCGGCACCGTCGTGGTCGCCGACCTTGAACGGGCCGAGGAACTGCTCGCCGCCCACCCGGGCCTGACCGCCGTCACCGCCGACGGTGACCTGCTGGGCGCCGCCCTGGCCCAGGGCGGCGCGGCCGGTGCGCCCAGCCTGCTGGAGACCCAGGCAGCGGTGGACGCGGCCGTCCGCGAGCTCGCCGAGCTGGCCGGGCGCTGCGCCGAACTGACCGGGCAGCTGGCGGCGGCCAAGCAGGACCGCGGCGAACTGGCCGGTGAGGTCGAGCGGCTGACCGGTGAGCGGCGCCGGGCCGAGAAGCAGCGCGCCGAGGTGGCCGGCTCGCTGGGACGCCTGGGCGGCCAGGCCCGGGCCGCGGCCGGCGAGGCGGAGCGCGCCGAGGCCGCGGTGCGCCGGGCCGAGGAGGGCCGGCGGGCCGCCGCCGAGGCGGCCGAGGAACTGGCCGCCCGGCTGGAGGCCGCCGAGGAGCTGGCCGAGCAGGGCGGCGAGGAGCCGGACCCGGCCGAGCGGGACCGGCTCGCCGAGGCCGGCAGCGCGGCCCGGCAGGCCGAACTGGAGGCCCGGCTCGCGGTGCGCACCCACGAGGAGCGGGTCCGTTCGCTGGCCGGGCGCGCGGACAGCCTGGACCGGGCCGCGCGGGCCGAGCGGGAGGCCCGGGCCCGGGCCGCCGAGCGCCGCCGCCGGGCCGCGCACGAGGCGGCGGTGGCCCGCGCGGTGGCGGCCGGTGCGGGGCAGCTGCTGGCCTGCCTGGAGGTGTCGCTGGCCCGGGCCGAGGCCGAGCGCAGCACCGTCGAGCAGGCCCGGGCGGCCCGCGAGGCCGAGCTGCGGGCGGCCCGCGAGCAGGGCCGCGCGCTCAAGGACGAGCTCGACAAGCTGGTGGACGCGGGCCACCGGGACGAGGTGCTGCGGGCCGAGAAGCGGCTGCGGATCGAGCAGTTGGAGTCCCGGGCGCTGGAGGAGTTCGGCATCGAGGGGGAGGAGCTGCTGACCGGCTACGGCCCGGACCAGCTTGTCCCGCCCGCGCCGCCGGAGGACGGCCAGGAGCCGGGCGAACCGCGCCCGTACCTGCGCGCCGAGCAGGAGAAGCGGCTGCGCGCCGCCGAGAAGGCCTACCTGCAGCTGGGCAAGGTCAATCCGCTGGCGCTGGAGGAGTTCGCCGCCCTGGAGGAGCGCCACCAGTTCCTCGGCGAGCAGTTGGAGGACCTCAAGCGCAGCCGGCGCGACCTGCTGGAGATCGTGCGGGACGTGGACCAGCGGGTGGAGCAGCTGTTCACCGCCGCCTTCCACGACACCGCGGCCCAGTTCGAGGGGGTCTTCGCCCGGCTCTTCCCGGGCGGTGAGGGCCGGTTGGTGCTCACCGACCCGGACGACATGCTCGCCACCGGGGTCGAGGTGGAGGCCCGGCCGCCGGGCAAGAAGGTCAAGCGCCTGTCGCTGCTCTCCGGCGGCGAGCGCTCGCTGACCGCGGTGGCGATGCTGGTCTCCATCTTCAAGGCCCGCCCCAGCCCGTTCTACGTGATGGACGAGGTGGAGGCGGCGCTGGACGAGACCAACCTGCGCCGGCTGATCGCGATCATGGAGGAGCTGCGGGACAGCTCCCAGCTGATCGTGATCACCCATCAGAAGCTCACCATGGAGTGCGCCGACGCGCTGTACGGCGTGACCATGAAGGGCGACGGCATCTCCCAGGTGATCAGCCAGCGGCTGCGGGAGGAGCACCGGGAGCGCCGCACGGTGCCGGCCCCGCCGCGCCGGGAGAGCGCCACCGCGGCGACACCGGGCAGCTGACCGGGTGCCGCCCGAGCCGGGCCTCGCCCGTGGCGGAGCGCCGATCGCGGATACTGGCTCCTGTTGTGACTCCTCCCTCCCGGATCCGGGAGGGCTTCTCCGCGGGCCGTGCTGACCTCACGGCGGCCCGGGGAGTGCCCGGACCGGCACCGGCGGTGCCCGGCAGGGCGCAGCAGCGGGGCGGTGGAAGGTCACCGGCGCGGGGATCACCAGTCGGTCCAGTCGAAGGAGCTTGTTCGTGGAATACGTGATCCTTGCGGTAGTCATCGCCGTGATCGCCGTCGGCGCGGTCGCGGGTCTGGTGGTCACCGGCAGGCGGCGCAAGGAGCTGCCCCCGAAGCCGGCCGAGCCCGCCACCCTGGCCCCGCCGACCCCGCGCGAGCCGCAGGTCGGCGACGAGGCCGCGCCGCCGCGCGAGGCACCGGTGCAGACCGTGGAGGAGGTGCAGCTGCCGGTCGCGGCTCCCGAGATCGAGGCGCCCGAGCCCACGGCCGGCCGGCTGGTCCGGCTGCGCTCGCGGCTGTCCCGCTCGCAGAACGCGCTCGGCAAGGGCCTGCTCACCCTGCTCTCCCGGGACCGGCTGGACGAGGACACCTGGGAGGAGATCGAGGAGACCCTGCTCACCGCCGACATCGGGGTGGCCCCCACCCAGGAGCTGGTCGACCGGCTGCGCACTCGGGTCAAGGTGCTGGGCACCCGGACCCCGGCGGAGCTGCGCACCCTGCTGGCCGAGGAGCTGGTCGCGCTGATCGGCACCGAGGCCGACCGCTCGCTGCACACCGCCAAGCACGAGGACGGCCGCCCGGCGGTGGTCCTGGTGGTCGGCGTGAACGGCGTCGGAAAGACCACCACCTCCGGCAAGCTCGGCCGGGTGCTGGTGGCCGACGGTCGCAAGGTGGTGCTCGGCGCGGCCGACACCTTCCGCGCCGCGGCCGCCGACCAACTGCAGACCTGGGGCGAGCGGGTCGGCGCCCGCACGGTGCGCGGCCCGGAGGGCGGCGACCCGGCCTCGGTGGCCTTCGACGCGGTCAAGGAGGGCATCGCCGAGGGCGCGGACACCGTGCTGATCGACACCGCGGGCCGGCTGCACACCAAGACCGGCCTGATGGACGAGCTCGGCAAGGTCAAGCGGGTGGTGGAGAAGCACGGCCCGGTGGACGAGGTGCTGCTGGTGCTGGACGCCACCACCGGTCAGAACGGGCTGGTGCAGGCGCGGGTCTTCGCCGAGGTGGTGGACATCACCGGCATCGTGCTGACCAAGCTGGACGGCACCGCCAAGGGCGGCATCGTGGTCCAGGTGCAGCGCGAGCTGGGCGTGCCGGTCAAGCTGATCGGGCTGGGCGAGGGGGCCGACGACCTGGCACCGTTCGAGCCGGCCGCCTTCGTGGACGCGCTGATCGGCGACTGAGCCGCCGTCACCGCAGCCCCTCGGGCCGCTCCCCCGGCAACGGGGGAGCGGCCCGACGGCGTGTCAGGACGCGAGCCAGGCCGGCTCGGCGGCCACCACACGCTCGCGGCCGCGGTGGCAGGCGTAAGCCAGGGTGCCGAGCAGCAGCCGGGCCTGCGGCGGGCGGGCGGCGCCCTCCCGGCACGGGCGGCGCAGCCAGCGCACCGGGCCCTGGCCGGGCAGTGCGGTGGGCGGGGCGGCCAGGTAGGCGCCCTCGCCGTGGCAGGCGAGGTCGAGCGCGGCGTCGTCCCAGCCCATCCGGTAGAGCAGGTCGGGCAGCTTCTCGGCGGTGCCCAGGGCGACGAAGAAGAGCAGTCGGCCGCCCGGCGCGGCGAGCACCGGGCCGACCTGGGTGCCCATCCGCTCCAGCCGGACCAGGGCGCGCAGGCCGGCCGGCTCGGGCACGTCCAGCACGTCGAAGCTGCGGCCGGCGGGCAGCAGCACGCTGGCCCCGGCCTCGCCGTCCCACAGCGCCCGCACCTCCTGCAGGGCGGCGCCGGGCGGCAGTTCACGGACCGGGCGGCCGGGCAGCGGGTGCAGCCCGGGGGCGGCGCAGCGCGAGCGGCCGCACGGGCAGGGGCCGGCCTGCGCCCTGGCCGGGGCGGCGCCCAGGGCGACCGTCCAGCCCCAGCGGCCGACGTACTCGGCCGCGGCCAGGCACGCGGTGGCGCGGGTGCGACGGCGCGAGCCGAACCTCAGATCGCCGAACAGGTTCTCCATGCCACCCCCAACAGGTTTTGGTTGCCGGCGGTTACGGGATCGTGACGTAGTGTCAAATTCTGGCCGGAAGCGCAAATTTCACGGCGACGGCGCGCGGTGGGCGGCGCACACCAGCTCGGTACCGTGTTCACCAGTGAAGCGCTGCTGGGACTGTGGCGGCTTCACTCGCGGGGGTGGCGAATGGTGGCGTTTCCCAGCGAACCATCCCCCGGACGGCTCACGGCACGTTACGTTCGGCGTACGCACCGAGACTTGTCGGTGTGCGGACGGGTAGCGGCGGGGACCCCGGGGCCGGGGTCGGGGGGGACAGGTGACCCTGGATGGCAGAGAAGCAGCCCAACGAGAAACTGACGGCTTGGTTCACCCGCAGCGGCTGGTCCAAGGGCGAGTTCGCCCGCCAGGTCAACCGCCAGGCCCGCCAGATGGGCGCCCACCACGTCAGCACCGACACCTCCCGGGTGCGCCGCTGGCTGGACGGCGAGCAGCCGCGGGAGCCGATCCCCAAGATCATGTCAGACCTGTTCTCCGAGCGCTTCGGTTCGGTGGTCTCCGAGGAGGACCTCGGCCTGCGGGTGGCCGTCCCGGTCTCCACGGTCGCGGCCAACGGCGTGGACCTGCCCTGGAGCGGCCCGCAGACGGTCCAGCTGATCAGCGAGTACTCGCGCAGCGACCTGATGCTCAACCGGCGCGGGTTCCTCGGCACCTCGCTGGCGCTGACCGCCGGCGCCGCGCTGATCGAGCCGATGCAGCGCTGGCTGACCCCGGGCCCCAGCGGCGCGCCGGTCGGCATCCTGGCCGTGGCCAACGGCGGCGAGCCGTACACCGGCCGGCTCTCCGAGCCCGAGCTGCAGCTGCTGGAGCAGACCACCGTGATGTTCCGCCAGTGGGACGCGCAGAACGGCGGCGGCCTGCGCCGCAAGGCGGTGGTCGGCCAGCTGCACGAGGTGACCGACCTGCTGCAGGAGACCTACCCGCCCCAGGTCACCCAGCGGCTGTTCCGCCTCACCGCCGAGCTGGCCCACCTGGCCGGGTGGATGTCCTACGACGTGGGCATGCACCCCAGCGCGCAGAAGTACTACGTGCTGGCGCTGCACGCGGCCAAGGAGGCCGGCGACCGCCCGTTCGGCGCACTGATCCTGACCGACATGGCCCGCCAGATGATCCACCTCAACCGCGGCGAGGACGCGCTGGAGCTGATCCACCTGGCCCAGTACGGCAGCCGGGACACCGCGCCGCCGCGCCAGCAGGCCCTGCTCTACGCGATGGAGGCCCGCGCCTACTCCAACACCGGCGAGGTGAACCGGTGCGCCCGCGCGGTCCGGCTGGCCGAGGACACCTTCAGCGACACCGGCTCGGTCGAGCAGGACCCGGACTGGCTGCGCTTCTTCACCAAGGCCGAGCTCTACGCGGAGAACGCGCACTCCTTCCGCGACCTGGCCTACCACTCCAGCCGCAGCCCGCGGTACGCCTCGCTGGCCGCCCCGCACATGGAGACCGCGGTCGACCTGTTCCGCCAGGACATGGAGAACCACACCCGCTCCTACGCCTTCAACCTGGTCGGGATGGCCAGCGTGCACCTGCTGCAGGGTGAACCGGAGCAGGCGGCGGTGATCGCCGAGGAGGCGGTGGAGATCGCCGGAAAGGTGCGCTCGGAGCGGCTGAACACCCGGGTGCGCAAGACCACCGAGGCGGCCAACCGGGACTACCGCTCGGTTCCGGCCGTCGGCCGGCTGGCCGAGCTGGTGGTCGAGCAGATCCCGGAGTACGAGGCGGTCTGACCGGGGCCGCGCCGCGGACCCGGGGTGATCGTCCGGACACCCCGGGTGGCGTGCGAGGGCACGGTACCCCTGTTTCTGTCATGGCGCGGCCGTAGTTCACGTACCCGTAACTGGGACGTCAGCCGTGTCACGATGGCGAAACACCGAGCCGCACTGGCCGAAACCCGCCCCCGGCACTCTCCTCTTCATCGCCGACACCCCGGGTGGCACGGGACAGGATCCCGCGGGTGGAGCGGCTTTCACCACGAGGAGACGCCGATGCCGGACGGCTTCAGCGCAGGCGATACCGCCTTTGTGCTCATCAGTGCGGCCCTGGTCATGTTGATGACCCCGGGCCTGGCCTTCTTCTACGGAGGCATGGTCAGGGTCAAGAGCACGCTCAACATGCTGGTCATGAGCTTCATCTCGCTCGCGATCGTCAGCGTGCTCTGGGTGCTCTACGGCTACACCCTCAGCTTCGGGACCGACGCCTTCCACGGTCTGATCGGCAACCTCGACCACCTCGGGATGCGCGGCATCGGGCTGAACGACCTGAGCGGGTCGATCCCGGTCACCGCCTTCGCCGCCTTCCAGCTGATGTTCGCGGTGATCACCCCGGCGCTGATCAGCGGCGCGATCGCGGACCGGGCCAAGTTCGCCGCCTGGTCGCTGTTCATCGCGCTCTGGGTGACCATCGTCTACTTCCCGGTCGCGCACTGGGTGTTCTTCTTCGACGGCGGGCACGGCGGCTGGCTCGGCGACCGGCAGGGCGTGATCGACTTCGCCGGCGGCACCGCGGTGCACATCAACGCCGGTGTCGCGGGCCTGGCCCTGTGTCTGGTGCTGGGCAAGCGGGTCGGCTTCAAGAAGGACCCGATGCGCCCGCACAGCCTGCCGCTGGTGATGCTCGGCTCCGGTCTGCTCTGGTTCGGCTGGTTCGGCTTCAACGCCGGCTCGGCGCTGGCCGCCAACGGCGTGGCGGGCATGGCCTTCATGAACACCCAGGTGGCCACGGCCGCCGCGACGCTGGGCTGGCTGGCTTGCGAGAAGCTGCGGCACGGCGCCTTCACCTCGCTGGGCGCGGCCTCCGGTGCGGTGGCCGGCCTGGTCGCCATCACCCCCGCCTGCGGCTCGGTCTCGATGCTCGGCGCGGTGGCCATCGGCCTGATCGCCGGCGCGGTCTGCGCTGCGGCGGTCTCGCTCAAGTACCGGTTCGGCTTCGACGACTCGCTCGACGTGGTGGGCGTGCACGCGGTCGGCGGTGCGGTCGGCTCGCTGCTGATCGGCTTCTTCGCCACCGGCCACGTCGGCCAGACCGCGCAGGGCCTGTTCTACGGCGGCGGCTGGGGTCAGCTGGGCAAGCAGGCGATGGGTGTCGCGGTGGTCGCGGTCTACTCCTTCGTGATCTCCTGGCTGCTGGGCCAGGCGATCCAGAAGACGATCGGCTTCCGGGTCACCGAGGACGTCGAGGTGGCCGGCATCGACCAGGCCGAGCACGCCGAGTCCGCCTACGACTTCAGCGCCGTCGGGGCCAGTCTGTCCCGGGCGCTGAGCACCCCCACGCTGGTTTCCGCGGCGGCCGACAAGGCCCACAAGACTGAGGTTGACGCCTGATGAAGCTGATCACCGCGGTCGTCAAGCCGCACCAGCTGGACTCCGTCAAGGAGGCCCTGCAGGCCTTCGGGGTGCACGGACTGACCGTCACCGAGGCCAGCGGCTACGGCCGCCAGCGCGGTCACACCGAGGTCTACCGCGGTGCCGAGTACACCGTCGACCTGGTGCCGAAGATCCGGATAGAGGTCGTGGTCGCCGACGACGACGCCGAGGAAGTGATCGAGGTCCTGGTCAAGGCGGCCCGGACCGGCAAGATCGGGGACGGCAAGGTCTGGAGCGTCCCGGTGGAGACGGTGGTCCGGGTGCGGACCGGCGAGCGCGGACCCGACGCACTGTAGCTCCGTCCACCGAAACTCCCCCCACCAACTGAGTCCTTCGAGCGGACCCGCGAGCAGTCGCGGGTCCGCTGACGGCGTTTCACCACCCGGGAGCCCCAGTGACCACGATCGACTCCGCCGAACCCGCCGCCTACCAGTCGGCCCGCGCCGCCCTGCTCGCCGACCCGGAGCTGACCGGCCGGCCCCGCCGCGCCGCGCTCGCCGCGCTCACCGACCGCTGGCTGGCCGCGCTGCTCGCCCGGGCCGGCGCGCCCGACTCGGTTGCCCTGGTCGCGGTCGGCGGGTACGGGCGCGGCGAGCTGTCCCCGCGCAGCGACCTGGACCTGTTGCTGCTGCACGAGGGCGGCGAGGTGGCCGCGCTGGCCGACCGGATCTGGTACCCCGTCTGGGACAGCGGAGTGGCGCTGGACCACTCGGTCCGCACGCTCGCCGAGGCGCGCTCGGTGGCCGCCGCGGACCTGAAGGCGCAGCTCGGCCTGCTGGACGCCCGGCACCTGGCCGGCAACGCCGCGCTGACCGCCCAGCTGCGCTCGGCGGTGCTGGGCGACTGGCGGGCCGGCGCCGCCGAACGGCTGCCGCAGCTGTGCGAGCTGGGCCGCGAGCGGGCCGAGCGCCACGGTGAACTGGCGTTCCTGCTGGAGCCCGACCTCAAGGAGGCCCGCGGCGGCCTACGCGACCTGGTGGCGCTGGACGCCGTCGCCGCCTCCTGGCTGGCCGACGCGCCCAGGGAGGGGTTGGCCGAGGCGCGCGAGGTGCTCGCCGACGTGCGCGACGCGCTGCACCTGGTGACCGGGCGGGCCACCGAGCGGCTCAGCCTGCAGGACCAGGACCAGGTGGCCCGGCTGCTCGGCGTGCTGGACGCGGACACCCTGCTGCGCCAGGTCTACCGGTCCGGGCGGACCGTGGCCTACGCCGGCGACGTCACCTGGCGCGCGGTGGACCGGCTGCTGGAGAGCCGCCGGTCCCGGAGCCGGCGCGGCTTCGGCTTCCCGTTCACCGGGCTCGGCCGCGGCTCCGGTGCGGTGGCCCGGGGCGTGGTGGAGCGCCGCCCGCTGGCCGAGGGCGTGGTGGAGCAGGACGGCGAGGCGGTGCTGGCCCAGTCGGCCCGGCCGGCCGCCGACCCGGTGCTCTGGCTGCGGGCCGCGGCGGCCGCCGCGCAGGCCGGGCTGACGGTGGCTCACGCCACGGTGCGCCGGCTGGCCGCGGAGAGCAGAGCGCTCCCGGTGCCGTGGCCGGACGAGGCGCGCGAGCAGCTGGTCACCCTGCTGGGCGCGGGCGAGGCCTGCGTGCCGGTCTGGGAGGCGCTGGAGGCGGAGGGGCTGATCACCCGGCTGCTGCCGGACTGGGAGCGGGTGCGCTGGCGCCCGCAGCGCAACGCGGTGCACGTGTGGACGGTGGACCGGCACCTGGTGGAGACGGCGGTGCGGGCGGCGGCGATGACCCGCCGGGTGGCCCGTCCGGACCTGCTGCTGGTGGTGGCGCTGCTGCACGACATGGGGAAGGGCTGGCCCGGCGACCACTCGGAGGCCGGCGAGGTGATCGTGCGGGACATGGCCGCCCGGATGGGCTTCGACCAGGACGACACCGAGAGCCTGGCGCTGCTGGTGCGCCACCACCTGACCCTGGTGGACACCGCCACCCGGCGCGATCCGGACGACCCGGCCACGGTCGAGCTGATCGCCAAGACGGTCGGCACGGTGCGGCACCTGGAGCTGCTGCACGCGCTGACCGAGGCGGACGCCACCGCGACCGGGCCGGCCGCCTGGAGCGCCTGGCGGGCCTCGCTGGTGACGGGGCTGGTGGAGCGGGTGGCCGCGGTGCTCGCGGGGAAGGAGCACCCGGCGCTCGGCGGGGCGCCGGCGGCGGCCTCGGTGGCGGAGGAGCGGCTGGCGGTCGAGGCGGCCCGCAGCGGCGAGCCGGCGCTGCTGCTGCGGGCCGAGGTGGCCCACGCCCTGGCGGCGGGCGAGGCGATGGGCGTCGAGCTGGCGCTGGCGCTGCCGGACCGCCCGGGGCTGCTCGGCACGGTGGCCGGGGTACTGGCGCTGAACCGGCTGACGGTCCGTTCGCTGACCCTGCGGGAGCTGGACCCGATCGGGGCCGGCCCGGTGCTGCTCTTCTCCTGGCGAGTGGCGGCCGAGTTCGGCGAGCTCCCGGAGGCCGCCCGGCTGCGGGCGGACCTGCGCCGGGCACTGGACGGCTCGCTGGACCCGGGGCGGCGGCTGGCCGAGCGGGACGCGGCCGCCCCGCGCCGCCGCGGCACCGCCCCGCCCCCGCCGCTGGTCACGGTGGCCCCGGGCGGCGCCTCGGCCAGCGCCACCGTGCTGGAGGTGCGCGCGCACGACGTGCCCGGGCTGCTGCACCGGATCGGCCGGGCGCTGGACGACACCGAGGTACGGGTACGCACGGCCCTGGTCTCCACCCTGGGCGCCGACGCCGTGGACGTCTTCTACCTCACCGATCCGGCCGGCCGGCCACTGGCGCCGCAGGCCGCCCGGCGGGTCGCCGAACAGGTGCAGCAGGCGTTGCGCTGACCGGGTGGGGCCGGTCCGGCGGCCGTCCGGATACCCTGGTGGGCGACGACCGTACTCATACCGATGCCGCAAGGGACCCGCGACCGACGTGTTCGACACTCTTTCCGACCGCCTCGCAGCGACGTTCAAGAACCTGAGGGGCAAGGGCCGCCTCAGCGAGGCGGACATCGACGCCACCGCCCGGGAGATCCGGATCGCGCTGCTGGAGGCGGATGTCGCGCTGCCGGTGGTGCGGGCCTTCATCAAGCAGGTCAAGGACCGCGCGCTGGGTTCCGAGGTGTCCGGCGCGCTCAACCCGGCCCAGCAGATCATCAAGATCGTCAACGAGGAGCTCGTCAACATCCTCGGTGGCGAGACCCGCCGGCTGAGGTACGCCAAGACCGGGCCGACGGTGATCATGCTGGCCGGCCTCCAGGGCGCCGGCAAGACCACCCTGGCCGGCAAGCTGGGCCACTGGCTGAAGAAGCAGAAGCACACCCCGCTGCTGGTCGCCTGCGACCTGCAGCGCCCCAACGCGGTCAACCAGCTCGGCATCGTGGCCGAGCGGGCCGGAGTGGCCTTCTACGGCCCGCAGCCGGGCAACGGCGTGGGCGACCCGGTCCAGGTGGCCCGGGACTCGATCGAGTACGCCAAGCAGAAGCAGTACGACGTCGTCATCGTCGACACCGCCGGCCGCCTGGGCATCGACGCCGAGCTGATGCAGCAGGCCGCCGACATCCGGGCCGCGGTCGACCCGGACGAGGTCCTCTTCGTGGTCGACGCGATGATCGGCCAGGACGCGGTGACCACCGCCCAGGCCTTCCTCGAGGGCGTCGACTTCACCGGCGTGGTGCTCTCCAAGCTGGACGGCGACGCCCGCGGTGGCGCCGCGCTCTCGGTGGCGCACGTCACCGGCCGGCAGATCATGTTCGCCTCGAACGGCGAGAAGGTCGACGAGTTCGACGCCTTCCACCCCGACCGGATGGCCTCGCGCATCCTGGGCATGGGTGACGTGCTGTCGCTGATCGAGCGGGCCGAGCAGACCTTCTCGCAGGCCGAGGCCGAGAAGATGGCCGCCAAGCTGCAGGGCGGCGGCAAGGACTTCACCCTCGACGACTTCCTGTCCCAGCTGGAGCAGGTCCAGAAGATGGGCTCGATCTCCAAGCTGCTCGGCATGCTGCCGGGGATGGGCCAGATCCGGGACCAGATCAACAACATCGACGACAGGGACGTCAACCGGGTCGGCGCGATCATCAAGTCGATGACCCCGGCCGAGCGGACCGACCCGAAGCTCATCAACGGCTCGCGCCGACTGCGCATCGCCAAGGGTTCCGGGGTCGGCGTCGGCGAGGTCAACAACCTGGTCGAGCGGTTCTTCGAGGCCCGCAAGATGATGACCGCGATGGCCTCGGGCAAGGGGATCCCCGGCATGCCGGGCCTGCCCGGCATGGGCGGCGGCAAGAAGAACGCCAAGAAGGCGCCGGCCGCCAAGGGCAAGCGCAAGTCCGGCAACCCGCTCAAGCGCGCGCAGGAGGAGCAGGCCGCCGCGGCCCGCCGGGCGGCCGGCCCGCAGGCGGGCGCCCCCGGCGACGCCTTCGGGCTGGGCCAGGGCCAGGGGCCGGGCGGGTTCGAGCTGCCCAAGGAGATCAAGGACCTGCTGTAGGTCGCCGGTTGAACCCCGCACCGACGGCCCGCCACCGAGGTGGCGGGCCGTTGGCATGCGCTCCGGATGCCCCATGATGGTCCGATGACCCGAGTGACCATCCGCACCCCGAAGGCCTCCGACGCCGCCGGCTACGCCGCCGCGGTCCGCCGCTCCGCCGCGCACATCGGGCGGTGGAACCCGGTGGAGCCGGACGGGCTGCCGGACCTGATGCAGCGTCAGGGACCGGGCCTGCGGACCTTCCTGATCGTCGACCGGGAGGACGGGGGCCTGGTCGGCAAGTGCAACGTGTCCAACATCGTGATGGGCCGGTACTGCAACGCGGCGCTCGGCTACGACAGCTACCTGCCCTACGCCGGGACCGGCCGGATGACCGAGGGGATGCGGCTGGTGGTGGACCGCTGCTTCGCCGACCCGAGCGTGGGCGGGCTCGGCCTGCACCGGCTGGAGATCAGCGTGCAGCCGGAGAACGACCGCTCGATCGCGCTGGCCCGCCGGCTCGGCTTCCGGCACGAGGGCTTCACCCCCCGGATGCTCTTCCTGGACGGCGCCTGGCGCGACCACGAGCGGTTCGCCCTGACGGTGGAGGAGTGGCCCACGTCCTGACCGGGAGCCGCCCGGCCGGCCCGGCGTCGTGTCAGGAGCCGACGGCCAGCAGGTAGTGGAACTCGGCGTGCAGCCGGACCGTGCCGTCCGCCCGGCCGAACGGGTGCAGGGCCTCGGCCAGCTCCTTGGCCACCAGCGCCTCACCCGAACAGCCGATCGCCCGGTCGTACCAACCGGTGGCCAGCAGCCCGCGCAGCGCGCTGTCCAGGTCGGCGTAGCCGAACGGGCAGGCGACCCGCCCGCGCCCGACGGTGCGCAGCCCCGCCGCCGCCGCGCTCTCGCCCAACTCCGCCGCGCGCAGCGGCTCCGGCGTGCGACCGCGGCCCGAGCGCCGGTGTGCCACCTCCAGCACCGCCGCGAAGTCGTCCTGCGCCGCCGGCCCGGGGCCGGCCAGCACCACCACGCCGCCGGGCAGCGTCAGCCGGGCCGCCTCGCGCAGCGTGCGGTGCACCTGCTCGCCCAGCCGCAGCGGCTCGAGCACCGTCACCACCTGGTGCGCCGTCCGGGTGGCGTGCGAGTCGGCCACCACCGGCAGCCGGCGGGCCCGGGCCCGCTCGCGCAGCGGGCCGTCCGGCTCCACCCCGGCCACCTGGGCACCGCGCGCCTGGGCCAGCAGCAGTGCCAGCCCGGAGCGGCAGCCGAGGTCCAGCAGGCTGCTGGCACCGCCCAGGCCCACCCGCTCGTGCACCGCCTGGTAGAGCGGCAGCAGGGTGCGCTCCTGGATCTCCGCCCAGTCCCGGGCGCGCTGCTCGCGGGCCTGGTCGATACTCCGGGACCGGATCAGATCCGGGGCAGTGCCGTGCGCTGAAGCCATCTGATGGGCCTCCCATCGGTCCGGTACGGAACATCCGCCTGACTCTCCCGCCCCTGCTCCAGCCAACAGCCGCCCGGGCACGCCGTCCAGAGGAGCGCGCCGGAGCATTCACTCCGCCGGGCGTGCGCCCCCCGGTTCCGCGGGCCGAAACCGATTCACGCTCGCGGTGCCCGGCACCGTACGATTCGGGCCATGGCAAAGGCTCCCATTCTCACCCCCCAGGCGGAGGACTTCCCGCGCTGGTACCAGGATCTGATCAACAAGGCCGAGCTGGCCGACAACGGTCCGGTGCGCGGCACCATGGTCATCCGACCGTACGGCTACGGCCTGTGGGAGCGGATGCAGCAGGAGATGGACGCGCGGATCAAGAAGGCGGGCGCGCAGAACGCCTACTTCCCGATGTTCATCCCGCAGTCCTACCTGACCCGCGAGGCCGAGCACGTCGAGGGCTTCGCCCCCGAGCTCGCGGTGGTCACCCACGGCGGGGGCAAGGACCTGGAGGAGCCGGTGGTGGTCCGGCCCACCTCCGAGACCATCATCAACGAGTACTTCTCCAAGTGGGTGCAGAGCCACCGCGACCTGCCGCTGCTGATCAACCAGTGGGCCAACGTGGTCCGTTGGGAGCTGCGGCCGCGCGTCTTCCTGCGCACCACCGAGTTCCTCTGGCAGGAGGGCCACACCGCCCACGCCACCTACGAGGACGCCCGCGAGTACGCCTCGATGATCCACACCGACGTCTACGGCGACTTCATGACCAACGTGCTCGGCATCGACGTGGTGCTGGGCCGCAAGACGGTCAGGGAGCGCTTCGCCGGCGCCATCAACACCCTCACCCTGGAGGGCATGATGGGCGACGGCAAGGCGCTGCAGCTGGGCACCAGCCACGAGCTGGGCCAGAACTTCGCCAAGGTCTTCAACACCACCTACCAGCTGCAGGGCGCCGAGCGCGAGCACGTCTGGCAGACCTCCTGGGGCGTCTCCACCCGGATGGTCGGCGGCCTGATCATGTCGCACGGCGACGACAACGGCCTGCGGGTACCGCCGCGGCTGGCCGCCGTGCAGGCCGTGGTGCTGGCCATCAAGGGCGACGAGGCGGTGATCGCCAAGGTCCGCGAGATCGGCGCCAAGCTGGAGGCGGCCGGCATCCGCACCGTGGTGGACGACCGCACCGACACCCCGTTCGGCCGCCGCGCGGTGGACTGGGAGCTCAAGGGCGTCCCGGTGCGCATCGAGGTCGGCCCGCGCGACCTGGAGGCCGGCACCGCGATGCTGGCCCGCCGGATCCCCGGCGGCAAGGAGCCGGTCCAGATCGACACGCTGGCCGCGGTGCTGCCGGGCCTGCTGGAGGAGGACCAGGCGCTGCTGCTGCGCCAGTCCCGCGAGCGCCGCGAGGCCCGCACGGTGGACGTCAAGACCCTGGAGGAGTGCGTCGAGGCCGCCGCCACCGGCTGGGGCCGGATCTCCTGGGCCGAGCTCGGCCCGGAGGGCGAGGCGAAGCTGGCCGAGCAGGGCGTCTCGGTGCGCTGCCTGGTCGCCGCCGACGGTTCGGTGCCCGGCTCGTACGACCAGGAGGGCAACATCGCGATCGTCGCGCGGGCGTACTGATTGGCATGGCCCCACGCCAATTGAGTAACCAGTAGGTGACAGCGTCTCGTCTACTGGCCAGTCAACTCCCCGTGCGGCCCGAGTAGCGGTACGGTGTACGGCCCGTGGCCCTGTCAAAACAGGGGGCGCGGGCCGCACACAGCGGCATGGCGGTCCGCCGTGCCCACAGATCGGCCGACCCGGCGAGGATCGTTGGGTGCAGACACCGAGGGGGTTGGTCTTGCGTCAGAATTCGCTTGCTCAGCGCGGGCGTTGTCACGCCCTGCTGAGAGTTTCCGGGGAAAGCCCGGGAACCGCGCAGAACTGGAACATCGGCCCTGACTCCCTCGTTGGCATAGCGTGAGCACGACACAGCCCCTCGTCCTCGCGGCCGAACTGGCCGCCGCCTGGAGCGACATCCAGGCCCATCACAGTGACCTGCCCGACCTCGCCTCTCCCGAGGCGCTGATCGGCGAGTCCTCCTCGGCCTGCGGCACCCGGCTCGGCTTCGAGCGGCTGCTGCACGAGGCCGCCCACGGCCTGGCCGCGGCCCGCGACATCCGGGACACCTCCCGGGCGGGGCGCTACCACAACCGCCGCTTCCTGCTGCTCGCCTCCGAGCTGGGGCTGGCCCACCCGGTCGAGCCGCACGCCAGCAGCGGCTTCTCCCAGGTGACCATGCTCAGCGAGACGCAGGAGCGGTACGCCGCCACCATCGAGCGTCTGGAGCGGGCGCTCGGTGCCCACCAGCAGGCGGTGGCCGGCTCGGCGGACGGCGGGGTGCTGCGCACCTTCCGCGGCCCGGCGGCCCGGCACGGCTCCTCCGGCGGCGGCGTGCGGGTCAAGGCCGTCTGCGGCTGCGGCCGCAACGTCCGGGTGGTCCCCTCGGTGCTCGCCCAGGCTTCGATCGTGTGCGGAGCCTGCCAGCAGCCCTTCAAGATCGCCTGATCGCCCCGGCGGTCCCCCCGCTCGCTCCCTCCGGCCCGAGGTCGGGGGGAGCGCGGCGTCTGTGGCACAATGGATGGCTGATACCCGACAGCCTGTGGACCCTCTCTCCCCTGGCTGGCGTGTCACCGGAACGGCCGACCCCACAACCCCACGTGGCGTACGGCCGCTCACCCACGTCAACTCTCAGGAGAATCCACTCCCGTGGCAGTCAAGATCAAGCTCAAGCGTCTCGGCAAGATCCGCTCCCCGCACTACCGCATCGTGGTCGCCGACTCGCGCACCAAGCGTGACGGTCGCGCCATCGAGGAGATCGGCATCTACCAGCCGACCTACAACCCCTCGAAGATCCAGGTCGACGGCGAGCGCGCCCAGTACTGGCTGTCCGTCGGCGCCCAGCCGACCGAGCCGGTGCTCGCGATCCTGAAGCTGACCGGCGACTGGCAGAAGTTCAAGGGCCTGCCGGCCCCGGCGCCGCTGCTGGTTGCCGAGCCCAAGGTCGAGGACTTCTCGCACCTGTTCGCCAAGGCCGTCGCCGGCTTCGAGGACGCCACCACCGGTGTCGCCATCACCCCGAAGGCCAAGAAGTCGGACAAGGCCGAGGCTGAGGCCGACGCCGCTTCCACCGAGGCCTGACCGTGATCGAGGACGCCCTCGATCACCTGGTGAAGGGCATCGTCGAGCACCCCGACGACGTGCAGGTGCGCCAGCGCAACCTGCGTCGCGGGAACACCATCGAGGTGCGCGTGCACCCCGATGACCTCGGCAAGGTGATCGGCCGTGGCGGCCGCACCGCGCGTGCGCTGCGCACCGTGGTGGGAGCGCTCGGCGGTCGCAACGTCCGCGTCGACCTGGTCGACGTGGACGACATCCGCTGACGAACGATCACCGTCGTCTGCTCGTGGACCGGCCGGGACGCCTCGATGCGTCCCGGCCGGTCCCGTTTCGCGTACTAGTGCTCAGGAGTGCACCGTGCAGCTCGTCGTCGGCCGGATCGGCCGTGCCCACGGCATCAGGGGGGACGTCTTCGTGGAGGTCCGCACCGACGAGCCGGAACTGCGGCTCGGCCCCGGTGCGGTGCTGGCCACCGACCCGGCCGCGATCGGCCCGCTGACCGTGGAGTCCGGCAAGGTGCACAGCGGCCGGCTGCTGATCCGGTTCGCCGGGGTCAAGGACCGCACCGCCGCCGAGGCGCTGCGCAACACCATGCTGATCGCCGAGGTGGACCCGGACGAGCGTCCCGAGGAAGAGGACGAGTACTACGACCACCAGCTGATCGGCCTGGACGTGGTGCTGGCCGACGGCACTCCGGTCGGCGAGCTGACCGAGGTGGTCCACCTGCCGTACCAGGACCTGCTGACCGTGACCAGGCCGGACGGCACCGAGGTGCTGATCCCGTTCGTCGAGCAGATCGTGCCGACCATCGACCTGGCCGAGCAGCGCTGCGTGATCACCCCGCCGCCCGGACTGGTGGACGGGGTCGACGCGGTGGTCGACGGCGGTCCGGAGCAGCCCCGGTGACCGAGAGCACGCGGATCGACGTCGTCACCATCTTCCCGGAGTACCTGGAGCCGCTGAACGTCTCGCTGGTCGGCAAGGCCCGGGCCCGCGGCCGGCTCGACGTGCACCTGCACGACCTGCGCTCCTGGACCCACGACGTGCACCGCACGGTGGACGACACCCCCTACGGTGGCGGCCCCGGCATGGTGATGAAGCCGGAGCCCTGGGGCGAGGCGCTGGACGCGGTGCTCGCGGCCGGGCCCGCCGACCAGGTGCCCACCCTGGTGGTGCCCACCCCGAGCGGCGTGCCGTTCACCCAGGAGCTGGCCCAGGAGCTGGCCGCCCGCCCGTGGCTGGCCTTCGCGCCGGCCCGGTACGAGGGGATCGACCGGCGGGTGATCGAGGAGGCGGCCACCCGGATGCCGGTGGTCGAGACCTCGATCGGCGACTACGTGCTGGCCGGCGGCGAGGTCGCGGTGCTGGTGATGGTGGAGGCGATCGCCCGGCTGCTGCCCGGGGTGCTGGGCAACGCCGAGTCGCACCGGGACGACTCCTTCGCACCGGGGGCGATGGCCGACCTGCTGGAGGGCCCGGTGTACACCAAGCCCGCCCAGTGGCGCGGCCGCGAGGTGCCCGAGGTGCTGCTCAGCGGCAACCACGGGCTGATCGCCCGCTGGCGCCGCGAGCAGGCCTTCGCCCGCACCCTGGCCAACCGGCCCGACCTGGTCGGGCGCTGGCAGCTGGGCGGCTTCGACAAGAAGGAGCGGGCGGCGCTGGCCGCGCTCGGGCTGAGCTGGGACGAGGCGGCCGGCCGATTTCGTCCGACAGCCGGTGCTGTGGAAGAATAGGCGGCTGTTGTCTGTCGCCGGGCTCCCCACCGTGGGAGCCGGTGGTCCGGTGTCCCCGCCACGGGGGAGCCGCCCAGGGCCGAGGTGACCCGCAGCACCAACCCATCGTGACGAATTTCCGTGGGCGGCCCGTGGCGCCCGCGATGGAGAGCAACATGAGCAACAAGCTCGCTGCTGTCGACGCGTCCTCGCTGCGCACCGACATCCCGGCCTTCCGCGCCGGTGACACCCTGAAGGTCCACGTTCGGGTCATCGAGGGCAGCCGCTCCCGTGTCCAGGTCTTCCAGGGCGTCGTGATCCGCCGCCACGGTGCGGGCATCGGTGAGACCTTCACCGTCCGCAAGGTGAGCTTCAACGTCGGCGTGGAGCGCACCTTCCCGGTGCACACCCCGGTCGTCGAGAAGATCGAGGTCGTCACCCGCGGTGACGTCCGTCGCGCCAAGCTGTACTACCTGCGTGACCTGCGCGGCAAGGCCGCGAAGATCAAGGAGAAGCGCGACCGCTGATCCGCTGTCCCCGGGTCGCCCCGGGAGTACAGCACGCTCATCCGGGGCCGCTAAGCTCAGCCCGATGAGCACGCAAGAACCGATCGCGGACCGCGACGGCACCGCCGCACCTTCGGGTACGGACGAGCCGTCGCGGTCCGCGGCCGTTTCCGGGGCGCTCCTGACCGCGGCGCCCGACGAGGCGTCAGCGCCCGGCGAGGCGTCAGCGCCCGGCGAGGCTTCAACGCCCGGCGAAGGGCCGGCGTCGTCCGGTGAAGCGTCCGCCTCCGACGAAGCCGCGGCGTCCGAAACGGTGCCCAAAGCGGTGTCCGAGGACGACGCGTCGCCGACCGGTGGCTGGCGGCTGCGCGACCTGGCCAAGCTGGGCGCCCTGTGCGTGCTGGTGCTCCTGCTGCTGAACGCCTTCGTGGCGCAGCCCTTCGCGGTGCCCTCGGCCTCGATGGAGAACACCCTGCGGCCCGGCGACCGGCTGATCGTCAACAAGCTGGCCTACCAGTTCGGCGGCTCCGTGCACCGCGGTGACGTGGTGGTCTTCGACGGCACCGACTCCTTCGTGCCCGGCGGCGACAACCCCGGGGGGATCGGCGCCGAGCTGGACAAGCTGGCCGGTGCGCTGGGCCTGGGCGACGGGGGCGGCACGGTCTTCGTGAAGCGGGTGATCGGGGTCGGCGGGGACCGGGTGACCTACCGGGCCGGTGCGGATGCGCTGACCGTCAACGGCGTGCGGCTGGCCGAGTCCGACTACCTGTTCCCGGGTGACGCACCGTCAAGCGTGGGCTTCGACATCCAGGTGCCGCCCGGCGAGCTCTTCCTGCTCGGTGACCACCGCAGCGCCTCCCGCGACTCGCGCGACCACCTGGGCGACCCGGGCGGCGGCTTCGTGCCGGTGCGCAAGGTGATCGGCCGGGCCGCGTGGGTGGTCTTCCCGCTGGGGCACTGGCGCTCGCTGGACCGGCCGGCCGGCTTCGCCGCCCTCGCTCCGGCAGGCGCGTCGGCAGGGGGGACCGGTGGCCGTGGGGACCAGGGGTAGGGGCCAGGCCGCCGAGCCGGTGCAACTGGACGAGCCGGTACCGGCCCGCGGCCGGGCCGAGCGCCGGCGCACCGCCAAGCGCGCGGCCCGGCGCGGCCGGCGCTCGCTGCTGCGCGAACTGCCGATCATCGCGGTGGTCGCGCTGCTGATCGCGCTGGCCCTGAAGACCTTCTTCGTGCAGGTCTTCGTGATCCCGTCCGGGTCGATGGAGCAGACCATCCAAATCGGCGACCGGGTGCTGGTGGACAAGCTGACGCCGTGGTTCGGCAGTACCCCGCACCGCGGCGACGTGGTGGTCTTCAAGGACCCGGGGGGCTGGCTGGAGAACGAGCACCGCACCAGCACCGACGGGCCGCTGGCCCGCGGGGTCAAGGAGGCCTTCGGTTACGTCGGCCTGCTGCCCTCGGACAACGAGCAGGACCTGATCAAGCGGGTGATCGGGGTCGGCGGCGACACCGTGGTCTGCTGCGATCCGCAGGGCCGGATCACGGTCAACGGCACCCCGATCGCGGAGCCCTACCTGGCGCCGGGCAACCCGCCCTCGCGCAACCCGTTCCGGGTCACGGTGCCCCAGGGGCGGTTGTGGGTGATGGGCGACCACCGTGACCTGTCGGCGGACTCGCGGTACCACATGGACCAGCCCGGCGGGGGTACGGTGCCGGTGGAGAACTTGATCGGCCGGGCCTTCATGATCGCCTGGCCGCTGGGTCGCTGGCAGTCCATCAGCCGACCCGACTATCCGGCCGTCGCCGCCGCGGCGCCCGGTCAATCCGTTGGGCCTAGGCCGGACCTCTCCCAAGCTTCACTCGTTATGGGGATGTTGGGGGCTTGGCCGGCGGTACGTCGACGCAGGCGCGGGGGTGATCGGGCGTTGGTTCCGGTTGACCGCCCGGCGTGTGGGAAGACCCGGGTGGGACGCCCGGGGTGATAGAGAAGTGCAGAAGTACCAGGCGCGTTGCCCGCTGTGCGGGACTGATGAGCGCGGACGGCAGTCGTTCGCACAGCAGGGAGGAGTTGACGTGGGGGATCTGGTGATCGGTGCCCGCGGAGCCGACGAGCCCGAGGGCTCGGGCGGTCGCACGGCACAGTCCACCGAGTCCGCCGGCCCCGGGGATCCGGGCGAGGACGGACACGGTCGGGACCACCTGGCGGACGGAGCCGAGCCGCCTGCGGCGGGCCCCGAGCCGCTGGCGGATGACGAGGGCAGTCGGCGCCCGGTCGAGCGCAAGCAGCGCTCGTTCTGGAAGGAGCTGCCGATCCTGATCGGCATCGCCCTGGTGCTGGCCCTGGTCATCAAGACCTTCTTCGTGCAGGCCTTCTCCATCCCCTCGGAGTCGATGCAGAACACCCTGCAGGTCGGCGACCGGGTGCTGGTGGACAAGCTGACGCCCTGGTTCGGCGCCAAGCCGGACCGCGGCGAGGTGGTGGTCTTCCACGACCCGGGCGGCTGGCTCGGTGAGGTGCCCTCTCAGGAGAGCTCCAACCCGGTGGTCCGCGGCATCCAGGACGTGCTGAGCTTCATCGGCCTGATGCCCTCGGCCAACGAGAAGGACCTGATCAAGCGGGTGGTGGCAGTCGGTGGCGACACCATCGAGTGCCAGGGCAACGGGCCGTTGAAGGTCAACGGCGTCGCGCTCAACGAGCCGTACGTGTTCGACTCCAACCCGGAGCTCGGCGCCTGCGGCAACAAGCCGTTCGGGCCGGTCAAGGTCCCCTCGGGCCGGCTCTGGGTGATGGGCGACCACCGCGACGACTCGCTGGACTCGCGCTACCACATGGACCAGCCCGGTGGCGGCAGCGTGCCGGTGGACAACGTGGTGGGGCGCGCCTTCGTGGTGGCCTGGCCGCTGAACCACTGGTCGACGCTTCCGGTGCCGTCGACGTTCGGCCAGAAGGGCCTGTCGGCCGCGGGCGCGGTGGCGCCTCCGGCGCTGGCCGTGGCCGGGGCGCTGCCGGCTGCCTGGTGGCTGCGCCGCCGGCGCGAGCAGGTCTGAGGGCGGCGTCGTCCTGACCGGGGCGATGCCGACGGGGCTGGTGCCGAGCTGACCGGGACGAGGCGGACCGGGCGGGTGCCGAGCTGACCGGTTCGGTGCCGGACGGGCTGGGTCCCGATCCGGTGTAGGGCCTTGCGCGGGCCGTGGTACCGACGAGTAATCTGCTCGGACGTGCCACGGCCCGCTGCCGTGTCCGGCCCCTCGCCTCCCTGGACGGTCCCCGATGAGCAGCCTCGCCGACGAAGCACCCGGCCCCGCCGCTGCCCCGGCCGCGCCCGCCCCCGCGCCGCGCAGCCGCCGGCTCTGGGGAGTACTGCAGGGGATCGCGCTGACGGTGGGCCTGGTCCTGCTGGTCGGCGGCTTCGTGCTGACCGCCGTCGAGTACCGGCCCAGCTTCGTGCCGACCGCCTCGATGTCGCCGACGATCGCCGCCGGAGACACCGTGCTGGTCCACCCACTGGGCAAGGCGGCGGTAGGGCGCGGGGACATCGTGGTCTTCAAGGACCCGCAGTGGGGAGACGAGACCCTGGTCAAGCGGGTGATCGGGGTCGGCGGCGACACCGTGGTCTGCTGCGATCCGCAGGGCCGGATCACCGTCAACGGGGTGCCGGTGACCGAGCCGTACCTGGCCGACGGGCTGCTCACGGCCCAGCCGTCCGGGAGCGCCGGGGACGCCGGGGGCAGCCTTGCGGGCGTCGCGCAGCAGCAACTGCACCAGACCTTCAACGCCCAGGTGCCGGCGGGCCGGCTGTTCGTGCTGGGCGACAACCGGCTCGGCTCGCTGGACTCCCGGGTGCACCTGGACCAGTTGGCCGGCAGCATCCCGGTCGACGGGGTGTCGGGGCGGGTGGCGGCGACCGTCTGGCCGTTCGGGCACTGGCGGACGGCGTCGCGCACGACGGCCTTCGACGCCCTGCCCGGGCCGGCCGCGGGGCAGCCCGGGCCGCTGATGCCGCTGATCTGGGCGATGCTGGCGGGGACCGCGGTGATCGTGCTGGTCTCGCTCACCACGCCGGCAGCGGCGGTGGTGCGGTGGGCGCGGCGGCGGCGCTGACCCTCCGGGGACACCGGCGGGGCTGAGCGTCCTCCGGGGCCTCCGGGGCCTCCGGGGCTGAGTGGCCGGGCCACCGGGGGCCGAGCGGTGCGGGACCAGTGGAGGTGGCGGTGACCGGACCCGAGGTGCGGCGGCGCAGGGCAGCCCGGGTGCTGCTGCTGGACGCGGCCGACCGGGTGCTGCTGTTGCGCGGGTCGGACCCGGCCGACCCGTCCCGGACCTGGTGGTTCGCGCCCGGCGGCGGGCTGGAACCGGGGGAGGAGCCGCGGGCGGCCGCGCTGCGCGAACTGGCCGAGGAGACCGGGCTGACCGGGATCGAGCTGGGCCCGCAGGTGGCCGAGGAGGTGGCGGTCTTCACGTTCGACGGGCACCCGTACGAGCAGTGGCAGGTGTTCTTCCTGGCCCGCACCGGGCAGGCGCCCGCTACGGCCGACATGGACAGCTCCGGCAGCGCTCCCGAGGAGCGCGAGCACCTGCTGGAAGCGCGCTGGTGGACCCTGGCCGAGCTGGCCGGGGCGGCCGGCGCCGAGGAGCCGGTCTACCCCGAGGGGCTGGCCCGGCTGCTGGCCCGGTTGGCCGCCGAGCGGGTGCCGCCCCGGGCAAGCGCGCGATAACGCTCTGCGAGGAGGTGCCGTGGTCCACAATGGGGATGGACCTGACGGAGCTGAGGGGACGCCTGGATGAGTGCGGAAGATCTCGAAAAGTACGAGACCGAGATGGAGCTCAAGCTCTACCGGGAGTACAAGGACGTCGTCGGGCTGTTCAAGTACGTGATCGAGACCGAGCGCCGGTTCTACCTCACCAATGACTACGAGCTGCAGGTGCACTCGGTGCAGGGCGAGGTGTTCTTCGAGGTCTCGATGGCCGACGCGTGGGTCTGGGACATGTACCGGCCGGCCCGGTTCGTCCGCAAGGTGCGGGTGCTGACCTTCAAGGACGTGAACATCGAGGAGCTCGCGAAGAGCGACCTGGAGCTGCCGTCGGACGAGGCGGGGTTCGGGAGCTGACGCGGCGTCGGGCCCTGGGGTGCGTGCGTCCTCCGGGGTTCGCTGCTCGCGATTCGCCTGCTGGCGGTGCGCCCTTCCGGCGGTTCGACCTCCGGCGTTCGGGTGTCCGGCGTTCTGGCCGCCGGCGTTCCGGTTTCCCGCGTTCTGACTTCTGGCGGCCTGGCTTTCGGCGTTCCGGTTTCCCGCGTTCTGACTTCCTGTGCTGTCCACAGGCCCCGGGTTGTCCACAGGTTCCGGGCTGCTGATGGTGCGTCGGGCCCCGGCGCGGCAACCTCCGTGACCGGAGGTGATCGCGGTGCAGAACGCACAGCAGGCCCTCGGCCGGTACGGCGAGGAGGTGGCCGTCCGCCGACTCGGGCAGGACGGGCTGCGGGTCCTGGAGCGCAACTGGCGCTGTACCCAGGGAGAGCTGGACATCGTCGCCCTGGACGGGGACACGGTGGCCGTCTGCGAGGTCAAGACCAGGTCCGAGGGGTCCTTCCAGCAGCCCGCCGAGGCGCTGGGGCCGGTCAAGGCCGAGCGGTTGCGTGTCCTGGCGGAGCGCTGGCTGGCCGAGCGCTGGCCGGCGCACTTCGCCCGGCTTGCCGGGCTGCCGGGTGGGGCCGCGGGCGAGCGCGCCGCGGTGCTGCCGCCCGGCGGGGTGCGGATCGACCTGGTCTCGGTGGTCCGCCCGCCGACCGGTGCCGCCCAGGTGGAGCACCTGCGGGGGGTGGTCTGAGTGGCCTTCGCCCGGACGTGCTCGGTGGCCCTGCTCGGGGTGGACGGTGTGGTGGTCGAGGTGCAGGCCGACCTCGAGCCGGGGGTGGCGGCCTTCACCCTGGTGGGCTTGCCGGACAAGGCGCTCAGCGAGGCCCGGGACCGGGTGCGGGCCGCGGTCTCCAACAGCGGCGAGGCCTGGCCGCAGCGCAAGCTCACCGTCGGGCTCAGCCCCGCCTCGGTGCCCAAGAGCGGCAGCGGTTTCGATCTCGCGGTGGCCTGCGCGGTGCTCGCGGCGGCCGAGCGGCTGCCGCCGCCTGCCATCGCCGACCTGCTGATCATCGGGGAGCTGGGGCTGGACGGCCGGGTCCGCCCGGTCCGCGGGGTGCTGCCCTCGGTGCTGGCGGCGGCCGAGAGCGGGTTCCGCCGGGTGGTGGTGGCCGAGCAGACGGCGGCCGAGGCGGCCCTGGTACCGGGCGTCTCGGTCCTCGGCGTGCGCAGCCTGCGCCAGCTGATCGCGGTGCTCACCGACGCGCCGGTGCCCGAGGAGCCGCCCGACCCGATGTCCGGTACGCCCGATCCGCTGATGGCGGGCCTGCTGCTGCCGGGCACCGCGGTGCGCCGGCCCGGGGCCGACCCGGAGTTCGGTCCCGACCTGGCGGACGTGGCCGGCCAGCACGAGGCCCGGGTGGCGCTGGAGATCGCGGCGGCCGGCGGCCACCACCTGTACCTCAAGGGGCCGCCCGGAGCCGGCAAGACGATGCTCGCCGAGCGGCTGCCCGGGCTGCTGCCGCCGCTGACCAGGACCGAGGCGCTGGAGGTGACGGCGGTGCACTCGGTGGCGGGCCTGCTGCCGCCGGGCCGCCCGTTGGTCAACCTGCCGCCCTACTGCGCCCCGCACCACTCGACCACGATGCCCGCCATCATCGGCGGCGGCAGCGGCCTGCCGCGCCCCGGCGCGGTCTCGCTGGCCCACCGCGGCGTGCTCTTCCTGGACGAGGCGCCGGAATTCCCGGTCCGGGTGCTGGACGCGTTGCGCCAGCCGTTGGAGTCGGGCGAGGTCGTGGTAGCCCGCTCGGCGGGGTCGCTGCGGCTGCCCGCCAACTTCCTGCTCTGCCTGGCGGCCAACCCCTGTCCGTGCGGGCGGTACTCGCGGCGCGGTGAGGGGTGCGACTGCACCCCGGTGATGGTGAGCCGGTACCAGGGGCGGCTGTCCGGGCCGTTGCTGGACCGGGTGGACCTGCGGGTCCAGGTGGAGCCGGTGACCAGGGCGGAGCTGCTGGAGCGGGACCGGCACGCCGAGCGGACGGAGGTGGTGGCCGAGCGGGTGCGGCTGGCCCGGGACCGGGCCGCCGCGCGGTTCGCCGGGACGCCGTGGCGGACCAACGCCCAGGTGCCCGGGCGGGAGCTGCGCTCGCGTTGGCGGCCGGAGCCCGCCGCGCTGGCGGAGGCGGAGCGGGAGATGGAGCGTGGGCTGCTCACCGCGCGCGGGTTGGACCGGGTGCTGCGGGTCGCCTGGACGGTGGCCGACCTCGGCGGCCGGGACGTGCCGGGGGCGGGCGAGCTGCGCACCGCGCTGGGGCTGCGGCGCGGCTTCCCGTCGGACGTGCGCTCGCTGGACGGTCCGCTGTGACCGGGGATCAGGAGGCCCTGCCCGGTGCCGGGTCGGCCGGGTTGCCGGTACCGACGCCCGATCAGGAGCGGCTGGCCCGGGCCGCCCTGACCAGGTTGGTCGAGCCGGGCACAGCCGTGATCGGCCGCTGGCTGGCCACCAGATCCGCCTTCGCGCTGCTGGAGCTGCTGCGGCGCGGGGCGCGCCATCCGGAGCTGAGGATCGATCAGGTGCGCCGGGCGGCGCTGCGCGAGCGGCTGGCCGGGCTGGACCCGGCTGCGGACCTGGCGCGGGTGACTTCGCTCGGCGGGCGCTTCCTGATTCCGGACGATCCGGAGTGGCCCAGCCAGCTGGCGGACCTCGGGGAGGCGGCGCCGATCGGGCTCTGGGTGGTGGGGACGGGGTCCCTGCGGCTGCTCGCGCTGCGCTCGGTGGCGGTGGTGGGCTCCCGGGCGTGCACGGAGTACGGGGCGCACGTGGCCACCGAGCTGGGGGCCGCGCTCGCCGAGCGGGGCTGGGTGGTCTGCTCCGGGGCCGCCTACGGGGTAGACGCGGCCGCGCACCGCGGCGCCCTCGCCGTCGGCGGGATGACGGTCGCGGTGCTCGCCTCCGGGGTGGACGTGGAGTACCCGCGGGGCCACAGCGGCCTGATCCGGCGGATCCGGGAGCAGGGGCAGCTGGTCAGTGAGCACCCGCCGGGGGAGCACCCGAACCGGTTCCGGTTCGTGTTGCGCAACCGGGTGCTGGCGGCGCTCACCCGGGGGACGGTGGTGGTCGAGGCGGCGCACCGCAGCGGGGCGCTGAGCACGGCGCGACGGGCAATCGAGTTGAACCGGCACACCATGGGGGTGTGCGGCCCGATCACCTCGGAGCTCTCGGTCGGTGTGCACGAACTGCTCCGCGGCGGTGGGGCCACCTTGGTCACCAGCGCGGCGGAGGTGATCGAGCTGATCGGTGCGGTCGGAGCGGACCTGCCGCCGCCGCGCCGCTCGGTGCCCCGGCCGCGTGACCTGTTGGCGCCGGCGGCGGCCCGGGTGTTGGAGGCGATCCCGGCCGGGGTGGCCGGGGTGCCGGTCGCTGCCCTGGCCGTGCGGACCGCCCTGTCGATGGACGTGGTGCTCAAGCAGCTCTACGAGCTCTGCTCGCTCGGGTTCGTGGAACGGACCGGTTCGCACTGGCGAATCGTGCCGAGTCGCACTGGAGAGTGACGCGGCGACAGGCGACGCACCGTCAGGGCCCGGCAGTCGTTGGTGATCGTTGGTGCGTTCGCAGGTGCCGCCCGAGCTGCCCAGGCGGCCCTGCGCCTGCGGGCGGGGAGCGCGCCGACCGCGTCGAACACGGTGCGCGCGTTCGCGCGTCGGAGTGAACGCCACCAGAACGGGCGACGGCCAGGTGGTGGTAGCACAGTGCATCGACTCGGTCACGCTACGCTCGCTATGGCTTCCCTATCAGCACATGACTCGGCAGAACGGCGCAGACCCACGTATGCCCACACACATTCCCGGACACGGGGCGACCAGTGCCCGCCGGCTCCCGGGAGGAGTCGGTAGTCAACTTCGCGCGGCCACGGGCGAGCAGCCTGGCCTGGAGGCCCAGGGCAGGTCCGCGACGGCGGGGGGAACAGTGGGGGGACAGGTAGGGGGACAGCAGACAGGGGGGGCGGCGGGGGGAGCGGTCAGGGCGAAACCGGCCGGCGGTCCTGGCGGGCAGCTGAGGGTGAGTCAAGGAGCTACTGCGGGTCTCAATGGGAGTCCGCCCGGTGGCGCCGGCCTGGCCGGCGGTGGTTCGGCGGGAGAAGGCTCGGTCGGTGATGGCTCGGTCGGTGACCGCGCAGCTGGCGGTCCCGCAGCTACCGGCCGCGTCGGCGGCAGTGGCGCGGCGGTGGTGGGCGAGGCCGGTGCTGCGGGCCCCGTCGGCGGGGTGGTCGGCGCCGGAGTCGGCCTCGGCCTCGGCGGTACGGGCGTGGTCGGGGCGGGTCTGGTCGGCGGTGCGGAGGTGCGGGGGCTGGAGCGAGTCGGGCCGGGGGGCGGTGTGGACGGTGTGGGAGCGGGTGCGCCTCTGGGTGCGGACGGATTGGTCACGGGAGGCACGAGCATGGCTGGTTCAAGGGCTGACGCGGTCTCGGTGCTGGGCGGTGTGCCGCCCCGGACGGTTCCGGTCCCGGTACCAGCTCCGGTCGCGCCGCTCGGCGGGCCGCTCACCCTGATCACCGCCCGGGCCCCGGCCACACTGCCCGGCCCGGCCCTCAAGGGCGGGCGCGCCGGGAAGCCGAAAGCCCCGGGGAAGAAGGTCAAGGCCGTGAAGTCCGGCAAGCCCGGTGGCCTGGGCTCGGTGCCGCCACCGACCCGGACGGCTGCCGGTACGGCGGTCACTCCCGCGCCACGAAACGGTTCGGATCCGGGCACTGCGCCCGGCGTTGGGACGCCCGCTGCCGAGACGGCTGCCGCCGAGACGCCCGCGCCGGGTGTGGTGGGTCGACCGCCCGCGTCCCGACTCCCGAGCCCCCCGGCGGGGCCGCCTCCGCCCGCGCCTCGCAGCTCGGGCCCGCGTACCCCGGGACCGCGTACTGCCGAGGCTCGAGTCACCGAGCCCGGCGACACTGAGCCTGGCGACACCGAGCCGAGTGCCGCCGCGCCCGGTGCCACCAGTCCCACGGTGGCCGGTCCTACGGTGGCCGGCCCTGCGACGGCGGGTCCCGCGACCGCAGGTCTTGCGGCGGCCGGTCCCGCGACCGTCGGTCCCACGGTGGCCGGTCCCACGGCGACCGCGCCAACGGCGGCGGGGTCGGCGGCCGTGCCGTCCCCGCCCGCCTCCCCGTCTCCCGAGGCGGTGCAGCGCAGTGCGCTGGAGTCCCTGTGGCGCACCTACAAGACCACCGGGGACCAGCGGCTGCGCGAGCAGCTGATCCTGCACTACTCGCCCCTGGTGAAGTACGTGGCCGGCCGGGTCGGGGTCGGCCTGCCTGCCAACGTCGAGCAGGCGGACTTCGTCTCCTCCGGTGTCTTCGGACTGATCGACGCGATCGAGAAGTTCGACCCGGACCGGGCGATCAAGTTCGAGACGTACGCGATCAGCCGGATCCGTGGCGCGATCATCGACGAGCTGAGGGCGCTCGACTGGATCCCCCGTTCGGTGCGGCAGAAGGCCAAGGCGGTCGAGCGCACCTACGCCGCGCTCGAGGCCCGGCTGCGGCGGACCCCGCACGAGCCCGAGGTGGCCGCGGAGATGGGCATCGCACTGGAGGAACTGCACGCGATTTTCAGCCAACTCTCGCTGGCCAATGTGGTGGCGTTGGACGAGCTGCTGCACCCGGTCGGCGACGGCGGCGAACGGCTCAGCCTGATGGACACCCTGGAGGACACCGGAGCCGCGAACCCGGTCGAGGTGGCCGAGGACCGCGAGCTGCGCAAGTTGCTGGCCGGCGCCATCAACACGCTGCCCGAGCGCGAAAAGACCGTGGTGACCCTCTACTACTACGAGGGCCTCACGCTCGCCGAGATCGGCCAGGTGCTCGGGGTGACCGAGAGCAGGGTCAGTCAGATCCACACCAAATCCGTGCTGCAGTTGCGGGCGAAGATGACCGATTTGCGCTGACCCCTGACCGCTCCGGCCCGCCTGCGGTGCTGGCCGGGAGGTGAACCTGACTGGCCCACCCGCTCCGTACAGTGGGAGGGTGCCGAAGATCAGAGCCGCCTCCCTGGCCGAGCACCGTCGACTTCAGCGGGCCGCCCTCCTCGACGCGGCCCGGGTACTGCTGACCGAGGGCGGCATGGAGGCGTTGACCTTCCCCGCCCTGGCAGCCCGCACCGGCCTGGCCCGCTCCTCGGTGTACGAGTACTTCCGGTCCCGCGCGCACGTGGTCGAGCAGCTCTGCGAGGCCGACTTCCCACTCTGGGCTGCCGAGATCGAAGCCGGGATGGCCGCCCGGGACGGCGCACCCAGTCGGCTGGAGGCTTACGTCCGAGGCCAGTTGGAGCTGGCCGGTGACCCGCGGCACCGCGCCATCGTCGCGCTCTCCGCGCTGGAGCTGGACGAGGCGGCCCGAGCCCGGATCCGCGCCGCGCACGAGGGCCTGGTCGGCCTGGTGGTCGAGGCGCTCGACGAACTGGGCCACCAGCGCCCGCAACTGGTAGCGGCACTGCTGCAGGGCGTGGTGGAGGCCGCGGTGAAGCGGTCCGAGGGCCGCTCGTCCGAGGAGCGGGCGCTGATCGCCGACGCCGCCGTGGCCCTCGCACTCCACGGGCTGGCCGGGTCCGCCACCCCGGTCACCTCGGCTGCCGCGGTCGCGGCCGCCGAGTGCAGCGGCAGCAACCGCGCCTGACCCGAGCCCAGCAGGGCCAGCGGGTCGAGGTACCGCTCGCCGCGCAACAGCCCCCAGTGCAGACAGCCCGTCGCGCAGTGGCCGGCCCCGGGCGCCAGGTGCCCGATCTGCTGGCCGGCCGCGACCGCCGTGCCGACCGGTGGCGCGTCGGCCACCGGGAGGTACGTGGTGCGAAGCGGCGGGCTACCACTGCCGGGGTGAAGCACCGTCACCACCGGGCGCCCGGCCACCTGCCCGGCGAAGCCGATCACCCCGGGTGCGGCGGCCCGCACCGCCACCCCCTCCTCGGCGGCCAGATCCACCCCGCGGTGTGCGGCGGCCCACCGCACAGGCGGCGGCGCGAACCGCTGCCGCACTCCGGCGGGCCCGCCCACGGGCCAGGCCCGACCGCCCCCGGGACTCAGCCCGCCCCCGGAGCTGAGCCCGGCCCCGGGCGGACCGAGCCCGGCCGCCGACCTCGCACCGGGCGCGGCGCCGACTCCGGAACCGATCGCCGAGCCGGCCATCGAGCGGGCTGTCGGGCCGGCCATCGAGCGAGCTGTCGAGCCGGCCATTGAGCGGACCGTGGGGCCGGCCGTCGCGTTGGCCACCGCCGGAGGCCCGAGCCAGAGCAGCACCACCAGCGCCAGCGCCAGCTTCCCCGGCGTGCTCGCCTTCCCCGGCGTGCGCGCGTTCCCTGCGTTCCTCTTGTTCCTCGTGCTCGTCATGCCAGCGAGGTTCCGCCCCGCTGGCCGCCGTGACCACCCTCACCTCGAAACCTGTGGACAACCCCGCCCCTGTGGACAACCACCGGACCACCGCCACCCGTCCGCCCGCCCCCGCAGCGTGCAGAGTCGCCGGTCCCTCGGCCCTTCCCGTACACTTCTCACGCGACCCGGTCCGCCGGGTCGACTTCGCACGCCCCGCCACCGGTAGGACGCGGCCCACCGCCGCCCCCGCCAGGTGCGAGTGCCGCTCGGTCCAGCCGAGCCTGCCGCGGCTCCACCGCCGCCAGGCCCGGACGGCTCGGCACGTCGGGGCGTCAGGCGTGGCGGTCGCCCGACCGCCGCGGAAAACCGAGCTGACCCGGTAGTTGCCGAGTGTCCCCAGGCGGGGGCAGCACCAACGCACCGGGCGTAACACGAGGAGTACACGGCCATGGCCGTTGTCACGATGCGGGAGCTGCTGGAGAGCGGCGTCCACTTCGGTCACCAGACCCGTCGTTGGAACCCGAAGATGAAGCGCTTCATCTTCACGGAGCGCAACGGCATCTACATCATCGACCTGCTGCAGTCGCTGAACTACATCGACCGCGCGTTCGAGTTCGTCAAGGAGACCGTTGCCCACGGCGGCAGCGTCCTTTTCGTCGGCACCAAGAAGCAGGCCCAGGAGGCCATCGCCGAGCAGGCCACCCGCGTGGGCATGCCCTACGTGAACCAGCGCTGGCTCGGCGGCATGCTGACCAACTTCTCCACCGTCTACAAGCGTCTGCAGCGCCTCAAGGAGCTCGGCGAGATCGACTTCACGGACGTGGCCGGCTCCGGCCTCACCAAGAAGGAGCTCCTGGTCCTCCAGCGCGAGCACGACAAGCTGGAGAAGACCCTCGGCGGTATCCGCGACATGCAGCGCGTTCCGAGCGCCGTGTGGATCGTGGACACCAAGAAGGAGCACATCGCGGTCGGCGAGGCCCGGAAGCTCAACATCCCGGTCGTCGCCATCCTCGACACCAACTGCGACCCGGACGAGGTCGACTACAAGATCCCGGGCAACGACGACGCGATCCGCTCCGTCACCCTGCTCACCCGGGTGATCGCCGACGCCGTCGCCGAGGGCCTCAAGTCCCGCGCCGGTGTTGCCAAGGGCGATGTCAAGGCCGAGCCGGGCGCCGGCCAGCCGCTGGCCGACTGGGAGCAGGACCTCCTGGCCACCGGTGAGAACAAGGCCGCCGAGGCCCCCGCCGCCGAGGCCGAGGCCACCGAGGCTCCGGCTGCCGAGGCCACCGAGGCCCCCGCCGCCGAGGCCACCGAGGCTCCGGCCGCCGAGGCCGAGCAGGCCTGACGTACTGAGGGTGAGGGGCAGTCGCCGGTGGGTACCGGCGAGTGCCCCTCTCTCCACGTGCCGGGGCTGAACCACCAGCCCCGGCACACCCACCCCGCAGACACGCGAGACGCGAGAAGAGATTCACACCATGGCGAACTTCACCGCCGCGGACGTCAAGAAGCTCCGTGAGCTCACCGGCGCCGGCATGATGGACTGCAAGAAGGCGCTCGACGAGGCCGAGGGCGACGTCGAGAAGGCCGTTGAGCTCCTGCGCATCAAGGGCCAGAAGGGCGTCGCCAAGCGCGAGGGCCGCGACGCCTCCAACGGTGCCGTCGCCGCCATCATCGCCGACGACAAGAAGTCCGGCGTGCTGGTCGAGCTGAACTGCGAGACCGACTTCGTCGCCAAGGGCGGCAAGTTCGTCGAGGTCGCCAACGCGATCGCCGCCCACGTGGCCGCCACCTCCCCGGCCGACCTGGAGACCGCCCTGGCCTCCGAGATCGCCGCCGGCCAGACCGTCCAGCAGTTCGTGGACGAGGCCAACGCGAGCCTGGGCGAGAAGATCGTCTTCCGTCGCTTCGCGCAGTACGACGGTGACGGCTTCGTCGCGGTCTACCTGCACAAGACCGACCCGGACCTGCCGCCGGCCATCGGCGTCCTGGTCGAGCTGGACCAGGAGAACGCGGAGGTCGCCAAGGACGTCGCGCAGCACATCGCCGCCTTCGCGCCGAAGTACCTGTCCCGCGAGGACATCCCGGCCGAGGACATCGAGAACGAGCGCCGCGTCGCCGAGGCCACCGCTCGCGAGGAGGGCAAGCCCGAGGCTGCCCTGCCGAAGATCGTCGAGGGTCGCGTCACCGGCTTCGTCAAGGAGAACTCGGTCCTGGAGCAGGCCTTCGCCAAGGACAACAAGAAGACCGTCGCCAAGGTCCTCGAGGAGAACGGCGTCGCCCTCAAGCGCTTCGCCCGCTTCCGCGTCGGCGCCTGAGCCACGTTCACCCGGTTCCGGCCTAAGGTAGGAACCGCCGCCGCAACTGTGAACCAGTGAGTCGGCACCAGAACGACGAGGAGGCCATTGCCGTGCAGGAGACCGTACCGGTTCCCGCGGCAGTGGCCTCCTCGCGTGTACGCGCGGGCCGGGGCACCGTACGCCCGGGCCCGTGAACCAGCAGGTGCAGAAGGAGAAGTCCATGCAGGAGACGCAGGAGACCGCGCAGGACGGCACTCGCCGTCGTGTTCTGCTCAAGCTGTCCGGTGAGGCGTTCGCCGGCGGAGGCGGCCTCGGCGTCGACCCCGACGTCGTGCACAAGATCGCTCGCGAGATCGCCACGGTGGTCCGACAGGGCACCGAGGTGGCGGTGGTCATCGGCGGCGGCAACTTCTTCCGCGGCGCCGAGCTGCAGGTGCGCGGCATGGACCGGGCCCGCTCGGACTACATGGGCATGCTCGGCACCGTGATGAACTGCCTGGCGCTGCAGGACTTCCTGATGAAGGAAGGGATCGAGACCCGGGTCCAGACCGCGATCACCATGGGCCAGGTCGCCGAGCCGTACCTGCCGCTGCGGGCCATCCGCCACCTGGAGAAGGGCCGCGTGGTCATCTTCGGTGCCGGTATGGGCATGCCCTACTTCTCCACCGACACCACCGCCGTGCAGCGCGCCCTGGAGGTCCACGCCGAGGTGCTGCTGATGGGCAAGAACGGGGTGGACGGCGTCTACGACTCCGACCCCAGGACCAACCCGGATGCGGTGCGGTTCGACGCGCTGGAGTACGCCGAGGTCATCACCCGTGACCTCAAGGTCGCGGATCTGACCGCGATCACCCTGTGCAAGGACAACGGCCTGCCGATCCTGGTCTTCGAGCTGCTGGCGGAGGGCAATATCGCTCGCGCCGTGAGGAATGAGAAGATCGGCACACTCATCAGCCAGGATTCCGTCCGGGCCTGAGCAGTCGTCAACCGCGCCCCGCCGGAGCACGGTGGGGCCTATCAGTACGCCACGGGCGCTGAACGCCACGGGCAACCGGACAGGGAGCAGACTGTGATCGAAGAGATCCTCCTCGAGGCCGAGGAGAAGATGGAGAAGGCCGTGGCGGTCGCCAAGGACGACTTCGCCGCCATCCGGACCGGCCGGGCCCACCCGGCGATGTTCAACAAGATCGTGGCCGAGTACTACGGCGCCCCCACCCCGATCAACCAGCTCGCCTCCTTCTCCGTGCCGGAGCCGCGGATGGCGGTCATCACCCCGTTCGACAAGAGCGCGCTGCGCAACATCGAGCAGGCGATCCGCGACTCGGACCTGGGGGTGAACCCCTCCAACGACGGCAGCATGATCCGCGTGAACTTCCCGCAGCTGACCGAGGAGCGCCGCAAGGAGTACATCAAGCTGGCGCGCAGCAAGGGTGAGGACGCCAAGGTCTCGATGCGCGCGATCCGGCGCAAGGCCAAGGACGCCCTGGACAAGCTGGTCAAGGACAAGGAGGCCGGCGAGGACGAGGTGCGCCGGGCCGAGAAGGAGCTCGACGACGTCACCGCCAAGTACGTGGCGAGCATCGACGAGCTGCTGAAGCACAAGGAAGCCGAGCTCCTCGAGGTCTGATGAACGACGCCCCGAACGCCCCAGGCACCAGGGGCGCAACCGAGTCCGCACCCCCGCAGGAGAGTCCGGTGGCCGAGCCCCAGCCGCAGCAGCCCCGCAAGCAGCGGGGCGGCCGCAACCTGCCCGCCGCGATAGGGGTGGGGCTCGGGCTCGGGGCGGTGATCATCGCCTCGTTGTTCGTGGTCAAGGTGCTGTTCCTGGCCGTGGTGGTGGCGGCGGTGTCCGTCGGCAGCTACGAGCTGACCAGCCGGCTGGCCGAGCGCAAGGGGATCCACGTCGCCCAGCTGCCGCTGCTGCTGGGCGGCGTGGCGATGCTCACCACCGGGTACTGGATCGGCCCGCAGGGCGCCGCGGCGGCGCTGGCGCTGACCGCGCTGGCGCTGATGATCTGGCGGATGAAGGAAGCCCCGGAGAACTACCTGCGGGATATAACGGCAGGTGTCTTCACCGCCTTCTACGTGCCGTTCCTGGCCACCTTCGTGGCGCTGATGCTGGCCGCGCACGACGGTCCGCAGCGGATCGTGCTCTTCCTGGTGGTCACCATCTGCAGTGACACCGGGGCGTACGCGGTGGGGTACAAGTTCGGGCGCACCAAGCTGGCGCCGACGATCAGCCCCGGCAAGACCCGGGAGGGGCTGGCCGGCGGCATCGGCCTGTCGATGCTGGCCGGCGCGCTGCTGATGCAGTGGATCATCGAGGACGGCCACTGGTGGCAGGGCCTGGTGCTCGGCGGCTGTGCCGCGCTGATCGCCACCCTGGGCGACCTCGCCGAGTCGATGATCAAGCGGGACCTGGGGATCAAGGACATGGGCACCCTGCTCCCCGGCCACGGCGGCATCATGGACCGCCTGGACTCGCTGCTGCCCACCGCGCCGGTGGTCTGGATGCTGCTGGCCGCCTTCGTCGGCAGCTGACCCGCAGCACCCGTGCCTCGACGGGCCCCGGACGGCAAGGGCCGTCCGGGGCCCGCGCCGCATCTGCGACACTTGATGAACCATGCCTGCACCTGGAGAACTCACCTTTGTCGCGCCGCGCGGCGCCAAGCCCCCGCGACACCTCGCCGACCTCGACCCCGCCGCACGGAAGGCGGCCGTCGCCGAGCTCGGCGAGCAGCCGTTCCGCGCCAAGCAGCTGTCCAACCACTACTTCGGTCGGTTGTCCGACGACCCGTCGGCCTGGACGGACATCCCGGCGGCCAGCCGGGAGAAGCTGACCGGTGAGCTGCTGCCGGAGCTGATGTCGGTGGTGCGGCACGTCTCCTGCGACGAGGACACGACCCGCAAGACGCTCTGGCGGCTGTTCGACGGCACCCTGGTCGAGTCCGTGCTGATGCGCTACCCGGACCGGGTCACCATGTGCATCAGCTCGCAGGCCGGGTGCGGGATGAACTGCCCGTTCTGCGCCACCGGGCAGGCGGGGCTGACCCGCAACCTGTCCACCGCCGAGATCGTCGAGCAGATCGCGGCCGGGATGCGGGCCCTGAAGAGCGGTGAGATCCCGGGCCGTGAGGCCCGGTTGAGCAACGTGGTCTTCATGGGCATGGGCGAGCCGCTGGCCAACTACAACCGGGTGCTGGCCTCGATCCGCCGCCTCACCGACCCGGCGCCGGACGGTTTCGGCCTGTCCCAGCGCGGCATCACGGTCTCCACCGTCGGCCTGGTGCCGGCCATGCACCGGTTGGCCGACGAGGGGCTCAGCTGCCGGCTGGCGCTGTCGCTGCACGCGCCGGACGACGAGCTGCGTGACGAGCTGGTGCCGGTGAACACCCGCTGGAAGGTGGCCGAGGTGCTGGACGCCGCGTGGAACTACGCCGAGAAGTCGGGCCGGCGGATCTCCATCGAGTACGCGCTGATCAAGGACATCAACGACCAGGCCTGGCGGGCCGACCTGCTGGGCCGGCTGATCAAGAACCACCGGGTGCACGTCAACCTGATCCCGCTGAACCCGACGCCCGGCTCCAAGTGGACCGCCTCCCGGCCCGAGGACGAGCGCGAGTTCGTCCGCCGGCTGGAGGCGCACGGGGTGCCGACCACGGTCCGCGACACCCGCGGCCAGGAGATCGACGGCGCCTGCGGCCAGCTCGCCGCGGCGGGCTGAGCCGAGCGGTCGGCCTCAGGTCAGCAGCGCGGCGCCGAGCACGGCGGTCAGCCCGCCGGTGGCCAGCAGCACCAGCCCGGCCAGCGCCCAGCGCAGCAGGGTGGCGGCGGCCAGCAGTCGGGGTGCGGCGCCCAGACGCAGCAGGGCCGCACCGACCGGGCGGCGGGCGGCCCGCAGCTCGGTGAGCCGGGCGACCACGGCCGCCGAGGCGCAGCCGATGACCAGCAGCGCCTCGGCGGCCGGCAGCGGCCCGGTGCCCGAGGCACCGGGCGCCACCCAGTGCCGCACCGCGGTGAGCACCACGGCCAGGGTCAGCGCGAGCACCGCCAGCGGGGTGCCGAGCCGGGGCGCGAGCGCGGCCAGCCCCCGCCCGGCCAGCAGCCGGCGGGCACCGGGGCGGCCCAGGGCGAGCAGTCGGCCGACCCCGGCCAGCAGCGGCCCGGTGAGCAGCGCCGCGCCGAGGGTGGCCGCCGCCCAGCCGCCGAGCAGCAGCGCGTTGGTGTGCCCGAGGTCGGCCGGCAGTTGCAGCGGGCGCGGGTCCTCGGCGGCCGCCGGGCGCAGCGCGTACAGCTCGGTCAAGGTGCCGCCGAAGGTGAGCAGCCCGGCCAGCAGGATGCGCGGCAGGCCGAACGGGGCGGCGGTGACGGCCGGCCGGGTCTGCGGCAGCGCGTCCCGCCCGGGCACCGCGCAGACCGCCGCCACGCCACCGACCAGCGGGAGCAGCGCGACCAGTGCGACCGGTGCGGCGGGCGGCAGCGGATCGCCCATCCCCAGCTCGGGTGCCAGGCCGGGCCCGGCGATGTTGTTGCGCAGCACCAGGAAGAGCAGCAGGCTGACCACCGCGCCGGCCGCGCAGGCCAGCGCGATCTCGCCGGCGATCAGCAGCCGCAGCCGCACCGGGCCCGCGCCGGCCGCCCGCAGCCCGGCGATCCGCTCGGCGCGCTGGGCGGGCAGCGCGCGGGCCGCCACCGCGGCGAACCAGGCCACCGCCAGCAGCGGGGGCAGGCACCAGAGCAGCCGCTCGGGCGCCGAGTGGGCGCCGGGCGGGTCGCTCAGCGCCCGGCCCAGCGCGCGCAGCAGGAAGGCGGCGACCACGGCCGCCGCCACGGAGGTGAGCAACCAGCGGCCCAGGTCGACGACCCGGTAGCCCCTGACCAGCCGGAGATAGAACACCTGCGTCCTCAGTGTGAAGCGGCGACGGGTGCGGCCGCCGGGCGCCGGACCGCGGTGGCGGGCACGGGGGTGCGGCCGTCCACCAGGGCGACGGTGCGGTCCGCGTAGCGGGCCAGCTCGGGGTCGTGGGTGGCCAGCACCAGGGTCAGCTGGTGGGATCGGGCCGCGCTGGTGAGTATCCGCAGCACCTGGTCCCGGGCCTCGCGGTGCAGCGGCGCGGTCGGGTCGTCGGCGAAGACCACCCGGGGCAGCGGGGCGAGTGCCCGGGCCACCGCGATCCGCTGGCACTGACTGCGGATCAGCTCCTCCGGGCGGCGCTTGGCGCAGGCCGCCACGTCGAGGCGCTCCAGCCAGTCGTCGGCCGCGCCGTAGGCGGCCCGGTGGCCGACACCGGCCAGCAGCAGCGGCAGCGCGACGTTCTCCCGGGCCGTCAGTTCCGGTACCAGCTGCGGCTCGGAGCCCACGAAGCCGAACCGCTCGCGGCGCAGCTTCTCCCGCCCGGCCCGGCCCAGGGTGTGCACCGGGGAGCTGTTGAACCAGACTTCCCCCGCGTCCACCGGGAGCTGGGCGGACAGGCAGCCGAGCAGGGTGGACTTGCCGGAGCCGCGGGCGCCCGTGACGGCGAGCACCTCGCCCTCGCGCACGCCGATCGAGACTTCGCGCAGCGCGGGGGTGCCGTGGTGGGACTTGACGATGCCTCGGGCCCACAGCACGTCGTTGTCGGGCGGGGCCGCTGACATGTGTTCCTCCGCCGGTCGGGATCGGCTCTGCGTGGTGCAAAGGAATGGCAGTGGTCAGATTAGAACGAGATCGCCCGTGCGCGGTTGCGGCACACCCGGAGCACTTGTCATAAACCCGGACGAACCATCAGCAGATGATAGGGCCGGAGCGCCCGAAAAAATGACCCGGGGCCGGTTCCGGCAGCCTTGAGGAGGAGGCTGCCGGAACCGGCCCCGGGTGGTCCCGCGGGGCGCGAAGCGTCAGATCTTCGCCCACGCGTCGGTGAGGCTGGTCCGCAGGATCTGCTCGATCTCGTCGAAGGTCGACTGGTCGGAGATCAGCGGCGGGGCCAGCTGCACGACCGGGTCGCCACGGTCGTCGGCGCGGCAGTACAGGCCGTTGTCGAAGAGCGCCTTGGAGAGGAAGCCGTAGAGCACGCGCTCGACCTCGTCGTCGTTGAACGACTCCTTGGTGACCTTGTCCTTGACCAGCTCGATGCCGTAGAAGAACCCGTTGCCGCGCACGTCGCCGACGATCGGCAGGTCGCGCAGCTTGTTCAGGGTGCCGAGGAAGGCGGCCTCGTTGTCGAGCACGTGCTGGTTGAGGCCCTCGCGCTCGAAGATGTCGAGGTTGGCCAGCGCCACCGCGGAGGAGACCGGGTGGCCACCGAAGGTGTAGCCGTGCAGGAAGGTGTTGTCGCCCTTGTAGAACGGCTCGGCGATCTTGTCGGAGATGATCGTCGCGCCGATCGGGGAGTAGCCCGAGGTCATGCCCTTGGCGCAGGTGATCATGTCGGGCTGGTAGCCGAACTTGTCGGCGCCGAACATGGTGCCGAGCCGGCCGAAGGCGCAGATGACCTCGTCCGAGACGAGCAGCACGTCGTGCCGGTCGCAGATCTCGCGCAGCCGCTGGAAGTACCCGGGCGGCGGCGGGAAGCAGCCGCCGGCGTTCTGCACCGGCTCGACGAAGACGGCGGCCACGGTCTCGGCGCCCTCGTTGAGGATGGCCACCTCGATCTCGTCGGCGCACCAGCGGCCGTAGGCCTCCGGGTCGACGGTGCCGTCCGGGCCGGCCAGGAAGGCCGGGGCGCGGTAGATGTTGGTGTTCGGCGCCTTGTGGGTGCCCGGGACCAGCGGCTCGAACGGGGCCTTCAGGCCCGGCAGGCCGGTGATCGACAGGGCGCCCTGGGGGGTGCCGTGGTAGGCGACGGCGCGCGAGATGACCTTGTACTTGGTCGGCTTGCCGACCAGCTTGAAGTACTGCTTGGCGAGCTTCCAGGCGGTCTCGACGGCCTCGCCGCCACCGGTGGAGAAGAAGACCTTGTTGAGGTCGCCGGGGGCGTAGTTGGCCAGCCGCTCGGCCAGCTCGACGGCCTTGGGGTGGGCGTAGCTCCAGACCGGGAAGAAGGCGAGCTCCTTGGCCTGCTTGGCAGCGGCCTCGGCCAGCTCCTCGCGGCCGTGACCGGCCTGCACCACGAACAGTCCGGCCAGGCCGTCGAGGTACTTGCGGCCCTTGTCGTCCCAGATGTAGGTGCCCTCGCCGCGCACGATGGTGGGCACGGGCGAGTTCTCGTACGACGACATGCGGGTGAAGTGCATCCACAGGTGGTCGTAGGCGGTCTTCGAAAGGTCCTTCTGTGCCGGGTCGGCGGTCATCGGGTGCCCCAGGTGTAGGTCTGTTTCCGGAGCTTCAGGTAAACGAAGCTCTCGGTCCTCCGCACGCCGGGAAGCGCGCGGATGCGTTTGTTGATCATTTCGAGCAGGTGCTCGTCGTCCTCGCACACCAGCTCGGCCAGCAGGTCGAACGAGCCCGCGGTGCAGACCACGTAGTCGACCTCGTCCATGGCGGCCAGGGCGTCGGCGATCGGCTCGATGTCGCCCTCGGCGGTGATGCCGACCATCGCCTGCCGGGTGAACCCGACCGTCAGCGGATCCGTGACGGCGACGATCTGCATCACGCCCTGGTCGAGCAGCTTCTGGACCCGCTGCCGGACCGCGGCCTCGGAGAGGCCGACGGCCTTGCCGATGGTCGCGTACGCCCGGCGGCCGTCCTCCTGCAGCTGCTCGATGATCGCCTTGGAGACGGAGTCGAGGGGAACGCTGCTGTTCCGGTCGCGGTTGGCCACGCCGCCACTGTGCCTGATCGACTCTGCTTCCGCAACCCGTCACCCTGCTGATTTCGTCGGCCATTCATGTTTCCGGAACGGATTGCGTTGCCTTGCACGGAGCGACCTGTCGATTACGGCAGCCGGCAGGGTAGCCTTGCCGTGTACACGCGTCGGCGTCCACACGCCCGAAAGGGTCCCGGCCGAACCGCCCCGCAGGGCGCGGGCCCGGCGGTACCCTGGCGCCGGAATCTGCAACGTCGCAGGCCCAGACCGTAGGAGAAACCCGTGAGCGAGCTTCGTACGCTGCGCAACTACATCAACGGCGAGTTCGTCGATGCGGCCGACGGCCGCACCCTGCAGATCGTCGACCCGACCACCGGCCAGGCGTACGCGACCTCCCCGCTGTCCGGCGCCGCCGACGTGGACGCCGCGATGGCCGCGGCCGCCGCCGCCTTCGAGACCTGGCGCGACGCCACCCCGTCGACCCGGCAGAAGCTGCTGCTGAAGATCGCCGACGCGGTCGAGGCGCGGGGCGACGACCTGGTGGACGCCGAGTGCCGCGACACCGGCAAGCCCCGCGGGCTGACCAAGTCCGAGGAGATCGGGCCGATGGTCGACCAGATCCGGTTCTTCGCCGGTGCCGCCCGGATGCTGGAGGGCAAGGCCGCGGGCGAGTACATGGACGGGATGACCTCGATCGTCCGCCGCGAGCCGGTCGGCGTCTGTGCCCAGGTCGCGCCGTGGAACTACCCGATGATGATGGCCGTCTGGAAGTTCGCCCCGGCGCTCGCGGCCGGCAACTCCGTGGTCCTCAAGCCCTCCGACACCACCCCGGCCTCCACCGTGCTGCTGGCCGAGATCATCGGCGGCGTGCTGGCCGAGCTGGAGCTGCCGGCCGGCGTCTTCAACGTGCTCTGCGGCGACCGGGAGACCGGCAGGCTGATGGTCGAGCACGCCACCCCGGCGATGGCCTCGATCACCGGCTCGGTGCGGGCCGGCATCCAGGTGGCCGAGTCGGCCGCCAAGGACGTCAAGCGGGTCCACCTGGAGCTGGGCGGCAAGGCCCCGGTGGTGGTGTTCGAGGACGCCGACATCGCCGAGGCGGTCGAGGGCATCTCGGTGGCCGGCTTCTTCAACGCGGGCCAGGACTGCACCGCCGCCACCCGGGTGCTGGTGCACGAGTCGATCCACGACGCCTTCGTGACCGCGCTGGCCAAGGCCGCCGCGGAGATCAAGACCGGCGGGGTGGACGAGGAGGACGTGCTGTACGGCCCGCTGAACAACGTCAACCAGCTCAAGCAGGTGGCCGGCTTCATCGAGCGGCTGCCCGGGCACGCCAAGGTCGAGACCGGTGGCCACCAGGTCGGCGAGGTGGGCTACTTCTACGCCCCGACCGTGGTCTCCGGCCTGCTGCAGGACGACGAGATCATCCAGAACGAGGTCTTCGGCCCGGTCATCACGGTGCAGAAGTTCACCGACGAGGACCAGGCGGTCGGCTACGCCAACGGCGTCGACTACGCGCTGGCCTCCTCGGTGTGGACCAAGGACCACGCCCGGGCGATGCGGATGTCGCGCCGGCTGGATTTCGGCTGCGTCTGGATCAACACCCACATCCCGCTGGTGGCCGAGATGCCCCACGGCGGCTTCAAGAAGTCCGGCTACGGCAAGGACCTGTCGGGCTACGGCTTCGAGGACTACACCCGGGTCAAGCACGTCATGACCGCGATCTGAAGGATCGTCTGACCGGTGAAGGGCCAAGGGGCACTGCCCCTTGGCCCTTTGCACAGTGTCAGCACGGCCGCCGGACCACCTGACAAGATGCCGGTACATCCGGCCCGCGCGGTTACCTACGCTGGCGGCATGAGCATCCCCACTGCCGATCCCGCCGCCGGGCAGGCCGTCAAGGCCGCCGACCGCGCGCACGTCTTCCACTCGTGGTCCGCCCAGGCCCAGATCGCCCCCCTCGCGGTGGCCGGCGCCGAGGGCTCGTACTTCTGGGACTACGAGGGGAACCGGTTCCTCGACTTCTCCTCCCAGCTGGTGAACGCCAACATCGGCCACCAGCACCCCAAGGTGGTCGCCGCGATCCAGGAGCAGGCCGGCAAGCTCTGCACCCTGGCCCCCGGCTTCGCGGTCGAGGCGCGCAGCGAGGCCGCCCGGCTGATCGCCGAGCGCACCCCCGGCGACCTGGACAAGATCTTCTTCACCAACGGCGGTGCCGAGGCCACCGAGAACGCGATCCGGATGGCCCGGCTGCACACCGGCCGGCAGAAGGTGCTCTCCACCTACCGCTCGTACCACGGCGCCACCGCCAACGCGATCGCGCTGACCGGCGACCCGCGCCGCTGGCCGAGCGAGACCGGCACCTCCGGCGTGGTCCACTTCTGGGGCCCGCACACCTACCGCTCCGCCTTCCACGCCGAGAACGAGGCGCAGGAGTGCGAGCGCGCGCTGTCCCACCTGGAGCAGGTGATCGCCTTCGAGGGCCCGCAGACGGTGGCCGCGATCATCCTGGAGACCGTGGTCGGCACCGCCGGCATCCTGGTCCCGCCGCCCGGCTACCTGGCCGGGGTGCGGGAGATCTGCGACCGGTACGGGATCGTCTTCATCCTCGACGAGGTGATGGCCGGCTTCGGCCGCACCGGCGCCTGGTTCGCCGCCGACCACTGGGGTGTCACCCCCGACCTGCTCACCTTCGCCAAGGGCGTCAACTCCGGCTACGTGCCGCTGGGCGGCGTGGCGATCAGCGCCGAGATCGCCGCCACCTTCGCCGAGCGCCCGTTCCCCGGCGGCCTGACCTACTCGGGCCACCCGCTGGCCTGCGCCTCCGCCGTCGCGACCATCAACACGATGGCCGAGGAGGGCATCGTGGAGCACGCCAAGGAGATCGGCGAGACCGTGCTCGGCCCGGGCCTGCGCGAGCTGGCGGAGCGTCACCCGGTGATCGGCGAGGTCCGCGGGCTCGGCGTGTTCTGGGCGCTGGACCTGGTCCGCGACCGGGCCACCCGGGAGCCGCTGGTGCCGTACAACGCGAGCGGTGCGGCCAACGCGCCGATGGCCGAGCTGGCGGCGGCCTGCAGGAAGCGCGGGCTGTGGCCGCTCACCAACATGAACCGGTTCCACGTGGTGCCGCCGTGCACGGTCAGCGCCGAGGAGGCCCGCGAAGGCCTGGCCGCCCTGGACGAGGCGCTCACCGTGGTCGACGCCCACGTCGCCTGACGGGGCGTCGGCCGACCCTGCCTCAGCGGCGCACCGCGTCCAGCGCGAGCAGCGCCACGTGCAGCGACAGGCAGGACTCCACCTGGTCCAGGTCCACCGCCAGGATCCGCTCCACCTTGTGCAACCGGTCGTAGAAGCTCGGCCGCGACAGATGCGCCGCATCTGCCGCGGCCGACTTGTTCCGTCCCTGCTCCAGGTAGACCCGCAGCAGTTGGACCAGCTGCGACCCGTGCTCCGCGTCGTAGGCCAGCAGCGGGCCCAGCTCGCGCTCCACGTAGGTCTGCAGCCGGGCGTCGTCGCGCAGCAGGTGGAGCAGACCGCGCAGCCGCACGTCGGGCAGCCGGTAGTAGGAGGCGGCCCTGGCCCCCGGCGCGTCGTGCAGGGCCGCGTCGGCGACCTGGGTCGCCTCCAGCAGGGTGCGCCGGGCGTCGCGCACCGAGCCGACCGAGGAGCCCACCGCCACCACCGGCGGCGCGCCGTCCCGCTCCTTGCCGCTGTCCGCGATCAGCCGGCGCAGCGTCGCGGCGAACGCCTCCAGTGCGGCGTGCTCCTCCTGCTGCGAGCCCAGCGCGATCAGCAGGCCGACCCCCTCGTCGTCCAGTGCGCCCACCAGGGCGGCCAGCCGGCAGGACCGGGCGGCGCCCGCAGCCAGCTCGGTGAAGTCGCGCAGCCGGGCCTGCGCCTCCAGCGCGGCGGGCAGCGCACCGCTGCGCCGGCGCAGCACCACGCCCACCAGCCGCCGCCCGTCCAGCGGCACCCCCAGCGCCTGGGCCCGCAGCGCGACCTCGGAGACGGTCAGCGCGTGGGTCATGATCCCGGACAGCAGGGTGCGGTGGGTCTGCCGCTCCAGGCTCTCCCGGTCGCGCACCAGCAGCCGGTTCAGTGCCAGCGTGGCCGCCCCGCGTTCCAGCAGCATCGCCCGCGGGTGCGCCTCGTGCTCCGGCAGCGGCGTCGGATCGTCCACCAGGACCAGCCGGCCCCAGTCCTCGCCGCGCGCACCGACCGCCGTCACCAGCCAGCCGCTGCGCGGGTCGAACCCGGTGCGCCCGGTCGGGCGCACCGCACGTGAACGGCGCTCCCAGTGCTCCAGCAGCTCGTCCTCGGTCTGCCCGGCCGGATCGTGCGCCAGCACCTGGTGGCTGAGGTTCTCCAGCACCACCGGCCGCCCCGCCATCCGGGCGATCTGGCGCAGCACCTCGGAGGGTTCGGCGCCCTCCACCGCCAGCTCGTTGAAGACCTGGTGCACCGCCTCGGAGGCCCGCAGCTGCTCCAGCTGCGCGTTCACCACCAGCGCGTGCACCGCCTCGGTCACGGCGACGAAGCGGATCTCCCGGCGCAGCACCACCAGCGGCAGCCCGCGCTGCTCGGCCGCGTGCACCAGGGCCTTGGGCAGGGAGTCGAAGTAGCGCCGGCCGAACTCCACCACCAGGCCCGCCGCGCCCACCTCGACCAGCTCCCGGATGTACCGGGCCAGCCCCTCGCGGTCCTCCGGCAGCGCGATCCCGGTGCTCAGCACGAGTTCGCCGCCCTGCAGCATCCCGGCCACGTCCGGCAGCTCGCTGACGTGCACCCAGCGCACCGGGCGGTGCAGCCGGTCCGCCCCGGCCACCACCTGCGGCAGGCCGCGGCGCAGCACGTCGAGTTCCAGGACCTGGGAGACAGTGGGCAGCACGCAGGGGCCTCCTGACGGCGGAGCGGGGGTGACAGCAGCATCTTGCCTCCCCACCGGTCCCGGCCGCCTCCGCGTGGGGTTTACATCCTGCTAGGCGCTCGGCGGCTCGGCTGTCGGAGTGACCCTTGTCCGGCCCCGTGGCGCCCGGCAGGGTCGGCAGGGAGCGAACCGGGTGGAATGGAACGTATGGAGGAGAACCGACCCATGGAGCTGACCGATTTCGCCGCGGGTGCCCAGTACCTCGGCGGGCGAGCCGTACCCGGCACCGGCGCCGAGCCCTTCGACGTGGTGAACCCGGCCGACGGCAGCACCGTCCAACGGGTCCGGTTGGCCGCCAGGGCCGATGTCGACGAGGCCGTCGCGGCGGCCGCCGCCGCACTGCCCGACTGGTCCGCGGCCTCGCCCGCGAGCCGCTCCGCCGCGCTGCTCAAGCTGAGCGCGGTGCTCAGCGAGCACGCCGCCGAGTTCGCCGCGGTCGAGACCGCGCAGACCGGCAAGCCGATCCGGCTGGCCACCGAGTTCGACGTCCCCGGCACCATCGACAACACCGCCTTCTTCGCCGGCGCCGCCCGCCAGCTGGAGGGCAAGGCCGCCGCCGAGTACTCCGGTGACCACACCTCCTACGTGCGGCGCGAGGCGATCGGCGTGATCGGCTCGATCGCCCCGTGGAACTACCCGCTGCAGATGGCGGCCTGGAAGGTGCTGCCGGCCGTCGCGGCGGGCAACACCGTGGTCCTCAAGCCCGCCGAGCTCACCCCGCTCACCTCGCTGATGTTCGCCCGCGCCTGCACCCTGGCGGGCATCCCCGACGGCGTGGTCAACGTGGTCACCGGCGCCGGCCGCGAGGCCGGCGAGCACCTGGTCGGGCACCCGGAGGTGGCCATGGTCTCCTTCACCGGCTCGACCGCGGTCGGCAAGCGGGTGGCCGAGCTCGCCACCGCCACCGTCAAGCGCACCCACCTGGAGCTCGGCGGCAAGGCGCCCTTCGTGGTCTTCGACGACGCCGATCTGGAGGCCGCGGTGCACGGTGCGGTGGCCGGCTCGCTGATCAACAGCGGCCAGGACTGCACCGCCGCCACCCGCGCCTACGTCCAGCGCCCGCTCTACGAGCAGTTCGTCGCGGGCGTCGCCGAGCTGTTCGCCGCGATCCGGGTCGGCGACCCGCGCAACCCGCAGACCGACCTGGGCCCGCTGGTCTCCTTCACCCACCGCGACCGGGTGGCCGGCTTCGTGGAGCGGGCCCGCGACTACGCCACCGTGGTCACCGGCGGCTCCCGCGGCAAGCTCGGCCACGACGGCACCGACCTGACCCGCGGCGCCTTCTACCTGCCGACCCTGATCACCGGTGCCCCCCAGCACAGCGAGGTGGTGCAGGGCGAGATCTTCGGCCCGGTCCTGGTCGTGCTGCCCTTCGACAGCGACGACGAAGGCCTGCGGCTGGCCAACGACACCCCGTACGGGCTGGCCGCCTCCGCCTGGACCCGCGACGTGCACCGCTCGCTGCGCGCCACCCGGGAACTGGCGGCCGGCTGCGTCTGGGTCAACGACCACATCCCGATCGTCAGCGAGATGCCGCACGGCGGGTACCGGGCCTCGGGCTACGGCAAGGACATGTCGCAGTACTCGCTGGACGAGTACACCCAGGTCAAGCACGTCATGTACGACACCACCGCGGTGGCTCGCAAGGAGTGGCACCGCACGATCTTCGGCGACCCGGGCCGACTCGGGTAGCCGACCGCCGCGGGAACCGGCAAGAACCGGTGCAGGAAGCGGTGTAAGAGCTGCCGCCCGGACCGCTCTCCCCTGATGACGGGTCAGCGGATCGGGAGGACGGGTCATGGACAGCAGCCGAGGGAACGACGCGGTGGCCTGGTTGGCGGCCGCCGCACCGGACCCGGCCGCCTGCCGGCGGGAGTGGGAGCGCAGCGCGGGCGGCGTGGTGCTGCTGCCCGCCGGGCGGCGCTGGGACCTGCTGCGGGTGCCGGCCCGGCTCGGGCTACCCGCGCTGCGGGTGCTGACGGACGCGCCCGTGGCCCGCGGCAGCGGCCGGCTGCCCGGCCCCGTGCTGACCGACCCGGGGGACGACACCGTCGGCTACCTGGTGCCGGTCGGCACGGCAGCGCGCTGGGTCGGCACGGGGGTGCACGGCGCCGGCGCGGGCGCCTGGGTGGCGATTCCGCACCCCGCTCGGCGCAGCCGGGGCCTGCGCTGGCTGCTGGCCCCGGACGGCTCCGGGCGCCTGACCGACCCGGCCGCCCTGGAACTCGCGTTGCACGAGGCGGCTGCCGGTTCGGGCGGGCCTTGGGGACCCCGGTGAGGCCCCGTTGGCGGGCCGTAGCACACCATGCCGACGAGGTGTAAGGCCAAACGGGCTATCTCCGTCAGTGTGCTCGTTGAGCAGGTCGGACAGGGCGACCAGACTGGGGGAGGAGCCAGTGATATTGGGAGGCAGACCACCGTGAGCACGTCCTCTGAGCGCCCCAGCGGCGCGGACAAGCACGTCGTCCACTGGATCGGCGGAGCGCCGGTCCCGACCGCGGGCAGCGCGCCCCGGCGCGGCGACATCTACGACCCGGCCACCGGCCGGGTCTCCGGCCAGGTGGACTTCGCCGGCATCGCCGAGGTCGACCAGGCGGTGGCCGCCGCCTCCGCCGCCTTCGGCGACTGGCGCAACGCCTCCGTGGCCAAGCGGAGCACGGTGCTCTTCGCCTTCCGCGAGCTGTTCAACGCGCGCAAGGACGAACTGGCCGCACTGATCGTCTCCGAGCACGGCAAGGTGCACTCCGACGCGCTCGGCGAGCTGGCCCGCGGCCAGGAGGTGGTGGAGTACGCCTGCGGCATCCCGCAGCTGCTCAAGGGCAGCTTCACCGAGCAGGCCTCCACCGGCATCGACGTCTACTCGATCCGCCAGGCGCTCGGCCCGGTCGCCATCATCTCGCCGTTCAACTTCCCGGCCATGGTGCCGATGTGGTTCTTCCCGATCGCCATCGCGGCCGGCAACACCGTGGTGCTCAAGCCCTCGGAGAAGGACCCGTCGGCGGCCAACTTCCTGGCCGAGCTGTGGCGCGAGGCCGGGCTGCCGGACGGTGTCTTCAACGTGGTGCACGGCGACAAGGTCGCGGTGGACCGGCTGCTGGAGCACCCCGACATCAAGTCGGTCAGCTTCGTCGGCTCGACCCCGATCGCCCGCTACGTCTACGAGACCGGCACCCGGTACGGCAAGCGGGTGCAGGCGCTCGGCGGCGCGAAGAACCACATGCTGGTGCTCCCCGACGCCGACCTGGACCTGAGCGCCGACGCCGCGGTCAACGCGGGTTTCGGTGCGGCCGGCGAGCGCTGCATGGCGGTCTCGGTGCTGGTCGCGGTCGACCCGATCGGCGACGAGCTGGTGGAGAAGATCAAGGAGCGGGTGGCCACCCTCAAGGTCGGCCCCGGCTGCAACGGCGACTCCGAGATGGGTCCGCTGGTCACCGGCCAGCACCGCGACAAGGTCACCTCCTACGTGGAGTCCGGTGTGGCCGACGGCGCCGAGCTGGCGGTGGACGGGCGCAAGCACGTGATCACCACCGAGGACGTCAACGGTGAGCCGACCGCCGACGGCTTCTGGCTCGGCCCGACCCTCTTCGACCACGTGAAGCCCGGCATGTCCGTCTACAACGACGAGATCTTCGGGCCGGTCCTCTCCGTGGTGCGGGTCTCCTCCTACGAGGAGGGCCTGGCGCTGATCAACGCCAACCCGTACGGCAACGGCACCGCCATCTTCACCAACGACGGCGGGGCGGCCCGCCGCTTCCAGCACGAGGTGGAGGTGGGCATGGTCGGCATCAACGTGCCGATCCCGGTGCCGGTCGCCTACTACTCCTTCGGCGGCTGGAAGGCCTCGCTCTTCGGCGACGCCCACGCCTACGGTCCGGACGGGGTGCAGTTCTTCACCCGCGGCAAGGCGATCACCCAGCGCTGGCTGGACCCCTCGCACGGCGGCATCAACCTCGGGTTCCCGACCAACAGCTGACAGCGAGTCGACCGGGCCGGTCCACCCCTCGCGGGGCGGGCCGGCCCGTGGCATGTCCGGGCGAAGGTTTGCACCCGAGCCAGGAAAGGCGTAGCGTGTCCTAGTCGCTCGGCAGGGAGCACCGGACACGCGTCTGCGCGGACGGTCCCGGGGCGGCCACTCTCCCGAAACACCATTCCCAGTACGACAACCTTCTTTTGCGCGCCGCCGCAGGGGGCTCTGTTCTGCTGTGTCTGCATTTCGGCGGGTGGGTCTGGATTCGCTTTCCGGAGCGGAGTTGGGCTAAAGTTCAACACGTCGGACGGGCCGTCAGGTCGCGGAAGACGAAAGCGAGTCGGGAAAGAGCACGAGCTCGGATCTGATAAGCTTGAAACACGAAAGAACGAAGCCC
>NZ_PYBW01000396.1 GCF_003205575.1 Streptomyces tateyamensis
CGCGGCGCCACTCCCGGGCACACTGCCACACCCGGTGCCTGTCACGACCACCGCTCCCGCCGGTGCACCGGACTCGGCCACCGGGCGCACCCGAACGGCCGTGCAGGACATCGCCCGTGCCCTCCCGCTGACGGTCACGGACCCCAACGGTCAGACCGCCACCGAGGCTTACGACGCCCTGGGCCGCCTCATAGCCGTCTGGCCCGCCGGGCGGACCACGGCACAGAACGCCTCGCAGA
>NZ_PYBW01000397.1 GCF_003205575.1 Streptomyces tateyamensis
GCCGCCCGCGGCACCGCCCGCCCCGGCGGCTTCGGCCTGCACGGGATGCGCGAGCGGATCGCCGCGCTGGGCGGCCACCTGACGGTGGAGTCCGCGCCGGGCGAGGGCACGGTGGTGGCGGTCTCGCTGCCGCTGGCGGGGGCGCTGCCACCGGTGGCCGGTGCGGTAGATGTGGTCGGCGCGGGGGAGGCGCGGTGATCCGGGGGCTGCTGGTGGACGACCACCCGGTGG
>NZ_PYBW01000398.1 GCF_003205575.1 Streptomyces tateyamensis
GGCCGAGCGGCTGGCCGTGCTCCGTTCCGGCGGCATGAACCTCGCCGTCCACCCGCGCGACTCCCGCAAGAGCGCCTGACGCACGACCCCGAAAGGGCCCCGTCCTCCTGGAGGATCGGGGCCCTTCGGCTTGCCCCGGCGCAGGCGCCGGGGCGGTAAGTCACGGACGCTGGTCCGGGTCGACCACCTCGCCCTGGATCACCTTGCCGTCCGGGCGGTGGATCCGGATCTGCTCCTGCAGCCGCATCGCGTCGGCCACCGGGTC
>NZ_PYBW01000399.1 GCF_003205575.1 Streptomyces tateyamensis
CCCCTGCCGATCCCCGTCACGCCAAACCGCCGGCGGGCCCGACCACGGAGGTGGTGGGCCCCGTCGGCGCACGGCCCGCGGGTTCACGGGCCGTCAGTGCGCCCTGTCAGTTGTCAGTCCTTCCAACGCGCCTGGCGGCCGCCGCCGTTGAAGCCGCCGCCGCCGTTGAAGCTGCCACCGCGGTTGTCGCGGTCACCGCCGAAGGAGCGGCCGCCGCGGTACCCGCCGAAGGAGGAGCCACCCTGCGGGCGGCCACCCGAGCGGTGGTCGTCGCGACGGGCGAACGGCCGGCTGCTGCTGCCGGCGCCGCCGCGGTTGTCG
>NZ_PYBW01000400.1 GCF_003205575.1 Streptomyces tateyamensis
AGCGGCCCGAGGTGCAGCTGGACGGCCCCGGTGACCCGGACGTCGGGATCACCGGCGCCTCGTACGGCGGGGCGATCTCGCTGCTAGCCGCTGCCGCCGACCCGCGGATCAAGGCGATCGCCCCGGTGATCACCTGGTGGGGCCTGTCCCAGGCGCTCTTCCCGCAGAACCTGCAGGGCCCCGGCGCACCTGACGGGGGGTTCAAGAAGCTGTGGGGCGGGATCTTCTTCACCTCCGGCTCGGCCGGCG
>NZ_PYBW01000401.1 GCF_003205575.1 Streptomyces tateyamensis
CACGGCGGGGTGGTCCCGGAGCGCGGCCTCGACCTCGCCGGCGCCGATCTTGAAGCCACCGCTCTTGATCAGGTCCACCGAGGCACGGCCGACGATCCGGTGGAAGCCGTCGGGGCCGATGGTGGCCACGTCCCCGGTGCGGAACCAGCCGTCCGCCGTACGCACCTCGGCGTCGGCGGCCGGGCGGTTGAGGTAGCCGTCGAACAGGGTCGCCCCGCTCACCTGGAGCTCGCCCACCGACTC
>NZ_PYBW01000402.1 GCF_003205575.1 Streptomyces tateyamensis
GCTGACGATCGGTCACGAGTTCGTCGGCGAGGTCGTGGCGCTCGGCCCGGGGGTCACCGACATCACCGTCGGCGACCTGGTCAGCGGCGAGGGCCACCTGGTCTGCGGCAAGTGCCGCAACTGCCTGGCCGGCCGCCGCCACCTGTGCCCCAACACGGTGGGCCTGGGCGTCAACCGCGACGGCGCCTTCGCCGAGTACGTGGCGCTGCCCGCCTCCAACGTCTGGGTGCACCGGGTGCCGGTCGACCTGGACGTGGCCGCCATCTTCGACCCGTTCGGCAACGCCGTGCACACCGCGCTCTCCTTCCCGCTGGTCGGGGAGGACGTGCTGGTCACCGG
>NZ_PYBW01000403.1 GCF_003205575.1 Streptomyces tateyamensis
GGTCGATCCCGTGGGCCACCGCCGGGTTGATGGTGTACTTGGCCACGTACCGGCGGGCCCCCTGGGTGTCCGCCCGGCCGTCGCCGGGCAGCGAGCCGCGCCGCAGCTTCATGCAGTGCGCGGTCTGCCAGGTGCGGCAGACGACCTCACCGATCCGGCCCATCGCCTGCGAGTCGGAACTGATGATCGAGATCGCGCCCAG
>NZ_PYBW01000046.1:0-151 GCF_003205575.1 Streptomyces tateyamensis
GCGGCCGAGTTCGGCCAGCAGCTCCCCGGGCGCGCCGCGCAGCGAGGAGCAGTAGAACGGGCGGGCCTGGCCGCCGGCCTGCTCGATCGCCTGGCACAGGGTTTCCACGAAGGCCGTGTTGCCGCTCATGTGGTGCGCCCGGTAGTAGAGG
>NZ_PYBW01000046.1:519-1335 GCF_003205575.1 Streptomyces tateyamensis
CCAGGTCGGGCAGGTCGGCGGGGGTCAGCCGGGCCGGGTTGCCGAGCCGGTAGCCGACCGGCCCGGTGGCGGCGCGGGCCGAGAGCAGGTCGGTGTCGGAGGTGGAGAGCAGCAGGATCATGCGGCGGCCTTCCTCGGGGTCCGCGCCCCGGGCTGGAGGGGAGGACGGCAGGAGTTCCTGGCTCCCACGGCGAGCTGAGCCGTGGTCACAGTGGCGGGACCGCACCGGTGTCGCACCGGTTTCCTCCCCTGACGCCGTCTCTGGCGTGGGCGCACCTGTCGGCCCGCCCGGCGGTCATCCTAGCTGGCACCGGCCGCGAGCCCGCCGGGCCGAGCGGACCAGCCGCTGCCACAGTGATCGCCGACCGTCGAGGCCACCGGCTGCCCGGTCGGACCGTCCGCCCAGGCGCCGTCCAGCCGTTTCGCCGTGCGCGGCCGACCGCACCACGCCCGGCGTCGGCGAACTGATCGGGCACCAGCCCCCTTCGCGGTTCGCTCGACGGCGTCGGGCTGCCGGGTCATGCGGTCGCGGCCTGGCGCACCCGCTCGCGCCATCCGATGCGATCCGGGGGCGGGAGTTCGGTCGCGGCCACCACCGGTTCACGGCAGCTCCGGCAACGGTGCTCACCGCTCGCGGACCGGAACGGCCGCTCGCACTCCGCGCACGTGGTCGGCTCGGCCGTCACCCGTTCCGGTGGCATCTTCTCCACCAGGCGGTGCCGGAGCAGTGCGGCTGCGCACTTCACCGGCTGCGGCAGGCCGGCGGCCAGTGCGTGCCGCAGCCCGGCCGGGCTGACGCCCCGGGCCAGCCACTCG
>NZ_PYBW01000046.1:1386-1612 GCF_003205575.1 Streptomyces tateyamensis
CTGACGCAGCGACAGCAGCACCCGCTCCGCCACCGCCGGGACCGGGTGGGGGGAAAGCGTCTTCTCTCCCACCAGTCTTCCTCCCGAAGGGAGGTCGGTGCCGGATGACCGGCTGACGGGCCGCCCGACCTCTCGTTTCCCGGCAGCCGGTTGTGCGGGGCGGATGGCCTGACGCGCCGCCAGCATTCGGTCCGCCTCGTCAGCCTTCAGCGGCACGCTCGACACC
>NZ_PYBW01000404.1 GCF_003205575.1 Streptomyces tateyamensis
CGCCGGGCGGCTCAGCGACGCGCTCGGCACTCCGCTGCCGGTCGGCGTGCCGGAGGCCTTCACCGAGCCGGTCAAGGATCCGCTGGGCGACCTGCTGGCCCGCTTCGCCCGCACCAACGGCCCGTTCACCGCGCAGCGGGCCGGCGCCCGCTTCGGGCTGGGCACCGCCGTGGTCACCGGCACCCTGCAGCGGCTGACCGCGGCCGGGCGGCTGGTGCACGGCGAGTTCCGCCCGGTCGAGGCCGGCGGC
>NZ_PYBW01000405.1 GCF_003205575.1 Streptomyces tateyamensis
ATCTGTCCCTCAACCAATCTCGTCAGATGCCCAGTTCGCCGTCGAGCAGGGAGAACAGCTCGTCGTCGGTGGCCGCGTCGAGGTCGGCCTCGGTGTCGGTGTCGTGGTCGGTGGCCTGCAGGTCCTGCCACTTGCGCAGCAGGGCCTCCAGTCGCGCGGTGATCTTGGCGGCTGCCCCGCCGGTCGGCGCGAACGCCGCCAGGGCGGCGTCCAGCCGGTCGACCTCGCCCAGCAGCGGCGCGCTCGGGTCCGCGCCGG
>NZ_PYBW01000406.1 GCF_003205575.1 Streptomyces tateyamensis
CGGCCGTACCAACCGGATCGGCATGGGTTCCGTGTTCTGGGCACCCTCGTACTTCGCGGGGTCCTGCGGCGGCGCACCGCTGAGCATCGTCAAGGAGTACATCGAGAACCAGCAGCGGCCCGTCTGACCGTCACCCCGGAGCCGCAGAGCACTCCGCCGCTTCGCGGCTCCGGGTCAAGGATCGCAATCCCGCCCGGCCTAAAGGCCGGGATTCCCTGCGAAGAACAAGGGATGG
>NZ_PYBW01000407.1 GCF_003205575.1 Streptomyces tateyamensis
GCACGAGGGCCGCCCGGACATCGCGCGCATGCACTGGCTGGAGCACCCGGCGCGGCGCGCGGTGGAGCGGCGCCTGGCGGCCGATCGGAGCGCGGTGGTCGGCCGCCGGTGCGCGAACTGACGGAGCAGCAGTACCGGACGGTGATCCGCCGTTCGATCCCGTCCACCCGGATCGATCCGCCGCAGGGCAGGATCAGCTGCGGGTCGGTGTGCCCGAAGTCCACGTCGAAGACCGCCATGGTCCGCGGCG
>NZ_PYBW01000408.1 GCF_003205575.1 Streptomyces tateyamensis
CGCGCTCGCTCAACCCTAAGCTGATCGTGGCCGACGAGCCGTTCTCCTCTCTCGACGTGTCGATCCAGGCCCATGTTGTCAACCTGCTGCAGGAGCTGCAGCGGGAGATTGGCATCGCCTTCGTCTTCATCGCGCGAGATCTGTCTTTCGTGCCTCACTTCTCCCAGCCCGTCGCGGTGATGTACCTGGCCATGGTCGTCTAGATCGCCGACCGCGACTCGCTCTACAGCCGCCCGCGCCTCCCGTACAC
>NZ_PYBW01000047.1 GCF_003205575.1 Streptomyces tateyamensis
CCGGGGCAGCGCCGCGACCACGGCCGCGTGCGCCTCGACCGGAGTCAGCGCCGAACCCGGCGGCAGCTCCATGGTCGCGGTCAACTCGCCGTTGGCGAAGCTGACTTCGGCCGCCAGATCGAGAGCCGAGCGGACCAGTGCGGCCACCGCCTCGAGTTCCACCCAGCTGCCGGCCACCAGGCGCCAGCCCGGGCGGTCGCGCCGGGCCCGGGGCAGGCCGGTCAGCTGCGGCAACTCGGCCAGCAGGAAGTCGCGTTCGCCCGCGACCTCGATCAGGTGCAGCAGCGCCCGAGCCAGTTGCTCGCCCTGCTCGCGCGGGAACAGCTGCGGGTCCAGGCGCAGGCTGAGCGCGACCTCGCCGCGCAGCCGCCAGACGTCCAGCATGATCCGGGTCGCCGCGCTCTCGGGCGGCAGCCAGACGAACTCCGGGTCCGCCGTGGGCGCCTGGTAGCGGGCCACTGCCTCGTCCGGCACCGTGGAGCTGAGGTCGTTGAGCACCATGTGCCGCACGTAGCGCGCCCCGCGCTCGTGGGCCACCCGGTCGATCAGCCCCCACAGCTGCTGCGCGTCGAAGGTGGCGTGCCAGTACCCGGCCAGCGCCGCTGCCTGGGCGTGCCGCAGCAGGGCGTCGAAGCCGGCCGCCGGGTCGTCGAGCGGCACCCGCACCGAGAGCAGCGCGTCCTGGGCCAGCGTGCCGACGTGGCCGGCCAGCACCGCCCGGTTCCGGTTGGCCGACAGGGTCGCCACCACCAGTGTCCGCTGGTCCGCCAGGTGGGCGACCAGCGCGGCGTAGGCGGCCAGCAGCAGGGTGGACGGGCTGGCGCCCGTGCGCCGCACCGCCCGCTCCAGCGCCTGGCCGGCGGTGGCGGAGCGGACCAGCAGGGCGGGCAGCAGGCCGTCCGAGGGCTCGACCCGGTCGTCGGCGAAGACCGTGACCGGGTCCTCGCGCAGGATCCGCTCCCAGCGCCGCAGCGCACCACGCGCCCGGCGCTGTCCGGCGGTGCTCCGCTCCTGCGCCGCCAGCTCGCGCGGGCTGGGCGAGTCCGACTCCGGCAGCGGCCGGCCGGCCGCCAGCAGCAGCCAGTCGCGGAACAGCAGCGCCGTTGCGGAGCCGTCCAGTTGGGCGTGCGAGACGACCACCACCAGCCGCACCGGGCGGTCGCCCGAGGTGAGCAGGGTGAGCCGCAGCGGGAAGTCCGTGGCCGGCTCGAAGGCCTGTGCCCGCCCCTTGCGGCCGAGCTCCTCGCCCAGCCGGTCGGGGTCGTCGCCGTCCGGCACCGGCACCACCGCGACGGTGAACTCGCCCTCGGCGAGCTCGACCTGCTCGGTGAAGTGGTCACCGGGGAAGACCGTGCGCAGCGCCGGGTGCCGCTCGGCGAGCGCCCGCAGCGCGTCCAGCGCGGCCGCCACCGTGGTGCCCGGCGGCACCGGCCAGACGGCCTGCTTGTTGATGGCCTCGGGCGCGTCGTTCAGCATGCACCGGATCATGTTGTCCTGACCCAGCGTCAGCGGACCGCTGCCCCCGGGGCCGTCGCTGCGGTACCGGACGAGGTGCGGGGTCACCGGGGCCGGCCCCCGGTGATCGCGTCCCGGACCGCGGCCGGCCACTGCCGCGGGTCGGGCCCGTGCGCGTGCAGCAGCGCCAGCGCGATCCGCTCCAGCCCGAAGGCCGCGCACGCGGTCTGCCCGGTGGCCCCGGCCGCGGTGAAGCCGAACGCCTCCCCGAAGTGGTCCTTGTGCACGTTGGCCGAGGCCACCGCCTGCACCAGCCCGTCCTCCAGTTCCACCCGCAGTTCGTACTTGAGCTGCTGGCGGCGCTGGGCGGCCTGGTAGAGCTTGGCGCCGGCGCCGAAGAACGGGTCGTCGGCCACCTCCACCGCGGGCTTGAGCGAGCAGCCGGTCAGCCAGTCGGCCATCCGGTCCAGCCAGCGCTCCCGCCAGTCCAGGCAGTGCTCCTCGGTGCCGGCGGTGACCAGCTCGGCCATCCGGAAGCTGCGCAGCCGCCCGGTCTCGGTGGTCCGCTCCTGCCGGAAGCAGCCGGCCTCCACCGCGTAGCGCACCGGCTCGGCCAACTCGCGCCCGGCGAGCGAGGCGTAGACCGGATAGCAGGCGGCGGGCAGCAGTACCAGGTCGGTGATCTCCTGCCGCTGGTGCCAGGGGCCGCCCTCGCCGGCGAGCGGGGCGAGCGCGGCCCACTCCTTGGGCGTGCCCGCGTAGCTGTGCACGGTGCCGAGCAGCTGGGGGAAGGAGGCGATGTAGCCGGCCTGCTCCAGGGTGCGGCGGGCGATCACCGGCGGCACCGCGAGGCGGCCGAAGGGCTCGTCCGCGGCGAGCGCCGCGATGCCGGTGCGCAGGTCGGCCACCAGGCGCTCGAAGGACTCGGGGTAGCAGTAGACACCGGGCGCCCCCGTGGGCACCGGGCGGGCGTCGGCTTCGTTCATGGTTCCACCAGGGGTGAGGAGTTGACGGTCGGGTCCGGGCACCAGACCCGCTGGTGCACGGTGAACGGCGCGGCGCCGAGCAGGGCGACGGCGGCCCGGTGGCCGGGCGGTCCGGTGAGGTCGAGGACCTGGCAGGGGCCGCCCGCGGTCTCGGTGAGCAGCCGCGGCGGGCCCAGCAGGGGGTGGCGCAGCCCGTCGGCCAGCCGGCCGCCGAGCGCCTTGACCACGGCCTCCTTGCGGGTCCACTGCCGGGTGAACCGCTCGGCGGCACGGTGGCCGGCCACCCAGGCCGCCTCGTCGGCGGGGAAGTAGCGCTCGGCCAGCCGCAGCGCGGTCGGCTCGGCGGGCACCGGTTCCAGGTCCACCCCCACGGCCCGCTGCTCCACGGTGGCGAACAGGGCGAAGCCGCCTGCGGTGGACAGGCTGACGCCCACCGGGCCGGGCAGCTCCGGTTTGCCGTGCGGACCGCGCTGCCAGCGCAGCGCGGCGGGCGGCCGCCCGCAGCGAACGCCGGCCAGCAGCCGGGCCGCGCCGTGGGCCACCACGAACCGCCGGCGGCGGCGCGGGTCCGCCGTGCGGCGGGCCCGGTCGCGCTCCTGCGGGTCGAGCAGTGCGGCCAACTCGGCGCAGATATCAGGTGGTTGGTCGGTGGGGATGAGCCAGAGCTCGACCTCGGTCACTCGGCGGCCTCCAGCACGAACGGTCGTACGGTTTCCGCCGCAGGCTGCCACCGCGCCAGGCAGAGCAAGCCGTCGGCGTACTCCGCCAGCAGGACCGGCCGCCGCCCCGGGTGGTGGTCGGCCAGGGCGGACCAGAGTCCGGTGAAGGGCCGGCCCGGATCGGTCCGCACCGGGTCGCTGCCCGCGGGCGCGGCCGCTCGGGCCAGCCCCGGCCCCAGCAGCAGTGCCTCGCCGGGTCGCCAGGCCCTGGCCAGCAGCTCGGGTACCTGCGCGAGGCCCACCCCGACCTGGTCGGTCACGGCCAGGTCAGGGTCCGAGCCGGTCGCCTCGCAGAGCAGCCCGACCGCCCGGTGCCCGTCGGGCCACGGTGCCGGACGGGCCAACGGGTAGTAGGACTGCGCCTGTTCGGCGACCAGCACCAGTGCGCGCCGCACCGCCCCGTCGCGCGCGTAGGCCTGGGCGATGCGCAGCGCGGTGAAGACGCCGGCCGCACCCTGGTCGCAGAGCGCGAAGCCCAGCGGGCGGCCCGGGCAGACCTCACCCAGGTGCACCGCGGCGGCCCGCCCGGGCTGCACGTCGGGTGAGGCGAAGGCCAGCACCAGCAGGTCGACCGGCTCTTTGGGCCCGACCAGCTCGCGCACCAGCGCCTCGCCCAGCTCCGCGTAGGCGTGCCCGCGCCCGGTCCGCAACGCCTCCCGGTCCGGCTCCAGCCCGTAGGGGCGGACCAGGTCGGAGAGGAAGACCCGCAGGTCCGGATGGTGCGCGGCGGCGCTGTGCCCGCCGAACTCCCGGGCGAGCACCCGGCGCAGGCCCAGTGCCGGGCCCGGCTCGGCGGCTGCCGGGGGATCGGCGAGGAACATCGGCTCAGTCCTCGCCGATGGTGTGCCCGGCGACGAAGTCGGCCAGCGAGCCGACCGAGCGCAGGTCGTCCTCGCCGATCTCCTCCACGTCGATCTGCAGCTCCAGGCTGTCCTCCAGTTCCAGGATCAGCTCCAGCGTGCTGGCCGAGGTGAGCCCGAGATCGTCGAAGAGGCAGGCGTTCTCGGCCACTTCGGCCAGCTCCCGCTTGAGCACCCGGGGCAGCAGCTCGCCGATGCCGGTGAGCACCCGGGCCCGCAGCTCGGGGTCCGGCGCCGCGGCGTGGCCGGCCGCGGCCTCGGCAGCGGGGTCGGATGCGGAGAGGTCGATCGCAGAGTCCGTCACGGTCCGTCCCTGGAAGGAAGATTGACGAGTGAAGAAAGCGCAGCGGGCCGCAGGGGCCCGAGGCCGGAAGAAGGGTGGGCCGCTCAGTGGTGAAATGCTGAGGGTCGCTCAGTGTTCGAGCACCATGGCCGAGAAGGTCGCGCCGAGGCCGGCCGCCGCGATCAGGTACCGGTCGCCCGACCGGAGGAGACCACGAGCGGTGGCAGTGCGGTGGTTGATGAACGCGTCCGCAGCGAAACTGTGCCCCACCTCGGGCACATTGTCCAGCACCACCCGCTCCACCGGGAAGCCGACCAGGCGGCAGAGCCGTTGCCAGGACACCCGGTTGACGTTGTGCGGGAGCACCAGGGCGAGCGCGTCCCAGCCGAGGCCGGCCCGCGCCAGGGCGGCCGTCATCACCTCGGCCATCGCCTCCGGGTAGGCCTTCTGGTAGCGGACCAGCAGCTCGGGATCCTCGGCCAGGCGCCCGTCGAACTCGCCCAGCTGCCGACTGGCGTAGCAGAGCACCCGGTCGGGGCCGTCCCCGGAGGCGACCAGGCAGGCGGCCGCGCCCTCGCCGAAGAAGGAGGTCTCCGGCACCAGCTGGGCGTCCCGGGTGAAGGTCTTCTCGCCGGCCAGCACCAGCGCGAGCGCCTCCGGGTCACCGTCGGCGGTCAGCAACCGGCCCGCCAGGTCGACGGCCAGCAGCGAGGCGGCGCAGGCGTGGTGGGTGACGGTGAAGGAGCGGGCCCGGTGCAGGCCGAAGCGGTCCAGCAGGCCGGGCAGCGGATCGAGCGGGTAGGGCACGCCGACCGGCATGCTGCGGGCGTACAGCACGTACCGGACCAGGTGCTCGCGGCCGGGCAGCTCGGTGAGCGCCGACAGGGCGCCGGCCAGCAGGGTCTCCAGGTCGCCCGAGGGATCGAGCCGGACCCGGTCCAGGCCGTGGAAACGACGCAACAACGTAATCTGACGGCTCGTCAGACCGAGCTTGGCACCGAGCTGTTCGACCGACACGGAGGAAGGGGGGAGATGGACGGCGACTGCCGCCAGTGCGGTCACCCGGGCTACTATGCCCGCGCCCCGCGGACCGCACAAGCCGCCGCCGGTCCCACCAGCCGCTCGGAGGCCCCCAGATGACCACTTCCGCCCTGCGCTGCCTGCTGGTCGTTCCGCCGCTGGCCGGCCACGTGCTGCCCGCGCTCGCCCTGGCCGACGAACTGCGGGCGCGCGGCCACCAGGTGGCCTGGGCCGGCTCCGGTGCGGGACTGCGGGCGCTGCTCGGCGAGCAGGAACCGGTGCTCTCCACCGGCAGCCGGTTGTTCCGCCCGCAGGGCGGCAGCGGCGAGGCGGCGATCCGCTCGCTCTGGGAGGGCTTCGTGGTGCCGTATGCCCGGTTCACCAGGAAGGCGCTGACCGGGATCGTCGAGCAGTGGCGCCCGGACGTGCTGCTGGTCGATCAGCACACGCCGGCCGGCGCACTGGTGGCGCGGCGCGCGGGGCTGCCCTGGGTGACTCTGGCGCCCTCGGCGCTCGAGCTGGTGGAGCGCCTGACGCCGCGGCAGGCCCAGTGGCGGGACGAGCTGTTGCGCGCACTGTGGGCCGGGGCCGGGCTGCCCGCCGAGGAGTACGCCGATCCGCGGTTCTCGCCCGCCCTGGTGCTGGCCTTCACCGGGCGGGCGCTGCTGGGCGAGGTGGCGCTGCCCGGTCAGGTCGCGCTGGTCGGGCCGTTGCTGGGCCGTCGTCCGGTGGCCGAGCCCTTCCCGTGGGAGCGGCTGGACCCGGACCGCACCCCGGTGCTGGTCAGCCTGGGCACGCTGGCAGCCGACGTGGCCGGGGACTTCCACCAGCGGGTGGCCCGGGCGCTGGCCCCGCTCGCCGACCGGGTGCAGGGCATCGTGGCCGGTGCCCCGGGCGAACTGCCCGGCCACGTGCTGGCGGTGGACCGGGTGCCGACGCTGGAGCTGCTGCGCCGCGCCGAGTTTGGCGCGGTGCTGTGCCACGGCGGGATGAACACCACCTGCGAGGCGCTGGCCCACGGGGTCCCGGTGGTGGCCGCGCCGATCCGGCACGACCAGCCGGTGACCGCGGTCCAGCTGGTGGCCGCGGGCGCGGGCCGACAGGTGGACTTCGCCACCGCGAGCCCGGCCGAACTGCGCGCCGCACTGACGGCCGTACTCGAACAGCCCGGCTACCGGACGGCCGCCGCCGCCCTGGCAGCGGACTTCCGGGCGGCCGGCGGGGCGCCTGCGGCCGCCCGCCGGATCGAGGAAGTGGCAGCCTGACCACTGGACTTCATGGTCCAGACCATTGTTTTCCAGGGTCCGCGCACCATAGGGTGACCGGCGACCCCGGGGATCTCGCCAGGCGCTGCCCATGTCGCCGCGCCCCGGGTGCTTCGCCGATCCCACCGACCCCGGGAGTCTCGGTTGATCGTCACCAAGGGACTGCGGAAGAGCTTCCGGTCCCGTCGCTCCGCCCCCGTCGACGCGGTTCGGGGCCTGGATCTCACTGTCGAACCCGGTGAGATCTTCGGCCTGCTCGGACCGAACGGCGCGGGCAAGACCACCACCATGCGGATGCTCGCCACACTGGTCCGCCCCGACGACGGCGAGGTCACCCTGGCCGGCGCCGACCTGCGCACCGAGCCGCACGAGGTGCGGCGCCGGATCGGCTACGTCGCCCAGGGCGGCGGCACCACCGACGGCGCCAGTGCCCGCGAGGAACTGGTGCTGCAGGCCAGGTTCTACGGGATCGGCAAGGCCGAGGCCGGCCGGCGGGCCGAGCAGGCGCTGGCCGCCTTCGAGCTCACCGAGTTCGCGGACCGCCCGTGCGCCGGCTACTCCGGCGGCCAGCGCCGCCGGGTCGACCTCGCCCTCGGCGTGATCCACCGGCCCCGCCTGCTGATCCTGGACGAGCCCACGGTCGGCCTGGACCCGCAGAGCCGGGCCCAGGTCTGGGCCGAGGTGCGCCGGCTGCGCGAGGAGGGCATGACCGTCCTGCTGACCACCCACTACCTGGACGAGGCCGACGCGCTCTGCGACCGGATCGCCATCGTGGACCACGGCGAACTGGTCGCCGAGGGCGCCCCGGAGCAGCTCAAACGGGAGATCTCCGGCGACGTGGTGACCCTGGAGCTGGCCGCGGCGGACGCCGAGGCCGCCGAGAAGGTGCTCACCGGGCTGGACTGCGTGCACCGCATCGAGCCGCGCGAGGGCGACGAGCTGCGGCTGTACGTCACCGACGGCGCGAGCGCCATCCCGCAACTGCTGCACGCGCTGGCCGAGGCCGGGCTGCGGCCCGAGCAGACCCGGCTGCAGCGGCCCAGCCTGGACGACGTCTTCCTGGCCAGGACCGGACGGACCATCTCCTGACCCCAGGTCAGGAAGCACTGAGCGGAGCACGCGTTGAAACTGGCCCGGGACACCTGGCTGATCTTCCAGCGGCAGCTGCTGCTGATGTGGCGCACCCCGATCTGGCTCATCGTCGGAGTCGTCCAACCCCTGTTCTACCTGCTGCTGTTCGCCCCGCTGCTGCGCCCGGTGCTGGCGCCGGGCGGCAGCTACGCGCAGGCCTACCGGATCTACGTGCCGGGCCTGCTGACCGCACTGGTCATCATGGGCGGCCTGTTCACGGGCTTCTCGCTGCTGGGCGAGCTGCGTGCGGGCATCATCGAGCGGACCCGGGTCACTCCGGTCAGCCGCACCGCGCTGCTGCTCGGCCGGGCGATGCGGGAGGTGGTGGCGCTGCTGGTGCAGGCGGTGATCATCACCCTGGTGGCGCTGCCGTTCGGGCTCACGGTGCCGTTCGGGCTGCTGCTGCTGGCCTACCTGCTGCTCGGGCTGCTGGCGCTGATGGCCTCCTCGGTCTCCTTCGGGCTGGCTCTGATGGTGCGCAGCGACGCGGCGCTGGCCCCGGTGCTGAACACCATCGCGCAGCCGATCGCGCTGCTCTCCGGGGTGCTGCTGCCGCTCTCGCTGGCCCCCGGCTGGCTGCGGGCGGTGGCCGACTGGAACCCGTTCTACTGGGCCGTGGAGGGCATCCGGGCACTGTTCGCCGGCCACCTGGGTGACGCCTCGGTCTGGCGCAGCCTGGTGCTGGTCTCGGCGCTCACGGTGGTCGCGGTGCTCTGGTCGGCGCGGCTGTTCACCGACCGGGTGCGCTGACACCCGCGCGGGCGCGCGCTTAGCGGGGCCCTCCGCCAGGCGGAGGGCCCCGCTACACGTGCTGCTCAGTCGAAGAGTGCCGCGCGCACCCGCTCGGCCGCGTACCGCTGCGCCGCGCGCCCGTCGTCGAAGCGGCCCGGCATGGCGAAGAAGCCGTGTGCCATGCCGTCGTAGCGGCGCAGCTCGACCGGCACGCCCTCGGCCGCCAGGCGGCTCGCGTAGGCCTCGCCCTCGTCGCGCAGCGGGTCGTACTCGGCGGTGATCACGGTGGCCGGCGGCAGGCCGGCCAGCGAGGCGGCCCGTAGCGGCGAGGCCAGCGGGTCGGCGCCGTCCGCCGCCGAGGCCAGGTAGTGGCCCCAGTACCACTGGACCGACCAGCGGTTGAAGAGCAGCGGGTCCTCGGCCGTGCGCCGGGACTCGGTGTCGGCCGCGTGGTCGGTGTTGGGGTAGACCAGCAGCTGGTGACGGAGCAGCGGGCCGCCGCGCTCGCGGCAGAGCAGGGTCAGCGCGGCCGCCAGGTTGCCGCCCGCGCTGTCTCCGCCGACGGCCAGTCGCCGCGGGTCCAGCCCGAGCGCGGGTGCCTCGGCGGCCAGCCAGCTCAGCGCCGCGTGGCAGTCCAGCAGTGCGGCCGGGAAGCGGTGCTCGGGCGCCAGCCGGTATCCGACGGCCGCCACCGCGCAGCCGGCCGCGTTGGCCAGCGTGCGGCAGATCGCGTCCGCGGTGTCCAGGCAGCCCAGCGTCCAGCCGCCGCCGAACAGGTAGAGCAGCACCGGCAGCTCGCGGTGCGGGCTGGGCCGGTAGAGCCGCAGCGGCAGCGGGCCGCCGGGGCCGGGAATGCTGAACTCCTCGACCCGGGCCACTGGTTCGGGGTTGCCGCCGGCCGCCCGCAGGTCGGCCAGATCGGCGGCCCTGGCCTGTTCGAGGGTCAGCGTGTAGAGCGGCGGGGTACCGGCCGCAGCCCGCTGTTCGTACGCGGTCCGCAGCTGAGGATGATGGGGCATCTAATGATCCTTCATTTCCGCTGGATCGACGGAATCCGGGCCGTTGCAACTGACGGACGCTCAGTCGGCGGTGGCCTCAAGGTAGATCGTCTCGTCGTTGCGGAAGACGGTGTCCAACTCGGCCAGATCGGTCCGGGCGCCCTGCTGGAAGGAGCACCGGCGCATTCGGTCGGCCGCGAAACCCGCCTCGCCCAGTACGTGGCGCAGTTCGGCCTCGTCGTAAATCCAGCGGTGGCCGTAGTGGTAGAAGATCTGGTTCAGCATGAAGGCCGGGCGCTCCGGCATCGGCGGCCCGACCCGCATCAGCCGCAGTCGGCGCCGGTGGCGGGCGAAGAAGCCGCCGGCCGGGTCGGCGTAGCCGGCGATGTAGCGGGCCAGGTCGGGGGTGGTGAGGCGGAGCACGCCGCCCGGGCGCAGCACTCGGCGCACCTCGCGCAGCCAGCCGACGGCGACCGGCAGCGGGATGTGCTCGATCAGGTGCTCCGCGTACACCCAGTCCACGGCGGCGTCGGCGAACGGCAGCGGCCGGGCCACGTCCAGCATGGTGAACAGCGCCGATCCGTCGATCCGGTACACCCGGCCGAATTCGGTGCGGGAATTCCCGTGGTGCATCGCGGTGATGTCCGAGCCGAGTCCGCGCGGATGCCGGGTGCGGAATGCGGCGAATTCGATCCCGTCCAGACCGAGGGCGGCGAAATCCGCCGCGGTGTGCGGAAGATTCTCCGCCGCCACCTCGATCGACCCGCATTCGGCGAGTTCCGCGGAGAATTCCGCCATGCGTGCCGCGAGTGCCTCGGGGTCCTCCCAGTCCCAGTCCCGGGAGGGGTCGCCGGGCGGTCCCGAGAGGCCGCTTCTTGGCGCGTCCACGTTCAAATCCACAGGGCCGGACTCCCTCCCGGTGGGCCGGGCGACCCACTCCGGGCAGGCAGCGTAGGCGGCTGCCCGACCATTGGTATAGACCTTGACCCGGGAAATTTCCTGTGCCAGGGTCGGGGCCACGGGGAAAGCACTACGAGAAGTCAACCATTACCGACTCTGTCTGCCATGGAGTGGCGTTGACTGGTTATCCCGCTCCAACAGCACGATTCTCCCCAACGGCCCGACTTTCCGAAGGCGTGGCGGGTTGGGTCGACCACTACCTGCTTTCCGGCGACCCGGCCGAACCCTGCCTGCACCTCGGCGAGCCGGTGAACCGGCACCATCTGCGGCGCCTGGTCGACGACCGCCGACAACAGTTGGCGGCGGTCGGACTGACCGCCGGCGGAACGGTGGCCTTACGGCTGCCGCCCTCGCTGGACTACGTCACCACACTGCTCGCGGCGTGGCGGCTCGGCGCCCAGGTGGCGCTGCTCGACCACCGGCTGACCCTCGCCGAGACCGAACGGGCACTGCACCGGCTGCGGCCGCAGTACCTGATCGGCCCGGAGTCCGTCGAACCACTGACGGACGGTCAACCGGCTACCAGTGCGCACGTACTGGTCCAGCTCAGCTCCGGTTCCACCGGTCCGTCCAAGGTGATCGCCCGCACCTCGGCCGACCTGGTCCGCGAGCTGGACTGCTACCGGCAACTGGCGCACTACCCGGGGCGCGGCGAACGGATCGTGCTGCTCGCCTCGATGGTCCACGTGCTCGGTCTGGTGGGCGGGTTGCTGCACAGCCTGCGCTCCGGCCTCGAACTCGTGGTGCCGCAGCGGCTCACCCCGCCGGGCATCCTGGCGGCGGTGCGGGCCGCGGAGGTCCCCACCACCCTGCTCGGCGTGCCGTTCTACGCCGAACTGCTGGCCCGGATGGCGCAGCCGCCGCCCACTCCCCAGCTGGTCCGGATGATCGTGGCCGGCGAGCTGGTCCGGCCCAGCGTGCCCGCAGCCTTCGCGGCCCGCTACGGCGTACCGCTGGGCACCATGTACGGGATGACGGAGATCGGCGTCATCGCCACCGACCTGACCGGCGAGCTGTACCCGTCGGTGCGGCCGGTGGCCGGGATGCGGGCCGAACTGATCGACGGTGAACTCCACCTGGCCCAACCGGAGTCGCCGTACCTCGGCCTGACCGACCCGGGACGCTGGTCGGACGGCCTGCTGCACACCAGGGACGCGGCCGACCTCGACCGGACGACCGGCCTGATCACCGTGCGCGGCCGGCAGGACTCGCAGGTCTCGATCGGCGGGCTCAAGGTCGACCTCACCGAGGTCGAGCAGACCCTGGCCGCGCTGCCCGGCGTGCGCGAGGCCGTGGTGGCCTTCGCCGACGGCGCGATCGAGGCCTACGCGGCGGCCGACACCACCGCCGAGCTGCTGCGCGCCGAGCTGGCCGGGCAACTGGCCGGCTACAAGCTGCCGCGCCGGCTCACCCTGCTGCCGGCCCTGCCGCGCACGGCCACCGGCAAGGTGCTGCGGGACGCGCAGGCGCTGCGCGCCGCGGCCGCCGCGGTCCACCCAAGTTGACGACCCCCCCGAGGAGAACTCCCATGCAGGACCAGATCCGTGGCTTCGTGCTGGCCGCACTGACCGCGATGAACTACGACGTCTCCGAGGCGACCGGCCAGACCGACCTCGGCCCGGCCGGACTGGACCTGGAGTCGCTGGCCCTGGCCGACCTCGCGGTGCAGGTCGAGGAGGAGTTCGGGGTGCGCTTCGACCTGGACGACATGGAGAGCACCGCCCTGATGACCATCGACGAGTTCACTGCCGAGGTGGCCCGCCGGGTCGAGGCGGCGCCGGTGGGCGGCCCCGCGTGACGGTCACCCGGGAGGCGGTGCTGGAGATGCTGGCCGCCTTCGGCGAGCGGGCACCGCAGCAGGTCGACGAGGAGATCGGCTCGCTCGAACTGACCTGGCTGCTGTCCGAGGCCGAGCAGCGCTACGGCGTCGAGCTGGACCCGGAGAGCCCGGAGCTGGCCACCGTGCACACGGTGGGGCAGGCCGTCGCGGCGCTGCAGACGCTGGTGCCGCCTCAGGCGGCCCTCGCCCCGTCGCGGCCCCCGGCATCCGCTCCCGCCGCACCGTCCGACAGCCCGAGCAGCTCCAGTACCAGGGCCCTGGGGGTACCTCCCGGCCGCAGGCCGGGGGAGCCGCTCCTCGACGGGCAGAGGCTGCCTGACGCGGCACCGGTTGCCGACGTATGACTGCGGTACCGGTGCTGGTGACCGGGTTGGCGGTACGGTCGGGGACCTTCGCCCCGGTGACCCGGTTCGACGTGTCGAACCGTCAGGCCGTGGTGGCCGCCACCCAACCGGGGGACCCGGACCTGGCGGGGCAGTTGGCCGAGGTGCTCACCGAGGTCGGCGTCCAGGGCTCGCCCGTGCTGCTCGCACTGCACGGGGACGAGCGGGCGCGGCCGATCACGGCCGGGCTCGCCGCCCGGTTCGGCGTCGACCCGCGGGTCTACACCGGCGCCTGCGTCGCCGCCTCGACCGCCGTCGCGGACGCCGCCGCGCTGATCGCGGCCGGCCGGGCCGAGCGCCTGGTGGTGGCGGCCGGCTACCTGGTGGAGCCGGACACCTTCGCGGTCTTCGACGCGGGGCGGGCGCTGTCCCGCAGCGGCGTGCTGCGTCCGTTCAGCCGGGGGCGGGACGGACTGCTGCTCGGCGACGCCGTGGTCGCCCTCGCGTTGGAGGCCGGGCCGGCCGCCGGGCGGTCCGCACTGGCCCGGATCACCGGCTGGGGCCGGGCCGGGGACGGCTACCACGTCTGCCGGCCCGATCCGAGCGGGGCGGGGCTGGCCCGGGCGATCCGGGCCGCGCTGGACCGGGCGGGCGTGGGCGCGGCGCAGGTGGGCTGGCTGAACGCCAACGGGACGGGTTCGCCGATCGGCGACGCGGCCGAGGCGGCGGCGCTGGCCCTGGCCTTCGGCGAGCAGCTCGCCGAACTGCCGGTCAGCTCCACCAAGAGCCTGCACGGACACGCCCTCGAGGCTTCCGCGCTGCTCGAACTCGCAGTGACCATAGATGTGTTGGCAGAAGGGAAGGTGCCGGTGAACGCCGGGTGGCTGGGGCCGGACGAGCAGTGCCGGCTGAACGTGGTGGTCGACGCACCGCGTACCCTGGCCGCGCCCCACCTGCTCACCGTCAACTCCGCGTTCGGCGGCGCCAACACCGCGCTGCTGGTCGGTGCGCCGTGATGGTCGAGCTGGCCCGGGCGGCCTGGCCGGAGCCCGGGGACACCGAACTGCCGCGGCTGGCCGGGTTCACCGTGTCCAGTTTCAACCCGCTGGTGGCCGAGACCGCCGACCGCTGCCTGACCCGGTGGCACGGCGCGGCCCCGCTCGGCGCCGTCGGGCGGACCGCCCTGGTGCTGGTGAGCAGCAGCGGCGACGTGGGCACCGCGCGCGCCATCGCCGGTGCGGTCGCGGACGGGCGCCGGGTGCCGCCGCTGCTCTTCTTCCAGTCCAACCCGAACGCCGTGCTCGGCCACCTGGCGGCCCGCTGGCTGCTGACCGGCCCCGTGTTGGCGCTCGGCAGCGGCGGCGAGCCGGTCGGGCTGGCCGAGGCCGAGCTGTTGCTCAGCGGCGGCGAGGCCGACCTGGTGCTGCTGGTCGCCGCCGAACAGGCCACCGCCGACGGGGAGTCGGACCACGCCACCGCGGTGCTGCTGGCGCCCGCCCACTGATCTTCCGTTCCAGACGAGAGAGCGATCCCATGAGCAACCGCAGTCTCCGCGCCGTGCTGGCCGCGGACGAGCAGCTCGGCGCCGGCAACGTCCTGACCACCCGGATGCGGCTGGACCTGGACGTCGACGCGCCGGCGCTGGCCTTCGACACGCCCGTCGACCAGTACCCGGCCCGCCTGTCACTGACGGTACGTCAACTTGACGAACTGGTAAGGGGTCGGGCCGCGGCGCTGGCCGAGCTCGGGATCCGCCCGCGGGACCCGGTGGTGGTGTTCGCCACCGCCGCCGCCGACCAGGTGCTCGGCTTCCTGGCGCTGGCCCGGCTCGGCGCGATCCCGGCGCTGCTCAACCCGCTGCTCGACGCCGAGCGGGCGGCCCGCTACATCGCCCGGCTCGGCGCGGTCGGAGTGCTGGCCGACGCCGAGCACCGGGTGGCGCTGGCCGACGCCGAGCTGGCCGGCACCCCGCTGCTGCCGGAGCTCGACGGCGACCCCGACCAGGCGCCCGAGCCCTACCCGCACTGGTCCGGCGACCCGGTGGCGATCACCCACTCCTCCGGCACCACCGGCCTGCCCAAAGCCGTGCTGCACTCGCACGAGAGCCTGTTCGCCGCGATCCGGCACCGCTACTCGCTGCCCCGCGCGCAGGGCGCCGACCGGGTGCTCAGCGCACTGCCGGCCGCGCACGCCGCCACCTTGATCGCGGTCAACCTGGCGCTCGGCTCCGGCGCCGAGCTGCTGCTGCTCTCCCAGCCGAGCGGCGCCCAGGTGCTGGACGAGATCGAAAGCTGGCGACCGCACGGCGTCTTCGGCTTCGCCGCCACCTGGGCGGCGCTCGCCCGGTTCGACCTGGCGCGGCGCCGGTTGGACTCGGTCTCGCTGTGGTGGAACACCGGCGACTGCGCGCACGAGGCGCACATCCGCCGCCTGGTCGCGGTCGGCAGCCGGGAGCAGGCCACCCGGGCCGGGCGCACCCGGCTGCCCGGCTCGGTCTTCGTCGACGGCCTGGGCTCCACCGAGATGGGCCACTCGCACTTCTTCCTCACCCACACCCCCGAGTCCCAGCGGTACGGCCGCTGCGTCGGCAAGCCGCACACCTTCGTCGACTGCCAGGTGGTCGGCCCGGACGGCACCGAGCTGGGCCCCGGCGAGGTGGGCGAGCTGATCACCAAGTCGCCGACGCTGGCGCTGGGTTACTGGAACGACTCGGTGACCACCCAGCGCACCCGGCTGCGCGGCTACTTCCGCACCGGCGACCTGGTGCACCGGGACGAGGAGGGCTACTACTACCACGTCGACCGGCTGGTGGACGCGGTCGAACTGCCCGGCGGCGCCCGGTTGTACACCGCGCTGTCGGAGGAGCGGGTGCTGGCCGCCTGCCCCGAGGTGGCGGACTGCACCGTGGTGGCCCGGCGGGTGGACGAGCAGGTGGTCACCGACATCCTGCTGCAGCTGGCCGCCGGAGCCGACCCGGCGGTGGACCGCACCGCCGAGGTGGTCGCCGCGCTGGAGCCGGCGGTGGCCCGCACCGTCCGCCAGGTCAGCGTGGTGGCCGACGCGGCGATCCCGCTGGGGCCCACCGGCAAGGTCCGCAAGGTGCTGCTGCGCGAGCGGCAGCCGGCCGAGCTGGGCGCCCGGTGAGCCGCCCGGCACGGGGCCCGGCCGCGGTGGTCACCGGCCTGGGCCTGCTCACCCCGCTGGGGCGCGGTGCGGACCAGGTGCTGGGCGCCCTGCTGGCCGGGCGGTCCGGGCTGGTCCGCCCGCCTTCCGGGCACCCGGTGGCCGGCCTGCTGACCGAGGCCGGGATCGCCCCCGCGGTGGACGGCGGTGAGGTGCTGCCCGTCACCGAGGCCAGGTGCGTGGACCGGTTCGCACTGCTGGCCCTGGCCGCGGCCGAGGACGCCGTCCAGGACGCGAAACTGATGGTCGGTCAGAACGCGGACCCGCACCGGGTGGCCGTGGTGGTCGGCACCGGCGGCGGTGGCCTGGAGACCTACGAGGCACAGGCCCGCGCCCGCCAGGAGCGCGGCCGCCCGGCGGTCAGCCCGTACCTGCTGCCCGGCATGCTGAGCAACATGGCGGCCGCCCGGATCGCCATCAAGTACGGGATCCGCGGCTACAGTTCGGCTCCGGTCACGGCCTGCGCGGCCGGCGCCCAGGCGGTCGCCGAGGCGCTGCGGCTGATCCGGGCCGACGAGGCGGACGTGGTGGTGTGCGGCGGCACCGACGCCTCGCTGCACCCCACGGTGGCTGCCGCCTTCTACAACTCCCGCGCGCTGGCGTCTGGTTGGGAAGCACCGAAGCTGGCCTCGCGGCCCTTCGACCGGCGGCGCAACGGCTTCGTGCTCGGTGAGGGCGCCGGCGTCCTGGTGATCGAACGGGCCGAGCACGCGGCGGCCCGCGGCGCGGCCGGCTACGCCGAACTGCTCGGCTGGGGCGCCTCCACCGACGCCCACCACCCGACCACGCCGCGCCCCGACGGCGCGGGTGCGGCCGACGCGATGCGAGCGGCGCTGCGCAGTGCCGGGCTCGCCGCCGCCGACCTCGACTACGTCAACGCGCACGGCACCGGCACCAAGCTCGGCGACCGGGCCGAAGCCGCGGCGCTGCGGGCCGTGTTCGGCGAGCACGGCCCGGCCGTCAGCTCCACCAAGGGCGCCTTGGGCCACCTGCTCGGCGCGGCCGGCGCGGTGGAGGCCGCGATCTCGGTGCTGGCGCTGGCCGGCCGGGTGCTGCCGCCCACCGCCAACCTGGACGAGGTCGACCCGCAGTGCGAGCTGGACCACGTCCGCACCACCCGGCGCGGACCGCTGCGCGCCGTGCTCTCCAACTCCTTCGCGTTCGGCGGCCACAACCTCTGCCTGGTCTTCGGCCCGCCGCCCACCCCCGTCACCAAGCACCCCGTGGGAGACCCCTCGTGACCGTGCAGGACATCGCCTACGTGGAGTTCCACGTGGCAGACGCGGACAAGACCGCCGTCGGCCTGGCGACCGACTACGGCTTCGCCCTGCGCCACCTGCCCGGACCGCAGCGCCCGGGCACCACCGCCCGGCTGGCCGTGCAGGGCAGCGTCCGGCTGGTGCTGGTCAGCGCCGCGGACCCCGAGCACCCGGTGGCCGAGTCGGTGCGCCGGCACGGCGACGCGGTGGCCGCGCTCGCGCTGCGCTGCACCGACCCCGGCGCGGTGCGGGCGGCCGCGCTGGCGGCCGGGGCCGTCGAGCTGCCGGAGCGCGGACTGGTCGGCGGCTTCGGCGAGTTGGCGCTGCGTCCGGTCGCCGCCGACGACCCGGTGCTGGCCGCGGCCGGCCCCGCCGGGCTGCTGCGCTCGCTGGACCACGTGGCGATCTGCGTGCCCGGCGGCGAGCTGGCCGGCACCGTCGACTACGCCGCCCGGGCGCTGGGACTGCGCGAGATCTTCGGCGAGTTCATCGAGGTGGGCGCGCAGGCGATGGACTCCAAGGTGGTGCAGAGCGAGTCCACCGGGGTGACCTTCACCCTGCTGGAGCCGGACCTGAGCCGCGAACCCGGCCAGATCGACGCCTTCCTGGCCGGCCACGGCGGCACCGGCGTGCAACACCTGGCCTTCGAGACCGGGGACATCGCCCGGGCGGTGCGCGAGAGCACCGAGCGCGGCGTGGAGTTCCTCGTCACCCCCGGTGCCTACTACGAGCAGCTCGCCGAGCGGGTGGCCGAGTGCGCCATCCCGGTGGAGACCCTGCGCGAGCTGCACATCCTGGTCGACGAGGACCACGGGGGCCAGCTGTTCCAGATCTTCGCCCGCTCCACCCACCCGCGGCGCACCTTCTTCCTGGAGCTGATCGAGCGGCGCGGCGCCGGCACCTTCGGCACGGCGAACATCAAGGCCCTCTACGAGGCGGTCGAGCGCCAGCGCGCCGCCGCCGGCGACCACTGACCGACGGGAGGATCGGCGCGATGACCGACCTGACAACCGAGCTGACGACCGAGCTGACGGCCGAACTGACAACTGAGCCGGCGACCGAGCTGACGGCCCCCCGGTTCACCCTCACCGAGCAGGAGGCGGCACTGCTGCCCAGCAACGGCGAGGTGCTGGGGTACCTGAAGCACGGCTGGTACCTGTCCCGGCGGCTGTTCAGCGACGCCGAGCTGGACACCCTGCAGGCCGCCACCGAGAGCTACTACGCGGGCCTCAAGGACCGCGAACTCCCGCTGCGCCCGCCGAACCTGGCCGCCTGGACGCCCGCCGACGGGGAGGTGCAGCGGCACAACGACTACGTGCACTACGAGAGCGAGGCGATCCGCGAGATCCTCTGCAAGCCGCTGCTCGGCGCGGTGGCGGCCCGGCTGGCCCAGGCCGAGCAGATCCGGGTCTTCCAGGCCACCCTGATCCTCAAGCCGCCGAACCCGGCCGAGCCGAGCAACCTGGTGCCCTGGCACTTCGACAAGCACTACTGGCAGACCTCCACCTCGCAGCGGATGCTCACCGCCTTCATCCCGTTCCACGACTGCGGCACCGAGCAGGGCACCATCACCATGGTGGACGGCAGCCACCAGTGGCAGGAGCTGCCGGGCGGCGACGACTCCAGCCGCCACTTCGCCCGCCGCGACCGCTCCGAGCTGGAGGAACTGCTGGCGCGAAACGCGGAGTTCAACGGCGCCGAGGTGACCAGGATCCCGGTGCAGATCCCGCGCGGGCACGTCTCCTTCCACCACTGCCGCACCTACCACGGCAGCGGGCCCAACCTGGCGAGCCACCCGCGCCGGGCCGTCTCGCTGCACCTGCAGGACGGCGGCAACCGCTACCGGCCGTTCCGGCGGCCCGACGGCACGCCGGTGGTGTACAACCACGACGTGCTGGTGCGGCGCACCGCGGACGGGCAGCCGGACTACGCCGACCCCGCGTACTGCCCGGTGGTCTGGCAGGAACCGCGGTGACCCAGGTCTCCTCGCCGACGCTGGAGACCCCGGCCGAGCGGTACCGGATGATGCGGCTGATCCGGGAGTTCGAGACGCGGGCGCTGGCGCTGGTCCGCGAGGGGCTGATCGTCGGCGGGACCCACCCGTACACCGGGCAGGAGGCGGTGGCGGTCGGCGTCTGCGCGGCGCTGCGGACCGGCGACCAGCTGACCAGCACCCACCGCGGCCACGGCCACGTGCTCGCCAAGGGCGCCGACCCGGGGCGGCTGCTGGCCGAACTGCTGGGCCGGGAGAACGGGTTGAACCACGGACGGGGCGGATCGATGCATGCTGCCGACCTCTCGCTCGGCATCCTGGGTGCCAACGGCATGGTCGGCGCCGGCGCCCCGATCGCGGTCGGCGCCGCCTGGGCGGCGGGGCGGCGCGGCCGCGACACCGTGGTGGCCGCCTTCTTCGGCGACGGCGCGTTGAACCAGGGGGTGCTGCTGGAGTCGCTCAACCTGGCTGCGATCTGGCGGGTGCCGGTGGTCTTCGTCTGCGAGAACAACGGCTACGCCACCACGCTGCCGGCCAGTGCCGGGGTCGCGGGCAGCGCGGTGGGGCGGGCGGCGGCCTTCGGCATCCCGGCCGAGACGGTGGACGGGATGGACGTGGCCGCTGTCGCCGCGGCGGCCGGGCGCGCGGCGGCCCGGGCCCGGGCGGGCCAGGGGCCGAGCTTCCTGGAGTGCCGCACCTACCGGTTCGAGGGCCACCACACCGTGGAGCGGCGGATGAAGCTGAGCTACCGGGACGCGGCCGAGGTGGCCGCCTGGCGGGCGCGTGACCCGCTGCTGCTCGACCCGCCCGCCGAGGCCGCGTCGATCGATGCCGAGGTGGCCGAACTGCTGGACCGGGCCGAGGAGTTCGCGCGGGCCGGGGCGGTGCCGGCGGCGACCGGGGCGAGCCGCTACCTGTATGCCGACGGGCTGCGGGCCAGGGCGGGGGCGGGCGCATGAGTTGGCTCTCCTACCCCAAGGCGCTCAACCGGGCGCTGGCCGACGCACTGGCCGAGGACGAGACGGTCTGCGTGCTCGGCGAGGACGTCGGCGCCGGGATGGCCGGGGTCACGCTCGGCCTGCGGGACCGGTTCGGGGCCGGCCGGATCGTCGACACCCCGCTCTCCGAACAGGCCTTCACCTCGATGGGGGTGGGGGCGGCGCTGGCCGGGATGCGGCCGGTGATCGAGCTGCAGATCCCCTCGCTGCTCTTCCTGGCCTTCGAACAGATCGCCAACCAGGCACACAAGTTCTCGTTGATGACGGGGGGTCAGGCCAGGGTCCCGCTGACCGTGGTGGTTCCCGGCTCGGGCTCCCGGCTCGGCTGGGCCGGCCAGCACTCGGACCAGCCGTACAGCCTGTTCGCCCACGTCGGGGTGAAGACCGTGGTGCCGGCCACCCCGAGCGACGCCTACGGCCTGCTCGCCACCGCGATCCGCGACGACGACCCGGTGCTGCTCTTCGCGCCGGCCGGCGCGCTGCCGGTGCGCGAGGACGTGGTGGCGCCGCTGGTCCCGATCCCGCTCGGCTCGGCCCGGATCCACCGGCCCGGCACCGAGGTGACGGTGCTGGCGATCGGCCACCTGGTGCACGAGGCGCTCGCGGTGGCCGAGGAACTGGCGGGGGAGGTGGACATCGAGGTGCTCGACCCGCGCACGCTGCACCCCTTCGACTGGGAGGCGCTCGGCGACTCGCTGGAGCGCACCGGCCGCCTGGTCGTGCTGGACGACGCCAACCGCAGCTGCGGCTTCGCGGCCGAGGTACTGGCCACCGCGAGCGAGGAGTTCCGCCTGGTCGCCCCACCGCGCCGGGTGACCCGCCCGGACGGCGCGGTGCTGCCCTTCGCCCCCGAGCTGGACCGCGCGCTGCAGCCGAGCCGCGAGCAGCTGCGGACAGCGGTCCGGGGGGTGCTGAAGGGGGGCTGGGCCTGGTGAAATCCGGTGGTCGGCGCCGGCCCGGGCTGCTTGGATCCCGGCATGACGACTGAGCTGCCCGAAGGCTACGAGATCTCCACCGACCCGGCCCGGCTGGACCGCGAGCTGGTCCACCGCTGGCTGGCCGAGGAGTCGTACTGGGCGAAGGGGAGGCCACGGGACAAGCACGAGCAGGCGGTGGCCAACTCGCTCAACTTCGGGCTCTACGAGGCCGGCACCGGCGCCCAGGTCGGCTATGCCCGGGTGGTCACCGACCGCGCCACCTTCGCCTGGCTCTGCGACGTCTTCGTGGCCGAGGCGGCCCGCGGCCTGGGCCTCGGCACCGCCCTGGCCGCAGCGGTGCGCGACGAACTGATGCCCCTCGGCCTGCGCCGCGTGATGCTGGCCACCCTGGACGCGCACGGCGTGTACGCGAAGGTCGGCTTCGAGCCGCTGACGGTCACCGAGAAGTGGATGCTCCTCGGTGAGCAGTGACCTGAGCGAGCGGGCCCGGCTGCTCTGGGCCGGGCTGGGCCGGGCGGACTTCCCCGAAGCGGGCGTGAGCGTCGTGGTCTCCCCGGACTCGGGGCTCTGCCCGCCGGGGTGGTGCGGGGCGGTCACGCTCGGGGACGGCACGCTGGTCACGGCCCCCACCGACCGGGCGGCGCAGCGGCTGCGCGCCGTGCCGGTGGCCGACCTGGCCCGGCACCCCGAGGCCACCGAGGTGATCGGCCCCGCCCACCTCGCCTACCTGGACCGGGCCGAGTTCCGCCCGATCGGGCAGCCCGCCGTGCACCTGCCCCACGACGACCCAGCCCTGGTCGCGCTGCGCGCCAGGGCCACCGCGCCGGAGGCGGACGAGACCGACCTGGCGAACCTGAGTTTTGCCGTCCTCGCCCCGGACGGACGGGCCCTGGCGGCGGCCGGGTACCACGTCTGGCCCGGTGGCGCCGCCCAGCTCAACGTCTTCGCCGACCCCGGCGAGCGCAACCGGGGCCATGCCCGGTCCGCCGCCGCTGCGGCCGTCGCCCATGCGCTGGCGGCCGACCTGCTGCCGCAGTGGCGGGCGCGCCCGGCGGCCTCGCGTCGGGTGGCCGCCGGGCTGGGGTTCCGGGAGCTCGGGGTCCAGTACTGCCTGCGGCTGCCGACGGAGTGACCGGCTCACTTCGCCAGGGTGGCAGCGACCAGGGCGTTGGCGTGGCCGTGGCCCAGGCCGTGGTCGGACTTGAGCCAGGCGACCAGCTCCATGTGCTTGGTCAGCGGGGAGGAGCGGATCAGCTCCTGCCACTGCGTGACCGGGCGGCCGTACTTCTGCTCGATCGCGGGGAAGTAGCTGGCGGGGTCCTTGACCGGCTGGGTCATGGTGTTCTCCTTCGCAAGGTGCGGCGCGTGCTGGCCTGCCACCAGAGTGCGGGCCGGCACTGACACTCAGGCCCGCCACTCGACCGCCGGGGGCACCACCCGCCCGCACAGCGGGTGGCCCTTGGCGTCGGTGAGGGCGAGCCGGCCCACCAGCAGCCCGGATGCGCGGGCGGCGGCGAGGACCGGTGACGGCACGTCGGCCAGCATCAGCTTGGCGCGCCGGAACATCCGTGCCTGCTCCTCACCCGGCGGCCGCCCGAGCCAGCTCAGGTAGACGAACCGGCCGCCGAGCCGGTTCTGCACGTACGGGCCGCGCAGCTCGCCCTCGGCGGTGAACTCGCAGGGCAGCGCCCAGCTCACCGCCTCGGCGTCCCCGGGCTGGGGGTCGAGCAGGTCGGCGGGCCGGTCCCGGCGCTGGACGGCGACCTCGATCGCCGCGGCCCCCGGGAACCGGAGCCCGGGCCCGCAGGTGCGGCCCGGCAGGGTGTGGCCCTCGATGCGCAGCTGCATGGCGTCAGTGTGCCAGCAGGCGGCGGACCTCCTGGTCGGTGGTCTGGTCGAAGTCCTCGTAGTACTGCCCGACCGCCTGGAAGTCCGCCGGGGTGCTCAGGCAGACCAGGTCGTCGGCGAGCGGGCCCAGCAGCCGCAGCGCCTCGGGGGCGGTGACCGGGAGGGCGAGCAGCAGCTGGGCCACCTCGCGGCGGCGCAGCACTGCCATCGCGGCCCGCACCGTCGCCCCGGTGGCCACCCCGTCGTCGACCACCACGACCGAGCGCCCGGCCAGCTCCAGCGGCGGCGCGGCGCCGCGCAGCAGCTCGGTCCGCTCGGCGACCTCCAGGGCGGTGGCGTGCGCCAGCCGCTCCAGCTGGTCGGGCCCGATGCCCAGGGCGGTCACGATGTCGTGGTTGAACAGCCGGATCCCGCCCTCGCCGACCGCGCCCAGCGCCAGCTCCGGCTGGCCGGGTGCGCCGATCTTGCGGACCACCAGGATGTCCAGCGGCGCGCCGAGCGCTTCGGCCACCTCGTGGGCGACCGGCACCCCGCCGCGCGGCAGCCCCAGCACCACCGGGTCGTCGGCCCGCCAGGCGGCCACCCGCTCGCCCAGCAGCCGTCCGGCCTCGGTCCGGTCACGGAACCTGGTCCGCCGGCCCGAGTCGTGGAACGAGTCATGGAAGACGGTCATCTGCTTCACCTCCTTCCAGCCTGCCACTCGAACGAGCGGTGAGCGCAGCGACACGCGGCACCCCCTACTGCAACCGGCCGCCGCTCCGCTACCGTTACCGCCACGAGAACGTCCCCCGCGGCACAGCGCTGTGTCCGCGCCCTCTGAACTCCCCTTGAGGTGCGCGCAGATGAGGCTCACCCCCCACGAGCAGGAACGCCTGCTGATCCACGTCGCCGCCGAGGTGGCCGCCGCTCGGCGGGCCCGCGGGCTGCGGCTCAACCACCCCGAGGCGGTCGCGGTGATCACCTCCCACCTGCTGGAGGGCGCCCGGGACGGGCGCAGCGTCGCCGAGCTGATGGAGTCCGGTGGCCGGGTGCTCTCCAGAGCCGACGTGATGGACGGGATCGCCGAGATGATCCCCGACGTGCAGGTCGAGGCGACCTTCCCGGACGGGACCAAGCTGGTCACGGTTCACGGACCGATCCGGTGACGGCCGAACAGGAAGTGATCCCGGGTCAGATCCTCTACGGCGAGGGCGCGGTCACGCTCAACGCGGGCCGCCCGGTGACCAGGCTGGTGGTCCGCAACGGCGCGGACCGCCCGGTGCAGGTCGGCTCGCACTACCACTTCGCCGAGGCCAACCCCGGGCTGGAGTTCGACCGCGAGGCCGCCCACGGGCTGCGGCTGGACGTGCCGGCCGGCACCGCGGTGCGGTTCGAGCCCGGGATCCCGATCGAGGTGGCACTGGTGCCGATCGGCGGCCGGCGCGAGGTGCCCGGTCTGCGCGGCGCGGTCGGCGGGCGGCTCGATGGCTGAGCTCTCGCGCGAGCGGTACGCCGAGCTGTACGGGCCGACCGCCGGCGACCTGATCCGGCTGGCCGACACCGCGCTGCTGATCGAGGTGGAGCGGGACGACTGCGCGGGCGGGGACGAGGTGGTGTTCGGCGGCGGGAAGGTGATCCGCGAGTCGATGGGCCAGGCCCGCACCGCCCGGGCCGAGGGCGCGCCGGACACCGTGATCACCGGCGCGGTGGTGCTGGACCACTGGGGCGTGGTCAAGGCCGACGTCGGGATCCGCGACGGCCGGATCACCGCGCTCGGCAAGGCCGGCAACCCGGACACCATGGACGGGGTGCACCCGGGCCTGGTGATCGGCCCGGAGACCGAGGTGATCTCCGGCAACGGCCGGATCCTGACGGCCGGCGCGATCGACGCCCACGTGCACTTCACCGCGCCGCAGCTGGCGGCCGAGGCGATCGGCTCCGGGATCACCACCATGATCGGCGGCGGCACCGGCCCGGCCGAGGGCACCAAGGCCACCACCGTCACCCCGGGCGGCTGGCACCTGACCCGGATGTTCGCCGCGCTGGACGGGCTGCCGGTCAACATCGGGCTGACGGCCAAGGGCAGCACCGTCAATCCGGCCGCGCTCCACGCCCAGCTGCGGGCCGGCGCGCTCGGGTTCAAGATCCACGAGGACTGGGGCGCCACCCCGGCCGTGATCGACGCCTGCCTGCGGGTCTGCGAGGCCACCGGCGCGCAGCTCGCACTGCACACCGACACGCTGAACGAGGCCGGCTTCGTGGCCGACACGCTCGCCGCCATCGCCGGGCGCGGGGTGCACGCGTACCACACCGAGGGCGCCGGCGGCGGCCACGCCCCGGACATCATCACCGTCGTCGGCGAGCTCAACATCCTGCCCAGCTCGACCAATCCGACCCGCCCGCACACCGTCAACACGCTCGACGAGCACCTCGACATGCTGATGGTCTGCCACCACCTGAACCCCTCGGTGCCCGAGGACCTGGCCTTCGCCGAGTCGCGGATCCGGCCCAGCACCATCGCCGCCGAGGACATCCTGCACGACCTGGGCGCGATCTCGATCATCAGTTCCGACTCGCAGGCGATGGGCCGGATCGGTGAGGTCGTCTGCCGCACCTGGCAGACCGCGCACTGCATGAAGCTGCGGCGCGGCTCGCTGCCCGGCGACGGCCGGGCGGACAACCAGCGGGCCCGCCGGTACGTGGCCAAGTACACCATCAACCCGGCGGTGGCCCACGGGATCGACCACGAGGTGGGGTCGGTGGAGCCGGGCAAGCTGGCCGACCTGGTGCTCTGGTCGCCGGCCTTCTTCGGCGTCAAACCCGACCTGGTGCTCAAGGGCGGCCAGATCGCCTGGGCCCAGCTGGGCGACGCCAACGCCTCCATCCCGACCCCGCAACCCGTGCTGCCGCGGCCGATGTTCGGCGCCTTCGGGCGGGCCCCGGCGGCCAACTCGGTCAACTTCACCTCGCAGCAGGCGCTGGCCGACGGCCTGCCGGAACGCCTGGGCCTGGGCAAGGCGTTCAGCGCGATCCGGGACACCCGGGGCGTGACCAAGGACCAGATGGTCAACAACAGCGCCCGCCCAGACGTGCGGGTGGACCCGGACAGCTTCCGGGTGACCATCGACGGGGAGCTGGTGGTGCCCGCACCGGCCGCCGAACTCCCGCTCGCCCAACGTTACTTCCTCTTCTGATGACGGCCGCCCTGCTGCTCCTGGCGGACGGGAGGTTCCCGGCCGGCGGGCACGCCCACTCCGGTGGCGCCGCCGCCGCGGTGGCCGCGGGCACGGTGACCGACGTGCCCTCGCTGGAGCGGTTCCTGCTCGGGCGGCTGCACACGGTCGGGCTGACCGCCGCCGGGCTCGCCGCAGCCGCCGCCCGCACCGCCGACCCCGCCGAGCTGGCCGAACTCGACCGGGCCACCGAGGCCCGCACCCCGTCCGCGGCGCTGCGCGCGGTCAGCCGCCGGCTCGGGCGCCAACTGCTGCGCGCGGCCCGGGCGGGCTGGCCCGCCGACGCCGGGCTGGCCGCACTGCCGGCCGGCACCCACCACCCGGTGGTGCTCGGCACCGCCGCCCGGGCAGCCGGCCTGACCGACCGTCGGGCCGCCGAGCTGGCCGTCCACGAGGCGGTCAGCGGCCCGGCCACCGCGGCGCTGCGGCTGCTCGGCCTGGACCCGTACCAGCTGGTGGCCGTGCTGGCCCGGCTGGCCCCCCAGCTCGACCTGGTGGCCGAGCGGGCCGCCACCGCCACCCGGCTGCCCGCTGCCTCGGCACCGCTGCTCGACCTGTACGGCGAGCGGTACGACTCCTGGAAGGTGAAACTCTTTGCATCGTGACCACATCGCGGACGAGTCCGGCGCCCCCGTCGTGAGCGCCGCGCCGCCCGGGCCCCGCCGGGCGCTGCGGATCGGCCTGGGCGGTCCGGTGGGCTCCGGCAAGACGGCCACCGTCGCCGCACTGTGCCGGGCGCTGCGCGCCGAGCTGTCGCTGGGCGTCGTCACCAACGACATCTACACCACCGAGGACGCCGAGTTCCTGCTGCGCCACGCGGTGCTGGCGCCGGAGCGGATCACCGCGGTGGCCACCGGCTGCTGCCCGCACACCGCGATCCGCGACGACATCTCCGCCAACCTGGAGGCGGTCGAGGAGCTGGAGGCGAAGGCCGGCCCGCTGGACCTGGTGCTGGTCGAGTCGGGCGGCGACAACCTCACCGCCACCTTCAGCCGCGGCCTGGTGGACGCGCAGATCTTCGTGATCGACGTGGCCGGCGGCGACAAGATCCCGCGCAAGGGCGGGCCGGGGGTGACCAGTGCCGACCTGCTGGTGATCAACAAGACCGACCTGGCCGAGCTGGTCGGCGCGGACCTGGCGGTGATGGCCCGGGACGCCACCGCCCAGCGCGGCGAGCGCCCGTTCGTCTTCACCTCGCTGGCCGCCCCGGACGGGGTGGCACCGGTGACCGCCTGGGTGCGCGAGCGGCTGGCCGGATGGGGGTGAGCGCGGGGCCGGCCCGGATCGAGGCCGAGCTGGACGGGCGCGGCCGCACCGTGCTGCCGGTGCTCGCGGGGGCCGGCCCGGTGGCGCTGCGACAGTGGCGGCGGCCCCCGCCGGGGGAGCCGGCCGAGGTGGCGATGGTCGGCAGCATGGCCGGCCCGCTCGGCGGCGACCGGTACGGGGTGCGGGTGACGGTCGGTCCGGGCGCCCGGCTGCGGGTGACCAGCGTGGCGGCCACCGTCTCGCTGCCCGGCGACGGCCCGGCCCACTGCACCCTGGAGCTGTCCGTCGCGCCCGGCGGCCTGCTGGACTGGCGACCGGAACCGGTGGTCGCGGCGGCCGGCAGCCACCTGCTGCTGGAGACCCGGGTCGAGCTGGCCGCGGGTGCCGCGCTGCTGCTGCGCGAGGAGCAGGTGCTGGGCCGTCGGCACGACTGGACCAGCGGCGCGGGACCGGGCCGGCTCACCGCCACCCTGACAGTGCGTCAGGACGGGGTCGAGATCCTCGCCCAGCAGACCGACCTGGGTCCGGGGGCCCCGGGCTGGGACGGCCCGGCGGTGCTCGGCCCGCACCGGGCCCTCGGGCAGCTGCTCGCCGTCCACCGGCCGCTGCACCCGCCCGAGGAGGAAGCAGCGCCGGACGGGGGAGCGGTCCTGCTCACCCTGCCCGGCAGCGGCGCCCGGCTGCTCACCGCGCTGGCCCCGGACGCCCTGCTGCTGCGCCGCCTGCTGACCGGACGCGAAGGTCCCGCCCACCGGGAGGCGGACGGGACCGGGGCGACGCAACGGCAGGCTCAGCCGGCCTGCGCCGGGCGGTTGCCCCGCTTGTCCAGCGAGGCCAGGTAGGCGTTGTAGGCGACCAGTTCCGCGTCGCCGTCGCGGTCGGCGGCCCGGTCGGTGCGGGTCGCCTGGCGCTGCTCGGACTTGGCCCACTGGAAGACCAGCGCGATCAGCACCACGGCGGTCGGGATCTCGCCGAACGCCCAGGTGATCCCGCCGGCCGTCTTCTGGTCGGCCATCAGGTCGGTGCCGGGCGGCGCGCCCGCGGCGTTGAAGGTGGTGACCAGCTGGGTGGTGGCCATCATCACCGCCACGCCGAAGAAGGCGTGGAACGGCATCCCCATGAACAGCTCCAAGATCCGCAGCACGTGGCCGGGCCGGTGCGGGCCCGGGTCCACGCCCATGATCGGCCAGAAGAAGAGCAGGCCGGCCCCGAGGAAGTGGACCATCATTCCCAGGTGGCCGATCCGCGACTGCATCAGGTTGTCGAAGATCGGGGTGAAGTAGAGGCCGTACAGGCTCGCGATGAAGAGCGGGATGGTGAAGGCGGGGTGGGAGACCACCTTGACGTACCGGCTGTGCAGCAGTGCCACCAGCAGCTCGCGCGGCCCGCGCGGGCGGCCCTTGCCGGCCGGGTGCAGCGCGCGCAGCGACAGCGTGATCGGCGCGCCGAGCAGCAGCAGGATCGGCGCCAGCATGCTGAGCACCATGTGCTGGATCATGTGCGCGCTGAACAGCACCATGCCGTAGTCGTTCAGCCCGGAGCAGGTGACGGCGATCACCGTCAGCACGCCGAGCACCCAGGCGATGCTGCGGCCCACCGGCCAGGAGTCGCCGCGCCGCAGCAGCCGGACCACGCCCGTGCCGTACAGGCCCAGCGCCAGCAGGCTGCCGAGCAGGAAGGGCCAGTCGGGGGACCAGGCGAGCACCGAGTGCAGCGAGAACGGGCCGAGCATCCCGCCCCCGTGGTGGTGCATCCCCGTCATGCCGTCCATCGGCGGTCCCGCTTTCCCTCGTGCCCGGGGACGACCGGTGCCGCCGCGGGTCCGGTTCGTCCGTTTTTCGGGCTCCACACTACGGGCGCCCCGGGGCCTCCGGACGCGCGGGGGCCCCGGGCCCCCGCCGGGTGGCGGGAGCTCGGGGCTCAGGGGCACCGCTCGTGGGTCAGGAGACGTTGAGCGCGGTGTCGTCGACCACGAAGCTGGTCTGCAGCGAGGAGTCCTCGGTGCCGGTGAACTTCAGGGTGACGGACTTGCCGGCGTAGGAGGAGAGGTCGAAGGACTTCTGCACGTAGCCGGTGGCGGCGTTGACGTTGGAGTAGGTGGCCAGGGTGGTGGTGTTGGCGGCCACGGTCAGCTTGTCGTAGGCGGTCGAACCGGTCTCGGCGGTGTCGATGTGCAGCCAGAAGCTGAAGGTGGCGTGGCAGCCGGCCGGGATGGTGACGGTCTGGGACAGGGTGTCGGTGTGGGCGGAGCCGTAGCCGTTCATCCAGGCCTTCCAGGACCCGCTGTGGGCGGCCTCGGAGGAGCTGTTGTCGATGACGCCGGCGGAGGCGGTCCACGGGGCGGCGCTACCGGTCTCGAAGCCGGCGTTGCCGAGCAGCTGGCCGGCGGTGCAGCCGCCGCCACCGGCGGGGTTGATGGTCCAGGAGAAGCTGGCCGAGCCGCTCGCGTTGGTGGTGTCCTTCGCGGTGACGGTGACCGAGGAGGTGCCCGCGGTGGTCGGGGTGCCGGAGATCAGGCCGGAGGAGGCGTTGATCGACAGGCCGGCCGGCAGGCCGGTGGCCGAGTAGGTCAGGGTCTGGCCGGAGGCCGAGTCACTCGCGGTGACCTGCAGGCTGGCCGCGGTGCCCACGGTGCCGGTCTGGCTGCCCGGGTTGTTCACGGTGACCGTGTTGCCCTGCGAGCCGCCGCCCACGATCGGGTGCGAGATGGCGCAGGAGTTGGTGTCGTTGGACCAGCTGGCCTGCTCCGAGTAGGTCCCGAAGGAGCCGAAGGAGATGTTGGCCGCGCCGCCCGCGGTGCCCGGGGAGAGCCAGGCGCACTCGTCGGAGTTCTCCTGGCCGTTGTACGAGCTGCCGGAGACGTGGTTGGTCCAGCCGCCCGCCGGGTTCTGGTCGGAGAGCGTCTCGTGCCACTCGTGGCCCAGGGTCATCGTCCAACCGTCGAGCGTCCCGGGGGAGTTGACGAAGCCGACGCCGCAGCCCGCGCCCGAGTCCATGTTGTACGGCTGGTTGGAGAAGGCGAAGTCGCCCACGTCCGAGCTGACCGCGCCGCCGGTGAGGGTGGAGTCACCGTTGTAGTCGTGCCAGGCGCAGTACTGGCCCTGGTAGTTGTCCGGGTTGGTGCCGTGCGGCGACAGGATCACGTAGTACGCGTGCCGGTTCGAGGCCGCCGTGGTGTTGCCGAAGTGGTGCGCCGCGTTCAGCGCCTCCTGGCCGAGCTGGTGGCCACTGGCCGCGGACGGCGAGGCGGCCGAGTTGTCGTACCAGACACCGGCCAGTACGCCACCGCTCTGGTACGGGATGAAGTTGGCGTTGCTCGGGCAGCTGACCGCGCCGGAGGCCACGTTCGGGCCGTCGCACCACTGGGTCAGCTCGGCCGACCAGAGCTCGTTGTTGGTGCCGATGCCCTTGAACATCTGCTGGGCGGCACCGGCGGCGCCGGCCGAGTCGCCGGAGAACTTCGCGTTGCCGTTGGCATCGGTGCTCTGGGTGCCCCACTGGTTACCGTAGAACACCAGGTAAACCTGGGACTTGGCGCCGCTCATGACGCCGATGCCGTCGATCCCGCCGCCGTAGGACAGGGTCTGCGGGCCGGTGGCCGCGTGCGGGGCCGGCATCGAGGCGAGTGACTCGTTGATCCGGTTCTGCTTGTCGATGGTCGGCATCACGTGCTGACTGTGGTTCGTCGAAGCCGAGTTGGTCACTGCGGTGCCGGTCTGCGCGACCGCCTGGGGTGCGGCGAAGGCGAGCATGGCGCCGGTGACGAGCGACAGCGATGCGAGGCCGGTCATGGCTACTCGTGCCGCGCCGCGGAAACGGGGGGTGCCCATGGTGTGGGGGGTTCCTCTCTCCTGCCGATCGCCCCGCGCCGGTCGGCGCGGGCGGGGTCGGATGCGTGGGACAGGACGACGGGCGCACCAGTGGTGCGGACCGGAGGTGACTGCAGGGCGCGGGAGCGGAGAGCAACGGAGAAAGCACAGCGCTCTCGTCCTGCTCCGGTGGGGGAGTGGTACCTGCCGTGCCGAAACGCACGGTTTCTTACGGTCTGACAGGTGGTGCGCCGTTCGCTGCGGTGAAGCAAACCAGAGTTGGCGAAGCCCGGTCAACGGTGCGGACGGGCTTTTCGTCTACCGACCGACCGATCGGTCGAGACGATCTCGGACAGACCGGGCCGAGGGGGCGGGTTCCGGACCATCCTGAGATGGCGTTAAACCCGCCTGGCGCGGAGTGAATCGGTGCCCGAGAATGTCACGCCGCCGGCCGGGTCGCCGGGCCGCACAGCTGCGGTCCGACCCCGCAGCCCCGCGGCGGGGTCGGCCCCCAGCACCGTGACGGCGCCGCCGGGATCCAGCCAGACGCGCTTGCCTCCGGCAAGCCGAACCTGACGGGTTTTCGCGGCGGCGGTTCGTCAGCGCCCCCAGCGCACCGGCAGCGCCACCGGCCCGCGGGTGATCCCGTACGGGTGCCAGCTCAGTTCCTCCACCGGGACCGCCAGCTCCAGGTCCGGGAACCGGCGCAGCAGCGTGCCGACGGCGACCTCGCCCTCCAGCCGGGCCAGCGGGGCGCCCAGGCAGTAGTGGATGCCGTGGCCGAACGAGACGTGCCGCGGGTCGGGCCGGGTCACGTCCAGCACGTCCCCGCCCTCGACGTCGCGCCCGGCCGCGGTCAGGCCGAGCTGGACCACGTCGCCGCGCCGGATCTTCGTCCCGGCCAGCTCCAGGTCCTCGGCGGCGAACCGGAACGGGGCGAACTCCACCGGGGCGTCGAAGCGCAGGAACTCCTCGACCGCGCCAGGCAGCAGCGCCGGGTCGGCCCGCAGCAGCTCGGCCTGCTCGGGGTGGGTGAGCAGCGCGAGCGCGGCATTGGCCAGCAGGTTGACCGTGGTGTCGTGCCCGGCCACCACCAGCAGTGCGGCGGTGCCCAGCAGTTCGACGTCGGACAGCCGCCCGTCCTGCTCGTCGTTGACCGCGACCAGCGCCGAGAGCAGGCCCTCGTCCGGCTCTGCCCGCTTGGCGTCCAGCAGTCGGGCGAGGTAGTCGCTGAGCTTCTGCGCCCCCTCGCGCTGCAGGTGCACCGGAGCGGTGATCGCCTCGTGCGACCAGCTGCGGAAGTCCTCGCGGTGCTCCTCGGGCACCCCGAGCAGCTCGCAGATCACCGTCATCGGCAGCGGGCCGGCGAAGGCGGCCACCAGGTCCGCCTGCCCGGCCGGGGCCATCGCGTCCAGCAGCCGGTCGGTGATCTCCTGCACCCGCGGGCGCAGCAGCTCGGTGCGGCGGCCGGTGAAGGCGCCCGCCACCAGCTTGCGCAGCCGGGTGTGGTGCGGCGGATCGGCGGTCAGCATGTTGCCGCCGAAGCCGCTGCCCGGCTTGTTGCCGGTGAACCCGATGGCGTCCAGCGCCTCCTGGGCGGTGGCGGCGTCCTTGACCAGCGCCGGGTGGACGGCCGCCTCCCGGACCGCCTGTTGCCCCACCACCAGCCAGACCTCCAGGCCGCTGGGCTGGCGCACCCGCTGCACCGGCCCGGCGGCCCGCAGCCGCTGGTAGTGCTGGTGCGCGGTGCTGCGGAACTCGGGGGAGATGGTGGCGGCTATCGGGCAGCCGCCGGCCGAGCCGGCGTCAGGAGTACTCACAGTGTCCATGGGGGCACTGTAATCCGTCGGTGCGTCAGCTCTCTTGCGAAACCAGGGTGTTCGCGTTCCGCCGGCCGGCCGCCGGATGCCCCGCCGCAGGTCGGCGGGGCGTCCGAAGGCTCGCGCGGCCGTCAGATGACGGTCTCGGCCTCGACGTAGCGGTCGGCCGGCACGGTCTTCAGGTCCGCGACCGCCTCGCCCAGCGGGACCAGGTTGATCTGGGTGCCCTGCAACGCGGTGATGTGGCCGAAGGCACCCTTGTGCGCGGCCTCCACCGCGTGCCAGCCGAACCGGGTGGCCAGCACCCGGTCGTAGGCGGTCGGGGTGCCGCCGCGCTGGGTGTGGCCCAGGATCACCGGGCGGGCCTCCTTGCCCAGGCGGTGCTCCAGTTCGCCGGAGAGCTGGGTGGCGATGCCGGTGAACCGCTCGTGGCCGTAGATGTCCCGGGTGCCCTCCTCCCAGTGCATGGTGCCGGGCTCCGGCTTGGCGCCCTCGGCGCAGACCACGATGGCGAACTTCTTGCCGCGCTCGAAGCGCTCCCGGACCACCTCGGTGAGCTTGTCGATGTGGAACGGGCGCTCCGGCACCACGATCGCGTGGGCGCCGGCCGCCATGCCCGCGTTGAGCGCGATCCAGCCGGTGTGACGGCCCATCACCTCGACCACCATGACCCGCTGGTGCGACTCGGCGGTGGTCTTCAGCCGGTCCAGCGCCTCGGTGGCCACCGAGACGGCGGTGTCGAAGCCGAAGGTGACGTCGGTGCAGGCGATGTCGTTGTCGATGGTCTTCGGCACGCCGACCACCGGCAGGCCCGCGTCGCTCATCAGCTTGGCGGCCTTCAGGGTGCCCTCGCCGCCGATCGGGATCACGGCGTCGATGCCCAGGTCGGCGCAGTACTTCTTGGCCCGCTCGACCCCGTCGCGCAGGTGGCTGGGCTGGACCCGGGACGAGCCCAGGATGGTGCCGCCCTGGGCGAGGATGCCGCTGACCGAGTCGAGGGTCAGCGGGCGGTGGACGCCCTCCAGGAGACCGCGCCAGCCGTCCTGGAAACCGATCACCTCGTCGCCGTGGTCGACCACCCCCCGGTGGACCACGGAGCGGATCACGGCGTTCAGGCCGGGGCAGTCGCCACCGCTGGTCAGCACACCAATACGCATCTGTCTCTGCAACTCCCCTGGGGGCACCGCCAGCCGCTGGGCCGGCGGTAGAACCGGACAGCCGGACCACCGCCTGGTGAGGGCGGGACCAGATAACGGACATTCAACCCGAATCTGATCGTAACTACCCGCACCTCCGGCCAGGTGGCGGGCAGGCGCGGGGGCGGCGTCGTCGGCGCGCCCGCGCGGTTTTTCAGCCGGTTGCCGAGGAGGGTGTGCATCCGGTGTAGCTCATTGTGGTACTTCTGCGCCGGCCCGGCTCCCGGCGCCGGATGTTGGACATCCGGGCGCCGGGAGAAGTTCACCGGTCGGGCGTCAGGCGGGCTGCCGGGTGGCGGCGATCCGCTCGGCGCGCAGCGCGTCGTACCAGGTGGTGTCGGCCGGCGGCAGCGCGTTCACGTCCAGCGCCAGCTTGATCAGCAGGTCGGCCACGGCGGGGTTGCGGGCCATCACCGGGCCGTGCAGGTAGGTGCCGAAGACGGTGTCCCGCCAGGCGCCCTCGGTGCGGCTGCCGTCGCCGTTGCCGCCGCCCGCGGTGACCTGGGCCAGCGGTGCCACGCCCTGGCCCAGGTGGGTCACGCCCTGGTGGTTCTCGAACCCGGTCAGGGTGGGCAGGTTCAGCCGCGGGTCCGGCTCGGCCAGCACGTCGCCGACGCTGCGCGCGCCCTCGCCGCGGGTGGACCAGACGTCCAGCAGGCCCAGGCCCGGCTCGCGCTGGCCCAGGTCGTTGATGAACTCGTGGCCCAGGATCTGGTAGCCCGCGCAGACCGAGAAGACGATCGCACCGTTGTCCACCGCGCGCGGCAGGCCCGAGTCCTGGCGCAGCCGCTCGGCGGCCAGCCGCTGCGGGCGGTCCTCGCCGCCGCCGATCAGGTAGATGTCACCGCTGGTCGGCACCGGCTGGTCGGAGCGCACGTCGATCCGCTGCACGTTCAGCCCGCGCTGGCGGGCCCGGCGCTCGACCACCAGGGCGTTGCCCCGGTCGCCGTAGGTGCTGAGCAGGTCGGGGTAGATCCAGACCAGCCGCAGGCTGCTTTCGCTCATCCGAGAAGGCCTTCCGTAACTCTGCTGCTGCTGCGGCTGCTGCTGCGCCGGCGGGGGCGGCGGCGCGGCGGGCTGGCCGTACGGCTGCGCGGGCGGCTGGCCGTAGGGCTGGCCCGGCTGGGGCTGGCCGTAGCCGGGCTGCGGCGGCTGCTGCTGCCCGTACCCGGGGTGGGGCTGGCCCGGCTGCTGCTGCCCGTACCCGGGCTGCGGCTGGCCCGGCTGCCCGTAGCCGGGCTGCTGCGGCTGCTGCCCGTGCCCCGGTATGGGCTGCTGCGGCTGCTGCGGGTAGCCCTGCGGGGGGCCGAAACCGTCGGGGGTGCTCATCCGCCCGCCACCACCTTGCGCAGCTGCTGGAAGGCCGTGTAGTTGGCGATCGCCTCGATCCGCCCCGGCGGCGCCATCCGGACCGCCTCCTCCAGCGTCTCCACCACGTGGAACTGGAGCCCGGCCACCTCCAGCCGGACCGCCAGGTCCAGCCGGCGCTGCCCCATCACGAAGATCGGGTGCCCGTGCAGCCGCTCGTAGTCCACGTCCCAGAGCCAGGAGGTGTCGGTGCCGTCCGCGTCGAGCGCGTTCACCGACAGCACCACCGGCGCCGGCGGGGCGTCGATCAGCGAGAAGGTCTCCAGCCAGCCGGCGGGGTTCTTGGCCAGCAGCAGCCGCACGTCGCGGCCCTGGTAGTTGACCACGTCGTAGCGGCCGGCCACCGCGGCCACCGACTGCATCCGCTCCAGCGCCACCTGCGGCGGCACACCGAAGACCGCGGCCACCGCGGCCGAGCTGGTCGCGTTGGCCAGGTTGGCCCGGCCCGGCAGCTGCAGCTGGATCGGCCAGGCGGCGCCGTTCGGGTCGATCACGTGGCTGCCCTGCAGCGCCCAGTGCGGCTGCGGGCGGCGGAAGCCGCAGTCCTGGCAGAACCAGTCGTCGCCCGGACGCTGCATCACACCGCCGCAGGACGGGCAGGACCAGGCGTCCTCCTTCCAGGCCTGACCGGCGGCCACCCAGACCACCCGGCTGCAGGAGGAGGCGGCCCAGGTCACCAGCGGGTCGTCCGCGTTGGCGATGATCACGGCCTCGGTGTGCTGCAGGCCCTCGCGCCAGCGCTCGGCCAGCATCCGGGTCTCGGCGGCGCGGTCCAGCTGGTCGCGGGAGAGGTTGAGCAGCGCTATGGCCTTCGGCCTGGTGTCCCGGGCCACCCCGGCCAGGTACTTCTCGTCCACCTCGATCACGCCGTAGCGCGAGTCCGAGCCGCCGGCCAGGGCGGCGGTGATGCCGGCCGGCATGTTGGCGCCCAGCGCGTTGGAGACCACCGGGCCGGCCGCGCGCAGCGCCTCGGCGATCAGCCGGGTGGTGGTGGTCTTTCCGTTGGTGGCCGAGACCAGCACCACGTCGAGGTGCTCGGCCAGCCGGGCCAGCAGGTCGGGGTCGAGCTTGAGGGCGACCTTCCCGCCGATCACCGAGCCGCTGCCGCGGCCGACCGAACGGGAGGCGGCGGCGGCCATCCGGCCCGCGGTGACGGCGAGCTTGGAGCGGGCGGGCAGTGAGGAGTCGCGCGCGCCGGTGGCCGCGGCCTCCGATCCGGTGCCTGGCATGCTCAGGGGTTCCTCCTCTGGCGAACGACCCCCCGGGACGGACGTCGGCGGCGGGCCGAGCCGGTCCACCGCGTCCGGACCGCCGGGTGGCGGGGACGGGCTCAGCCTAACGGCTCCTCGCCACCGGGCCGAGTCGCGGGCCCCCGGTCCTGCGTGCTCAGCGTCCTGACGGCGGCCCAGGGACAGGCCTGGCGGCCGCCCCGGGTCGGGGCGGCCGCCGGGCGCACGACGGGGCGCGGGGTCAGGGACGGCCGGGCACGCTCGGCCACGGGCTGGGCAACTGCTCTGCGGCGCCCGCCAGGTGGGCGGTGATCACCAGGGTGCCGTCCTCCACCTGGTAGTCCAGCGGGAGCGCCAGTCGCCGCATCGCGCCGATCAGCGCGGTGTTGCCGGCCTGGGTGACCGCGTACACGGTGGCCACCCCGGCCTCGGCGGCCAGTGCGGCCATCCGGCGCAGCAGGTCCAGGCCGAGGCCGCGGCGCTGCCAGTCGTCCTCCACCAGGACCGCGAGCTCGGCGCTGTCGTCGTCCCACATCAGGTGGGCCAGCGCCACCAGCCGGCCGTCCGCGGTCTCCACCGCGAGGGTCTGGCCGTGCCGGGGGTCCAGCAGGTGGTCCAGGTAGCGGTCCGCGTCGGCCACCGGGCCGTGGTAGCGCTTGCGCAGCGTGGCCGCGGTGCAGCGGCCGTGCATGGCCAGCGCCGCCGCCTTGTCGTCGGGGGCGGCCCGGCGCACCGTCAGGTCGGTGCCGGCCGGCAGGCTCAGCCGGTCGGCCACCTTGGGGACCCGGGGGCCGAGCACCGCGTCCAGCTCGACCAGCGCCTTGGCCCGGGCGAACTCGGTGGGCGTGAACGGCAGGTGCGGACGGCTCAGCTCGATCAGCTCGCCGCCCGGGCCGGGCAGCCGCATCAGGTGCCCCGCCAGGCTCGGCGCGGCGGCCGCGTCGGCCGCGGCCGGGAAGGACCGGATGGTCACCTGCCCGAACAGCTGGCGCAGCGCCACCGGCAGCTCGGCCGCGTCCAGCGCCGTCCGGGTGGCCAGTGCCAGCACGTGGGTCGGCACGTCCACCAGGTCGTGGGCGTCGGCCGGGTCGGTCCAGATCTCCCGGCCGCCGGCCCGGGCCACCGCCTCGGTGAGCTCGGCGCGGGGCAGCGAGCGCGGTGCCCGCAGCAGGAACTCGTCCACCGTGGCGTCCGGCAGCGGGTGGGTCTGCAGCGAGACGATGCTGACCCGCAGCGCGGCGAGCGCCGCACAGACCGTGGCCAGGCTGCCCGGGGCGTCCGAGACGGTGGTCCGCACCCGCCACAGCCGGCCCTCCGCCGCCAGCACCCCGGCCGGCTCGGCGGCCTCCGCGGCCGGCTCGGGCCCTGGGCGCGGCCCCGGCGGTCCGTGCGGGTGCCGGTGCGCCCACCAGGCGTGGCCCACCGCGGTGGCGAGCAGGGCGAGTGCGGACGCGGCCAGCAGCACCGGGCCGTGCTGACCGTGCACCACGATGTTGGCGACCAGGTCGGCGATGGCCACCGCGAGGAAGACGCCGGCCAGCTCAACGCTGGTGTGCCGCCAGCGCTCGCTTCTGGCCCGGCGCCGGGCCGCCCGGGACGGGCCGGACTGAGTCGGCGGGCAGTGGGTAGTAATCGGCGATTGAGTCATGACACCACGATGACGCGTGGGTGTTTCGCGATCACGAATCTGTTATGACCGCGCGGTAAATGTCTTCGGGAAGCGTCAGGTCGCCGGACGGTTACTGTGGGTGCATCAGGTCGGCCGCGGCGGCCCGGACTTCGGCCAGCAGGACGGCCAGGTCCGACTCGGTGGCGGCGGCGTTGATCAGACAGGCCCGCAGCGCCTCCCGGCCGGCCAGCACGGTGCCGGTGACGAAGGCCCGCCCGCGCTTCTGCACCGCGAGCGGCAGTGCCCGGTTGAGCGCGTCCAGCGCCGCCTCGTCCAGCCCGGCCGGGCGGGCCCGGAACGCGGTGATCGAGGTCTCCACCGGGGCCAGCAGCTCCAGCTCGGGATCGGCGGCCACCAGCTCGCCCAGCCGGCGGGCCAGCGCGGTGCAGTGCGCCACGTCGGCGGCCAGGCCGGCCCGGCCGCGGTGGGCCAGGGTGGCCCACACCTTGAGCGAGCGGAACGGGCGGGTCTGCTCGATGCCGTACTCGGAGAACCAGCCGAAGCCGTCGCCCTCCTCGTCGCGCAGGTAGGAGGGGACCAGGCTGAAGGTGCCGCGCAGCTGGGCGGCGTCGCGGACCAGCGCGCAGCCGCAGTCCACCGGGACGCCGAGCCACTTGTGCGGGTCCAGCGCCAGCGAGTCCGCCCGGTCCAGCCCGGCGTAGCGGTGCGCGATCGCCGGGTCGAGCACGCCGAAGGCGCCGTAGGCCCCGTCCACGTGCAGCCACAGCTCCTCCTGCTCGCACAGGTCGGCGAGCGCGTCGAGGCGGTCCACCGCGCCGGTGTTGACGGTGCCGGCCGAGGCGGCGACCAGGAACGGCAGCCGGCCGGCCGCGCGGTCGGCGGCGATCGCCGCGCGCAGCCCGTCCGGGTCGATCCGGCCCTGGGCGTCGGCCGGGACCACGCGCAGCTGTCGGCTGCCGATGCCGAGCAGCTCGGCGGCCTTGCGCACGCAGGAGTGGGTCTCGCCGGTGGCGTAGCCGACCAGCGGGGGCAGGCCGGACAGGCCGTCCTCGCGCAGGTCCCAGCCGGCCCGGGCGGCGGCGCGCTGCCGGGCGGCGGCCAGGCAGACGATGGTGGCCATCGAGGCGCCGGAGGTGAGCAGCCCGCCGGCGCCGTCGGCCGCGGGGTAGCCGACCAGCTCGGCGATCCAGCGCACCACCGCGCGCTCCAGGTGCACGTCGGCGTGGTCGCCGCCGGCCGAGCTGGGGTTGACCGCGGCGGCCGCCAGGGTGGCCAGCACGCCGGCCGGGGCGGGGGCGGCGTTGACCCAGCCGAAGAACCGCGGGTGCCCGTTGCCCATCGGCGCGGTCATCACCTCGGCGGCGATCACCTGGAGCAGCTCGGTCAGCTCGCGGCCCTGCTCGGGCAGCGGTGCCTCCAGCAGGGCCTGGCGGGCGGCCGGGTCCATCGGCTGCCAGACCGGACCGTCCGGCACCGCCGCCAGGTAGTCGGCCACCAGGTCGGCGGCGGCGCGGGCGGCGGTGCGGAAGTTCGGGTCAGCCATGCTGATCATCGTACGGCCGGTCAGTCCAGCGACCCCGACAGGTGCGCCGAGGAGCGGCAGTAGCGGGCGATCTCCTGGTTCGTCAGCTTCCCGCACAGCCGCCCGGCCGCTCCGGCATCGGTGTAGTTGACGGTGTAGTAGCTGACGATCCCGTCCACGCAGGCCTTCTTCTGCCAGCCGTCGGCCGCGGTGGCGCACTGCTGGCCCACCCAGTCCTCGCGGTCCAGGTTGTACTTCATCAGCCGTGAGCCGACACCCCGCGAGCAGTCGTTCGCCCCGCCACTGGCCTGGGCGTTCAGGCACCACTTGAGCGCCTGGGCGTAGATCTCGGGGTGGTTGGCGTAGTCGTGTGAGGAGAGGTAGTAGGTCGGGGCGTAGAAGAAGCAGGCCGACTGGAACAGGGACGGCTGCTCGGGGCACGGGTACAGCGGCTCGGCGGCCAGCTTGTCCGCCGGGACCAGTGCCTTGGCCTTTTCGTCCTCCTCGTCCGGGCCGAACAACTGCATGTACAGGCCCTCGGAGCAGGTGACGATCCGGCTCGCGGAGCCGAACTTGCTGCACAGGTCACGCGCCTTGTCCAAGTTCTGGTTGCTGACGAACATGGTGCCGTGGCCCACCCCGTGCACGCACGGGCCGGTCATCTGCGGCTGGCAGAGCTTGAGCAGGTCGCTACCCGGGTCGGTGGAGGCGATCAGCATCTCCTCCACCGCGCCGTGCAGGTAGCCGGCCGCGCAGGTGTCGTGCGGGAAGGAGAGCACCTTCTGGAAGTCGTGGTTGTACCGCTTCACCGCCGCGTGCCCGAGCTCGTGCGCGATCGGGTGGCAGAACCGCACGGTGTACGGCTTGTCCTTGCTGATCCGGTCCAGGTCCGCCAGCGCGACGCCCGGGTCGGTGGACTCCATCTCGGCCATCAGCTTGTTGCGCAGGGTGGACCGGGTCCACACCGCGGGGTCCCCGGTGGGCGAGGCGGCGGCAGAGGGGGCGCTCCTGGCCGGCCCGGTGCCGGCCGGCACCGCCTGGCCCACCTGAGCCGCCGCCGGGGCGGCGTCGGGCACCCAGTGGGTGACGGCGAGCGCGCCGAGCCCCAGGGCCGCGAGCAGCACGGCGGTCACGAACGCGAAGAAACGCGGGTGCATGGCTTCTCAGATCCCCCGACGATCAGTGTGGACAGGCACTCGCCCATCCTCCCCGCTCCGGCGGCCGAAGCCGACACCAGGTGGGCCATCCGGGGCGTGTGCGTGGGTGTGGCACCATGCCAGGACGTCCCTTTCGCCGAGCCGCCCCGGGAGTCCGGAATGTCCACCACCGTCCCTGACCTGGCCTTCCGCCCTGCCACCGAGGCCGACGTGACCGCGCTGGTGGAGCTGGTGGAGTCGGCCTACCGGGGCGAGGCCAGCCGGGCCGGTTGGACCACCGAGGCCGACCTGCTGGACGGTCAGCGCACCGATCCGCAGTCGCTCGCCGAGCTGCTGGCCGTCGCCGGCACCCTGGTGCTGCTCGCCGAGGACGCCGCCACCGGTGAGCTGCTCGCCTGCTGCCAGGTCGAGCGGCGCGGTGCCGGCGCCTACTTCGGCATGTTCTCGGTCCGCCCGGCCCTGCAGGGCGGCGGGGTCGGGCGGGCGGTGCTGGCCGAGGCCGAGCGGATCGCCCGCGAGGAGTGGCGGGCCACCACGCTGGAGATGACGGTCATCGTCCAGCGCACCGACCTGATCGCCTGGTACGAGCGGCGCGGTTTCACCCGCACCGGCGAGCTCTCCCCGTTCCCCTACGGCGACGAGCGGTTCGGGCAGCCGAAGCGGCCCGACCTGGCCTTCGAGAAGCTGGTGAAGGTGCTCTGACGTCCCGTCAGGCGCCCGCCGGGTGCGGCACCGGGGCCGTGGCCGGGGTGAACGGGCGGCCGTCCAGGGTCCAGTGCGGGTCCGGCACGATCTCCAGCGCCTGGTAGACGTGCGCGGCCACGTCCACGTGGCGGACCGGCTGCACCGGGGCGCCCGGCACCAGGCCCGGGCCGCAGGCGGCCACCCAGGCGGTGCGCTCCAGGGTGCTGCGCCCGCCGTGGCCGCCCTGGTCCAGGTGGCCGTGGTCGGTGACCACGATGACGGTCCACTCCTCCTCGGCGTACCCGGGGCGGGAGCGGACGGCAGCGAGCAGCCGGCCGAGCCGGGCGTCGGCGGTCTCGATCGAGCGGCGGTACTCCTCGCCGCAGCCCAGGAAGTGCGCCGTCTCGTCCACCGCGCCCAGGTAGACGAAGCTCGCCTGCGGGTCGTCGTCCCCGGTCAGCACGGTGACCGCCTCGGCGGTGGCCCGCTCGTCACAGACCTCCCAGGCCTCGGGCGTGTCCTCCAGCGGCCCGATGTAGGCCAGCCGGCCCGGCGCCGCGAAGAGCGGGCCGCCCTCGCGGGCCAGGAAGAGCGGGTCCCAGCCGCCGACCGCGAAGGTGCGGCGGCGGTGGGTGCGAGCCAGCCGGGTGGTGAAGTCGGGGAAGACGTCCAGCCGGTTGCCGCCGAGGTGGTTGCCGAAGACGCCGTGCTTGGCCACGGTCACGCCGGTGACGATGGTGGCCCAGCACGGTCCGGACATGGTCGGGGTCGCCTCGTCCACCTCGACCGGGGCGAGGAAGCCGGCGGCGGCCACCTGGTCCAGGGCGGGGGTGGCGAGCTGGCCGAGCAGGTCCAGCCGGACGCCGTCGATGCCGACCACCAGGACACGACGCGGGCCGGCGGGCCAGAGGCTGGACGACACGGGGACTCCGATCTGCGGGGGAGCGGTGGAAAGTTGTCCAGCCACCTTAGTCAGTCCGGAAGGAACGGTTCCGTGTGCTAGGCGGGCTTGCGGCACAACTGTTCGCCCCGGCGTCACCAAGAGTTCGCCGTCAGCCCGCCAGGACGGCGGTGCGGGCGGCCTTGTCCGCGAAGGTCTGGCGCCGTCGGTCCCAGATCGGCCAGAACCAGCCCAGGAAGAAGGGCAGCGAGTCCAGCGCGTGCGCCAGGTCGCGCAGGAAGGCCCGCAGCGGGCCGACCGGGGTGGTGGTGTCCAGCAGGAACAGGTGGATTCCCATCAGCCGGCGGCCCCAGCTCTGGCCGGTCCGCCCCGCCAGGTACCACCGGTTGTAGCCGAGCAGCGCGAGTGAGAGCACGGCCAGGCCCAGCTGCAGGCGGGGCGAGCCGGGGGCCACCACGCCCGCGATGATGTTCGGCGCGGCGCAGGCCAGGAAGTCGATCAGGTAGGACACGACCCGCACCGACCAGTAGGCGTAGCCCACCGCAAACCTCCCGCCGCACGCACCGTCACCCCGTCCCCACCCAGCCTGCCGCCCCGGGTCGGCACCGCAACCCCACCCGGGCCAACCGGCTGATCCGCCGTCACCCCCCGTCACCCGAGGTCATCTACTGTCAGCCGCCGACGGGTGACGGCGGGTCAGCAGGCGGCGCGGGTGGTGGCGAGCAGGGTGTGCAGACGGGCGGCCTCGGGGACGCCGAGGCGGGTGGCCAGCACGAGGGCCTCGCGGAGCTGGGCGGTGCCCTCGGCGGGGCGCCCGGCGGCCAGGTCGCCCTCGCCCAGTCCGATCAGGGCCCGCAGCTGTTCGAGCGGGGAGCCGACCGCCAGGGCCGCCTCCAGGGCGGTGGCGAACTCGCAGCGGGCCCGGTCCGGGTCGCCCGCCGCGGTGAGCAGCCGGCCCAGGATGTTGCGGGTCTCCGCCTCGCCCGCCACGTCCGCCCGCTCCCGGTTGAGCCCGAGCGCCGCCCGCAGGTGCCCCTCGGCCCCGCCGTGGTCCCCCTGCGCCAGCAGTACGTCCCCCAGGTACGCCAGCACCCGGGACTCGGCGAACCGGTCCCCCTGCTCGCGGTACAGGGTCAGCGCCGCCCGCAGGTTCTCCGCCGCCGCGGCGTGCCGGCCGGTGGCGTGCCGCAGCACCCCCAGGTACGCCACGGTGTTCATCCGCCCGCGCGCTTCGTCCAGCTCGTGGTACATCTCGCTGGCCCGCAGCAGGTCCTGCTCGGCCGCCTCGTACTGCCCGGTGACCAGCCGGACCGCGCCGACCGCCATCAGCGCGTTGGCCTGTCCGATCCGGTTGCCCAGGCCCCGGTAGAGGGCGAGGGCCTGACGGTGCGCCGCCTCGGCCGCCGGGTAACGGCCGGTCAGCTGCTGCAGTGAGCCCAGGCTGGCCAGTGCGTACGCCTCGCCCGGCCGGTCGCCGCGGGCCCGGCAGATCGCCAGCGCCTGCTGCAGGCTGGCCTCGGAGCCGCGCAGGTCGCCGGTGAGCTGCTGGATCAGGCTCAGCTCGCTGAGCGCGGCGGTCTCGCCGGTGCGGTTGCCCAGGTCCCGGTAGAGCGCCAGCGCCCGGGTCGCGTACCCGGTGGCCTCGGCGTAGTCCCCGGTGATCCGGCCCAGGATGCCCAGCTGGCTGAGCGACTCCGCCTCGCCGGGCAGGTCCCGGGCCCGCCGGGCCAGCTCCAGCGCCTCGGTGAACAGGTCCAGCGCCCCCGCGTTGTCCCCGAAGGTGCGCGCCATCGCCCCCAGCTGCACCAGGGCGGCGGACTGCCCGGTGGCGTCGTCAAGCTCCCGGAACAGCTCCAGCGCCCGCAGCAGGCGGGCGCGCCCGGCCTCGTGCTCGCCGGTCAGGCGCTGGAAGGTGCCCAGGTGGGTGAGGGCCTCGGCCTGGCCGAGCCGGTCGCCGATCCGCTCGGCGGTCTCCAGCGCGGTCAGGTGCAGCGCCCGGGCCTGGCTCCAGTGCCCCTGGGCCCGCAGGAAGTCGTGCAGCGCGGCGGGCAGCCGCACCGCGTACTCCGGGTGCCCGTTCCCGGCCGCGTACTCCACGGCGGCCTGCAGGTTGTTGCGCTCCAGCTTGAGCCAGGTGGAGGCCTCGTGCTCGTCCGTCATGGCCGGCACCGCGGTGCGCTGGGCCGGCACGCCCCAGCGCCGGCTGGCCAGCTGGCGGCCGGCCTCCACGGTGGTGGCCAGGTAGCAGTCGAGCAGCCGGGCCACCGCGGCCCGCCGCACCTCGGGGCCGTCGCCGTCGCCGAGCGCGCGGGCGTGCTCGCGGATCAGGTCGTGCATCCGGTAGCGGCCGCGGACCGGCTCGTCCACCAGGTGGTGGTCCTCCAGTTCCTCCAGCAGCCGGCGCACGGTGGGCAGGTCGGTGCCGTCCAGCGCGGCGGCGGCCCGGGCGTCGAAGTGGTCGCCGGGGTAGAGGCCGAGCCGGCGGAACAGTCGGCGCTGGGCCGGCGTCAGGTCCCGGTAGGAGAGGTCGAAGGCGGCCGCCACCGAGACGTCCTCGGCGCTGAGCGCGGCCAGCCGGCCGGCCGCCGCGGCCAGGTCGGGCACCAGGTCGGCCACCGTCCAGGTGCGGCGGTGGCGCAGCCGGGCCGCGGTCAGGTGGATGGCCAGCGGCAGGTAGCCGCAGAGCCGGACCAGTTCCACCACGGCCGGGTGGCCGGGGGTCAGGTCGGTCCGCCCGGCGGTGGCGGTGAACAGCGCGGCGGCCTCGTGCGGCGGCAGCACGCCCAGCGTCATCGGGACCGCGTCGCCGAGCGCGGGCAGCCGGCGCCGGCTGGTCACCAGCACCAGCGAACCGGGAGTGCCGGGCAGCAGCGGGCGGACCTGCTCGCTGCCGCTGGCGTCGTCGAGCAGCAGCAGCATCCGGCGCCCGGCCAGCCGGCTGCGCCACAGGTTGGCCCGGGCGTCCAGGTCCGGCGGGATCTGCTGCGGGGCGACCCCGATGGTCAGCAGCAGCGCGTACAGCGCCTCGGCGGGGGCGACGGCGGGGGTGCCGGGGGTGTGCGCGTGCAGCGGCAGGAAGATCTGGCCGTCCGGGAAGTCGGCGGCCAGCCGGTGCGCCGCGTGCACCGCGAGCGCGCTCTTGCCCACCCCGGGCATCCCGTCCAGCACGTGGATGCCGACCAGCTCGCCGCCCGCCCGGGCGGTGCGGCAGGCGGCCAGCAGGTGCTCCAGCTCCTCGTGCCGCCCGGTGAAGCCCGCCACGTCCCGGGGCAGCCCGGCGCCGGCGGCCACCGCCAGGCCCGGCTCGGGCTCCGGCGGCGCCGGAGCGGCGGGCGGCTCGGGACCGACCAGGTCGCCGTTCAGCACCTCCTGGTGGGCGGCCCGCACGCTGGGGCCCGGCTCGATGCCGAGCTCGTCGATCAGGGTGGTGCGCAGCCGGCGGTACACGGCCAGCGCCTCGGCCCGCTGGTCGGTGCGGTGCAGGGCCAGCATCAGCTGCCGGTGGAAGGACTCGCGCAGCGGGTGCTCGGCGGTCAGCCGGCCCAGCTCCGGGATCAGCCCGTGCGGCCGGCCGAGCTCCAGCTCGGCGTCGAACTGCCACTCCAGCGCCTGCAACTGCAGCTCGCGCAGCCGCTGCACGTAGGGCTCGGCCTCCTCGGCCATGGCCGGCAGGTCGGTCAGCGGGGTGCCGCGCCACAGCCGCAGCGCCTCGGCGGTCAGCAGGCCGACCCGCTGCCAGTCCTCCTCGCGGCGGGCGCTGCGGGCGGCCTCGAGCCGCTCGGTGAAGACTTCGCTGTCCAGTTCCCCGGGGGCTACCTGGAGCAGGTACCCCGGCGGTACGGTGCGCAGGCGGACCGGTCCGCCCGGGCCGAGCAGCCGGCGCAGCTGGACCACGTGGTTGTTCAGGGAGGTGGGGGCGGTGGCGGGCGGCTGCTCGCCCCAGAGCGCGCTGGTCAGCCGGTCCCGGGAGACCACCCGGTTCGGCTCCAGCAGCAGCATGGCCAGCAGGGCGCGGACCTTGGGCGAGCTGACCGGCAGGGCGGTGCCGTCCGGGCGCTGGACCGCCAGGGGTCCGAGCAGCCCGAACCGCAGCGTGTCGCCGGGCATGCCGGTACCGCCTTGTCGGGCCTGGTCGGCCCCCTGTTGATGGTCCATTATCCGGATGTTACCCGGCCGTGAGCGGCCTGCAGCAGACTCTTCACGACCGAGCCCGGCTGGGTCGGTGCCGAACAGGGGAGGGCACCGACCCAGCCGGTCCGGATCGGCTGCACCGCTTCACGAGGGAGGTAGACCGATGGCCATTCAGCCGTCCACCACGCGGCGCGACACCGCCTGGATCTGACCCCACCGGGTCGAGGTCCGCCAGCCGTACCGTCCTGCACCGTCAGTTCCCGCCGCACCGGGACTGACGGTCCCGATTCCGCCGCACCCCGCTGCCCGGGACCGCAACACGCCGACGCTTGGCCGACAGTGCCGAGTGGGAGGGCGCAGGTCGGGTAAGTGTTGGACACAGCAGGGGCCGCCCGGGTCCTCGAGCCGTGAGGGGTGTGAGGTCATGACCGACAACGCCACCGAGTTCGCCGTCGACGCGCTGGACCCGGAGGACCTGGAGGACTTGGAGTCCGGGGCGGCGGAGGAGTCGATCCCGCCGCGCGCCGAGCTCCCGCTCTCCGCCGCCGCCGACGTGGCCGATGCCGTCGAGCAGACCCGCCAGGTCCCGGTCGACGACGACGAGTACCCGCGCTGACGCCTGCCGGCACCCGGGCCGACCCGCACCGCCCCGGCCCGGACCGTCACAGCCGTAGCGAGACCGGACGCTCGCGCAGCCAGCTGTCCAGCGCGAGCACCATCTCGGTGGCGCCCCGGGTCAGCTGCGGGTCCTGCCCGTCGGCCAGCACCGAGCCGACCAGGGCCCGGTTCCACAGCCCCTGCACCGGCGCCTGCGGATCGCCGGCCACGGTCCGCAGCCCGGTCCGCAGCGCCAGCGGGTAGCCCGGGTCCTGGGTGGCCGGGTAGGGGCTCTTCACCCGCTCGAGGATCTTCCGTGGCAGCACGTCGGCCGTCGCCGCCCGCAGCAGGCTCTTCTCCCGCCCGTCGAAGACCTTCATCGCCCACGGCGTGTTGTACACGTACTCGACCAGCCGGTGGTCGCAGAACGGCACCCGCACCTCCAGGCCGCTGGCCATGCTCATCCGGTCCTTGCGGTCCAGCAGGGTGCGGACGAACCGGGTCAGGTGCAGGTGGCAGATCTCCCGCATCCGGCGCTCGCGGCCCTCGGCCCCCGGCAGGTGCTCGACCTCGGCCAGCGCGGTCGCGTAGCTGTCGCCCAGGTAGGCCGGCAGGTCCAGGGCGGCCAGCAGGTCCGGGTCCAGCAGCCCGGTCCGCGGCAGCCCGTTCGGGCCGAGCACCTGCTGCTGCGCGGCGATCCACGGGAAGGTGGGCGCGGCCACCGCGGCCGGCCGGTGGAACCAGGCGTAGCCGCCGAACAGCTCGTCCGCCGACTCTCCGGACAGTGCCACCGTGGAGTGCCGGCGGACCTCTTGGAACAGCAGGTAGAGCGAGGTGTCCATGTCGCCGAACCCGGTCGGCACGTCGGCGGCGCGCAGCACCGCGCCCCGGTGCTCCGGGTCGATCAGTGCGGCCGCGTCCAGCACGATGTCGGCGTGGTCGGCACCCACGTGCTCGGCCAGCAGGTGGGCGAACGGGCCGTCCAGGGTGGGCCGCAGTTCGTCGGGGCGGAAGTGGTCGGCCTGCCCGGCGAAGTCCACCGCGAAGGAGCGCACCGGCCCGGCCCCGGCCTCGGCGAGCGCCCTGGCCGCCAGCGCCGTGATCGCGCTGGAGTCCAGCCCGCCGGAGAGCAGCGAGCACAGCGGCACGTCGGAGATCAGCTGGCGGCGCACGATGTCGTGCAGCAGCTCGCGCACGGTGGTGACGGTGGCCGCCAGGTCGTCGGTGTGCTCCACCGCGGCCAGCCGCCAGTACTGGCGGTCCGTCAGGCCCTCGCGGCGCACCGTGACGACGTGTCCGGGCCGCACCTCGTACAGGTCCCGGTAGATCGCCTGTCCCGGGTTCTTGGCCAGCGTGAACAGCTCGCGCAGCCCGTCCAGGTCCACCACCGCCTCGACCGCGGGGTGGGCCAGCACCGCCTTCTGCTCGGAGCCGAACAGCACCCCGTCCGGGGTGCGGTGGAAGAACAGCGGCTTGACCCCCATCCGGTCGCGGACCAGCAGCAGCTGCTCCTGCCGGGCGTCCCACAGGGCGAAGGCGAACATCCCGTTGAGGCGGTCGACGAAGGCGCCGCCCCACTGCAGGTAGGCGTGCAGCACCACTTCGGTGTCGCTGCGGGTGCGGAACCGGTGGCCCAGGCCTTCGAGCTCGGCGCGCAGTTCCAGGTGGTTGTAGACCTCGCCGCTGTAGGTCAGCGCGGCCAGCAGCCGGCCGTCCTGCTCGACGGTCATCGGCTGGGCGCCGCCCTCGACGTCGATCACGGCCAGCCGGCGGTGGCCGAGGCCGGCGTGCGGGCTCAGGTGGATCCCCCCGGCGTCCGGGCCGCGGCAGGCCATCGTCCCCGTCATCGCCGCCAGTACCGGGCGCTGCTGGGTCAGGTCCTGGTCGAACGCCACCCAGCCGGCTATTCCGCACATGTGCATCTGCCCTTCTGGTCGTCCCGAACTCCGTCGCAGTGCGTTCCGTGTGCGACTGGTGACGCTACGCCGCACTGGTGGGCGTGGCCATCGTGCGGACCGAAATGGCCGAACTGCGGTGACAGGACGGCCGGTCGGGAGCTTGCGCGGCGCCGGTGCGCCTTGTCCCCGGTGCGGGCGTAGCGTTGATCGGTAGTGCGGAACGGGTCCCCCTCCAGGGGCCCGCGGGCCGCCAAGGGGCCCACCGCGAACCCTCCAGTGGAGGTCGGGATGAGACTGCGGGACGAACTTCCGGTCGACCACCGCCTGGGCCGGGTCTACCGGTACGGCGCGGGCGTGGCCGGTCTGCTGCTGCTGATCTGGGGCTGCTTCGGCCTGGCCGGCGCGCCGGGTTTCCTGGACACCCAGGGCAACAACGTGGCGGGCATGTCCAGCAACGGGGCACTGGGCGTGCTCTCGGTGGTCTTCGGCGCGATCCTGATGATCGGCGCGGTGATCGGCGGGAACATCGCCTCCTGGATCAACATGGTGGTCGGCCTGATCTTCTTCGTGGCCGGCTTCGTGGGCCTGGCCGCGCTGGACAGCGGCTGGAACCACCTGGCGTTCCGGATGGCCAACGTGCTCTTCAGCTTCGTCTTCGGGCTGGTGATCGCCACCTTCGGGATGTACGGCCGGGTCAGCGGGCGCCTGCCGCACGACAACCCGTACTGGCGCGAGCGGCACGGCGGCGACCCGCGCGAGGAGGAGGAGATCGCCGGCCGGTGGCACGTGCCGGCCTTCAAGACCGTGCTCAAGCCGACCGTGCACCACTGAGACCGGTTACGGATCGCTGACGCGTTAGCCGGTTGCCCCGTCCGCGGCGGGTGGTGTGCCCATCATGGGACATGCACTCCCACCACCTCGAGCAGCGGGCCGAGATCGGCGTGATCGGCGGCTCCGGCCTCTACGCCCTGCTGGACCAGGTCACCGAGATCACCGTCGGCACCCCCTACGGAGCGCCCAGCGACTCGCTCTTCCTCGGCGAGATCGCGGGGCGCTCCGTCGCGTTCCTGCCCCGGCACGGCCGCGGGCACAAGTTGCCACCGCACCGGATCAACTACCGGGCCAACCTCTGGGCGCTGCACGCCCTGGGCGTGCGCCAGGTGGTCGCCCCGTGTGCGGTGGGCGGCCTGCGGCCCGAGTACGGCCCGGGCACGCTACTGGTGCCCGACCAGTTCGTGGACCGCACCAGCGGCCGGGTGCAGACCTTCTACGACGGGCTGCCGCTGCCCGACGGCACGGTGCCCGAGGTGGTGCACGTCTCCGCCGCCGACCCGTACTGCCCGGTCGGTCGGGCGGCCGCGCTGGCCGCCGCCCGCGACCAGGACTGGCCCCCGATGGACGGCGGGACCCTGGTGGTGATCGAGGGCCCGCGGTTCTCCACCCGGGCCGAGTCGCGCTGGTTCACCGCCAACGGCTGGTCGGTGGTCGGCATGACCGGCCATCCGGAGGCCGTGCTCGCCCGTGAACTGGGGCTCTGCTACACCTCGCTGGCCCTGGTCACCGACCTGGACGCCGGCGTGGAGACCGGGGAGGGCGTCACCCACGCCGAGGTCTTGGCGGTCTTCGCGCGCAACGTGGACCGGCTGCGCGGAGTGCTCTTCAAGGCCGTCGAGGCGCTGCCCGCCACCCGGGACTGCATCTGCTCGCACGCGCTGGACGGGGTGGCGACCGGCCTGCCCGGGTTCTGACCCGGCGTCGGCCGGACCGGCACTAGAAGGCCGAGTGGGCGAACCAGTGGTCCAGCAGCTGCCGGTCGCCCGCCGTCTCGAACCGGCCGGCCGCCAGCTCGAGGCGTCCGTACAGGAGCAGCAGCAGGTCCGCCGCGGTGCCGCCCAGGCTCGCGTCGGGAGCCGGGTACGCGGCCGTCTCGACCAGGCCGAAGCCGTCCGGCCGCAGCTGGACGGTCCAGTCGCCGCCGCCGTCGGTGGCCGTGAAGCGGATCGTCCGGCCGGTGCCGCGCAGCTCGGCCACGCCCGGCGCGAACAGGGTCGCGAACGGCAGGTTGGTCAGGAACTCGTCGATGCCGTCGACCGCGAGCGCGTGGTCGACGGCCGGCGTGCGGCCGAGCGCCAGTTCGGCGTCCACCCGGTGCACCAGGGTCTCGAAGAGCATCCGGCGGATCCAGAACCGGGCGTGCTGGTCGGCGCCCCAGGCCCACATCGGCAGCTCCGGGTCGGTCGCGGCGAAGGTCGCGGCGGCCAGGGAGGCGCCGCGGGCCAGCCACTCGGGGTGGTCGGCCGGGTCGGCGGGCAGCTGCAGGTCCACCTCGCGGCTGGTCGGGCGCTCCTGGACGCGCTGGTCCAGCAGCTTGCTGAACCACCGGTGCACACTGCCGGCGTGCACCGCGAGGTTGCTCAGCGTCCAGCCCGGGCAGCTGGGCACCTCAGTGGTCGGGTCGGCGCCGAGCAGCAGTTCGGCGAACCGTTCGGTCTCGGCGGCCACGGCGGCCTGGTGGGTGGCGCTGGGCAGGGCGGGCATGAGGGTCGCCTCTCGGGAGCACTGGGCCGGCACACCGGACGGTGGCCGGCCAGTACTTCATCATGTCAAATATTCAGGTGCTAGACCACCTTGCTGCTCAGCGCCGCCCGGCGCGCCGCCGGGCCAGCACCGCCCAGCCGGCCGTGGCCACGGCCAGCCCGGCCAGCGCCGCCAGCGCGAGCAGGTAGTTGCGCAGGTAGGGCAGCGGCAGCACGGTCGCGTTGACCCGCGGGGTGCCCGCGCGCAGCGCGGCCGGCAGGGCGACGGCGGTCAGCGCGAGCGCGGTGACCGCCAGCACCGTGAGCACCGAGCGCGCGAGCGTGCCCACCCGCGGCGCCACCAGGCGGGCGAAGAGCACGGTGGCCAGGCAGACCAGTGGCAGCCAGATCCCGTCGTGCAGCACCAGGCCGCCCGCCGCCCAGCCCAGCACGTCGAGCGGGTCGGTGATGTAGTGGTCGTGCAGCAGCCCGTACAGGCCGTAGCCGATCAGTGCCGCCCCGCCCAGTGCGGTAGCGGCCCGCAGCACGGTGCCCGCCCTCATCACAGCACCTCCAGGCGGGCGACCCACTTGGTCTGCAGCACGCCGGGCCGGTTGGGCGCGATGATCCGGGCCGGAAAGCCGTGGTCGGCGGTCAGCTCCTCGCCGTTCACCCGCAGGGCCAGCAGGGTGAGCGGGTCGCGGGCGTGGTCGGCCGGCAGCTCGCTGACCGCGTACGGGCCGTCCGCCTCGAAGGAGGTGACCCGCACCCGGGCGCCCGGAGGCGCACCGGCCCGGTCCAGCAGGTCCCGCACCCGGACCCCGGTCCAGTGCGCGTCCGCGCTCCACCCCTCCACGCAGGCGATCGGCAGCCGGACCGTCACCTGCGCCATCGCCCGCAGGTCGGCCAGGGTGAGCCGGTAGGCCCGCGGGCCGTCCACCACGAGCTGCCAGTCGGCGGGCGCGGTGGTGGTCCCGGCCTGGGCGGCGGTGCGGTTGATCGGCAGCCCCAGCGGGCCGAGGTCCGGGCGGCGAGGCGCGAACAGGTCGAGCCGGCGCAGCCCGGGCACCGTCTGGCCGGCCGTGGTCAGGGTGACCGCGCCGACCGAGACCGCCACCGCCGTCAGGAAGCCGCGCCGCTCGACCAGGGCCGGCCGCACCCGGCGCCAGTGCTCGGCGATCAGCGGCGCCTTGGCCGCCACGTGCACCAGCAGGCCGCCGGTGGCCAGCCAGCCCAGCCAGAAGTGCGTCTGCCGGAACGGGAACGGCCAGGGGTACCACTGCAGCGTGTTCAGCAGCCCGGTGAACAGCTCCAGCAGCAGCGCGGCCACCAGCACCGCGATCCCGACGCGCTCCAGGGCGTGCCGCACCCCGCGCACCGGCGGCCACTCGAACAGTCGCGGGTACACGGTCCACAGCTTGGCGCCCAGCAGCGGGACGGCCGCGATGCCGCTGATGACGTGCAGGCCCTGGGTCACCCGGTAGCCGTCCACCGGACGGCTCGGCAGGTGGTCGCGCAGCCAGCTGGGCGGATCCTGCAGCACGTGGCTGAACAGGCCGGTCGCGAAGCAGATCAGCAGCGCGGCACCGAGCCAGCGGCCGATCACGACGGCGGTGCGAGGTTCGTGCAGCGGGGAGCGGAACGCCCCCTCGGGCAGCGGCCCGCGGCGCAGCAGCGCCTGGAGGCGGGCGGCGCGGGGGGTGCGGGAAGTCTTGAGGTCCACCCCTCCATCAGACCGCGCCGGCGGCCCGAGTCGGCGCTGCGACCTGCTTACGGAAGTCCTACGGGCCCCGGATGCAGTGCCGGGTCGGCCGTCCAGCTGCCCAGCAGCCGCAGCGCGTCGGCGGTCGCCGAGCCCGGCTCGGCGTTGTAGACGCACAGCGTCTGGTCCGGGTCGCCCGGCGACTGGAAGGACTCGTAGGCGAAGTGCAGTTCGCCGACCTCGGGGTGGTGGTAGGACGCGCTGCCGTGGGTCCGCCGGAGCACCCGGTCGTCGTTCCACCAGATGGTGAACTCCGGGCAACGCAGTGTCAGTTCGCCGACCAGGGCGGCGAGCCGGCGGTCGTGCGGGTGGTGGCCGGCCTCGAACCGCAGGATCGCCACCGTCTCGGCGGCGATCCGGGCCCAGTCGCCGACCCGGTCGCGGGCAGCGGGGTCGAGCAGGTAGTAGCGGGCCAGGTTGCGGCGGGTGGCCGGCAGCGCATCGAAGTCGGTGAGCACCTCGCGGGCCAGCCGGTTGGCGGCCAGCACGTCGGTGCGCCGACCCAGCACCAAGGCCGGCACCTGCTCCAGCGTATGCAGCATCAGGTGCAGCCCCGGGCGCACCCGTTGCGCGGCGGCGGGACCCGGGCGGGCCGGGAGCGGGCGGGCCAGCAGGTCGTCCAGCTGCTCGCGCTCCGCCTGGTCCAGCCGCAGCGCGCGGGCCAGCGCGTCCACCACCTCGGCGGAAGGGTGGCCGGAGCGCCCCTGCTCCAGGCGGGTGTAGTACTCGGTGCTGACCCCGGCCAGCCGGGCCACCTCGTCGCGGCGCAGCCCGGGGACCCGCCGCGCGCGGCCGCCGGCCGACAGCCCCGCCTGCGCGGGGGTGAGGCCGGCCCGGCGGGAGCGGAGGAAGTCGGCCAGCTCGCTGCTACGGTCCATGCGCCCATTGTGGGCCCGCGAACCGGGCCGGCGGCGGGCCCAAGGTGGTCCTGTCAGTACCTGCCTGGGCGGGGCGGGTGCGGCTGCGGAGCACGGCTTGCGGCGCCGGCCCGTCTCCTTACGGAAGTGGGACGGCGCGCGGGCGGGAGCCGGTGCACGCCGGTTGCGGTGGCAGGGTGACGGTGTGTCCGACACCCGCCGGCTCTGCGCCGCCCTGCTCCCGCTCACCGCCCTGGTCGCCGCCCTCGCGCTGACCTTCACCACCGGGGGCACCCTCGGGCACCCCGGCCCGCTGGCCCTCTGGTACCCCGTGGACCTGGTGCTTTTCGCGGTGGCGGTGTGGGCGCTGCGCCGGTTGCCGGCCCGGCAGGTGTCCGCGCTGGTGCTGGCCGGCGCGGTCGCGGCCGCCGCGGTGGCGCTGGTGGCGGCGCCGCGCACCAGTGACGACGCCTACCGGTACCTGTGGGACGGTCAGGTGCAGGCAGCCGGCCACTCGCCCTACGCCTACCCGCCGGACGCACCCCAGCTGGCCGGCCTGCGGGCCCGGGCCCCCGAGCTCTACCCCGTGACCGGCTCCTGCACGGGATGGGACCTGCGGCGCGCCGCGCCCGGCTTCTGCAGCCACGTCAACCGGCCCGCGGTGGTCACCATCTACCCCGCCGTGGCCGAGTACTGGTTCCTCGGGCTGCACCTGGTGGCGCACGGGCACGGGGTGCGGGCCGCCCAGGCGGGCGGCGCGCTGCTTGCGGTCGCGCTGACCGCGCTGCTGCTGGCGGTGCTGGCGCCGCGGCGGCGGTGGCAGGCCGCCCTGTGGGGGTGGTTCCCCGGGGTCGCGGTGTGGGCGGTCAACGACGCGCACGTGGACACGCTCGGGGCGCTGTTGGCGGTGGCCGGCCTGACGCTGACCGCCCGCGGGCGCGGCTGGTGGGGCGGGGCGGTGCTGGGGGCGGCGGCCGCGGTCAAGCTGCTGCCCGCGCTGGTCCTGCCGGGCGCGGCGGCGCGGGGGCGGGGCCCGGGGTGGTCGGTGCGGGTGCTGCTCGCCGCCGCGGGGGTGTTCCTGCTGAGCTACCTGCCGTACCTGCTGCTCTCCGGGCCCAAGGTGCTCGGCTTCCTGCCTGGCTACCTGCACGACGAGGGGTACGAGGGGGCGCAGCCGCGGCGGTTCGCGCTGCTGCGGCTGGTGCTGCCGGACTCGCTCGCCGCGCTGGCGGCGGGGGTGGTGGTGGTCGCGGTCGCGCTGCTGGTGCTGCGCACCGGCGACCCGGCCCGGCCCTGGGACGGGGCGCTGCTGGTCAGCGGCACCGCGCTGCTGGCGCTCACCCCGGCCTACCCCTGGTACGGGCTGCTGGTGGTGGCGCTGGTGGGGCTGGCCGGCCGGTGGGAGTGGCTCGCGGTGCCGGCGGCGGGGGAGGCGGCGTACCTGACCCAGGGCGGGGCGCAGCTGGCGGGGTACGCGGTGGCGCTCGCGGTGGTGGCGGGGGCGGCTGCGGTCCGCCACCGCCGGGGGCGGCGGGCGTGAGCCGACTGCTGCGCCCTCCGCCGCGGGCTGTCTGCCGCGGCGGAGGGCGCCTGGTGACGGCGGGTCAGGACGGCACGTCGTCCAGCCGGAAACCGACCTTCACCGTCACCTGGTAGTGCTTGATCGCGCCGTCCTCCACATGGCCGCGCACCTGCACCACCTCGAACCAGTCGATGTTGCGCAGCGTCTGCGAGGCGCGGGCCAGCGCGTTGCGGATCGCGGCGTCGCTGCTCTCGTGCGAGGAACCGACGATCTCGGTCAGCCGGTAGGTGTGTTCGGACATGGAGGCCTCCGGGGCGGGCGGGGTGCGGAGCGGCTGTCCCCTCCACCGTGGCCCATCCCGCCCACGCCCGCGAGCGGGACCGGTCCGCCCGGGTGCCCGCTCAGGGCCCGTCCGGCCGGTCCCGGCCGGCCCGCCGCACGGCCACGAAGTGGCGCCCCTGCGCCGTCCAGCGCTCGTACTCGCGCAGGCCCGCGTGCTCGGCCAGGCGCAGCGCCGCGTCCGTACCCAGCCGGGCCCAGCGGAACGGGGGCCCGGTGCGCCCGGCCGCGTCCTCGACCCGGACGGTGACCCGCTCGTCCACCGGGTGCGGCTCCACCTCCGCGAGCAGCACCCCGCCGGGGGCGAGCAGGTGGGCGACCCGGCGCAGCAGGGCGAGCGGGTCGCCGCCGATGCCCAGGTTGCCGTCGGCCAGCAGGGCGGTGCCCCAGCGGCCCTCGCCGGGGAGCCGGTCGAAGACCGAGCGGCAGAGCGCCGCCCCGCCCAGGCCCCTGGTGCGGGCCACCGCGGTGGGGGTGAGGTCCACGCCGAGCGCGGGCAGCCCGAGCGCGAGCAGCTCGGTCACCAGCCGCCCGGGCCCGCACCCGATGTCCAGCACCGGCCGGGCCGCCGTCAGGCAGCGCCGCAGCAGGCTCCGGTCGGCCGGCCCGGGCGGGGCGCACCAGTCCTCGACGGCCAGCGGGTGCCGGCCGCCGTCGGAGCGCCGCAGCCAGAGCGGCCCGCGCCCGGTGCGCATCGCCTCGGCGAACGGGTCGTCGGCCCAGGGCCGCACCTGAGGCGGCGTCAGCTCGACCGGGCCGGCCACCAGTTCCGCCGCGCTCACCGGTGCACCCGGGCCGCGTGCCAGCTGCGTGCGAAAGCGCTGTCCGGTGCCAGCGCCGCCACCGCCGCCGCGTCCTCCGCCGTGTCCACGTCGCGCAGCTGCGGCAGCCGGGCCACCCGCAGCCCCGCCCGCGCCAGCCGGTCCGCCACCTCGGCCCCCGTGGTCGGCGTCGACATCGCCACCCCGAGCAGCACCCGCTCGGCCAGCGCCGCGCTCGGCCGGGCCAGCCCCAGTGCCCAGAACCCCCCGTCGGCGGCCGGCCCGAACCAGGCGTCCACGCCCTCGCGGGCCACCGGTGCCAGCGGCTCGGCCAGCATCGGGGCGGTCAGCTGCGGCGTGTCCATCCCGACCAGCAGGGCGGGCGCCTGCGGGGCCAGCTCGGCGGCGGCCGCGAAGGCGGCCGCCAGCCGGACCTCCAGTCCGCCGCCGACCTGCGGCAGCACCGTCCAGCCGGGCGGCAGCCAGTCGCCGTCCAGCGCCCCGTCCAGCACCAGCAGCCGGCGTCCGGCCGGCACGGTGGACAGCGTGCGCAGCGTGTCCACCAGCGCTGCCCGGGCCAGCTCGGCGGCGAGCTGCGGGGTACACGGCGGGCAGAGCCGGGTCTTCACCCGGCCCGGCACCGGTGCCTTGGCGATCACCAGCAGGGTGGCGGGCGGCGCGGCCAGCACCGCCCGCATGTCGCGCACCGCCTGCCGGGTGCCGCGCACCGTGCCGGTCACCTTGGAGCGGCCGGACCTGGGCCGGTAGTCCACGTCCACCTCGGCGATCCGCAGCCCGGCCGCGCTGGCGCCGAGCACCATCTCCAGCGGGTAGCCGGAGCGCCGGTCGCCCAGGCCCAGGGCGAGCAGCCGGTCCCGCCGGGCGGCCCGCATCGGGCCCAGGTCGTGCAGGTCGGCGCCGGTGCGGGCCCGCAGCCGGCGGGCCAGCACCGCGTTGGCGACCCGCGCGTGGGCCGGCCAGGCGGCGCGGGTGGTGGGCCTGCGCCGGCCGAGCACCAGGTCGGCCCGGCCGGCCAGCACCGGGTCCACCACCCGGGGCAGCTGGGCCGGGTCGAGCGAGCCGTCGCAGTCCAGGAAGCAGACCAGCTCGGCGGTGGCGGCGAGCAGCCCGGTGTGGCAGGCGGCGCCGAAGCCGCGCCGCGGCTCGGTGCGCACGGTGGCGCCGAGCGAGCGAGCCAGCTCGGCCGAGCCGTCCCGGGAGCCGTTGTCCACCACGATGGCGCGCCAGCCGGGCGGGATCCGGCCGAGCACCCAGGGCAGCGCCGCCGCCTCGTCCAGGCAGGGCAGCACCACGTCCACGCAGGAAGGAGAAGGAGTCACCCCGCCACGCTAGGCACCGGAACCGGTCCGAGCGTGGCAACGCCACCTTACGGAAGTCGGACGGCCGCCAGGTGTTACGGAAGTCCTACGATCCGCCCGGGGGCGGACGGGGCACCGCGCCGGGCTGCCTATGCTCAGAGGCGTGACCGAGACTTCCGCGCCGCCCCCCGCCCGGATCCTGGTGGTGGACGACGACCCCACCGTGGCCGAGGTGGTGGCCGGCTACCTGCACCGGGCCGGCTACGCGGTGGACCGGGCCGCTGACGGGCGCGCCGCCCTGGAGCGCGCCGCGCTGGGCCGGCCCGACCTGGTGGTGCTCGACCTGATGCTGCCCGAGCTGGACGGCCTGGAGGTCTGCCGGCGGCTGCGCGCCGCCGGTGGACCGGGCCCGGCGGTGCTGATGCTGACCGCCAAGGGCGAGGAGGCCGACCGGATCCTGGGCCTGGAGCTGGGCGCGGACGACTACGTGACCAAGCCGTTCAGCCCGCGCGAGCTGGTGCTGCGGATCGGCGCGGTGCTGCGCCGCCAGGGCGCGGCAGCGGCGGTGCCGGCCGGCACCGCCGCGCTGCGGGCCGGTGACCTGCGACTGGACCGGCCGGGCCGCCGGGCCTTCCGGGCCGACCGCGAACTCGCGCTCACCCAGCGCGAGTTCGACCTGCTGGCGTTCTTCCTGCAGCACCCCGGGCAGGCCTTCGGGCGGGAGGAGCTGATGCGGCAGGTGTGGGGCTGGGACTTCGGCGACCTGTCCACCGTCACCGTGCACGTGCGCCGGCTGCGCGAGAAGGTCGAGGACGACCCGGCCGCGCCCCGCCTGATCAGCACCGTGTGGGGCGTCGGCTACCGCTTCGACCCGGCCCCGGTCGATTCCGCCGAGGGAGTCGTGGCATGAAGGACCTGCTGCTGATCGCGCTGTTCGCGGCGCTGGGGGCCGGGGCCGCCGGCCTGGTCGGCTGGCCGGCGGTGCGTCAGCTGCGCCGCCGCTCGGTGGCGCTCTCGCTCTTCGCGGTGGCCGTGGTGACGGTGGCCGCGATGACGGCGGGCACCCTCGCGGTGGCCCAGGCGATGTTCCTGTCGCACCACGACCTCGGCGTGGTGATCACGGTGACCTGCATGGCCGCCGTGGTCTCGCTGCTCACCGCCGCGGTGCTGGGCCGCCAGGTGGTGGCCGGCAGCCGGGCGCTGACCGTGGCCGCGCGCACCGTCGGCAGTGCCGACGGGTTCGCCGCGCCGAACGGCCCGCTGGGCGCCGAACTCGCCGAGCTGAGCGCGGAGCTCGCCGCCACCAGCGCCCGGCTGGCCGAGTCCAGGCAGCGCGAGCAGGCGCTGGAGGCGTCCCGTCGCGAGCTGGTCGCCTGGATCTCGCACGACCTGCGCACCCCGCTGGCCGGCCTGCGCGCGATGGCCGAGGCGCTGGAGGACGGGGTGGCCGAGGAGCCGGCCCGCTACCACGCCCGGATCCGCACCGAGGTGGACCGGCTCACCGGCATGGTGGACGACCTGTTCGAGCTGTCCCGGATCCAGTCCGGCGCGCTCACCCTGAACCCGTCCCGGGTCTCCGCCTACGACCTGGTGGGCGACGCCATCGCCGGCGCCCACCCGCTGGCCCGCGAGCGCGGGGTACAGCTGCACGGCGACCGGGTCGAGCCGGTGCCGGTGGAGGTGGACGGCCGGGAGATCACCCGGGTGCTGGGCAACCTGCTGGTCAACGCGATCCGCGCCACCCCGGCGGACGGGGTGGTGGCGGTGGCCGCCCGGCGGGAGGCGGACCGGGTGGTGCTCTCGGTCACCGACAGCTGCGGCGGCATCCCGGAGGCCGACCTGGCCCGGGTCTTCGAGACCGGCTGGCGCGGCGGCACCGCCCGCACCCCGCGGGCGGTGCGCCCGGACGCGGTGCAGCACCACGGCGACACCGGGGCAGGCCTGGGCCTGGCGATCGTGCGCGGCATCGTCGAGGCGCACGAGGGCCGCGCCAGCGTGCGCAACGTAGCCGGCGGCTGCTGCTTCGAGATCGCCCTGCCGGCGGCGCCGGTGCTGGTCACCTGAGGCGTGGTAGGGGTGTCCCGGTCCCGATCCGGGGTGGTGGGGCGGGGCGGCCCGTGGCCATGTTGGTTCCACGAGCGCGGGTGGTCGAGCGGGGGAGACGGGTCATGGCACGGGTACGGGCGGGCAGCCTGGAGGTCGAGTACCAGGAGACCGGCGCGCCGGACGCCCCGGTGCTGCTGCTGATCGCCGGAATCGGGGCCCAACTGACCAGCTGGCCGGACGAGTTCTGTGAACTGCTGGCCGACCGCGGGTACCGGGTGGTCCGGTTCGACAACCGCGACTGCGGGCTGACCAGCACGCTGGGGCGGCCGACCGGCTACCGGCTCACCGACCTGGCCGAGGACACCGTGGCCCTGCTGGACGCGCTCGGGGTGCCCGCCGCGCACGTGGTGGGCTCCTCGATGGGCGGGATGGTCGCCCAGCACCTGGCGATCGACCACCCGGACCGGGTGCTCAGCCTCTGCTCGATCATGTCCCGCCCCGGCGACCCGAGCAGTGGCCAGCCCCGCCCGGACGTGCTCGCGGCCACCTCCGCCCCGCCGTCGGCCCGGCCGGACGAGGCGGCGGCGAGCGTGGTCTGGTTCCAGCAGCTGGTGGGCTCGCCCGGCTACCCCGTGCCCGTCCAGGAGCTGCGGGCGGCGGCCGAGCTGGCCCACCGGCGCGCGTTCCGCCCGGAGGGGTCGCTGCGGCAGCTGTTCGCGATCCACGACGCCGCCGACCGCACCGCGGGCCTGGCCTCGGTCACCGTCCCCACCCTGGTGATCCACGGCGAGCAGGACCCGCTGGTCGGTCCCAGCGGCGGCCGGGCCACCGCCGCCGCCGTGCCGGGCGCCGAGCTGTGGCTGGTCCCGGGCATGGGCCACGACCTGCCGCGTCCGCTCTGGCCCGCGCTGACCGCCCGGATCGCCGCGAACGCCGCCCGGGCGGACCAGGTGCACCGGGCGGAGGCGGCGGACCTGGCGGACCGTCGGCCCGAGGCGGTCAGCGGGTAGCGGCCGCCGCGAACTGCGCCATGCCGGCGGTGAACTCCACGGCCGGCCGCCAGCCCAGCTCGGTGCGCAGCCGGGCCGAGTCCGCCGTGACGTGGCGGACGTCGCCCAGCCGGTACTCGCCGGTCACCACCGGGGCGGGCCCGCCCACGGCGGCGGCCAGCGCGGCGGCCAGCTCGCCCACGGTGCGGACCGTGCCGCTGCCCGTGTTGTACGCCCGCACCGTGCCCGGGGCGCAGTCGGCGAGTGCGGCCAGGGCCAGCGCGTTGGCCGCCGCGACGTCCGCCACGTGGACGAAGTCCCGTCGCTGGCGCCCGTCCTCGAACACCTGCGGCGCGCGCCCGGCCGCCAGCGCCGAGCGGAAGATCGCGGCGACCCCGGCGTACGGGGTGTCGCGCGGCATCCGGGGGCCGTACACGTTGTGGTAACGGAGCGTCAGGACCGCTCCGCCGCAGGCCCGGGCCCAGGCGGCGGCGAGGTGCTCCTGGGCCAGCTTGGTGCTCGCGTACACGTTGCGCGGGTCGACCGGGGCGTCCTCCGCGGTCAGCCCGGGGAGCAGGGCGGCGCCGCAGTGCGGACAGGGCGGTTCGAACCGGCCGGCGGCGAGGTCGGCCTGCCGGCGCGGGGCGGCCGGCACCACCCCGTGCGCCGGGCACTCGTACCGCCCCTCGCCGTAGACCACCATCGAGCCGGCCAGCAGCAGCCGGTCCACGCCGGCCCGGGCCATCCCGGCCAGCAGCACGGCGGTGCCCAGCTCGTTGCAGCTCACGTACGCGGGCGCGTCGGCGAAGTCCTGGCCGAGGCCGACCATCGCCGCCTGGTGGCAGACCGCGTCCACCCCGCGCAGCGCCCGGTCCACCGCGGCCGGGTCGCGCACGTCGCCGACCAGCAGATCTACCCCGGCGGGCAGGTCCACCCCGGCCCGGCCGTGCGGGTGCGCGGCGGGCAGAAGCGCGTCCAGCACCCGGACCCGGTGGCCGGCCGCCGCCAGCTGCGCGGCGACGGCGGAACCGATGAACCCGGCACCGCCGGTGAGCAGGATCTCCATGCCCCGACGCTAACCCGGCGGCGCCGCCCGGCCGGGCCGTCGCGCGCTGCTGTCAGACTTCCGTGAGATCTCCCGGCGGCTCGGCGGGACCTTCGGCCGGAGCGACTGTCAGCCGAACACCATGGACTCACTCGAACTGATGGATGATCACCGATCTTGCTGCTTCCGGGCGCCGGACTGCCTACATTGTGCTGTGCGGGGCGTGCTCGGGGCCGCCCCGGCAGTCGGACGACGCCTGGGAGGGGCCAGCAGTGGCAGTCGAAGCAGTGTCAGGGGAGAACAGTCGGGCCGCGGAGCCGGCCGAGGGCGGGCTGAGCCGCCGTCAGCTGCTCGCTGGTTCCGCCGCGCTGGGCGGCGCGGCCTGGCTGCTGCGCGGGGTGATCACCCCGGACAGCGCGCAGGCCGAGGTGGCCGGCCCCGCCGTGGCCGCCCCGCCCGCCTTCCCGCCCGGCATCGAGGTCTACCGGCAGAGCTTCGAGAACTGGGCCGGCGAGCTGCACGCCGACCAGTTGTGGACGTGTGCCCCGCAGACCCCCCAGGACGTGGTCACCCTGGCCAACTGGGCCCGGGCCCAGGGCTGGCGGCTGCGCCCGCAGGGCTTCCGGCACACCTGGGCCCCGCTCACCGTGGCCGACGCCACCCCGGCCGCCAGTGCCGTCGTGCTGGTCGACACCACCAGGCACCTGACGGGGATCAGCCCCGCCGGCTCGGCGGGCGCGCCCGCCGTCCGGGCCCAGGCCGGCGCGAGCATGGAGCAGCTGCTGGCCGAGCTGGCCGGCCGCGGCCTCGGCGTCACCCACTGCCCGGCCCCTGGGGACGTCACGCTCGGCGGCGTGCTCGCCATCGGCGGCCACGGCACCGCCGTACCGGCCGTCGGCGAGAACCCGTTGCCCGGCCAGGGGTACGGCTCGGTCAGCAACCTGGTCACCGAGCTGACGGCCGTGGTCTGGGACGCCGCCGCCGGCCAGTTCACCCTGCGCACCTTCTCCCGCGCCGATCCGGACTGCGCCGCGCTGCTGGTCCACCTCGGCCGGGCCTTCGTCACCGAGGCGGTGCTGCGGGCCGCACCCGATCAGCAGTTGCGCTGCCAGAGCCGGGTGGACATCCCCGCCGGCGAGCTGTTCGCCCCGCAGGGCACCGGCACCGGGCGCCAGTTCGCCGACTTCGTCGCCCGGACGGGTCGGGCGGAGGCGATCTGGTACGCCTTCACCGACCGCCCCTGGCTCAAGACCTGGAGCATCACCCCCACCCAGCCGTTCGGCTCCCGAGCGGTCGACCAGCCGTACAACTACCCGTTCTCCGACAGCATCCCCACCCCCGTCGCCACCCTGGCCGGCGAGCTGGTCGGCGGCTCCTGGGGCCTGGCGCCGACCTTCGGCCAGCTCCAGTTCCTGATCACCGAGCTCGGTCTCACCGGCGATCTGACGGATGTGCTGCTCTCCGGCACCCTGCTGCGCGACCTGCTCACCCTGGACGTGGTCACCCACCTGCTCGCCGGCGGCCTGCACTCCGACCTGTGGGGCCCCTCCCGCGCCCTGCTCCAGTACGTGCGCCCCACCACCCTGCGGGTCACCGCCAACGGTTATGCGGTGCTCTGCCGGCGGGCCGACATCCAGTGGGTGGTCAACCAGGTCACCACCGGCTTCCAGCAGCGGCTCACCCAGTACCAGGGCAACGGCCAGTTCCCGGTCAACGGCGCCGTGGAGATCCGGGTCACCGGCCTGGAGGATCCGGCCACCTGCGGGGTGCCCGGCGCGCAGCCGCCGCTGCTCTCGGCGATCCGGCCCCGCCCGGACCACCCCGAGTGGGACACGGCCGTCTGGTTCGACGTGCTCACCCTGCCCAACACCCCCGGCCACCAGCAGTTCGGCCGCGATCTCGAACAGTTCCTGTTCGCCACCTTCGACGGCAGCCGGGCCGCCGTGCGGGTCGAGTGGTCCAAGGGCTGGGCCTACACCGCCGACGCCACCTGGGCCGATCCGGTGGTGCTCGGTCAGCTGATCCCGGCCAGCCACCGGGCCGGCGGCGGCCCGGGGTGGGATGCGGCCGTGGCCACCCTGACCAGGCTCGACCCGCACGCCGTCTTCAGCAATCCGTTCCTCGACCAGCTGCTGCGCTGACGAACGATCGATCGCCGGCGCGTCAGGTTCCGCAACGGCAGGCCTCGATACGCCGGTGACCGGCCGCGCAGCAGAATGTCCGCCATGACCACAGCGCACGGCGGTCCCGGCGACCCCTCCCCGAGCACCCATGACCTCACCGAGCAGCTGCACCACCGCCTCGACCGGATAGAGGCACTGCTGAGCGGCGAGGGCACTCCGGTGGCCGGGGCGGGGGCGAGCCCGAGCCAGCCGGTCTGGCGGACCAAGACCGAGGGCGAGCAGCGCTGGGCCGTCACGGCGGCGATCCTCTGCGCGGTGGTGCTGCAGTTCTTCCTGCCGTCCCGGCTCAGCATCCACCCGCGCTGGATGCTGCCCGCCCTGGAGGTCGGCCTGCTGCTCGCGCTGGCGGCGATGCACCCGCACCGCCGCCTGGACCGCAACACCCGGGTGCTGCGGTCGCTCAGCCTGGCGCTGGTCGCCGCGATCAGTCTGGCCAACGGCTGGTCGGCGCTGAAGCTGGTCCGCGAGCTGCTGCACGGGGGCGGCGCGGCCGGTGCCCTGAGCCTGCTGAGCACCGCCGGTGCGGTCTGGGCCACCAACGTGATCGCCTTCGCGCTCTGGTACTGGGAGTGGGACCGGGGCGGCCCGGCCGCCCGGGCCGAGGGGGTGGCCGACTACCCCGACTTCCTCTTCCCGCAGATGCAGCAGTCCGGAGTCGCCCCGGCCGAGTGGGAGCCCGGCTTCCTGGACTACCTCTACGTGGCCTTCACCAACGCGACCGCGTTCAGCCCGACCGACACCATGCCGCTCTCCAGGTGGGCGAAGCTGACCATGATGCTGCAGTCGGCGATCTCGCTGCTCACCGTGCTCCTGGTGGTGGCCCGCGCGGTCAACATCCTGCAGTGAACCGGCCGGGGCGGGGTGGGCGCCCGCGGCCCTGCGGGGATCAGCCCGCCTGCGGCGGCCACGGCCCGGCCAGCAGCCGCTCGGCCTCCGCGACGATCGCCCCGGCGATCTCCTGGCGGGCGCCGCCATGGGCCGCCTCCCAGTCGGTGACCAGATCGACCAGCGGCCGCCGATCGGGACGGGACGCTGTGGGTGCACCGGCGGGACAATGGCGGGGTGAGCTCCGGCGAAGTACTCGACGAGTCCGTCTGGACCAGGCCCAGCCCCGCGCTGCGGCCCTACGTGGCCTGGTACTCCGGCTACCGGCAGGCGGGTCTGGCCCCCGCCGTGCACCGGGGCCTGCCCTCCCCGTACCTGACCCTGATCCTCACCCTCGACGACCCGCTCACGCTGGCCGCCCACCCGGACCCCGCGCAGCGGCCCGGTGCGTACCAGTCGCTGCTCGGCGGTCTGCACACCACCCCCGCACTGATCACCCATCAGGGACGCCAGTCCGGGGTGCAGGTGGCGCTCAGTCCGCTCGGCGCCCGCACCCTGCTGGGTCTGCCGGCCGGTGAGCTCGCCGGCGCGGACCACCCGGCCGAGGCGGTGCTGGGCGGCTGGGTCGTCGAGGGCCAGGACCGCCTGCGTGCGGCCGCCGACTGGCCGGCCAGGTTCCGCGCGGTGGACCAGTGGCTGCTGGCCCGGGCCGGCGCGGTGGCCGCCCCGCCGCCCGAGGTGGTGCACGCCTGGCGGCTGCTGCTGGCGCAGGGCGGCACGGCCGGGGTGGCGGAGTTGGCGGACCAGGTCGGCTGGAGCCCGCGCCACCTGTCCGAGCGGTTCGGCACCGAGATCGGGCTGGCCCCGAAGGCGGCCGGCCGGGTGATCCGGTTCGACCGGGCCCGCCGCAGGCTGGCGGCGGGCCGGGTCGGTTCGCTGGCCGAGCTGGCTGCGGGGTGCGGTTACTTCGACCAGGCGCACCTGGCCCGTGAGTTCCGCGCGCTGGCCGGCTGCCCGCCCAGCCGCTGGCTGGCCGAGGAGAGCCCGGCCGTGCGCCTGGCCCCGGTGGACGACGAGTAGCGGCGGTGCCCTCGCTCGGCCCTCGCACTGCTCCGACCGGGTCTGACCGGCTCCGAAACGTCCAAGCGCGCCAGCCGCCCAGGGCCCAGGCTGGAGTCGGCAGGAGCTCGCAGGGCTCCGTGCCTACCCACCTACCGACCTCTACCGCAGGAGTGAGCACGATGACCGAGGAGCAGCGCGCACCGCAGGTGTGGCCGAGCCTGCGGGCCGCGGACGCCCGGGGCCTGATCAGGTTCCTGACCGAGGCCTTCGGCTTCACCGAGAACGTGGTCTACGGCGAGGGCGAGCAGGTCGACCATGCGGAGCTGGACTGGCCGGCGGGCGGGGGCGTGATGCTCGGCTCGGTCCGGGCGGACGACGGGGGCCGCCGGATGCCCGCCCCGGGCAACTTCAGCGCCTACGTGGTGACCGACCACCCGGACGAGCTGTGCCAACGGGCTCGGGCGGCCGGGGCGGAGATCATCACCGAGCCCTACGACACGGACTACGGCTCGCGCGACTTCGCGGCCCTGGATCCCGAGGGCAACCGCTGGTACTTCGGCACCTACCGCGGCGCACCCCGCAAGGACTGACGCCGCAAGATCGATCGAGGCCGCAAGGACTGCACCGGGCAGCACCGAACCCGTGAGGACCGAGCCCCGGAAATACTGCGCCACCGCCGTGAGCTGTGCCTGGTGGAGGTGGAGTTCGATGAGCGAACAGCAGGAGTACCGGGTCGAGCACGACTCGATGGGCGAGGTGCGGGTCCCGGCGGCTGCCAAGTGGCAGGCCCAGACCCAGCGCGCGGTGGAGAACTTCCCGGTCTCCGGCCAGCGGCTGAGCCGTTCGCACATCGCGGCGCTGGCCCGGATCAAGGCCGCCGCGGCCAAGGTCAACGCGGGGCTCGGGATCCTCGACCAGGACGCCGCCGAGGCGATCAGGCAGGCCGCCGCCGAGGTGGCCGAGGGCCGCTGGGACGCCGAGTTCCCGGTCGACGTGTTCCAGACCGGCTCCGGCACCTCCTCCAACATGAACACCAACGAGGTGATCGCCACCCTGGCCGGCGAGCGCCTGGGCCGCCCGGTGCACCCGAACGACCAGGTCAACGCGAGCCAGTCGTCCAACGACGTGTTTCCCTCCTCGATCCACATCGCCGCCACCGCCGCGGTCGGCGAGGACCTGCTCCCCGCGCTCGACGAGCTGGCCGGTGCGCTGGAGGCCAAGGCGGCCGAGTTCGCCACCGTGGTCAAGGCCGGCCGGACCCACCTGATGGACGCCACCCCGGTCACCCTGGGCCAGGAGTTCGGCGGCTACGCGGCGCAGGTCCGGTACGGCCGCGAGCGGCTGCTCGCCACCCTGCCCCGGGTGGCCGAGCTCCCGCTCGGCGGCACGGCGGTCGGCACCGGGATCAACACCCCGCCCGGCTTCTCCGCCGCCGTCATCGCCGAACTGGCCCGGGACACCGGCCTGCCGCTGACCGAGGCCCGCAACCACTTCGAGGCCCAAGGCGCTCGGGACGCGCTGGTCGAGCTCAGCGGGCAGCTGCGCACCGTCGCGGTCAGCCTGACGAAGATCGTCAACGACCTGCGCTGGATGTCCTCCGGCCCGCGCGCCGGGCTCGGTGAGATCAACCTGCCCGATCTGCAGCCGGGTTCCTCGATCATGCCGGGGAAGGTCAACCCGGTGATCCCGGAGGTGGTCGCGATGGTGGCGGCCCAGGTGGTGGGCAACGACGCCACCGTCGCGATGGCCGGGGCCAGCGGCTCCTTCGAGCTGAACGTGATGCTGCCGGTGATCGCCCGCAACCTGCTGGAGTCGGTGCGGCTGCTGGCCAACGCGAGCCGGCTGTTGGCGGGGCGCACCGTCAGCGGGATCACCGCCAATGTCGAGCGGGCCCGCGGCTACGCCGAGTCCTCGCCCGCCATCGTCACCCCGCTCAACCGGTACCTCGGCTACGAGGAGGCTGCCAAGGTGGCCAAGCAGTCGCTGGCCGAGGGCAAGACGATCCGCCAGGTGGTCGTCGAGCGCGGGTATCTGGCGCGCGGCCTGCTGACCGAGGCCCAACTTGACCAGGCCCTGGACGTGTTGGGGATGACCACCCCGTGACGCCGAGGGCCACCCCGTGACGCCGAGGGCCGCCTCGTGACGCCGAGGGCTGCCTGGTGACACCGACGGCCACCTCGTAACGCGGTCCCACGCCCCACCCCGATTCCCCTCCGGCCCCCTCCGGTCCGCCTCCGGGCCCCTCCCGAGCCTGTCCCGGGAGGGGCCCGGTGCGTGCAGCGGGACAGGGCGGACGCCCGGAAGCGGGTGGGGGAGAACGTGGCAGGAGAGGTCAACTCCCTTCTCTCATATGGATTCTGACTTGCCATCATCAGCTAAGGTGATTGTGATGTTCGCGGTTTTGCTCCAAGCTGATGACATGTCCGCGCCGATCGGACGCCGCCCCGGGTACCGGGCGTCTCGGCGTGCGCTGTCCCCACCATTCGGCAAACCGTGGAGAATCCATGCCCAAGAACTGGAGCACTGCCCTGGCCACGCTCGGCGCGGCGTTGGGGCTGCTCGCGGTCGCCGCCGCGCCGGTGCAGGCGGCCGCCCCGGCCGCCCCGGCCGGCCCCGCTCGGCAGGAGGCGCACCTGCTCAAGCCCCGCACGCAGGTCGGCGCCCAGGCCGTGATCGGCGGCGCGCTGGTCAATCGCGGCGGCCCGGTGCAGACCGCGCCGCAGGTCTATATCGACTACTGGGGCTGGGGGTCGGACCCGAGCGGTGAGCAGGATTACCTCAACCGCTTCCTCTCCTCGGTCGGCACCACCCCGTGGCTGGCGACCGTCAACCAGTACGGCGCCGGCGCGGCCCCGGTACTGGCGGGCACCTGGTCGGACCCGGCGGCGGTACCCGCCAGCCCGACCGACGCCCAGATCCAGGCGGAGGCGGCGAGCGCGGCCAACCACTTCGGCACCGGCACCTCGGTGAACGTCCAGATCGTGGTGGCCACCCCGAGCGGCCACTCGACCGCCGGCTTCGGCAGCAACTGGTGCGCCTACCACGGCGCCGTCGCCGCGCTGCCCAACGTGACCTACACCGACCTGCCGTACATGACCGACGCCGGCGGCAACTGCGGTGCGGGGTACGTCAACGGCTCGAACGGCGCCCTGGACGGAGTCAGCATCGTCGAGGGCCACGAACTGGCCGAGGCGATCACCGACCCGCTGCTCAACGCCTGGATCGACGCGGGCGGCAACGAGATCGGCGACAAGTGCGCCTGGGTCAACCTGGCCAACCTCACCACTTCGGCGGGCACCTTCGCGGTCCAGCCGCTGTGGAGCAACAGCGCGAACGGCTGCGTCCTGGCCACCAACAACCCCAACCTGCTCTCCGCCCCCACCTTCGAGCAGAACACCACCGGGTGGCAGCGGCTGGTCCCGGCGGGCGGGATCGTGAACTGGGCGAACTACAACACCGCCGCCGGCGCCCCGGCGCCCGCCCACGACGGCACCGGCTACCTGGCGTTCAACACCAACATCGGCGGCGGTTCGGTCTACCAGGACGCGCCGGCCAACGTCGGCGTCGGCGCGGTGTACCAGGCTTCGGTCTGGCTCTCCTCGCAGTCCGGCGGCGCCAGCGGCACCTTCTGCCTGTGGGGCCTGGGCGCGAGCAACACCAACGCGTGCACGGGCTACAACGTCAACTCCGCCACCGGCTACCAGCTCCTTCAGGTGACCTACCGCGTGAACCAGCCGATCAGCACCCTGCGGTTCCAGGTCTACCCGACGGTGAACGGCGGGACCACGGACATGGACACCGCCGCCCTGGTCCGGGTCGGCTGAGCCGGGCCCGCTCGGCGGGGGCGGGACCTGCGCGCCCGCGCAGGTCCCGCCCCCGCGCGTCTCCAGCGGCTCCGTCCACCAGGCCCCGTCCGTCGAGTCCGTCAACCAGGCCCGTCCACCGGGCCCGTCCGCCGTGCCGATCCGCCGTGTCCGTCCCCGGGTCCGTGCCAGGGGGTGTCGGGGCGGGTACGGTCGGAAGCCGGGCAGGGGTGCGAGAAGGAGGCGGGATGACGGAGTCGGCGCCGACGGTGACGGGTGCGGCAGTGCGGTGCGTGCCGGCCGTACCGAGCTGGGTGAGCCTGATGGCCGGCGACCTGGACAGTGCTACCGACTTCTACGGCCGGCTGCTGGGCTGGACCTTCAGCCGCGGACCGGACCGCTGGGGGCCGTACGTGCGGGCGATGTCCGGCGGGGTCGCGGTGGCCGGGCTGAGCGGGGCGACCGACCTGCAACTGCCGGTCGCCTGGACCAGCTACTTCGGCACCGAGGACGCGGACATGGTGGCCGAGCGGGTGCGGGCCCGCGGCGGCACGGTGGCGATCGGACCGCTGGGCTTCGACGCCGGCCGGCTGGCGATCGCCTCGGACCGGTCGGGCGCCCCGTTCGGGATTTGGGAGGGCGACCGGGAGCGCGGCGCCATGCTGCACACGCTGCCGGGCGCGCCGGTCTGGATCGAGCTGCGCACCCCGGACGCCCTGGACGCCGCGCTCTTCTACGGCGGCGTGTTCGGCTGGGACGAGCGCGAGAGCGCCGAGTTCGAGGTGCGGTTCGAGCACGACCGGGTGGTGCTGCGAGCGGCGGAGCAGAGCGTGGCCGCGCTGGTCACCGCGACCGACCCGGAGGCCCGCCCGGCGTGGCACGTGTACTTCTCGGTCCCGGACGCCGACGCCGCCGCGGAGCAGGCCGACAGGCTCGGCGCCGACGTGTTCGGCGAGGTGCGGGCGACCCCGTACGGCCGCGTGGTCGACCTGCGCGACCCGCAGGGCGGCCGGTTCTCGGTGCTCGGCCCGCGCGATCCCGGCGACGACTGACGGCTGGGACGACCGGGCGACGACTGACGGCTGTTGGACGACTGACGGCCGCTCAGTCCCGCTCGACCAGCGCTCCGCACCGCCGGCAGGTGGTGGGCGGCGCCTGCTCGGCGATGGCCCCGCACTCGGCACAGACCAGCGCCAGCAGACAGGCGGGCTCGCCGCCGGAGGGCTCCTCGGGCTCCGTCCGGTCCGCCGCGTGGTCGGTTCCGCTCACCCGGCCAGCCTAGTCACCAGCGAGCCGGGTTGGCCCGACCGGGGGATTGTGCTGCGCCATCGGTGTGGACACGATCCGTCCTTCCGGCAGTTGCTCAGGCCATCCCCAAGGATCGCCCAATAGCGATCCACCAGGATCGCCGGGTGCGGTGCAGGCCCGTACGGTCCGGACAGCCCGCGCAGCCCGTACAGCAAGCCGAGGAGGTCGGATGGAACGCGAGGTCAACCCGACGATGGGTGAGGTCGGTCAGGGTGCCGAGACGGCACAGCGCCGCCTACTGGAGGAGGACCACGTCGCCGAGCCCTTCGAGCACGGCGACGTGGAGTGGTACGCGGTCCTCGGCGAGGACTGAGGCGCCCTCAGGCCTCCCAGACCGTGGTCACGTTGCAGAACTCCCGGATCCCGTGCCCGGAGAGCTCCCGCCCGTAGCCGGAGCGGCGCACCCCGCCGAAGGGCAGGGCGGGGTGCGAGGCGGTCATCCCGTTGAAGAAGACCCCGCCGGCCTGGATGTCCCGGACGAACCGCTCCTGCTCGGTCTCCTCGGTGGTCCACACGTTGGAGCTGAGCCCGAACGGCGTGTCGTTGGCCAGCTCCAGCGCGTGGTCCAGGTCGGTGGCCCGGTACAGGGTGGCCACCGGGCCGAAGGCCTCCTCGTGGTGGATCCGCATGGCCGGCTCGATCCCGCTGAGCACGGTCGGCGGGTACCACCACCCGTCGCCCAGGCCGCCGGGCACGTCCAGCTCGCACTCCACCCGGGCCCCCAGCGCCAGCGCGTCCGCGACCAGCTCGCCCAGCTCCTCCCGCCCCTGCTGGGTGGCCAGCGGCCCGACCTGGGTGGCCTCGTCCATCGGGTCGCCGATCCGCAACGCCGCCATCGCGCCCACGAACGCGGCGCGGAACTCCTCGTACACCTGCTCGTGCACGATGAACCGCTTGGCCGCGATGCAGGACTGCCCGTTGTTCTGCACCCGCGCGGTGACCGCGGTGCGGGCCGCCGCGGCCACGTCGGCCGAGGGCAGCACCACGAAGGCGTCGCTGCCGCCCAGCTCCAGCACCGTCTTCTTCACCTCGTCGCCGGCCACCGCCGCCACCGCCCGGCCGGCCCCCTCGCTGCCGGTCAGGGTCGCGGCCGCCACCCGGGGGTCGCGCAGCACCCCTTCGACCGCGCGGGATTCGATCAGCAGGGTCTGGAAGCAGCCGTCCGGGAAGCCGGCCCCGCGGAACAGGTCCTCCAGGTAGAGCGCGGTCTGCGGCACGTTGGAGGCGTGCTTGAGCAGGCCGACGTTGCCGGCCATCAGCGCGGGGGCGGCGAACCGCACGCACTGCCAGAGCGGGAAGTTCCACGGCATCACCGCCAGCACCACCCCGAGCGGCCGGTAGCGCACCCAGGCGCGGCTGGCCCCGGCGTCCGCCACGTCGGCGGCGGCGGGGTGCTCGTCGGCCAGCAGCGCGGGCGCCCGGTCGGCGTACCAGCGCATCGCCTTGGCGCACTTGGCGGCCTCGGCGCGGGCGGCGGTGAGCGGCTTGCCCATCTCGGTGGTCATCAGCCGGGCGACGGTCTCCTGGTCGGCATCCAGCAGCTCGGCGGCCCGGTGCATCAGCTGGGCCCGGCGGCCGAAGTCGGTGAGCCGGTACTGGGCGAAGGTCTGGACGGCCCGGGCCAGCCGCTGTTCCACGGCGGCGGGGGTGTACGGCTCGAAGGTCCGCAGGGTCTGACCGGTCGCCGGGTTGACGGTTGCGATCACCATCGGTCGCCTCCAAGGCGCGCGAATCGGGGAGTGTCCGGGTGGGAGTGGCGCTCAGTCGAGCCTAGGACCTGGAACCGGCGGGCGCACCGGCGCCGACGCTGTCCGTGGCGGGGTGCATGCTGGGGTCATGCCCGAGGGTGACTCCGTGTTCCGCGCGGCCGCGCAGCTGCACCGGGCGCTGGCCGACCAACTGCTGACCAGCGCCGAGCTGCGGGTGCCCGCGCACGCCACGGCGGACCTGACGGGGCGTCGAGTGCTGGAGGTGCGCCCGCGCGGCAAGCACCTGCTGACCCGGATCGAGGGCGGCCTCACCCTCCACACCCACCTGCGGATGGAGGGGCGCTGGCAGGTCTACCGGGCGGGGGAGCGGTGGACAGGCGGGGCCGGGCACCAGATCCGGGCCGTGCTCGGCACCGCCACGCACACCGCGGTCGGCTACCGGCTCGGGCTGGTGGAGCTGCTGCGCACGGCGGCGGAGGCCACGGCCGTCGGCCACCTCGGCCCGGACCTGCTGGCACCCGACTGGGGCGAGGCGTCGGCGGCCGAGGCGGTGCGGCGGCTGCTGGCGGTGCCCGGGCGCCCGGTCGGCGAGGCCCTGCTGGACCAGCGGAACCTGGCCGGGATCGGCAACGTGTACGCCAACGAGCTGTGCTTCCTGGCCGCCGTCACCCCGTGGACGCCGATCGGCGAGCTGGCCGGGCCGGAGCGGGTGGTCGCCGCCGCGCACCGGCTGCTCTACGTCAACCGGCTGCGCCCGGGCCACGTGACCACCGGCGAGCTGCGGCCGGACCGTGCGCACTGGGTGTACGGGCGCGCGGGCCGGCCCTGCCGGCGCTGCGGCACCCCGGTGCGCACCGCGAGCCAGGGCACCGCGCCGCAGCAGCGGGTCGCCTACTGGTGCCCGACCTGCCAGCGGGGCCCGGAACCGCCCCGCTAGGGCCAATACCAGTGACTTAAGCTTCTGAGCCATGTGGGGCCTTGGTCGGTGGGTTGATGGGAGCGGTGCGGTAGTGCGGGGCAATGCTGACGGCTTCGGCAGGGTTCCGGGTGGGCTGTGGCCAGAGCCGGTGCTTGGCGCGTTTGACGCCGAAGTTGGACATCTTGCGTTTGACGACGCGCGCGTTGGAGCGTTTGCGGCGGACGGGCAGGAGGTGGCGGGCTATCTCCCGTAGGCCCTCGG
>NZ_PYBW01000409.1 GCF_003205575.1 Streptomyces tateyamensis
TCAGCTCCGGGTCCTGCTGGGGCAGCCGGCCGGCCGCCACGCCCTCGGCGATCCGGGCCGCGATCACGTCCCGGAAGGCCCGGCGGAAGACCAGGCGCTCGGCCTCCACCTCCGCGTCGACCGGCTCGGCCCGCAGCGCGTAGGCCCGCCGCGGGGTGCTCAGCGCCCGGCCGGCGAAGGTGCCGATCACCGAGGCGACCTGGTCGTGCAGGTCGCCGGCGCACTGCGCCGCCTCGTGCACCGCCCCCAC
>NZ_PYBW01000410.1 GCF_003205575.1 Streptomyces tateyamensis
GCAGTCCCACAGCCGGGCACCGTCGAAGTGCACCCGGGCGCCGGCCGAGCGGGCCTGGTCCACCACCGCCGTCAGCTCCGCCCAGCTCGGTAGCAGGAACCCCGCGTCGCGCAGCGGGAGTTCGACGGTCGCGGTGCCGTACGGCTGGCCCAGCTCGGCCAGTTCGGCCGCGGTGTACGGGCGGGGCGCGTCGGTGGGCCAGAGCCCGCGCAGGCCGGTCAGCTGTTGGTAGGCCTGGCGCTCCCAGCGCTGCAGGTGGCTCATCGGGTGCAGCGCCACGCCGATCCGCCCGGTCAGCTCGGCGCCGTAGCGCAGCGCGACCTGCTGGGCCATCGTGCCGGTG
>NZ_PYBW01000411.1 GCF_003205575.1 Streptomyces tateyamensis
CGGTGACCCTGCTGACGGGCGGTTACGTCGTGGCGCACGGTCAGCTCAGCCCGGGCGGCGGGTTCCAGGGCGGGGTGGTGCTGGCCTCGGGGCTGCACCTGGCCTACGTGGCCGCCGACTACCGGGCGCTGGGCCGGGTCCGCCCGCTCGCCGTGCTGGACGTGGCGGACGCGCTGGCGGCCGGCGCGTTCAGCGTGCTGGGGCTGGTGGGCCTGGTCGCCGGGGCCGCGTTCCTGCAGAACACGCTGCCGCTCGGCACCTTCAACACCCTGGCCTCGGGCGGGCTGGTACCGGTGGTCAACGCGGTGGTGGGCGTCGAAGTGGCCAGCGGCGTGATCGTGCTGCTGGCCCAGTTCCTGGACCAGGCCGTGGAGGTGGTCGAGCGTTGAGCGTGTTCCCCTACCTGATGGCCGGCTGGATCCTACTGGTCGGGATCTACGGGCTGGCGACCAGCCGCAACCTGATCCAGGCGGTCGGCTGCCTGTCGGTGGCCCAGTCCGCCACCTACGTACTGCTGCTGGCCGTCGGCTACCGGCGCGGTGCCACCGCCCCGGTCT
>NZ_PYBW01000048.1 GCF_003205575.1 Streptomyces tateyamensis
TCAACTGTGGAACGCAGGGCCGCGGGCCGGACCGGGCGGGCAGGGTGGGCGCGGCCGGTTCGGTGCTGCCCGGCTCGCCGACCGGTGCGGGCGCGGTGGCCGCGTCAGCCGCGGTGGCGGGCGTGGCGGGCGTGACGGCGGGCCCCGGGGCGTCGAGCGGGACGGCGTGCTCCATACGCTCGGCCGTCCAGTACGCCTGCATGGCCTCTGCGGCAGCGGGCGAGTCGACGGGGGTGGCGTCCGGGCGGGCCGCGGGCGAGCTGCTGGAGCCGGCCGTAGCCGGGGTCGTGGCTGCGGTCTTGGCCGGAGCCACGACCGCTGCTGGGGCCGGCCCGGCGCAGGCGAAGGCCAGGACGGCCGCCGTGGCCAGCGAGAGCAGTGCTCCCGGGCGCCGGAACCCGCGCTCGACCCGGCCGCCGTGCCGCCGATCGGGCTGATGCCGTGTCACTTCGGTCTGCACGGCTCACCTCCAAGGGAGTCAATGGTTCCCCCGCTGGCGATCAGGCTAGACGGCCGCCCGGACCTGGACGGGGTGCACCGCCCGGGTGGCTTCGTAGTCGAACCGATTGGACGCAGGGCCTTGCGGTCGCGCCGGTGCCGGCCGAGCAGGATCCTCCTTGACCGCACGGCAAAGCTGATGGTGTGATCAGCTGACTCGCCCGTGCGCCTGCGAACTTGATGCGCAATCAGCCGAGGCCAATCCCCTTTTTCCGTTTCCTCCTTATCTTTCCTGGAGATCCGATGGATCACGCCCCTCCGTGCGCGCGCACGGGCCGGACCGGTCGCGGGGGCCGGTCACGTCTCGCGCTGCTCGCCACGGCGCTGCTGGCCTGCGCCGCGACCGCACTCGGCCCTACGGGCGCCACGGCCGCACCGCTCGCGCCGGCCACCCTGAACGTCGGCAGCCCGTCGGTCGCCACGGCCCCCGTGGGCACCCTCTTCGACGACTTCCACTACAACACCGACACCTCCGACCCGGCCTTCGCCGCACACGGGTGGACCCCGCGCGACGGCCAGCTCGGGTCCGGCCCCGGCCCGCAGGACCCGGTCACCAAGGCCGTCCTCGCCGACTGGTCGAAGGACAACGTGACCTTCCCGTTCGACCCCTCGGTCGGCGGCCCGGTGATGCAACTGCGCGCCACGAACGACGGCAGGACCGCCCACCAGGCGCAGGTCTCCACCACCCAGCGCAAGTTCACCACCGGCACCTATGCGGCGCGGGTCTACTTCAACGACCAGCCCACCAGCGGCGACCCCGGTGCCCGCCCGGTGGAGGCGTTCTACACCATCGCGCCGGAGAACCCGCTGCGCCGGGACCTCTACAGCGAGCTCGACAACGAGTACCTGCCGGCCGGCGGCTGGAGCGGCGCCTCCACCAACCCGTCGCTCTGGACCACGTCCTGGTACCACGTCGCGGAGCCGGCGGCGAAAATCGCCGAGGACAAGGCCAACTTCAACAACCACGACGCGGTGAACCACCTCCAGGGCTGGCACACCCTGGAGATGACGGTCGCCACGGCCTCCGGCGGGGCCGAAGCCGCCACCTTCTACCTGGACGGCGCGCCGTACTTCCCCGCGGACCCGAGTTACGCCCCGCGCGAGCCCATGACCATCGACTTCAACACCTGGTTCACCGCCCTGGCACCGGGCCACCCCAGCACCTGGGACGAGAAGGTGAGCTGGGTCTACTACACGAACACCGGTGCGCTGCCCCCAACCCAGCTGGACGGCCAGGTCAGCTCGTTCCACACCGCCGGCACCCACTTCGTCGACACGGTCCGTGCCCCGAAGACCGCGCACGACTACGACGGCAACGGCCTGGGCGACATCTCGATGGTCTACGACTACGGCCCGAGCGCCCCCAACACGTGCGCGCGGAGCGGTACCCGGCACACCACCTTCTTCGACCTGGCCGGACAGCCGGATCCGCGCACTCAGCTCAGCCCGGCCACCCAGTGGGACGGGCCCTGCCAGCCGGCCGGCCAGCGGTTCACCACCTCGGGCGACTTCAACGGCGACGGCCGGGCCGACCTCGCGGCGCTGTACGACTACGGCCCCACCGCGACCTGTCCGCAGGGCTCCCACGTGGCCGTGCTGGAGTGGCAGGGGACCGCGGACGGCTCGCTGCACCCCCTCGCCCAGCCCGCTTGGGAGAGCCCCTGCTTCGGCAGCGGCACCGCCTACTTCAGCGCCGGCGACTTCAACGGCGACGGCAAGAGCGACCTCGCGCTGCTCTACGACTACGGCGGCGGCGACCTCAAGCTGCTCACCCTGACCGCCGACGGCAACGGCGACGGCGGCTTCGGCGGCCTGGTCCCGCAGTGGGAGGGAAAGACCATGGGCACCAGCACCAAGTTCATGGTCACCGGTGACTACAACGGCGACGGCAAGAGCGACGTCGCGCTCTACACCGACTGCGGTGACGGCAACGGGCCGAACTGCCTGCAGGACGCCCGCCGGGCGGTGTGGACCTTCAGCGCCGACCCGGTCGGCAGCGGCGCTCTGGCCGGCCCCGTCCAGGCCTGGCACAGCCCCGGCTTCGGCAGCGGCACCAAGGCCGTCAGCTCCGGCGACATCGACGGCGACGGCAGGAGCGACCTCGTGCTGCTCTTCGACGACGGCACCCCCACCCTGCAGTTGATCACCCTCACGGCGCACGCCAACGGCGACGGCGCCTTCGGCGGCCTGGTCGAGCGCTGGCACGGTACTGCCCTGGGCGTCGTCCCGAGCTTCATGAGCGTCGGCGACTACAACGGCGACGGCAAGGCCGACATCGCACTCTTCACGGACTACGGCGCCACCGGCAGCAGCTGCGGCCCTGGCGGCCACCAGTCCGTCTACGCCCTCACCGCCGACCCCTACGGCACCGGCGGCCTGCAGGACCCGGTCCGGGTCTGGGACAGCCCCTGCTGGGGGCAGGGCACCAGATCGGTGAACTGACGCCCAGTCAGCGCGAAACGCCGGCGCCGGGCGGACCCCATCACGGGGTCCGCCCGGCGCCGGCCTTCTGTCGGCGGTGCGCAGCGGTCAGGCCGTCCGGCCCGGCCCCGACAGCGCCAGCCGGCTCGGCAGCAGGCTGGCGGCCAGCGCTAGCAGCACGCAGAGCAGACCGGCGCCGCCCAGCGGCAGCCAGGGCAGGTGCAGCGCCACGCTGGTCTGCCCGGCCAGGATCCGGTGGTTGAGCAGGGCGGAGGTGCCGACCTGGGTGACCGCCGTGACCAGCAGCCCCAGCACGGCGGCGGTCGCCACCACCAGCAGCGCCTCCAGTGCGACCATGCCGAGCACCTGGCGGCGCTCGGTGCCGGCCAGCCGCAGCACGGCGAAGTCGCGCCGGCGGTCCGCGGCCGACATCACCATGGTGTTGACGATCGCGAGCAGCGCGTAGAGCAGGGCCGGGCCCAGGACCGTGGTCATCACGATCCAGGAGTAGCGGGCGCCGGGATCGGGTCCGGGGTGCTGGGCATCCGTCAGCACGGTGCCGGGCGGCGGCGCGGCGGGTGCCGTGCCGAGGTAGACCGCGCTCGGGTGGGTGCCGCCCAGGTGGCCGGCCACCGCGTCGCCCGCGATCAGCACCTCGTCCAGACCCAGCTGGGTGCGGTAGACCAGGCTCAGGCGCAGCGACACCACCGTGTCGTCGGCCAGCCGCAGCCGCACCTGGTCGCCGAGGTGCCAGTCGTGCGCGGCGGCCTGGTCGGTGGAGGCGGCCAGGCTCTGGCCGTGCAGGTCGGCGGCGGTCCCGTGGACGGCGGGCAGCGTGAAGGCGGTCGCCAGGTCGCCGTCGACGACGGTGGCAGCAGAGGGGACGGAGGCGGCGGAGTTTTCGGAGCGGTCGGCGAAGGACGCGGCGTCGGCACCGAGTCCGCTGATCACCAGCGAGGTGGTCGCGGTGGCCCGCAGACCCGGCTGAGCGGTGGTCAGCTGCCGGGCGGCGTCGGCGGGCAGCGGTGCGGTGCCCGGGCGCAGCACGTAGCGGGCGGCCGTGGCGGCCCGGCCCTGGGCGGTCATCGCGTCGGCGAAGGCCGCGGTGCTGCCCACCGCCGTGCCGGTCAGCGCGATCACCAGGAAGGCCGGGGTCGCGGTGGAGACCGTGCGGCGCACCGAGGTCAGCGCGTTCTGCCGCGCCAGCAGTGCGGGGGCGCTCACCGTCCGGCGCAGCGGCCAGGTGAGCAGCCGGACCAGCGCGGGCACCAGCAGCGGGGCGAACAGGCTCAGCGCCACGATCGCCATCAGGTCGATCGCCATCACCCACTGGGTGGCGAACTGCGGATCCTGGACCTGGGCGCCACCGCCGCCGCCCGGGGCCGAGGGCAGCAGGGGAGAGCACAGGTAGAACGCCAGGGTGGCGAGCAGCCCGCCCAGTTGCAGCGCGGCGCAGGCCCAGCGCACCGGGGTCATCACCCGGCCGTCCACTGCGGCCTCGCCGAGCGCCTCGACCGGGCGCACCTGGCTGGCTCGGACCGAGGCGGCGAAGGCACCGAGCAGCGCGACCGCCAGACCGACGGCGGCCGCCACCAGCAGCGGTGCCGGCGCGGGCTGCGCGGTGAACCCGGCCGGGGCGGCTCCTCTGGCGACCAGCCAGGCGGCCAGCACCGGCGCCGCCGGCAGGGCCAGCAGGCAGCCCGAGACCACGGCGGCCAGCGCGATCACCAGCGCCTCACCCATGATCAGCAGCTGGACCTGACGGGGCGTCGCACCGACCGCGCGCAGCAGCGCCGTCTCCTGGCGGCGCTGGGCCACCGCGAAGGCGAAGGTGCTGGCCACCACGAAGACCGCGACGAAGGCAGCCATCCCGGAGGCGAAGGTCAGCACCTTGTGCAGGGAGGGCGCACCGAGCGGGGAGTCGTCGCCGATGGTGTCGTTGAGCAGCACCCCGGTGGTGGCCACCAGGGTGACGCCCAGGGTGAGGGCGAGGTACGAGCCGGCGAAGGCGGCCCGGCGGCGGCGCAGGCTCGCCGCGGCGACGGGCAGCAGGGTCAGCAGGGTGCTCACCGGCCCACCTGCGTGGGGCTGTGCGGGGCCGTCTCCAGCGCGGTCATCCGCTCGGCGACCTGCTGCGCGGTGGGCGCCGCGAGATCGTCCACCAGCTTGCCGTCGGCGAGGAAGAGCACCCGGTCGGCGTGCGCGGCGGCGACCGGGTCGTGGGTCACCATCACGGTGCTCTGGCCCTCCTCGTCCACCAGCGAGCGCAGCAGCGCGAGCACGTCGCGGCTGCTGGAGCTGTCCAGCGCGCCGGTCGGCTCGTCGGCGAAGAGCACCTTGGGCCGGCTGATCAGCGCCCGGGCGATGGCGACCCGCTGCTGCTGGCCGCCGGACAGCTGCGAGGGCAGGTGCCCCATCCGATGGCCGAGCCCGACCTGGCCCAGCGCCCGCTCGACCTCGGCGCGGTCCGGGCGTCTGCCCGCCAGGCGCAGCGGCAGGCCGACATTCTGCTCCGCCGTCAGCGAGCCGACCAGGTTGAAGGCCTGGAAGACAAAGCCCAGCAAATCTCTCCTCAGCACCGTGAGCTGAGTTTCCGTCAGCTTCCCGAGCTCCACCCCGTCCAGCACCACCCGCCCCGAGTCCGGCCGGTCCAGGCCCGCCGCGCACTGCAGCAGGGTGCTCTTGCCGGACCCGGACGGGCCCATCACCGCCGTGAAGGTCCCCCGAGCAAAGCCGACGTCCACCCCCGCAAGCGCGTGCACGGCCTCCGGGCCGGTGCCGTAGGTGCGGTGCAACTGTTCCAGTCCTAGGACCGTATCCCCCATGATCATCACAGGGCGTATACCTACCATGCGCCCGACCACCTCGGCCACCGCTATTCGCCCAGCGAGGCCGGGTCGCTCGGCCACTCCGAAGGCGCGGTGCGCCGACACCCAGGTCCGAGTGGCAACGCATCGAAGCCCCCGGACTGTGCTCGACGATTCGCCGAATGTTCCGGTGACCCGGTTTGTCGGACAGACGATCCGTTCGGTTCGGCAGATCGCCTACAACGACGGCCATGTCGGCTTCACAGCTGGCCTCACGCTCCAGTTCCCCAGCGGCAGCATCCGCCTGCTCGGTCTCGTGGACGACCTCCTCATCGCCCAGGACCAGCGACTGGGTCCTGTCGAGGCCTACCTGCACGAGGATGTGACCCTCGCGCGGGTGGTGCGTACCTCCGGGGCCTGCCCGTCGCAGTGGGACGCCTGGACGACCACGGGTCAGTACCTGTACCTGCGGTACCGGCACGGCGAGGGAACCGTCGAGCAGCATCCGAGCGAGGACCTCGACACCTGGGATGGCGAGGCGTCGAGGCTCTGGACCAGTTGGGACGACGGGACCGACGGCGGCTGGATCGAACTCTCCGATTTCCTCGCCATGGCCGGTCTGCGGCTCGCCCCGGACGCCGAGGTCCGACCTCCGCTCGACGTGAAGGCCTGGACCCCAGTCAGCCGGGGCCCGTTGCTGCCGGACGAGGTCCAGCCCCAGGTGATCCCCGACAAGGACCCGGTGCGCGAGCCGACGGTGCGCTCCCGAGCAGGCGAGCAGCCCGGGAGCGCACCGGCTGACCCGGGCCGGTCGCAGCGGCCAGGACCGGGCCGGTCGGGCGCGGCAGTTCGCCGTGGAAGGCGGGGGGGACCGAGCTGCCGACGGCGACGGCGACGGCAGCAGCGGGTGGGGCGGAGGCCGGCGCCGTCGGCGCGGCTGCGGCGGACCCGGCCAGCGGGACGGACAGGGCGAGGGCGAGGGCGAGGGCGGCGGCGCTCGTGATGCGGCGGGTTCGGTTCATGTCCGTGAGCGTAGGTTCGCGCTCCACGGCGCCGGATCGCTCGAAATGATGCGTTCTCAGCTCCCGGTCATCCCTGGGGATCAGCCGTGTCGTCCTTCGGGATGACCGGGTGCGCAGGCCGGTCCGGGCTGACGTGCGGCCTGGACCCGCCGGCCGGGTCGGGTTCAGGGCTTGTACACCGCTCGGCTGCCGTACAGCGCGCGGGTGAAGCTCGAGATGTAGCTGTGGACGTCCGTGCTGGTCAGGTTGTAGGTGAGGTACGCCCCGTAGCCCCCGCTCACGGTCTGCTGCGCGAGGTAGGTCGCGTCGGAGGCCGGGGTCGAGCCGAGGTCGATCGCCGCCGGGCCGAGCCGGCTGTCCGGCAGGGACACCTCCGGCACGCTGAAGGAGTCGTAGTACGGGTTCCACGAGTAGTCGAAGAGCGGGCCGACGTCCGTGCCGTTGTAGACCAGGCTCGACGCCGACGGGCCGATGTCGTACAGCGTGATGAGCTTGTGCGGCAGCGCGCTGCGCAGCGCCTGGACCAGGTAGACGAAGGAGCTGTCGTTGGGCTGGGCGGTCCCGTTCACGCCGTAGTCGGCGTACTCGTCGTCGAAGTCGACGCCGTCCAGGCCGTACCGGGTGACGGCGCTGGACAGCTGCTGGGCGAAGGCCGCCGCGGCGGCCTGGGAGGGGAAGTTGGCGAAGCCGGCGCCCTGGTGGTTGCCCAGGACCGACAGTTCGACCTTGATGCCCTTCGCCTGGAGCGGCTTGATCTGTGTCGCCGCGTTGTCGAGGACGCTCTGCACCTGCGGGTTGAAGGAGAGGTAGGCGTTGCTGCCGTCGTAGTTGATGTTCGCGGCGAAGATAACCGCGATGTCGAACACGTTGGCGCCGTTGCTGGCCAACTTGTACTTGCCCACGTTGAGCATGCTGTTGCTGTTGACCTCCACGTAGGCGATGGAGACCGGTCCGGTCTTCGTCGCACCGCCCACTGGCCGCTGCTGGGCCGGCCCGGGCTGCCCGAGGGGTGCGGGAGCGGCCTGTGCGACGCCTGCCGCCGCGCCCGACGTGAGCGTCAGGACGGCGGTGAGCAGCGACGCCCACCTCACTCCGGATCTGGAACCACGCATGGCCGATCGACCTCCCTGGAGGTAAAACGATTTAGTTGTTGTGAGGATGCTCCCGGAGTCGTGAGTGCGTCAAGACCCCTGCCCGCAGCGGTTGTTGGGGACGAACCGCTGCGGAGCAGGAATCTCGGAGGTCAGCGGACGCGGCGCACCCAGCCGGCCGCGAGGTGGCCCAGGAACAGGTAGACCAGGGCAGGGAGGCCGTAGTTGAGCAGGGTTCGCAGCCAGCCTTGGGAGGGGGTGAAGAGGTCGTGGGCCCACCCGGACAGCCAGTCGGCCGCCGAGTGGACCCAGCTCGCCAGGTCGTTGGAGGGGTTGGCGTTGAGCAGGTAGAGGGCGATCCACAGGCACAGCAGGCCTGCGACGATGTCGGTGACGAGTATGACTGTGCGGGCCGCTCCTGGCCCGGCGTATCTGCCATTCATGAGTGGCGTGTAGCCGCTGTCCGCAACCGCAAACCGGGGCGGTACACGGCAGGCCGCGCCTGGGTGACACGGCGTCGGGCCGCCGCCGGGCGGGGGGCGCTCGCCGCCCCCGCAGAGCGGGGGCCCGGCCGGGAGCAGCCCGCCCGCCCTGGCCGGTATCAGCGACCCGGGCCTGACTGGAAGTCAGCCCTCAGGAAGACCTGACCAGCAGTCAGCCCAGCCCCAGCCGCAGGGTCAGCAACTGGAACGGCCGCAGCGCCAGCGCGACCGCGCCGTCACGCAGCGGTGGGTGCCCGTCCGGCAGCGGCCGTTCGAGCAGGTCGCAGGCGTGGACCGAGACCACCGGCAGGTCCGTGCGCAGCGTGGTCCGGCTGCGGGTACCGGTGGCCTGGTAGAGGCGCACCACCAGGTCACCGCTGCCGTCGTCGGCCAGCTTCACGGCGCTCGCCACCACCTCCTCGCCGTCCAGCTCGACCAGCGGCACGACCGCCGCGGCGGCCCCGAGCACCGTGCGCTCGGGCAGGTTGACCAGGTGGCCCTCCCGGACGGCGTCCGCGATCGTGGCGCCGGGGACCAGGGCGTGGCGGAACCGGTGCCGGCCCTGGTCGGTGTGCGGGTCGGGGAAGCGCGGGGCGCGCAGCAGGGAGGCGCGCACCGTGGTGTTGACCCCGTGGTCGGCCGGGCGCACGGTTCGGGTGACGTCGTGGCCGTAGGTGGAGGCGGTGACCAGTGCGACGCCCCAGTCGGGTTCGGCGAAGTGGGTGAACCGGTGGTTGCAGGCCTCGAACTTGGCGGCCTCCCAGCTGGTGTTGGTGTGGGTGGGCCGGTACTGGTGGCCGAACTGGGTCTCGGCGGCGTAGCGGTCGGCGTGCAGGTCGAGCGGGAAGGCGAGCTTGAGGAACTTCTCCGTCTCGTGCCAGTCCACCTCGGTGTCCAGGTCGATGCGGTGGGCGCCGGCGGCCAGGGTCAGGGTCTGGACCGCGGTGGAGGCGCCGAAGGAGCGGGTCACCCGGACGGCGACGGCCTCGGGCTTGTCGGCGAGCACGGTCAGCTCGTCCACCCCGGTCAGGTCGGTGCCGGTGTTGCGGTAGAACTGGTCGACGTCCCAGGCGTCCCACATGTTCGGGAAGTCGGGGTGCAGCTGCAACAGGTTGGCGGCCGCGCCGGGGGCGACGGTCTCGCGCCCGGCGGTGAGGTCGTAGGCGGAGACCAGCAGGCCGCGCCCGTCCAGCTCGACCCGCAGCCGGCCGTTGGCCAGCACGTACCCGCCGCCCGCCCGCTCCCGCAGGGTGCAGCCGTCCGACGGCGCGGCGGCGGGGGCGGCGCCGCCGGCCGGGACACCCGAGCGCTGGTGCGGGGCGGAGTTGAAGACCAGCGCGGTCCCGCCCTGCCCGGCCAGGGTGCGCTGTGCGGCCTCGACGATCGCCGTCAGCTCGGTGGCGACGGCGGCATAGGTCGCCTCGGCCTCCCGGTGCACCCAGGCGATCGAGGACCCGGGCAGGATGTCGTGGAACTGGTGCAGCAGCACGGTCTTCCAGATCCGGTCCAACTCGGCGTACGGGTAGGGGAACCCGGCCCGCAGCGCGGCGGTGGCGGCCCACAGCTCGGCCTCCCGGAGCAGGTTCTCGCTGAGCCGGTTGCCCTGCTTGGTCCTCGCCTGGCTGGTCAGGGTCGCCCGGTGCAGCTCCAGGTACAGCTCGCCCACCCAGACCGGCGGGTCGGGGTACTCGGCCTGCGCCTGGGTGAAGAACTCGGCCGGCGTCTCCCAGCGGACCGCTGCGGAGCCCTCCAGGCTCCGCAGCCGGGCCGCCTTGCCGACCATCTCCCGGGTGGTGCCGCCCCCGCCGTCGCCCCACCCGGTCGGTGCCAGCGACCGGGTGGCCCGGCCCTTCTCCTTGAAGTTGCGGACGGCGTGCGCGATCTCGCTGCCCTTCATCGAGCAGTTGTAGGTGTCGACCGGCGGGAAGTGGGTGTAGATCCGGGTGCCGTCGATGCCCTCCCACCAGAAGGTGTGGTGCGGGAAGGAGTTGACCTGGCTCCAGGAGATCTTCTGGGTGAGCAGCCACCGCGAGCCGGCCGCCCGGATGATCTGCGGCAGGCCGCCGGTGAAGCCGAAGGTGTCCGGCAGCCAGGCCTCCTTGTTCTCCACCCCGAACTCCTCCAGGAAGAACCGCTTGCCGTGGACGAACTGACGGGCCATTGCCTCCGAACCGGGCATGTTGGTGTCCGACTCCACCCACATGCCGCCGGCCGGCACGAACCGCCCCCCGGCCACCGCCTCCTTGACCTTCGCGTACACCTCCGGCCGGTGCTCCTTGATCCAGGCGTACTGCTGGGCCTGCGACATGGTGTAGACGAACTCGGGGTGGTCGGCCAGCAGGGCGGTCATGTTCGCCGTGGTCCGGGCCACCTTGCGCACCGTCTCGCGCAGCGGCCACAGCCAGGCGGAGTCGATGTGCGCGTGGCCGACCGCGCTGATCCGGTGCGCGGACGGTGCGGCGGGAGCGGCCAGCACCTCCGCCAGCGCGGCCCGGGCGGCGGCCGCGGTGGCGTTGACGTCCTGCAGGTCGACCGCGTCCAGCGCCCGCTCGACCGCGCGCAGCAGCTCCCAGCGGCGGGCCCCGTCCACCGGCAGCTCGGCCATCAGCTCGCCGACCACCTCCAGGTCCAGCACCAGCTCCCAGACCGTCCGGTCGAAGACGGCCAGGTCCATCCGGGTCAGCCGGTACTGCGGTTCACGGCCGGCCGTCGCCAGTTCGCCCAACCCGGTGGGCAGGAAGGGGTGGTAGTCGAGGACCACCGGGTTGGCCGCGGCCTCGACGTGCAGCAGCACCTGCTCGCCGCCGACCGCCCGCCCGGCGATCGGGACCCACTGGTTGTTCGGGTTCAGCCCCTTCACCGGGCTGCCGTCCGGACGGTAGACCAGGCCCTCGCACTGGAAGCCGGGCATGTTCTTGTCGAAGCCCAGGTCGATCAGCGCCTCCACACACCGGCCGGCCCACTCCTCGGGCACCGTGCCGGCCACCGTCAGCCAGCTGGTGCTCCACGGCGCGCCCCACCGGTCGCCGACCGCGACCGGACTGCGCGGCGCGGCCAGCCCCTCGGCCACCGGGACCGGCTCCCCGGGGGCGGTCCAGGCGCCGACCGACAGCGGTACCGACTCCGGGTACACCGCGGGGCGGATCCGCTCCTCCAGCACACGCTTGAGCCGGGCTTCGACCAGGGTGCGGTCGTCATGCATGGGCGCTACTCCCCATCTGGTGGTCCGTCAGGTGCGGCCGTCGACATCCGGTCGTGCGTCAGGTGCGGTCGTCGACATCCGGTGGTGCGTCAGGTGCGGTCGTCGACATCCGGTGGTGCGTCAGATGTGGCCGTCGACATCCGGTGGTGCGTCGGGCGAGGTCGCCGCCGCCCGGTGGTGCGTCAGGTGCGGCCGTCCACCCCCGGTGGTGCGTCAGGTGAGGTCGGCGACCGTGACGATCTCGGTGATACCCCGCGCCGCCAGGCCCGAAGGGTCCGCGACACGCTCGGCCAGCAGCACGGTGGGGCGGGCGCCGTCGGCTGCCAGCCGCATGAAGGCCTCGAAGAAGGCCCCGCCCGGCGCGCAGGTGGAGCGCTTGGGCGCGGCCTCGGGCAGGTCCAGCACCAGCGCGGTGCGCCGCGGCCCGGGCGGGCGCCAGTCCTGCCGCGCCTCGGCCACCGCCTCGGCCAGCGCCCGGCCGCCCGGCTTGACCCGCTGGTCGGTGGTCAGCAGTCCGAGGGTGTACTCCAGTTCGGGGAAGTCGGCGAGCGCGCGGTCCACGTCGTGCGAGCACCACCAGGTGATGCCCCACAGGTCGGGGCAGTCCAGCGCGGCGGCCACGGTGGCGCGGGTGAACGCGCCGGCCCGCCCGGGAGCGATGTGCGGGGCCGGTGCGCCCACCTCCTGCAGCCAGACCGGGCGGTGCGGGTCCTGGGCCCAGGCCTTGGCCAGCTCGACCAGGTAGGCGGCGTGCTGCACGGTGGCCGCCGAATCCGGGCCGTAGCGCTGGGCGGTGCCGTTGAAGACCCAGGAGTGCACCGCCGTGACGGCGCCGAGCCGGGCCGAGTGGGCGGGGGTGAACGGGTGGTCGTCCTGGTAGAACGCGGCGTCGTAGGAGGCGTGCAGGTGCAGCCGGCCCGGCGCGCCGCGCTCGCAGGCGGCCAGCAGTCCGGTCAGCCAGTCGGCGGCCCGGGCGGGGGAGATGCGGTCCGGATCGGGGTGCGGGTCGCCGGAGAACTGGTTGACCTCGTTGCCGACCGTCAGGCCGAGGAAGTTCGCCCGGCCGGCCAGCGCGCGGCCCAGGGTCTCCAGGTAGGCGGCCTGGGCGGCGACCACCGCGGGATCGGTGAACAGGTTGCGCCGGTGCCAGCTGGTGGTCCACGCGGGCAAGAAGTCGAAGCTGGACAGGTGGCCCTGGAGGCCGTCGACCGCGACGTCCAGCCCGCGCTCGCCCGCCGCGTCCACCAGCGCGGCCAGCTGCTCGAGGGCCCGGGGGCGGATCAGCGTGCGGTTGGGCTGGAAGAGCGGCCAGAGCGGGAAGACCCGCAGGTGGTCCAGGCCGAGCGCGGCGATCGCGTCCAGGTCGCGCCGCACCGGGTCGAGGTCGAAGTCCAGCCAGTGGTGGAACCAGCCGCGGCTGGGCGTGTAGTTGACGCCGAACCGCGGAGCGGCCCCCGTCGAGTAGGTCATCCGGTCCTCCGGTCGGGTCGGCCGCTCATCCCTTGACGGCGCCTTCGCCGACGCCGCGGAAGAAGTACCGCTGCAAGGTGACGAAGAGGGCGAGCACGGGCAGCAGGGCGATCACGGCGCCGGCCGCGACGGTGCGCGGGTCGGCGCTGAAGGCGCCGCGCAGGTAGGAGAGGCCGACCGTGAGGGTCAGTCTGCCGGGGCTCTGCAGCACCAGCAGCGGCCACAGGAAGTCGTCCCAGGCGCCGATGAAGGTGAGGATGGCGATCACGCTCAGGGTGCCCCTGACCGCCGGCAGTGCGACGAACCGCAGGCGTTGCAGCACCGTGGCCCCGTCGATGACCGCCGCCTCCTCCAGTTCGGCCGGGACGGCGAGGAAGGCGTTGCGCATCAGCAGCACGTTCAGCGCGCCGATCATTCCGGGCAGCCCCACGCCGAGCAGGGAGTCGCCCAGGCCCAGCTTCGCGACGGTCTGGTACTGCGAGATGATCGTCACCTCGCCCGGCAGCACCAGGGTGGACAGGAAGAGCCCCACCACCAGGCGGCGGCCGCGGAACGGGAGCCGGGCCAGCGCGTAGCCGGCGAGGGTGGCGCCCACCAGGTTCCCCGTGACGTCGGCCAGCGCCACCAGGACCGAGTTGAGTGCGAAGTGGCCGACCGGGACCAGCCTGGCCACCCGGCCGTAGTTGCCGAGGGTCGGGTGCTGCGGGAGCAGCCGCGGACTGGCGGTGTAGACGTCCTCCGCGATGCTCTTCAGCGAGGTGGCCAGTTCCCAGAGCATCGGACCGACGGTGATCGCCAGGACCAGCAGCAGCGTCAGGTAACGCGCCGTCAGGCCGAGCGGGGTGACCGAGTCGAAGACCGCCGAGCGGCGGCGGGGCGGGCGCCTCACCGCTCCCCCCGCCGGTTCCAGCGGGCCAGCAGCAGCAACGGCCCGGCGGTGAGGGCGAAGAGCAGGACGCTGAGGGCGGACGCGTAGCCGATCCGGCCGTCGCTGCCGGCGGCGGCCTGCTGGATCAGCATCACCAGCGAGACGTCCTGGCCGCCCACCCCGCCGGTGCGCCCGCCCAGCACGTACAGCTCGGTGAACACCCGCATCGAGCTGACCGCGATCAGCACCGAGACCAGCGCCATGGTCCCGCGCACCCCGGGCACGGTGACCGAGCGGAACCGGCGCACCGCACCGGCCCCGTCCACCGCGGCCGCCTCGTGCAGGTCCCGGCGCACGTTTCCGAGCGCCGAGAGGTAGAGCACCATGTAGTACCCCAGTCCCTTCCAGACGGTCAGCGCGATGGCGCTGGCGAGCAGCAGCCAGCGGTCGGTGAGGAACGGCACGGCGTGGTGCAGCAGGCCGGCCTGTCGGCCCAGGCCGTTGACCAGACCGCGGTCGTCCAGCAGCCACTGCCAGATCAGCGCCACCACCACGGCGGAGGCGATCACCGGGAAGTAGAAGACGGTCCGGAAGAAGCCCATGAACGGCAGGGTGCGCTGCACCAGCAGGGCCAGCAGCAGCGGCAGCACGGTCAGCAGCGGGACGCAGACGGCCATGAAGATCAGCGTGTTGACGATCGCGTCGCGCAGCAGCGGGTCCTGCCACATCAGCGCGTAGTTGTGCAGCCCGGTGAAGCGGCCGCCGCTGAGGATGTGCACGTTGGTGAAGGAGAGCACCGCGGTGTTGAGCGCGGGCCACAGGCTGAAGACCGCCAGCCAGAGCAGGGCGGGCGCGACCAGCAGCCACGGCGTGTACCGGCGGTGGGCCCTCGTCAGGTGCGGCCGCACCGGCGCCCTCCCGATCACTGGTCGAGCAGCTGGTTCGCGCGGTCCTGGGCGCTCTGCAGCGCCTGGGTGCTGCTCTCCTTGCCGGTCATCGCCAGGGCGATCTGCTGGTTGAGGAAGGTGTCCATGGCGTTGGTCCACACCGGTGGGGTGAAGTTCACCGCCTTCTGCATGTCCTGGTAGGCGAAGACCGCGGCGTCGCCCTGGGGCGTCCCGTCGCTCCTGCTGTACGCCGGGTCGGCGGCGGCCGCCGTGGTGCCGGGCAGGTAGCCGGGGGCCAGTTTGACGAACGCGGCCTGGTTGGCGTTGTCGGTGGCGAACTGGGCGAAGGCCAGGGCGAGCGGCAGGTTCTTGCTCCTCGCCGAGACCGACAGGCCCTGGACGTACAGCGGGGCGGTGTCCAGCGCGGGGGAGGGGATGATCTGCGGGACCAGGCTGGGGTTGGTCTGCCGGGTGCTGGAGATGTAGTTGCCGCCGCCGGTGGTCCAGGCCACCACCTGCTTGTTGAACAGCGCCGAGTTGCCCTCGTAGGTGCTGGTGAGCACGTCGGACGGGAGGTAGCCGGCTGCGTAGGCGGCGGTGTACTTGTCCAGCATGGCGGCCGCGCCCGCGGTGGCGAAGGCGAACTTCTTGCCGTCCGGCGTCATCAGCGGGGTGCCGGAGTTGACGATGTCCGAGAGCCCGGGCGGACGGCTCATCAGGTAGTCCTTGCCACCGGAGCGGTCGTGCATGGTCCTGGCCTGGGCGACCAGCTCGTCGAAGGTCTTCGGCAGGTGGGCCGGGTCCAGGCCGTCGCGCTGCAGCATGCCCTTGTTCCACAGGCTGATGTCGGTGCCCAGGTACCAGGGGAAGCCGTAGGTGCCGGTGCCCAGGTCGGCGTAGGTGTAGGCGGTCAGGCCGCTGCCCACGTAGTCCTTCGTCAGGGTGGGCGCGTTCCTGGCCAGGTCGAGCAGGCCGCCCACCTTGGCCACCGAGTGCGCGATGTCCGGCGGCAGGTTGACCACGTCGGGCAGGTTGCCCCCGGTGACCTGGCTGGTGACCTTGTCGCTGTAGCCCTCGCCGGGCTGGTCCAGCCAGTCGACCGTGGTGCCGGGGTGCTGGTTCTCGAAGTCCTTGACCAGGGCGTCGAAGTAGGGGGTGAACTTCTCGTTCTTCAGTGACCAGGTCTGGAAGGTGATGCTGCCCGAGAGCGGCCGGCCGGTGGCCACGGCCTGGTCGCCGCCGGCTGAACTGCTGCCGCCGCCGACGCCGCAGGCGGTGAGGGTGAGCGACGCGAGGGCCGCGAGGGTGACGGTTGCCCTGACACTGCGCATGGCGGTCTCCGTGGGAACGGGGAACGGGAACGGGGGACGAGGGTGCACGTGCGACTGCTGCCGCTTGCCTGACGTCCAGTCAAGGATCAGGAACGAGAGGGCGGTTGTGGCCCGCACGGACTTACTAAACCGTTCTAGCGAGGTGTGTGGGACTATGCTCCTGCGCGCCAGGGGTGTCAAGAGAGGACCGCACACGTGGGCAGACCGACCATCGAGGACATCGCCCGTGCGGCGGGGGTCTCCAAAGGCGCGGTCTCCTTCGCGCTGAACGGGCGCCCTGGGGTCAGCGAGCAGACCCGCCGGCGGATCCTGCAGGTCGCCGAGGCGATGAACTGGCGCCCGCACAGCGCGGCCCGGGTGCTCGGCGGGGCCAGGATCGGCGCTGTCGGGCTGGTGCTGGCCCGCCCGGCCCGCACCATCGGGGTGGAGCCGTTCTTCGCCCAGCTGCTCTCCGGCCTGCAGGCCGAGCTCTCCCGCCGCCAGACGGCGCTGCAACTGCTGGTGGTGGAGGACACCGCCGCCGAGATCGAGGTCTACCGCCGCTGGACCTCGGAGCACCGGGTGGACGGCTTCGTCCTGGTGGACCTGCAGGTCCGCGACCCGCGGATCGCGGTGCTGGAGGAGCTCGGCATGCCCACCGTGGTGCTCGGCGGACCCGGCCGGCACGGCAGCCTGCCCGCGGTCTGGGCCGACGACCGGGAGGCGATGCTCTCGGTGGTCGAGTACCTGGCCGCGCTCGGCCACCGGCGGATCGCCCACCTGGCCGGCCTGCCGGCCTTCCAGCACACCCAGCGCCGGATCCGGGCGCTGCGCGACGCGGCCGGGCGGCTCGGGCTGGCCGAGACGGTCTCGGTGCCGACCGACTTCAGCGACGCGCAGGGCGCCGCGGCCACCCGGGCGCTGCTGGCCAGGCGGCAGCGGCCGACCGCGATCGTCTACGACAGCGACGTGATGGCGGTGGCCGGGCTCGGGGTGGCCACCGAGATGGGCGTGCGGGTGCCGCAGGAGCTGTCGGTGGTCTGCTTCGACGACTCGGTGCTGGCCCGGATCGTCCACCCGCCGCTGACCGCGCTCTCCCGGGACACCTTCGCCCTCGGCGAGCAGGTGGCCCGGTCGCTGCTCGGCGTCCTGGACGACCCGGCGACGGCGGCGGACCTGAAGACGCCGACGCCGCGGCTGACCGTGCGCGAGAGCACCGGCGTCCCGCCGGGCTGACCGGCCGTCGACTGCGCGGGGCCCCGTTGACGGGCCCGGTGAAGACGAGGCCGGCCGGCGGCTCCGGGCCGGGCCGGGCACCGTCACCCGGGTACGAGTGCGCCCCGGCGGGGTCGGCAGGGCGGCGGGCCCTGCCGACCCCGCCGGGGCGGTCGGTGGAGGTGGGTCAGTGGGCTGCCTGGGCCCGGAGTTCGTAGGCGGGGTTGTAGAGGGTGCGCCGGCCCCGCGCGCGGCTGAGCCGCCCGCGGACCTCGATGGTGCGGCCGGACAGGATGCCCGGTATCTCGCGGCGCCCGAGCCAGATCACCACGACCTCACCGGTGCCGTCCCACAGATGCGCCTCCAACGCCGGCGCCCCGCCCACCGGGCGCAGCGTGACGGTCCGCAAGGTGCCGATCAGCCGGACCATCTCGCGGTCCTCGGTGTCCGCTATCCGGGTGGCGTGCGCCGAGGTGACGGCGGCGGCCAGCTGTTCGGCCTGCAGGTCGCTGCTGGACCGGGAGAGGCGGGCCAGTGCGCGGCGGACCGTGGACCAGCCCGCAGGACGCGGCGCGCTGTGCGGGCCCGTACCGTTCGACGTCTCCATGGCTACGATCTCCTCCGGGTTCAGGGCGCTCAGGCTCAGATCACTCAGGCTCGAACACTCAAGACGTGCGGTCGTTGGCGGACTGCAGCTGGTACGGGACGCTGGCCACCACGACCCGGCGCTGGAACAGCAGCCGGCCCTTGAGCCGCAGCGCCGACTGGTTGTGCAGGATCTGCTCCCACCAGTGGCCGAGCACGTACTCGGGGATGTAGACGGTCACGATGTCGTCCGGCTTCTCGGTGCGCAGCTGCCGGACGTAGTCCACCACCGGGCTGGTGATCTCCCGGTAGGGCGAGGCGACCACGGTGAGCGGGATCTCGATCTCGCGCGACTTCCACTCCTGCTTGAGGGCTTCGGTCTCCACCGGGTCGAGGTCGACGGTGACGGCTTCCAGGCGGGTCGGGCGGGTGGTGCTGGCGTAGCCGAGCGCGCGGATGGTCGGCAGGTGGAGCTTGGAGACCAGCACGATGGCGTGGTTGTTGGAGGGCGGGGTGACGCCCTTGCCGGGCGGCGGGGTCAGCTCGGCGGAGACGGCCGCGTAGTGCCGCTGGATCCCGCGCATGACCAGCCAGATCAGCGGCATCGCGACCACGACGATCCAGGCGCCCTTGGCGAACTTGGTGGTCAGCACGATGGTCAGGACCACGCCGGTGACACCGGCCCCGACGGCGTTGATCGCCCGCGAGCGGATCATGTGGTTGCGGGCGGCCGGGTCGGTGGTGGTCTTCAGGTTCCGGTTCCAGTGCCGGATCATGCCGGTCTGGCTGCAGACGAAGGAGACGAAGACGCCGACGATGTACAGCTGGATCAGCCGGGTCGGCGAGGCCTGGAAGACGACCACCAGCAGGATGGCCGCGCCGGACAGCAGCATGATGCCGTTGGAGAAGGCGAGCCGGTCGCCGCGGGTGTGCAGCTGGCGCGGCAGGTAGCCGTCCTTGGCCAGGATCGAGCCGAGCACCGGGAAGCCGTTGAAGGCGGTGTTGGCGGCGAGCACCAGGATCAGCGCGGTGACGAACTGCAGGACGTAGAAGAGCGGTGACGCCCCGCCGAAGACCGAGCGGGCCACCTGGGCGATCACGGTGCGCGGGGTCTGCCCGTCGGCCAGGCCGACCAGGTTGGCCGGCTCGGCGGCGTGCACGTGGCCGGCCAGCGCGAGCGCGGTGACGCCGGCGAACATCGACACGGCGATCGCGCCGAGCAGCGCCAGCGTGGTCGCGGCGTTCTTGCTCTTCGGCGGCTTGAAGGCGGGCACGCCGTTGCTGATCGCCTCGACGCCGGTCAGCGCGGTGCAGCCGGAGGCGAAGGCGCGCAGCAGCAGGAAGATCAGGCCGACGCCGCCGAACGTGCCGGTCGCCTTGATCTGGTAGTTCTCGCTCTCGGCGTGCAGCGGGTGACCGGTGACGATCTTGAACAGGCCCCAGCCGATCATGACGACGATCGCGACGATGAAGCAGTAGGTGGGGATGGCGAAGGCGGTGCCCGACTCGCGCACGCCGCGCAGGTTCAGCAGCGTGATCACCGCGATGATCAGCACCGCTATCAGCACCACGTGGTTGTTGAGCGAGGGGAACGCGGAGGCGAGGTTGGCCACGCCGGAGGAGACGGAGACGGCCACGGTCAGGATGTAGTCGACCATCAGCGCGCTGGCGACGGTCAGACCGACCTTCGGCCCGAGGTTGGTGGTGGCGACCTCGTAGTCGCCGCCGCCCGACGGGTAGGCGTGCACGTTCTGCCGGTAGGAAGCGACCACGACCAGCATGAGCAGGGCGACCGCGGCAGCGACCCACCAGGTGAAGTGGAAGAAGGCCAGGCCTCCGGCGGAGAGCACCAAGAGGATCTCCTCGGTCGCGTAGGCGACCGAAGACAGCGCGTCCGAGGCGAACACCGGCAGCGCGATCTTCTTCGGCAGGGTGGCTTCGCCGAGCATTTCGTTGTGCATCGGCTGGCCGACCAGCAGCCGTTTGATGAGTCCCATTGTCGAAGGCATGCGGGGCATCGTACGGCCATGGCTGGTGCCATGGCACACCCCGGTCGGCAAATGTCAAGGAAACGGGCATCAGGATGCCGACAGGGATTCCTTGCCGGCTCCTTGGTTCGGCGGTACCCGCACGGTCGGGGCTGACCAGGCAGGGGAGTCGGGGCGGGGTGCCGGCGGCCGGTTCGGCGGGTCCGCGTCAAGGCAGCGGGCGTCAAGGAGGCGTCAAAAGGCCGTCAGGGGCGGGGGTGGCCGCCCGGCTCAGGCGCGGACCTGTGCGCGGCGCGCCGGGGCCGCCGCGGGCCGTGCGTACCGCCGGGCCGTCGCCGTGGCGGCCGCCAGCAGCAGGGCCGAGCCGGCGGCGACGCAGGTGACGGTGAACGGGGCGGCGGGCCCGGCCGCGGCCACCAGCCAGCCGGCCGCCACCGTGCCCGCGGCCTGGGCCAGCGTGATGCTGCTCACCAGGCCGGCCATCGCCTCGCCCAGCCGGGCGGTGGGGACGGTCCGTTCGACCAGGCCGAACATCGTGATCATCTGCGGTGCGACGGCCAGTCCCACGCAGCCGACGGCTGCCGCCAGGCCGCCCAGGGTGCCGCCCACCAGCGGCAGCAGCAGGGCGGCGGACAGCAGCAGCGCCGTCGCCGCGCGCAGCCGGGCGGGCAGGTCGAACCGGGCCGGCAGCGCGGCCATCGCGATGCCCGCGCAGGCGCTCGCGCCGCCCATCAGCCCGTAGATCGGACCGGCGGCGCCGGGGTGGCCCACGTGTGCGGTGGTCGCGGTGACACCGACCTGGATCGACCCGAAGGCCACCCCGAGCAGCGCCATCCCGGCGAGCAGCAGCCCGTAAGGGGCGGTCAGCAGCCGGGCCGGCGGGCGCGGGCGGCCGCCGGTGGCCGCGATGCTGGGCGGGGCGGAGGGGTGCAGCGCGAACAGCGTCGCGCAGACGCCGGCCAGGGCGGCCGCGAGCAGCATCCCGGCGGCCGGCGCGAGCAGGCTGGCCAGCAGACCGACCACGGCCGGCCCGGTGGTGAAGCTCACCTCGTCCATCAGGCCGTCGAGCCAGAGCGCGGCCGAGGCCTGCTCGGCGCGCCCGTCGGCCAGCCAGAGCCAGCGGCTGCGCGCCAGCGGCCCGACCAGCGGCACCGAGAGCCCGGCCACCGCTGCGAACAGCAGTTGCCAGCCCAGCGCGGCCCGCAACTGCGAGGCGGTGACGAGGGCGAGGAGCGCCACGGTGTTCAGCGCAGCAGCGGCCAGTCCGACCCGCCGCTGTCCGCGCCGGTCGGCGGCGCGGCCCACCAGCGGCCCGCCGGTGGCCTGACCCAGCGCCAGCGCGCCGGTGACGGCGGAGGCCCGCCAGACGCTGCCGGTGTGCTGGCTGACCATCAGCAGGGTGCCGATCGGGCACATCGCGGCCGGCAGCCGCCCCAGCAGCGACCAGGCCAGCACTCGACCCCCCGTCAGGTCGACGGCAGCACGGAACTTCCCCACAGCGGCCACGCACGGCCCCCCACCGGGCCGACCCGGGGCGCCCGCCTCCCCGCCGTCGGCCCCCAGGTGAGCAACCAGCGGGTGAGTGCTCAGCGTATGGCGGGGCAGTACGCACCGTCATCGTATGATCCTCCAAGTCGGGCTCGCAGCGCGGGAGCTGCCGGTTCGGTGGACGGAAGGTGCCAGGCCGGAGGCGGCCAGGCGCCACCGGTTCCACGAGCGGCAGGTGGTCGGCAGACTCGTGGTGCGCGGCCGGAAGGCCCGGCGGGTCGGCAGGGTCGGCCCGGTCCCGGAGCGGCTGCGGGTCGACGACCGGATCCGGATCCGGTCCGTTTGCTGACGTCCCGTCACCTCCACTCTCTTCCATCGGAGTACAGCCATGCCCCGCAACCCCTTTGTCCGGACCGCCACCCTGACCGCCGCCCTCGCGGTCGCCAGCAGCAGCATGCTGGCGCTCGCCACCACCCCGGCGAGCGCGGCCGCCAGTCGTAGCGCGATCGTCTCGGCGGCGCACAGCCAGCTGGGCCACAGCTGCAGCTCGGCCTACGACGGCATGGACTGCAGCCTCAACTGGTGCGCCGCGTTCGCCACCTGGGCCTGGGGCCAGGGCGGCGTGGACGTCTCCAAACTCGGCTGGACGGTCACCACCTTCGTCAACTACGGCGACAACAACGGCACCTGGCACGATCCCGGCACCTACACACCGCAGCCCGGCGACGCGATGATCTTCGGCGGCTCGGGCTTCCCGACCAAGGCCAGCGGCGGCGCGCACATCGGCCTCGTCGAGTCCGTCGGCTCCAACGGCACCGTCACCGAGATCGGCGGCAACCAGGGCGGCCTGGTCACCGAGCACACCGGGACCGCCGACCAGATCGAGCACGCCGTCGAAGGCTCCGCCTACAACTTCCTGGGCTACGTCAGCCCTGTCGGCGCCTCGGGGATCCCGGCGGGCTTCAACGTCACCCTGGCCGGCGTCGGTGCGGGCCAGAGCGTCAGCGGCACGCTCAACCTGCGAGCCAACGCGAGCCAGAGCGGCGTCATCGAGTGGCTCGACTACGTGATCACCGGGCCGAACGGGTACCGCAACGAGGTCCGGGCCGGCAGCGGCGCGTCCGGCTACCCGTACGCGCTGGACACCACCGCGCTGGCGAACGGCGGGTACAGCATCTCGATGACCGCCCACGAGATCGACGGCGCCAACCACACCTACGCCGGTACGAACGTCACCGTGGCCAACCAGAGCGCGATCGTCTCCGGTGAGCGGGTCTACGGCCTGGCGCCCGACAAGAGCGCCGTCTCGGTCTACAACGGCAGCGGCACCGGCCCGGGGGCCTGGACCCAGATCGGCGGCGTGGCCACCGACCTCTATGCGAGCGACGCGGGTCTGTTCGCGACCAACCCGGACGACGGCAGTATCAGCCGGTACAACGGCAGCGGTGCCGGTCCGGGTGCGTGGACGGTGGTGGGTGGGGCGGGTGCGCAGTTCGCCACCGGCGGGGGACACCTGTACGGCCTGGCGCCGGATCGGTCGAGTGTCTCCGTGTGGAACGGGACGCCCAACTCCTGGACCCAGATCGGCGGTGCGGCGACCGCCATCTATGCGAGCGACGCGGGTCTGTTCGCGACCAACCCGGACGACGGCAGTATCAGCCGGTACAACGGCAGCGGTGCCGGTCCGGGTGCGTGGACGGTGGTGGGTGGGGCGGGTGCGCAGTTCGCCACCGGCGGGGGACACCTGTACGGCCTGGCGCCGGATCGGTCGAGTGTCTCCGTGTGGAACGGGACGCCCAACTCCTGGACCCAGATCGGCGGTGCGGCCACCACGCTGTACGCCGGCGGGGACGGCCTGCTGGCCGTCAACCCCAACGACGGCAGCGTGAGCCGCTACAACGGCACCCCGGGCGACTGGACCCCGATCGGCGGTGCGGCTAGCGCCTTCGCCGTCGGCGCCGGCCACGTCGTCGGCCTGTCCGTCGACGGCAGCGCCGTCTCGGTCTGGAACGGTAGCGGAACGGGCCCGGGCGCCTGGACGGTCATCGGCTCCGGCGCCAGCGAGGTGGTGATCGGTTCCTGACGGCCGGTCAGGAAGAGGCGGGCGCCCGCACGGCGGTGCCCGCCGGCCGAGGATCCGCCGGCGGGCACCTGGCTGGTGCGGGGCTGCTTCACCATCGGTACCAGCGTCCGCGCTCCCCGGCGGAGGTGGTCCCCCGGGCGAGGAACCGGCCGGTTGCCGGGTACCGGGGGCGACCCGCGCACTCGTTAGTTAACGGCGGTGATCCGGGGCATACGGCTGGCCAGGATGCGTGCGCGCAGGACAGGGGAGGCGAGCTGCGGTGCTGGTGTGGTTGCTGGAGGTGCTCGGCGGATACGGGCTGGGGGCCCTGATGACGGCTCGTGCGGTCTTCGCGTACGGCAGGGCGGGGTACCTCTCCGGTCCGGCGCGGGGCAGGGTGAGCCCGCACTCGGTGGCCGAGTTCGAGCGGCGGGAGCGCGAGCACGTCGAGGCGATCGCCCTGTGCGCCGCGCTGCTGTGGGTGGTCGCCGTCCCCGTCCTGCTGCTGCGGCAGTTCGTCACCAGGGTGCTCTTCGCCCGCGGGTGCACCAGTACCCCGGAGCCGAAACAGGTGCTGGACAGCATCGACGAGCTGGAGCGTGCCCTGGGCATGGGCCGCTACGCGGGCGGCGTTGCGGTGCCCGTCCAGGGCCGGGCGGCCCGAGTGGCCCGGGCGGTCGAGCCCGGGACGGCCGGCGGCCCCGGCCGCAGTTCCCGGCTTACCTGATCCGATCCATGCTGGGGTAGCCTCCCAGCGGTACATGCCCGCGTGATCTGCCCGGCCGCAACTGCTGCCGGGGGCGGGCTTCTGGCAGGGAGGCGACGATCGATGGCTGGCCCAGCAACGCCCAACAGCACGCGCAGGAACGCGAGCTCCGACGCGGCCCAGGTCGGTGTGCCGGAACTGCGACTGCTGCTTGCCGGCTTGACGGCGGTGCGCGACGGTGACTTCGGCACCCGGCTGCCGGACGACGCCGACGACCTGCTGGGCGAGATCGCGACGGTCTTCAACGGCATGGTCGACCAGCTCTCCCGCTTCACCTCCGAGGTGACCCGGGTGGCGCGCGAGGTCGGCACCGAGGGCCGCCTCGGCGGCCAGGCCCAGGTGCCCGGGGTGTCGGGGACCTGGGCGGACCTGACCGACTCGGTCAACGCGATGGCCGGCAACCTCACCACCCAGGTCCGCGACATCGCCCAGGTGGCCACCGCGGTGGCGAAGGGCGACCTGTCGCAGAAGATCACCGTCGACGCCCGGGGCGAGATCCTGGAGCTGAAGAACACCGTCAACACCATGGTCGACCAGCTGGGCTCGTTCGCGGGCGAGGTGACCCGGGTGGCCCGTGAGGTCGGCACCGAGGGCATCCTGGGCGGTCAGGCCGACGTGAAGGGCGTGTCGGGCACCTGGCGCGACCTGACCGACTCGGTGAACTTCATGGCCGGCAACCTGACCGGCCAGGTCCGCGCCATCGCCCAGGTGGCCACCGCGGTGGCCAAGGGCGACCTGTCGCAGAAGATCACCGTCAATGCCCGGGGCGAGATCCTGGAGCTGAAGAACACCATCAACACGATGGTCGACCAGCTCGGTGCGTTCGCGGGCGAGGTGACCCGGGTGGCGCGCGAGGTCGGCACCGAGGGGCGCCTCGGCGGCCAGGCCGACGTCCGTGACGTCTCCGGCACCTGGAAGGACCTGACCGAGTCCGTCAACGTGATGGCGGACAACCTGACCGCCCAGGTCCGCTCGATCGCCTCGGTCACCACCGCGGTCGCCCAGGGCGACCTCTCGCAGAAGATCCGGGTGGACGCCCGCGGCGAGATCCTCGAACTCAAGGAGACCATCAACACGATGGTCGACCAGCTCTCCGCCTTCGCGGACGAGGTGACCCGAGTGGCCCGCGAGGTCGGCACCGAGGGCAACCTCGGGGGCCAGGCGACGGTGCGCGGCGTCTCCGGCACCTGGAAGGACCTCACCGAGAACGTCAACGTGATGGCGTCCAACCTGACCGGCCAGGTCCGCTCGATCTCCCAGGTCGCCACGGCGGTGGCCCGTGGCGACCTGTCGCAGAAGATCACGGTGGAGGCCAAGGGCGAGGTCGCCGCGCTGGCCGGCACGATCAACACCATGGTCGACACTCTCTCCGCCTTCGCGGACGAGGTGACCCGGGTGGCGCGCGAGGTGGGCACCGAGGGGCAGCTGGGCGGTCAGGCGCGGGTGGCGAACGTGGCGGGGACCTGGAAGGACCTGACCGACAACGTCAACTTCATGGCGCACAACCTGACCAGTCAGGTCCGCAACATCGCCCAGGTCACCACGGCGGTGGCCAACGGGGACCTGACCCGCAAGATCGACGTGGACGCCCGCGGCGAAATTCTCGAACTCAAGACCACCATCAACACCATGGTCGACCAGCTCGGCTCGTTCGCCGCGGAGGTGACCCGGGTGGCCCGCGAGGTGGGCAGTGAGGGGCGCCTGGGCGGGCAGGCCGAGGTCGAGGGCGTCTCCGGCACCTGGAAGCGGCTGACCGAGAACGTCAACGAGCTGGCGGGCAACCTGACCCGCCAGGTCCGGGCGATCGCGGAGGTGACCGGTGCGGTGGCGGCCGGCGACCTGACCCGCTCGATCACCGTGGACGCCTCCGGCGAGGTCGCCGACCTCAAGGACAACATCAACTTCATGGTCGAGTCGCTGCGCGAGACCACTCGCGCCAACGAGGACCAGGACTGGCTGAAGACCAACCTGGCCCGCATCGCGGCGCTGATGCAGGGCCGGCGCGACCTCGCGGCCGTCGCCGAGTCCATCATGGACGAGCTGACCCCCCTGGTCGGCGCGCAGTGCGGCGCCTTCTACCTGGCCGAGGAGACCGACGACAGCACGGTGCTGCGCCTGGTGGCCTCCTACGCCTTCCCGCACGACGCGCGGCCGAGCCCGTTCCGCCTCGGCGAGTCGTTCGTCGGCCAGGCGGCGCGCAGCCGGCGCACCATCGCCGTCGACCGGCTCCCGCAGGGGTACCTGTCCGCGGCCTCGGGCCTGGGCCGCACCGAGGCGCTGGCCCTGATGGTGCTGCCGATCACGGTCGAGGACCAGGTCCTCGGCGTCATCGAGCTCGCGGCCGTCCAGCCGTTCACCGCGGTCCACCGCGACTTCCTCGACCAGCTGATGGAGACCATCGGGGTCAACGTCAACACCATCGTCGCCAACGCCCGCACCGACGAGCTGCTCGGCGAGTCCCAGCGCCTCACCGCCGAACTCCAGGCCCGCTCCCAGGAGCTGCAGGCGCGTCAGGAGGAGCTCCAGGTCTCCAACGCCGAGCTGGAGGAGAAGGCGCAGCTGCTGGAGGCCCAGAAGAGCGACATCGAGGCGAAGAACCTGGAGATCGAGCAGGCCCGCCAGGAACTCGAGGACCGCGCCCACCAGCTTTCCGTCGCCTCCAAGTACAAGTCCGAGTTCCTGGCCAACATGAGCCACGAGCTGCGCACCCCGCTCAACAGCCTGCTCATCCTCGCCCAGTTGCTGGCCCAGAACCCGTCCCGGAACCTGACAGCCAAGCAGGTCGAGTACGCCGGCATCATCCACTCCGCCGGCTCCGACCTGCTCCAGCTGATCAACGACATCCTCGACCTGTCCAAGGTCGAGGCGGGCAAGATGGACCTGAACATCGAGACGGTCTCGCTGGCCACCCTGGTCGAGTACGTCGAGGTGACGTTCCGTCCGCTGACCGGGCAGAAGAGCCTGGCGCTGACCGTCGGCACCGCCAGCGGGGTACCGGACGTGCTGCGCACCGACGACTACCGGCTGCGCCAGGTACTGCGCAACCTGCTCTCCAACGCGGTCAAGTTCACCCAGCAGGGCCAGGTCCAGCTGCGGATCGAGCCGGCCGCCGAGAGTGAGCTCCCCGAAGGGGTGCGCCGCGACGGGCTGGTGATCGCCTTCCGGGTCACCGACACCGGCATCGGGATCGCACCGCAGCACCTGGAGACGGTGTTCGGAGCCTTCCAGCAGGCGGACGGCACCACCAGCCGCAAGTACGGCGGCACCGGGCTCGGCCTGTCGATCAGCCGCGAGATCGCCTACCTGCTGGGCGGGGCGATCACGGTGGAGAGCACGCTCGGCCAGGGCAGCACCTTCACCCTGTACCTGCCCACCACCCGCCCGGACCTGCCCGAGCACGGCGTGGCGGCCGCCGCCGCACCCGCCGAGCTCACCGGCCGGCCCGCGCACCGGGAGGCTCCGGACCAGGCGCTGCCCGCACGCCGGCTGCTGGTCGTCGAGACGCGCGCGCACGGACTGCTCGGGCTGGTCTGCGAGAACGCGCTCGCCGACGTGCCCCGCACCGAGGGCCGCGAGCTGGAGATCGTCACCGCGGTGGGCGCGCAGGAGGCGGCCGCCACCCTCGCCGAGGGGCCCTGCCACTGCCTGGTGCTCGACCTCGACCTGCCCGACGGCACCGCCGTCTCACTGCTGAAGGACATGGACGGCGACCCGGTGCTGCAGTCGGTCCCGGTGCTCGCCCACCGCAGCCGCGGCTTCGCCCCCGGCGACGAGCTGCTCACCGGCAGCGCCACCCGGCCGCTGGAGGTCCTGGCCAGCCTCGACGAACTGCGCGAGCGCGTCGCCCTGCACATGAGCGCCGACCGGCCCGAGGACATCCGCCCGCGCACCGCCCGCGCCGCCACCGACTGGGCGCCCAGCGGCGACCGCAGCCTGGCGGGACGCGTCGCGCTCGTCGTGGACGACGACGACCGGAACCTGTACGCGATCACCGGCATCCTCGAGCTGCACGGGATGACCGTCCTGCAGGCCGAGAACGGCCGGGCCGCGCTGGACGCCCTGGCCACCCACACCGTTGTCGACGTCATCCTGATGGACGTGATGATGCCCGAGATGGACGGCTACACCGCGACCGCCGCGATCCGCGCGATGCCCGAGCACGCCCGGCTGCCGATCATCGCCGTCACCGCGAAGGCCATGCTCGGCGACCGGGAGAAGAGCCTGGCCGCCGGAGCCAGCGACTACATCACCAAGCCGGTCGACGCAGCCGACCTGATCAGCCGGATCAGAGACCAGCTCACCGTCCAGACGCCGGGCCCCGAACACAGCTGATCTGCCGTCAGGAGGACGCCGTGCACGAACCCCACGACCCGCCCGCGCGGTCGGAAACCGGTCGTACCGCTGCCCTGGTCGGAGCCCAGCTCGATCTCCCGGCCGACCGGTCGGCACTCAGCACGCCGGTGCCCGCAGCGGTCACCCGACTCGCCGCCACCGTGGAGAACCTGCGGGCGGAACTCGCCCGCTCGCACGCCGACGCGGCCGGCCGCTCACTGATCGAGATGGCCGCCGGCGTACTGATCGAACGGCTGCACTGCGCCCCGGCCGAGGCGGCCACCCAGCTCACCGTGCTGGCCGAACAGGCCAACCTGCCGGTGCTGGAGTTCGCCGCCGACCTGGTCAACCGGGTCGCCGCAGACCGGATCTCCGAGATCGCCCACGACTTCGTCGCCTCCTCCGCCGCCCCGCAGCCCGGCGAGGTGGCGCTGCGGCTGCGCACCGCCCAGGCCCACACGCTGGCCTCCAGCGACAGCCAGGCGGTCGCCCGCTCGATACTGGAGACCGCGCTGCGCCCACTGGGGGCGGCCGCCGTCGCGATCTGGGCCGCCAACGCCGACCAGTCGCTCTCCCTGGAGGGCAGCGCGGGCTTCGGCGAGGACGAGGCCCGCCGGTGGCGGCACGTCCCGCCCGGCGTCGCGACCCCGGCCCGCAGGGCGCTGGACGAGCGGGAGGCGATCAGTTACCCCACCCTCGCGCAGGCGGCCCTGCCCACCATCGGCCAGCACGAGTTCGGCGGCGGACGCATCGTGGTGCCGGCCGGCACCGGCGGGCGGCTGATCGGCGTGCTGGAGATCTGCTGGCCCGGCGACGCACCGACCGGGTCGCAGCCGCTCCAGCGCCAGTTCGAGGCGCTGGCCGAGCTGTGCGCGACCACGCTGGAGACCTGGACCGAGCCGTCCGGGCACCTGGGCGCCGACCGGGATTTCGACGAGCTGCAACGCCTCGTCGACGGGATCCTCGACCCCTGCCTGGTCCTCCAACTGGCCCCGGGCAGCCCGGACTTCCCGCTGGACTTCGCGGTGCGGCACCTCAACCCCGCCTTCGTCGACTTCGCCGGCCGGCCCGCCGGCTCGGTCGCGGGCGCGCGGTTGCTGGAGGCGTACCCGCTCGCCGCCGAGGCCGGGGGACTGGCCGAGAAGGTCGAGCACGTCTTCGCCACCGGCGAGCCGTTCCGCACCCGGGACATGCGGCTGGCCACCACCGTCGACGGCGTCGCGCTGCACGCCCAGGCCCAGCTGAGCATCAGCCGGCACGGCCAGCACGTCGTGGTGATCTGGCGGCTCGACGACGGGACGCCGCGGGTGGCCCGTCTGCTCCAGCACGCCCAGCGGCTGGGCCGGATCGGCGGCTTCGAGGAGAACCTGCAGAGCGGCCAGATCGCCTGGAACGACACCCTCTACGACCTGCACGGACTGCCCCCCACCGCGCAGCCGATCTCGCTGGAGCAGCTCGCCAACTACGCGCACCCGGACGACCGGGCCGCCATCGGACGGTTCCTGCGCACCCTGCTGCACCATCATCGCCCGGCCGCCACCGCCTTCAGGCTGCACCGCCCCGACGGGGTCGCCCGCCACATCCGCGTCGTCGCCGAACCGGTCCACGACCAGCACGCGGTGGTCACCGTCATCCGCGGTGCCTACCAGGACGTCTCCGCCCAGCACTGGACCGAGGTGGCGCTGGCCGCCACCCGCGACCAACTCGCCCACAGCGAGAAGCAGGCCGCCGAACGCAGCCGACTCGCCCTCCAGCTCCAGCACGCCATCATGCCGCCGGCCCGCGGCCCGGTCAGCCTTCGCGACCTCCAGGTCGCGGTGCGGTACCGGCCGGCCGAGAAGGACCACCTGGTCGGCGGCGACTGGTACGACACGCTCACCCTGCCCTCCGGTGAGATCCTGCTGTGCGTCGGGGACGTCGCGGGCCACGGCATCGAGGCCGCCACCGGCATGGTCGCCCTGCGCAACGCCCTGCGGGGCCTGGCCGCCACCGGCGCCGGCCCCGCCCAACTGCTGGCCTGGCTCAACAGCGTCACGCACCACCTGATCGACAACGTCACCGCCACCGCCGTCTGCGCGCTCTACGACCCGGCCACCCGGCGCCTGCGCTGGGCCCGGGCCGGGCACCTGCCGCCCGTCCTGCTGCGCGCGGGCCGGGCCCGCGCGCTGCCCCAGCCGAGCGGGATCCTGCTCGGCGCCCTCGACCAGGCCGACTACGAGGAGGCCCACCTCGACCTGGAACCCGGGGACACCCTGGTGATGTTCACCGACGGTCTGATCGAGCGCCGCGACCAGTCCGTGCAGGCCTCGCTCGACAGCCTGCTGGCGTTGAGCGAGAAGGCCCCGAACGCCGCCGACCCGGCGGACACGCTGGAGAACCACCTGGACCACCTGCTGCGCTACAGCAGCGCGGACACCGACGACGACACCTGCCTGGTCGGCATCTGGGTCCGCGAGGCACCGTCGACCCGGTGACGGACCGTTGTGCCGACACCGGGTCAGCAGCGCTGGACCGGGATGCCCCGGATCTGGAAGGCGCTGACCAGGGTGTCGGAGGCGCGGGTGTCGGTGAGCAGCAGGTCGATCTGGTGCGGCGGGCAGAAGGTGGCGAAGGCGCGGCGGCCGAGCTTGCCGGAGTCGGCGACGACGACCACGGTGCGGGCCCGGTTGGCCATCACCCGGTTGACCTGCGCCTCGCTCTCCTCGGCGGTGGCGGCGCCGGCCTCGGGGTCGAGAGCGGCCACGCCCAGCACCGCGTAGTCGAGCGAGACGTGCTCCAGCACCAGGGTGGCCGGCAGGCCGGTCAGCTCGTAGGAGGTGGGGCGGGCGAGGCCGCCGGTCACCACGGTCCTGATGTGCGGGCGGACGGCGAGCTCGGCGGCGATGTTGATCGCGTTGGTGACCACCGTCAGGGCGGTCCGACCACCCGTCATCAGGTCGGGGCGGGCGGCGAGTTCGCGGGCCACCTCGGTGGTGGTGGAGCCGCCGTTGAGCCCGACCACGGCCCCGGCGGGCACCAGGGCGGCTGCGGCCTGCGCGATCCGCAGCTTGTCCTCGGCCCGCCGGGTGCTCTTGTGGCGCAGCGGCAGCTCGTGGCTGACACCGCTGGGCAGTGCCCCGCCGTGGGTGCGGACCAGCAGTTGACGGTTCGCCAGTTCGCGCAGGTCCCGGCGGACCGTGGCCGCGGAGACGCCCAGCTGGCGGGCGGCCTCGTTGACGTCGATCCGGTGCCGGTCGCCGAGCAGTTCGAGCAGCCGGGCCCGTCGGGTGTGCGTGGTCACGGCGGACCGCCCTACTTGACCGAGCCGGCCGTGAGACCGGCCACCACATGGCGCTCGATGGCGGCGAACAGCACCACGACCGGCACGATCGAGACCAGCGAGGCGGCGAACATGTAGTTCCACTGCGGGTGGTAGGCGCCGATCATCGAGTCGATGCCGACGGTGAGCGGCTGCTTGGCGGGGGAGTTGACCAGGATCAGGCCCATCACGAACTCGTTCCACGCCGTGATGAAGGTGAAGATCACGCAGGTCACCACACCCGGCAGGGCCAGCGGCAGGGTCACCTTGAACAGCGCGCCGACCCGGCCGGTGCCGTCGATCATGGCGGCCTCCTCCAGCTCGGCGGGGATGGAGGAGATGTAGGCGGACAGGATCCAGACCGCGAAGGCCAGGCTGAACGCCGCGTTGGCGACGATCAGGGTCAGGTCGGAGTCCATCATGTTCAGCGAGGTGAACTCGCGCGCCAGGCCGACCTGCAGGGCGGTGGGCTGGAACATCTGGGTGACCAGGACCAGCAGCAGGAAGGCGGTGCGGCCGCGGAACCTGATCCGGGCGGTGTAGTAGGCGGCGGGCAGCGCGACCAGCAGGGTGAGCAGGGTGGCGCCGGCGGCCACCAGGACGGAGACGCCCAGGTTGGTGCCGATGGTGGTCCTGGACCAGACGTCGACGAAGTTGTTCCAGGCGAAGTGCTGGGGCAGGTAGCCGTTGTCGCGCAGCTCGCCCGCGGGGCGGGCGGCGGTGACCACCATCTCCAGGTAGGGGGCCAGGAACAGCGCGGCCAGCAGCCAGGCGGTGGCGGTGACCACGGCCTTCTTGACGGTGAAGGGTGACTTCTTCAGCGCGGTTGACATGGGTCAGCTCTCCTCGTTCCAGCGGCTGACCTTGAGGAAGAGCAGCACCATGACGATGACGACGGCGAAGTTGACGACCGACATCGCGGCGGCCTCGCCGACGTCGGTCTGGCCGAGGATGTACATGAACACCGTGGAGGTGGAGGTGTCGGTGTTCGGTCCGCCCTGGGTCATGCCCCAGATCACGGGGAAGGAGTTGAACACGTTGATCAGGTTGATCACCAGCGCGACCAGGAACGACGGGCGCAGCAGCGGCAGGGTCACCCGCCAGTAGGTCTGCCACTTGCCGGCCCCGTCCACCCGGGCGGCCTCGTAGACCTCGCCGGGCACCGTCTGCAGGCCGGCCAGCAGGGTGTAGGTGGTGAACGGCAGCGAGACGAAGACCGCCACCAGGATCAGCCAGGGCTTGGCGTGCGCGGCGTCGCCGGTCCAGTTCTCGGCGGAGTGGATCAGGCCGAGGTCGAGCATCGCCCGGTTGAGCACGCCGGCCACCTCGTCCAGCATCCAGCGGAACCCGATCGAGGTGACGATCACCGAGGAGGCCCACGGGATGATCAGCGCCCAGCGGGTGAACCGGCGGCCGGGGAACTTCTGGTTGTACAGCTGCGCCAGGGCCAGCGAGACCACCATGGTGAAGGTGACGACCAGGACGGTCCAGACGACGGTCCAGGCCATCACCGGCCCGAGCCGGGCGTCGTCGAAGAGCTTGCGGTAGCGGCCTATGCCGTCCGAGCCGAAGTCGATGCCCAGCCCGCTGATCTTGTGGGTGGAGGTGATGACCATCTCGACCACCGGCCAGACCACGACCATCAGGATCAGCACGACGCTCGGGCCGATCCAGGGCCACGGGCCCAACCGGGCCAGGCTGTTGCGGGCACCGGCGGCGGACGGGCGCCGCCCGGAGGCCCTGGCGGGGCGGGCCCCGCTCGGCGGGGGTGCCGGGTGCGCTGCCGGCGTGGTGGTGGTCTGCTCGGGCACGGGGTGGTTCTCCTACCGGGATCGGGGCGGCGCGGTGCGGGTGCGGGCGGCGGCGGACCCCGACGGTCCGCCGCCGCCGTCGGTCACTGCCCGGCCGTCGCGGCGGCCTTCTGCAGGGTGTCCAGCACGCCCTGCGGGTCCTTCAGGGCGCCGCCGATCTGGGTCTTGACCTGGGCGTTGACGGTGTCCCAGGCGGGGTTGGCGACCGGCACGAACTGGGCGGCCGGCAGCGCGTTCAGGAACGGGACCAGGGCCGGCACGTCGGTCTGCACCTGGGTGATGGCCGACTTGGTCACCGGGAGCAGGTTGTACTCCTCGTCGAACTTGACCTGGTTGTCCTTCTGGAAGGCGAAGTTGAGGAAGGCCTTGATCTGCGCGGCGTGGCCGCCCGGCTTGAAGCCGTAGATCCAGTCGCCGACGCCCAGCGTCTGCGGGGTGCCGCCGGCCTGGGCGGTGGGCAGCGCGGCCCAGGTGACCTGCAGGTTGTTCTTCTTGATGTCGTCGAGCTGGGTGGGCATGCCGTTGAGCATGCCGACCTTGCCGGAGGCGAAGTCGGCGTACAGGTCGGTGCGCTTGACCGAGCCCGGGTCCTTCTCGGTCAGGCCGGCGTCCACCCACTTGCCCAGCTGCTGGAAGGTGGCCACGTTCGCCGGGGCGTTCACGGTCCACTTGCCGGCGGCGTCGGTGTAGCCGCCGCCGTTGTTCATCTCCCACATGAAGGACTCGGCCTGGGCCTCCTCCGAGCCCAGCGGCAGGCCCAGCGGAACCTGCACGCCGGCCGCCTTGAGGGCCTTGGCGTCGGTCTCGACCTCGGCCCAGGTCTTCGGCGCGACGGCCTGGCTGCCGCTCATCGGCAGGCCGGCCTTCTGCCACAGCGCGTTGTTGATCAGGAACGCGCGGGACGAGGAGACGAACGGGATGCCGTAGGCGGTGCCGTTCTGCTGGCCGGCCTTGGCCAGCGCGGGGACCAGGTCGGACTGCACCGAGGCGTCGAGCACGTCGTTGGCGCCGTACAGCAGGCCGTTCTGGGCGAAGCTCGCGTAACCGGGGCCCTCGACGACGTCCGGGTACTGCTTGTTCTGCACCATGGTGGCGAGCTTGGCGCTGATGTCGTTCCAGTTGATCACCTGGAGGTCGACCTTGACCTTCGGGTTGGCCTGCTCGAAGGCCTGGACCACGCCGTCCCAGTACGCCTGGCTGGGGTTCTGGCCGTTGGACCCGTAGTCCGCCGCGACGAACTTGATCGTGGTGGTGCCGTCGGCCGAGCTGCCGGAACCGCTGCTGCTGCCGCCGCACGCGGTCAGGGCGAGGGCGGCGGTGGCCGCGGTGGCCGTCGCGATCCAAAGACGCTTGTTCATTGCTTGCTCCTAGATCCCGGGACGGCGAGTGGGCGGCCGGTTTGCGGGACGGGTCGTCGCATGAGGGGGAGGGCGGTGGACCGGCGTCGCGCGGGGTGCCTGGTGCGCGGGGGTCGTGTGATCCGCCTGCTGTGTGAGTGATGCTAGAGACTCGGATGCGCGGATGAACAGCCCTGGATGCTCATTCCTGCGTAACTTCTTGATAAAGCACTCAAAAATGTGCAGACGCTTGCAGGGCCGGTCACGCCGCGTTCAGGATCCGGAGCAGCCGGGTGACCTCGGCGGCCGTCGCGGTGCGGGCCGGGCCGAGGTACTTGCGCGTGTCGACGAGGCTCGCGTCGCCCGCCAGCGCGGTGCGCACGGCGCCGCTGAAGACGGCGTTGAGGTGGGTGGCGATGTTGACCTTGGTCATGCCGCGCTCGACCGCGGTGGTCAGGTCCTGGTCGGCCACGCCCGAGGAGCCGTGCAGCACCAGCGGGACGGGGACGGCCTCGCGCAGCGCGGCGATCAGCTCGAAGTCGAGCGCGGCGTCGCGGGTCAGCATGGCGTGCGAGGTGCCGACGGCCACGGCCAGCGCGTCCACCTCGGTGGCCTCGACGAACGCGGCGGCCTCGCCCGGGTCGGTGCGCACCCCGGGGGCGTGCACGCCGTCCTTGCCGCCCACCTCGCCCAGTTCGGCCTCCACCCAGCAGCGGGCCGCGTGGCAGCGGGCCACCACCTTGGCGGTGGCCGCGACGTTTTGCCCGTACTCCAGCGTCGAGGCGTCGAACATCACCGAGCCGAAGCCGAGCGAGACGGCCTCGGCCACCAGGTCGGTGCTGGTCGCGTGGTCCAGGTGGACCGCCACCGGGACGGTGGCGCCCTCGGCGACCGCGAGGACGGCCCGCCCGATCGGGGCCAGCGCGCCGTGGTAGCGCACCGCGTTCTCGCTGACCTGCAGGATCACCGGCGCGTTCGCCGCCTGCGCGCCGGCCACGATGGCCTGGGCGTGTTCGAGCTGGATCACGTTGAAGGCGCCCACGCCGCGGCCGCGGGCCCTGGCCCTGGTGACCAGGGCCGCGGTAGGTGTCAGGGGCATGACGGTACTCCTCTGCTGGTGGTGGAGCTGCTGGCTGACGGGTCGTCAGAGCTGGGTGAAGGGGCCGACGGCCACCTGGTCGCGCAGGCGCTGGTAGAGCACGGCGTCGTAGCTGCCGGCCAGCGGTGCGGCGACCGAGGCGGCCGACAGGGCCACCGCCCGGGCCAGCACGGACTGCCACGGGGCGCCGTTCGCCAGGCCCACGGCCAGCGCGGCTACCGCCGCATCGCCGGCCCCGGTCGGGTTGCCGGCCACCCGGTGCGGCGGGCGGGCCCGCCAGCGGCCCTCGGGCGTGACGGCGACCAGGCCCTCGGCGCCGAGCGAGGCGACCACGGTGCGCGCGCCCCGGGCCCGCAGCTGCTCGATCGCCGCCAGCGGATCCGTGAGCCCGGTGGTGGCCACCAGCTCGTCGGCATTGGGTTTGATCAGCGCCGGCCGGGCAGGCAGCGCGGCCAGCAGCGGTTCGCCCTCGGTGTCCAGCACCGCCGGCACCCCGCAGCCGCGGGCCAGCCGCAGCAGGCTCGCGTAGGCGTCCACCGGCACGCCGGGCGGCAGGCTGCCGGAGAGCACCACGGCCTTCGCCGACGGCAGCAGGCCGGCGTAGCGGGCGGTGAAGGCCCGCCACTCGTCGCCGGTCACCTGCGCGCCGGGCTCCAGCAGCATCGAGGTCTCGCCGGCCGCCTCGTCGAACACGGCGACGGTGCGTCGGCTCTCCTGACCGATCGTCACCAGGGCCTCCGGCAGCGCGGCCAGCGCCAGGTCCTGGCGCAGGGACCGGCCGGTGAGACCGCCGACCAGCCCGGTGACGGTGGTGTCGACACCCAGGGTGTGCAGCACCCGGGAGACGTTGATCCCCTTGCCGCCGGCCCGTTCGGCGACCGACAGCACCCGGGTGCTGGCGCCCTGGTGCAGGCGCGCCACCCGGTAGGTCACGTCGAGTGCGGCGTTGAGCGTCACAGTGAGGATCACCTGCGCTCACCCGCCCCGACGGCGAGCAGGTCCAGGGCGAGCAGCCCGGCGCCCAGGCTGCCGGCCCGGTGGCCCAGTTCGGCCGGCACCAGTTCGGGGCACAGCTGGAAGGTCAGCCGGGCCTCCAGTTCCCGGCGCAGCGGATCCAGCAGGGCGGCGCCGGCCCGCGACAGGCCGCCGCCGATCACCACCCGCTGCGGGTCCAGCAGGGTCACGGCGGTGAGCAGGCCGTCGGCCAGCGCCGCGACCGCCTCCCGCCAGGCCCGGGCGGCGAACTCGTCGCCGGCCTGCGCCCGCAGCTGGACCTGCTCGGCGGAGACCTTCTGCTCTTCCGGCAGTTCGGCGAGCAGGCGGTAGCGGCGGGCGATGGCCGAGGCGGAGGCGACGGCCTCCACGCAGCCGGAGCCGCCGCAGGCGCAGGGCGGACCCTCGACCCGCACCGGCAGGTGACCCAGCTCCCCGGCACCGTCGTGGGCGCCGGCCACGGTGCGGCCCTCCACCACGATGGCGCCGGCGATGCCGGTGCCGACCGGGACGAAGAGCAGCGAGTGACAGTCGCGCCCGGCGCCCAGGCGGGCCTCGGCCAGGCCGCCGGCCCGTACGTCGTGGCCGAGGGCCACCGGCAGGCCCAGCTCCTGCTCGGCCCGCTGGCGCACCGGCACGTCCCGCCAGCCGAGGTTGGCGGCGAACCGGCACAGGCCGGCCGCCTCGTCCACCACGCCCGGCACCGCGATGCCGACGGCGGCGGGCCGGTGCTCCTGCACCAGGGCCCGGGCCAGCGCGAGGACGGTCGCCAGCACGGCCTCGGGGCCCCGGTCGGCGCGGGTGTCGGCGTCGGCGCTGTGCAGCACGGTGCCGTCGGCGGCGAGGACGGCGGCCTTGATGTGGGTGCCGCCCACGTCCAGGGCGGCGACCGCGGCGGCCTGACCGGTCGTCACGGGGTGGCCAGCACGATCGAGCGGGTCAGGTTGCGCGGCTGGTCGGGGTCCAGGCCCTGGGCCTCGGCGAGTGCCACGGCCAGGCGCTGGGCCCGGACCAGGTCGGCCAGCGGGTCGATCCCGCCCAGCCAGACCTCGGCGCCGGTGGCGGCCGCCTGCTCGACCAGCCCGGCCGGAGCCTCGCCGAAGATCCACACCACCCGGCCCGGGCCGCTCACGCTGATCGGTCCGTGGCGGTACTCCATGGCCGGGTAGGACTCGGTCCAGGCGCCCGCCGCCTCGCGCAGCTTGAGCGCGGCCTCGTGGGCCAGGCCGACCGTCCAGCCGGTGCCGAGGAAGGTGAACTGGTGCGCGGCGAGCAGCGCCTCGGGCAGCGCGGTGCCGACCGCGGCCTCGGCCTGCCGGGGCAGGTCGGGCGGGGTCAGGGCGAGGTGGGTGCGCAGCAGGACCAGGCCGGTGCTGGCGAACCTGGTCTGCACCACGGACTGCTCGTCGGCGAAGGAGAGGTCGATCACGGTGTCGGCGGCGCCGGCGATCGGGGTGGCCGGGTCGCCGGTGAGCGCGGTGGTGGGGAGGCCGGCGGCGCGGGCCCGGGCCAGGGCCGCGAGCACCTCGGTGGTGGTGCCCGAGCGGGTGATGGCCAGCACCCGGTCGTAGGCCCGGCGGGCGGGGTACTCCGAGGCCGCGAAGGCGTCGGTCTCGCCGAGGCCGGCCTCCTCGCGCAGCACGGCGTAGGCCTGCGCCATGTACAGCGAGGTGCCGCAGCCGATCACGGCGACCCGCTCGCCGGTGCGCGGCAGGCCCTCGGGCTGCAGGGCCATCGCCCGGCGCCAGCACGTCGGCTGGCTGGCTATCTCGGTGGCGACATGGGTCATGGGTCAGGTCCTCCCGGGCGGGCTGCCGCAGCAGCCCTGATTGAATATGCAGCTTTTATAGACTAAGTAATCATGTTTGAGCAACAGCGTCCAGGGTGTGAGGTGGCCTCCCACGGGTGAACGGGAAGTAGGCCGCCACCGGTGCGCGGTGACGGCCTGGTCAGGGCGTGCGGGCGGATCAGGGGGCCGGTGGGGTGCCGCACGGCGCGGCCCAGGTCCGGTCGGTCGGAATGGGGGCGGAGGCGGGGCCGCAGCCGGTCGTCAGTGCGCGCCCTGCGCGGCGGTCCGCTGAATGTCGCTCAGCCCCTGCGGATCCTCGAGCAGCCGACCGGCCCCGGACTGGATCGCCTTCTGCACGGCGCTCCAGCCCGGCAGGTCGGCCGGCAGGAACTGGGCCGCCGACAGCGCGTCGATGAAGGGGGCCAGCTCCGGCTGGTCGGCGCGGGTCTGGTCCAGTGCGTCCAGGGTCACCGGCAGCAGGTCGTACTCCTTGGCGAACGCCACCTGCCACTGCTTCTGGTACGCGAACTCCAGGAACGCGTCGATCTGGCGCTGGTGGCCGCCGGGTCTGAAGGCGGAGATCCAGTCGGCCACCCCCAGGGTCTGCGGGACCTGCCCCTCCTGTGCGGAGGGCAGCGGCGCCCAGGTGACGTCGAGTCCGTTGTGCGCGACGTCCGCCAGCTGGATCGGGGTGCCGTTGAGCATGCCGACGCGGCCGGCCGCGAAGTCGGCGTACAGCGCGGTCCGGTTGACCGAGGCGGGCGCGTGCTCGGTCAGCCCCGCGTCCACCCAGTGCTTGAGCTGGGCCAGGGTGGCGCGGTTCTGCGGCGAGTCGACCGTCCAGGCCCCGGACGGGTCCGCATAGCCGCCCCGGTTGTTCATCTCCCACATGAACAGCTCGCCCTGCGCCTCTTCCGGCCCGAGCGGCAGCCCGAGCGGCACCGGCACGCCCGCGGCCTTCATCCGGCGCGCGTCCTGCTCCAGCTCCGCCCAGGTGCGCGGCGCCACGGCCTTGCCCTGGGCCGTCGGCAGGCCCGCCTGCTGCCACAGCTTGTTGTTGATCAGGAACGCCCGCGAGGAGGAGACGAAGGGAAGGGCGGTCGCGGTGAGGTCGCCGCCGCCGGTCGCCTGCAGCGAGGGGACCAGCCGCATCTGCACCGCGCCGTCCCCGCTGACCTGGTAGGCCGGGTAGAGCAGGCCCTGCTTCGCCCAGGCGGCGCTGCTGGGCCCCTCGACGATGTCCGGGTACTGCTTGTTCCGCACCATCTCGTCCAGCCGGGCCCCGATGTCGTTCCAGTCGTAGACCTGGACGCGCACCGTGACGTGCGGGTGCACCCGGTGGAAGGCGGCGGCCATGCCGTCCCAGTACGCCTGGCTCGGGTTGGCGCCGGCGGAGCCGTAGTCGGCCGCCACCAGGGTGATGGTGCCGGACGGCACCGGGTCCGAGTCCGACCGGGCGTAGATCCAACCCCCCGTCACCAGACCCGCCGTCAGGGTCACCGCCAGTGCGGTCAGCAGTCGCCGGTTCACTTGGTCCACTCCTTGAGTTCGATAATGATCATGATCGATCTTGTTCGAAGTGCAAGGAAGTTATACAAAATAGCGCACTAGGGCTAGGCATTGAGCACAACTGGTCCCTAGCATCGCTTCACTACCGAAGGGCTCGTTGTGAACACCCACGACCGCTGGACCCGCCTGATGGACCTGCTCGGCGACCGGGGCCGGATCGAAGTGGCCGAAGCTTCGCGGCTGCTGGGCGTCTCACCCGCGACCGTGCGCCGCGACCTGGAGGAGCTGGCCCGCCAGCAGCTGCTCACCCGCACCCACGGCGGGGCGGTGCGCGCCGGCGTCAGCTACGACCTGCCGCTGCGGTACAAGGCGACCAGGCGGGCTGCAGAGAAGGAGCGGATCGCCAAGGCTGCCGCCGCCCTGGTGGCACCCGGTTCGGTGGTGGGCCTGACCGGCGGCACCACCACCTCCGAGGTGGCCCGCGCCCTCGCCACCCGCGCCGACCTGACGGCGGCGGCCGAGGGCGGCCCGGCGCTGACCGTGGTCACCAACGCGATCAACATCGCCGGCGAACTCGCCGTGCGCACCCACATCACGACCGTGATGACCGGCGGCGTCGCCCGCCCGGCCTCCTACGAGCTGACCGGCCCGCTGGCCGCCGCGGTGCTGGAGACCGTCAGCCTCGACTACGCCGTGCTCGGCGTCAACGGACTGGACCTGCGCATCGGCGCCTCCACCGTGGAGGTGGGCGAGGCGAGCATCAACCGGGCGATGGCGGTGCGGGCGAACACCGTGGTGATCGTCGCGGACTCCAGCAAGCTCGGCCGGCGGACCTTCGCCACCGTCAGCTCGCTCGCGGAGATCGACGTCCTGGTCACCGACGCGGACGCCCCGCCGGAGATGGTCGAGGCCCTCACCGCCATGGGCATCGAGGTCCACTGCGTCTAGGAATCTGAGGAAGACCTTGAAAACGCGGCCGACTTGCACCGGTTCAACCGGATTTGCGGCCGGGGCGGGCGAGTTGGTCCGGCATCGGCGCGACGGCGGTCGCAGATGCGCGAACCGTTGCCTGGCCGCCGTCCATGCGGTCCACCGTAGAGCGCCCGCGCCGGCTCCGGCCGGCGCCCGGTCAGGCGGGACGCAGGAAGAGCTCGTCGCTGTAGCACCAGGCCCAGTCCTCGCCGGGCTCCAGCGAGCGCGCAATGGGGTGACCGTCCGCGGCCTGGGCGTGCTGGTGGGCATGCTGCTTGGGCGAGCTGTCGCAGCAGCCGACGTGTCCGCAGCTCAGGCAGGCGCGCAGGTGCACCCAGGTGCTGCCGGTCCGCAGGCAGTCCTCGCAGCCGGAGGTGCGGTTCGCGGGAACCTCCCGCAGGTCGTTCAAGTGGTTGCAAGTCGGCTGGACCACCAGGCCGGGGTCCAGCGCGACGCGCCATCGGCGCCGGCCGTTCATGGCCCCACAGTACCGCCGCGAGCGCCGCGGGCCGGGACGATGCCTGATCCGGTGATCGGCGGTGCGCGGCACGACACCGGCGATCCGCTCCTAGGATGAGCCGTGGCCCGTTTCGTTCTGACCCGTCGTTCACCGCTCACCGCCGAGGCCTGCTGGGACCGGCTCACCGACTGGCCCCGCCACGGCGACCGGGTGCCGTTCACCACGGTCCGTGCCGACCACGGCTCGGGGCGGCAGGTGGGTGACACGATCCTGGCCCGCACCCGGGTCGGACCCCTGGCCTTCGACGACCCGATGGAGATCGTCGACCTGGTGGCTCCTGGCCCCGGGCGGGACGGCTCCTGCCGGCTGGAGAAGCGCGGGCGCGTGGTGCGCGGCTGGGCGGAGCTGACGGTCCGCCGGCTGCACCCCGAGGGCGGGACCGAGGTGACCTGGACGGAGCAGATCTCGATCGCCTGCTTCCCCCGGGCCGTCGACCCGGTGGTGGCCTGCTCGGGCCGGGCCGTCTTCGGCCGGGTCCTGTCCCACCTCCTGTCCTGACCCGGCCGAGCGCACGGTGTACGTCGACCGCTCCCGGGAGCTTCGCGGCGTCGGCCACGCCGGTCGCCGGCGCGGGCCAACCCGTCCAGGTACAGCTCGAAGTGGCCGGTGCAGCTGACCACCCGGGCCCGGATACGCCGAACGCCCCGGTGTGGAGGGCACCGGGGCGTTCGGCTCGGGCGGGGTTCCGGCGGCGCGCCGGCGGGCGGGTCAGGCGCAGATGACGTCCACACCCTTGGCGGTGAACTGCTCGACCACCTCGTCAGGGGCGTTCTTGTCGGTGACCAGGGTGGAGATGTTCTCCACCGCGCAGACCTGGGCGAAGGCGCGCCGGCCGAGCTTGGTGGAGTCGGCGACCACGATGACCTTCTCGGCACGGTCGGCGATCGCGCGGTTGACGCTGGCCTCGCCCTCGTCGTGCGCGGCCGCGCCGTTCTTCGGGTCGACGGCGTTGACGCCGAGGATGGCGAAGTCCAGCGAGATCTCCCGCAGGATCAGCGGGGCCATCGGGCCGGTCAGCTCGAAGGAGTTGGGCCGCACCACGCCGCCGGTCACCACGGTCTTGACGTACGGTCGGACTGCGAGCTCGTTGGCGATGTTGATAGCGTTGGTGACCACGGTGAGCGCCACCCCGTCCGTGTGTTCGGCCAGGTCGGCACGGACCGCCAGCTCGCGGGCGACCTCCGAGGTGGTGGTCCCGCCGTTGAGCCCCACCACAGCGCCGGGCGGCACCAGGCGCGCCGCGGCCTGCGCGATCCGCTGCTTCTCGTCCGCCTGACGCGCCGTCTTGTAACGCAGCGGCAGGTCGTAGGCGACGCCGCTGAGCACCGCGCCGCCGCGGGTGCGGGTCAGCAGCTGCTGCCGGGCGAGTTCGTCCAGGTCTCGGCGCACGGTCGCCGTGGACACGTTGAGGAGCTCGGCGGCCTCCGTGACCTCCAGCGTGCCCTGTTCGCCGAGGATGGCGAGCATCCGGGTCCACCGCTCGTGCGTGGCCATCGTCACTCCTTTTTCTGTGATCGACAAAAGCCTAGCGAACAGCGCACATCAGTGTCTCGCCCGCCACCAGGTTCGCGCAGAACCGCGCAGGGGTGCGGTGCGGCGGATGTTCATTGCCAGGAGTGATCGTGCTCCAAGTGGTTCGAATTGCTCATGCGCACTTCACGGGAAACCGGCGGAATCCCGTAGTGTTCCGGCTCGACGGCCGCCGTGGGCAGCGGGAGTTCCAGCACCGCGCAGCCGGCCGCGGTGAGCCGGCGGGCGATCCGCAGGGCCTCCTCGTCGTCGAGCGCGAAGACGAACCTGCCGGGCACCAGCAGCAGGCAGACCACGCCGAGCCGGACCGCGGCGGTCAGCCGCTCCAGGGCGGGCCGCTCCGTGCCGGCGGCGCAGCCGTTGTCCAGGAACTCCAGCGGCCGGCCCAGCCGCCACAGCTCGGCGAACCGGACGGCGGCGAGCCTATGGGTCTCCATCTGCTTCTCGTCGTAGGGGAAACAGCGCAGGTACAGGGCCACGGTGCTGGGGGTGCCGACAGGGCGCATGGTGATCCCCGAATGATTGCGGGTGCAGTAAATTGGACAGATTAGAGCGTATACGCTCATCGGAGTTCTGCGAATGGGCTGAGCCGGGCCAATGTCCGCCGGCCCGCCGGGTGCGGCGGCGTGCCGCTCTCTCGGGCTGATCGGCGCTGATCCACCGCACCGTCAGCCGCACGGCGAAGGGCACCTCCCGCAGCGAACGAGCCCAAGTTGGCGACGTGCTGCGGGTCGCTCGGGGAGTACAGGCTGAGCCGACGTTGAAGCCGGAGGACGGCGCGATCGCCTGGTTGCTGCAGTTCAGGCCGGCGGCCGGGGCGAGCACCGCCGACGAGTGCCCGGGGCCGACGGTGATGCTGCCGGTGGCCGCGGAGGCGAGGGTGTAGCCCTCCTGGCCGATTGATCAGGGATGAGCAGAAAATGCCGGGGCGCTGCGGGCGCTGTCAAGGGGCCAGGTCGCGATTGCGCCACGGTGTGGCGGACGGGCGCCCTGCTCTCTTGACTTTGGCGTGCCTCCGCTCCACAGTTTGCAAAAACCTGATCAGAACAGCGCCTAGAAGCGCAGATTCAAGCATCTGGTCATAGTGCGGCTGCCGGGACCGCCTGGCGCCGTACCCCCCGTCACCACCCTGGTCACCCCCCGCCAATCCCCACACAGCAGACCCACCTGGCAGGAGAACACCCCATGAGCTGGAGCAAGAGACTGGGCGCGGCGTCCGTCGCCACCGCCACCGTCGCAGCGGCGCTCGTCATCGCCGCAACGCCCGCCGCCCAGGCCGACCCGATCGCGGCCAACACCAGCACGCCCGTCGGCGTCACGCCGCTGATGGGCTTCAACGACTGGGCCCGCTTCACCTGCTCGGCGCAGGCCCGGCTGGACGGCACCACCGCCGGCTACTCCTTCCAGCAGTTCATGGAGGACCAGGCCAAGGCCATGTCCGACACCGGCCTGGTCGCCGCCGGGTACAAGAACCTGACGGTGGACGACTGCTGGATGCAGCGCAACTCCGCCGGGTACCTGCACGGTGCCACGAACTGGGGCTCCAGCTCCCAGCCCGGCTTCGACTCGGAGCTGACCGCCTACGCCGACTACCTGCACAGCCTGGGCATGCAGGCCGGCCTCTACACCACCTCCGGTGTCAACACCTGCCAGGGCGTGCCGGGCGGGATCATGGGGCACGAGCAGGCCGACGCCAACTCGCTGGCCTACTGGGGCATCGACTCCATCAAGTTGGACAACTGCGGCACCACCTCCAGCAACCGCCAGAGCGAGTTCACCAGCTTCGCCAACGCGCTCGGCACCGCTACCGCCGGCCACAGCCGCAAGATCCTGTTCAACGAGTCGGCCCCGGCCGGCGCCGGCCCGGCCTCCGCGACCAAGTACCAGACGATGGACTGGGTGCGCGGGCTCGGCCAGATGTGGCGGGTCAGCCCCGACATCAACGTCTGGCACCCCAACCCGGCCGACTCCTGGGACTCCCCGCATGCCGCCGACTGGTACGAGGGAGGCATCTACCAGAACTTCACCGACACCGTCGCGCTGGCCCGCTACAACAGCCCCGGCAACGCCAACGACGCCGACATGCTGCTGATCGGCGACAACGGCCAGCTCACGCTGCCCGAGCAGCGCACCCAGTTCGCCGTCTGGTCGGCGATGGGCTCGCCGCTGATGATCAGCACCGACGTCCGCAAGATGGCGGCCGACCCGGTCACCTACGCCCCGCAGCTGGCCATCCTGAAGAACGCCGACATCATCGCCGTCGACCAGGACGCGCTGGGCGCCGGCGGCTACCTGGCCTCCCGCGACAACGCCTCGGCCACCGCGGGCATCGACGTCGTCGTCAAGCCGCTCGCGGGCGGCAAGCGCGCGGTGACCATCGTCAACAAGAACGCCACCGCGACGAACTACACGCTGGACCTGGGCCGGGTCGGTTTCGGCAACCTGGGCTGCGCGCGCACCGCCAAGGACCTGTGGAACCACACCAGCAGCACTGTCACCGGGTCGATCACCACCACCATCGGCTCGCACGACAACGCGATGTACACCATCGACCCGGGCAACTGCGGCGGCGCGACGGCGACCGGCATGATCCAGTCCGCGCAGTCCGCCTTCCAGACCACCCCGTTCTGCCTCGACGCCTACGGCGGCGCGACCCTGGGCGCCAAGGTCGCCCTCTACACCTGCCACGGCGGCAACAACCAGCAGTGGATCCGGCAGGCCAACGGCCTGATCGCCTCCTACTCGAACAGCGGGCTGTGCATCTCGGGGTCCGCGACCGGACTGGCCCTGGCCAACTGCAACAGCACCGACGCCACCCAGACGTGGACCTACACCCGTGCCGGGCAGCTCAAGCTGGCCAGTGGTCGCTGCGTCGACCTCAACGGCGGTGACCTCACCAACATGAACGCCGCTGTCACCGCCTACGGCTGCGGCAGCTACCAGCCGAACCAGACCTGGAGCGCCCCGTTCGACACCCCGCCGGCGGCCTGACGAGCCCGGTGTTTCCCGGCCCCCGTCGGCGTCCCAGGACGCCGGCGGGGGCCTGCGCGTCCCCGGTCCTCACCGAGCGTGGTGCCCTCCTTCGGCGTACTCGGGTGGACCGCGCCCCCTGGACGCTGCCTACCGTGGCGGCCGTGGGAACACCCACGATCGTGGCCGTCCAGCTTTGTCCGGCGGCCGCAGTGCAGCGCGCGAGGTGCCTCCGTCACGGGGCCCGCCGCGCCGACCCGGCCGCCCGGCCGGGCGCACGGAAGGAAGCACCGGAACATGAACCCGGACCTGAACCCCGACCTGAAGCCTGACCCGAAGCCTGACCCGACGTCCGACCGGACGCCTGGCGAGATGCCTGACGAGGAGCCGCAGCAGCCCCACGCCCCGGCCGGCACCACCCGGCGGTTGCGCCACCGGGTCGGCCTGGCCGCGGCCACCGTGGCGGGCGCGGGCTCGCTCGCCCTCGGCGCGGGCCTCGCCCAGGCCGCGCCGGCCGCGGCCGCCCCGGGCGTGGTGGTCGCCGACGACCCCGCGCAGGGCGAGGAGGACGGCACCGCCTGGGACACCGGCAGCTGGGCCCAGGACGACAGCAGCGAGGCCGCCGATGACGGGCAGTCCGCTGACGAGGTGTCGTACTCCTCGGACGATTCCGCTGACGAGGACTCGTACTCCTCGGACGACGCGTCCGAGGACGTCTCGGACGACACCGCGGACAGCGCGGACAGTGCGGACGACCAGGCCGGCCCGCGCCAGGGCTGGGACGGCTCGGTCTACTGGTTCCGCAACAGCAGCGGCGAGTGGCGCTACACCGCGCACCGCGACGTCTACCTGAACCGGGTCGGCAGCAGCGGCGGCAGCGGTAGCGGCAGCAGCGGTCGCCACACCACCGCGACGGCTGCGCGCGGCGACGTGGAGAGTGCCGTCGAGTTCGCGCTGGCCCAGCTCGGCACGCCGTACGTGATGGGCGGCAACGGCCCCGACGGCTACGACTGCTCGGGCCTGATCCAGCAGTCCTTCCGGCACGCGGGCATCGCGCTGCCCCGGATCGCCAGCGACCAGTACCGGGCCAGTACGCCGGTCGGCGCGGGTGACCTGCGCCGCGGCGACCTGCTGTTCTGGTCGTACGACGGCAGTGTCGGCGGCATCCACCACGCGGCGATCTACCTCGGCAACAACAAGTACGTCGAGGCCGCGCACCAGGGCACCAACGTGCGGACCGCCACGCTGAACCACGGCTACTGGCCCACCCAGATGGGCCGCCCGTAGCAGTAGCGAGCCCCCACAGGGCCCCGGCGTCACGCCGGGGCCCTGTTGCACGTGGCGGGCACCCAGGGTCCGGTCCGGGAGGTGACGGACCGGCCCCTGGGTGCCCGTGGGCAGGTGCGCCCGAGCGCGGCGGCTGTGAACACCCCGGCTGCCGCGCGCACCCTTGCGTGCACCCGGCCCGGCGCGCTGACCTCCGACGGCTGCCACTTCTCGCTGTCGGACCTCTTGACGCCTGTACAGCGAGCTGCAACTCTTTGCGCCAATCGGCACTGAAGCAAGCATAAAAATGCACTGCCGATCATGGGTTCTGCGGGCCGCCCCCGCTCGCAGACGCTCACTCAGCCTGCCGATTCGCCCTGCGCCACCTTCCCCCACCGCTCGAAGGAGACCACCGATGGCCGTGCCGAACCGCAGGACATTCATCGCCATGACGGCGGGCGCGGCAGCCGGCGCGACGGTGGCCGGGACGGTCGGCACCGGGACGGCGCCCGCGGCGACCCCGGGCGTGACCGGCACGATCGCGGATGTGAAGCATGTGGTGATCCTGATGCAGGAGAACCGCAGTTTCGACCACTACTTCGGGACTCTGCAGGGCGTGCGGGGTTTCGCGGACCGTGCCACGATCCAGCTGGCGGGCGGCTACTCGGTCTTCAACCAGCCCAACGGGGGCGGCCGGCAGTATCCGTGGGCGTTCAGTGCGGGCAGCAGCGAGCTGGTCTCGCAGTGCAACGGCGACCTCTCCCACGCCTGGTCCGACCAGCACGCGGCCTGGAACGGCGGCAGGATGGACGCCTGGGTGGCCGCCAAGCGGACCAACCGCACCCTGGGCTACCTGCAGCGCAAGGACATCCCGTTCCACTACGCGCTGGCCGACAACTGGACCATCTGCGACGCCTACCACTGCTCGGCCCTGTCGGCGACCGGCCCCA
>NZ_PYBW01000412.1 GCF_003205575.1 Streptomyces tateyamensis
TGTGCACACGGTCCTGCACGGACTAAACCTCTGTCTCAGCTTGGTCCAGACCATTCCGGTCCTCGGGCCCCATGTCTGATGCTGTCTCAGAGAGAGCCACAGGTCTCCCGCATGCGCATCTCCCGTCGTTCCTCGGCCGTGCTGGCCGCCGCCACCGTGCTGGCGTCGCTGGCCGCCGCGCCGATCGCCCAGGCGGCCCCCCAGGACCACCACCGCCTGCCCGGCCAGCGGGTCGGCTACTTCACCCAGTGGAGCATC
>NZ_PYBW01000413.1 GCF_003205575.1 Streptomyces tateyamensis
GGCCCCGCCGAGGCGGCGGCGCTGCGGGCGGTGGGCACCGCGCAGGTGGCGACGGTGACCAGCGTGGCCGAGGCGCGGGCGGCCGCGGCGCTGGGGATGGACGCGCTCTGCGTCCAGGGCCCCGAGGCGGGCGGGCACCGCGGCACCTACCAGGTGGCCGCCCAGCCGGGCCGCGAGGCGCTGACCGCGCTGCTGGCTGCCGTCGGCGCGGCGGGTCCCCAACCGCTCCGCCCGGCCGGCGGGCTCCGGCGCCGGCCCGCGAACCCCCCCCCCCCGGGGCCGGGCGCGGCGGCCGGGCCACTGGGGGCGGCGGTCCCGGCTGGCGGCGCGGGGGGGCGCCTGCGCGGGCGCCCGCCCCGCG
>NZ_PYBW01000414.1 GCF_003205575.1 Streptomyces tateyamensis
AGCGCCGCGCCGGGGGTGGAGCAGGTGTTCTGCTTCGAGAACCGCGGCGTCGAGATCGGGGTGACGCTGGCTCACCCGCACGGACAGATCTACGCCTTCCCCTTCACCACCCCGCGCACCCTGAAGATGATCGCCAGCGCCGACGAGCACCGGGCCCGCACCGGCCGCAACCTGTTCGAGGACCTGGTGGCCGCCGAGCGCGCCGAACCGGTGCGTGTGGTGCTGGCCGGCGAGCACTGGACGGCCTTCGTCCCGTTCGCCCCCCGCTGGCCGTACGAGGTGCAC
>NZ_PYBW01000415.1 GCF_003205575.1 Streptomyces tateyamensis
CCAGCAGCGGCAGGAAGCGCACCGCCGGCGGGGCCTGCAGCACCACGATCACCGCGGTGGCGGCGGCCGGCGAGTGCGGGACCCGGGCCAGCAGCATCGCGCCCAGCGCGAGGCCGCCGGCCAAGGCGGCGCCCCACGGGCCGCGCCCGGTGACCGCCAGCACCGCGTAGCCGGTGACCGCGGACAGCAGTTGCCCGCCGACCAGGTTGCGCGGCTGCGAGATCGGCAGTGCGGGGGCGCCGTGCACCAGGGCGGCGCTGGCGGCCAGCGGCGGGCGCACCCGCCGCTGGCGCACCACCACCAACGCACCCACCAACAGCAGACACCGCGCCGCTCGAGAAGGCGGCGGCCCGCAGGGCGGGCAGCGGGTGGAGGCAGGGGGCGCCGGGCATGCGGGACTCCGGTTTCGCCGTCGGGGAAGCGGTACTCCCACCCTGACCGCGGGCCTGGCCCCCCGGGGAGCGCCTTGCCTCGCAGGCAAAGCGGCTTTACGC
>NZ_PYBW01000416.1 GCF_003205575.1 Streptomyces tateyamensis
GGGCAGTCGCTGTTCCGGATCGGGTGGTCGGAGGTGCCGGCCACCGGCGCCGGCGTCGAGGCACAGGTGTACCGGGTGCCGGTCACCGCCGACGAACTGCCCGACACCGCCCTGACCGCCACCCTGGCAGCCCTGCAGGCCTTCCTCGCCCAGGACACCACCGAGCGCCTCGCCGTCGTCACCACCCACGCCATCGCCCTCGACAACCCCATCAACCTGCCCCACGCCGCCGTCTGGGGCCTGGTCCGCGCCGCCCAAGCCGAAAACCCCGGCCGCATCCACCTCATCGACACCCACACCGACACCTCCGACACCTCCGACAGCGAGCTTCGCATCCTCGCCGACGAACCCGAACTCGCCATCCGCGCAGCCAAGCCCTACACCCCCCCCCTCACCCCCCCCACCCCCACCCCCACCCCCCCCCCCCCCCCCCCCCCCAACACCCCCACCCCGTCCCCCTCGCCCACCTCGCCCCCCCGCCCGCCCCCCGCCCCCCTCACAACCCCCCCGCCCACCCCCCCCTCCCCCGCCTCCCGCCCCCCCGCCACCACCCC
>NZ_PYBW01000417.1 GCF_003205575.1 Streptomyces tateyamensis
TGATCACGTCGCCGTGGCTGGCCGCGACCCACACCGCGTCCGGGCCGTGCTCGGCGGCGATCTTCTCGTCCCACTCGCGGGCTGCGGCCACCGTGCGGTGGCTGAGCGCGCGCAGCGACTCGCCGCCCGGGAAGGCGGCGGCCGAGGCGTGGTCCTGCACGGTGCGCCAGAGCGGCTCGCCGGCCAGCTCGGCGAGCTTGCGGCCGGTCCAGTCGCCGTAGTGGCACTCGCCGAGCCGGTCGTCCAGGGTCGGCTCGCCGAGCTCCGGGCGGGCCGCCAGCAGCGGGGCCAGGGTCTGCCGGCAGCGCTCCAGCGGGCTGCTGACCGCGCGCG
>NZ_PYBW01000418.1 GCF_003205575.1 Streptomyces tateyamensis
GGTGCCGGGTGTCCCCGGACGATGCCGCCGCGGGACGGCGGCAGGGGTGGAAGCTGCACGTGTCGGCCGTCCCGCTCTCCGCTCCGATGGTGCTGACCCGGGCCGCCGAGGTGCTCGTCGCCGCCCGGGCCCCGTTCAAGTGCGCCGGCACGCCGGGCCGACTGGCGGAGCTCGTCTCGGGGCACTACGACCGTGGCGGCGGCGGGAAGTTCATTACCCGTTGCCCGCAAGACGAACACCAGTTGCGTTGGCTGGCCCAGGAATTGCACCGGGGGACCCCGCAGCTACCGGGGGCGGGCACCCTGTGCGAACGTCCGCATCGGCCGGGGAGCCTGGTGCGCTACCGCTACGGCGCCTTCCGCGGCTTACCCCGGCTC
>NZ_PYBW01000419.1 GCF_003205575.1 Streptomyces tateyamensis
CCCGGCGGCCGTCTGCCGCTGGTCCGGGACGCGGGCTTCACCGAGAGCGCCCCCGGCTCGCCCTCGGTGTTGCCGGACCGCCCGGCGCTGCGCTGCCGGGGCGAGCCGCCGCACCGTCAGCGGGCGGGCCGCCCCCTGGCACGGCGTCCCCCGGGGCGCCCCCAGCCGCTGCCCCTTCACGCGAGGCGCCCTCGCCCGCCTCGCCCTCACACCGTCGGCCCGAACCGGCGCACCGTCAACGCGCCGAGCG